>DATEQG010000080.1:0-61327 GCA_035272765.1 Candidatus Acidiferrum sp.
ATGGTCAAATCGCGAGGCAGGTCTTCCTGCGCCAGCGTGGAGGTGACGCACCATACTGTTGGCTGGAACTCCTGGATTCTTACGGTTCCACCGATTTCCAGTGAGCCACCGATCCAGGAGTCTTCAACGAAACCACTCCATGCCGGCCCAGACTCGATGTAAATATTCGGACGGAACCGGCGCCGATCGATCTTCGCCGTCCCGCCATCTAGCCTACGCAAATGATCCACGGATCCACTTGCGACCACAAAGACGGCGCCTATTTCAAAGAACGATTCCTTCATCAATTGGAAGTAATCAGGCATCGTTTCGGGCGTCCAGTCCGGCTTGAACTTGTTGACTGGCACGTCACCGAACACTGTCTCACGATTGATGTCCGTTTTTTCTTCACTGCGCGGCTCGTTCTCCAATCGAACCGGATGTCCAAGCTCATCCGAAATAATCGCGGATGCTTCTAGATCGTCGGCGCAGACTGTCCGACCCCCTGGTGTTGTGATCTCAATTCGCCCCGGAGTGTCGTAAGTCGGCTCAACTTCGTACCGTGCATGAAAGTCGAGGAGCCGTGGGAACTTCTTCGCGCTCGCGATTCTCCCGGTCTTGAGGTCGCGTAATGCCTTGGCACGATCACCAAGGCTGCCTCGCGGGGTGATTGCGAGCTGGCTTCGCTGCTCTCCGAGCATCGACTTGATTGGATAGCGCCACAGTTCAGCAATAGTCCCCGCGGTCCGTTGGCGCATGACGATTACCTCGGAAAACCATCTGATTGTACGTCCGCCACCAACGGGAAACAATCAGGCTCACCACCGCGTTCACAGCGGTGCCACTTCCGCTGTTTGCTTCGCATGTTCCTTTGTAAGAAATAAGACGACGAGTTGAAAGCACAAACTACGGAGACATTTGGCTGTTGGCAGTTACTTGCCCCAAGAACTCCTTAGGTTCTGACGTTACGACCACCGGCTTTCTCCTGCTGCGGAGAAAATTGTTGATTCAGGACTCTCCGAAAGAACGCCGTCAGTTCTCGAGGGTTCACAAAGCTTGCGAATTGCCCAGACATCATGTGTTCCACCCGTCCGCTGAACCAACCGGGCTCCGACTTGGTGGCCTGGCGAAACTGAACGACAAATGCACGCTCCGGGGGCATGGACGAAGCTTCTGACGGTGAACCGGTTTCCTTTCGTCCTTTCGTGGCCCTCCGTGGCTTTTTGTAGCTCCCCATGGGCTCAGCGTACGGCCACGCCGCATTTTAGGCCATAGAAGGAACGTGGAAGTTCCGTAGAACTTCCGTAGAATAAAGGCCGGCCGTGAAAGCCGATCAGGTGCCAAGTGACCCCGGACGCTACATTTGTATTCGCGCCGTTTCGGCTCGACGTCGCCAACGAGCAGCTGTGGCGGGAATCCTCCTTGATCCCCTTGAGGCCCAAGACGTTTGAGGTTTTGCTCTACCTTGTGCGGAACGCTCAACGCCTCGTGACCAAGCAAGAGCTACTCGAGAATATCTGGACGGACACCGTCGTTAGTGATGAATTGCTCCGGGGATATATCCGGGAACTGCGCGAAACGCTAGGTGATGACGCAAGAAAGCCGCGGTACATCGAGACCGTTCCGGCGCGCGGCTATCGCTTTTTGCTTCGCGTTGAACTTGAGACTCCTTCCTCGCCAGTCCGTACTCGTACAGAAACCCCACCGCCGGAAACGAAGCCCAGAAAAGCCCATGACGGGTTGCGAGTGGGGATTCTCCATTCCCTGACTGGGACCATGGCCTGGACCGAGGGTCCGGTAGTTGATGCCACTCTGCTCGCAATCGAAGAGATCAATGGGCGAGGGGGGATTTTAGGACGAGAGGTCCTGCCCGTGGTAGTCGATGGGCAGTCGGAAGAAACAGTTTTCGCCCGCCATGCCGAGAGGTTAATCGCCAGGGAAGAGGTCTGCACGATATTCGGCTGCTGGACGTCTGCGAGCCGGAAGTCAGTGCTCCCGATCGTGGAAAAACAAGATCACCTATTGGTTTATCCGACTCAATATGAAGGAATGGAGCAGTGTCCCAACATTTTTTACACGGGCGCGGCGCCCAATCAACAGATTGTCCCCGCAGTTCAGTGGGCATTTGGTTTCCTCCGAAAGAAACGGTTCTTTCTGGTGGGGTGGAATTCTGTCTATTCGCGGGCCGCAAACGCGATTATTCGGGATGAGGTCGAGGGGTTAGGAGGCGAGATTGTTGGTGAAGAGTACGTGCTCCCGGACAGCACGGAGGTAACCAGGGTTGTTCGCACCATCGCAAGGAGTAAGCCAGACGTGATCTTCAATTCCCTCGTCGGCGACACGAACTTGTTTTACACCCGCCTTCTCCGCGCGGCCGGAATTACGCCTGCGAAAGTTCCGACTGTCTACTTCAGCATCGGCGA
Source organism: Candidatus Acidiferrum sp. (assembly GCA_035272765.1). Lineage (GTDB taxonomy): Bacteria > Acidobacteriota > Terriglobia > Acidiferrales > UBA7541 > Acidiferrum. Next base: position 2,403 of record DATEQG010000080.1, read on the forward strand.
GATTGAATTGCAGAGCCTGTCGACGAAAGAAACTCTGGGGGATTATGCCGCCTGGAACTACTTTCAGAGCCTTGACCGGCCGGAGAACCGCATTTTTGTGGAGAAGTTTCGTCATCGATATGGGCGCCAGCGCGTGACTGCCGATCCGATGGAAGCTGGGTATTTGGGAGTCCATCTCTGGGCTCAGGCGGTAGAAGAAGCGGGGACGACAAACACGCCAGCCGTCCGACAAGCGCTGAGGAAGCAGAAATTCGATGCTCCCGGTGGGCCTGTCCGAATAGATTCAGAGAATCAACATACTTGGAAGACGATGCGACTCGGAAAGATTGTCGACGCTGGACAATTCGAGATCGTCTGGAGTTCAGAAAAACCGATTCGCCCCGAGCCTTACCCCAGCTCCCGCCCTGCGGCCGCTTGGAATGAGTTTCTTACTAGCCTCTATAGAGAGTGGGACGGGCACTGGACCAAATCTCAGAACTAAAGTCGAACGTCATCGCCCCCGACCCCAAGAATCGCACTGCCCAGAATCTATTTCGTTTCCGCATCGACGCAGATTTTGATGAAACCTTGTGTGTCTCCCTTTTTGTAGGCCGGGCTTACTCGCCTCATCGGGCATTTCGCGATCAGCGCACGACGTCCGAATTTCCGTATCTCAGTGTCGGTCATGCCGCATCGCCTTAGGCCAGAATCACGATGACGAATCCATTGAACGAACCTCTCGATTACCACCAAAGTATGGATTGGACGTAGGGGCATAGAGTGATGCGTACTTTATTCCACGGGGTCCAATACCAAGGTATCGCCAATACCATCGTCCAATTGATTCGCCGGAGGACCTCGGGTGTAATCGCTTTATCCCGGCCGATTCGGCCGGAAGAGCGACACTTAGAAAAAGCGGCTTGGCCGCACCGCTCGCCTGTCTCGGGGAAGACGATGAGTATTATCGATAAGGCGTTAGACTCGTCTACTGCGGGAAGTGCGGCCAATGGCACGGCGGAGTGCTGCCTGAAAGAATTTCGGCATGCGGGACTTGAGTTCAGCCTTGGGCAGATCAGCGTTACCTTAAGTTGGTAGGTTCAGACTTGAAACGAAGAATCTATACCTTGACGTCAAAAGACAGGAAGCTTTAGATTCACGAAGAAGACCGCGATATCCGTATAATCCAGTGACTGTGAGGCGCAATGACGAAAACGACGAGCTTTCAAACGGACATTCGCCCGCTCTTTACGGAACGGGACATTCAAGGCATGAGCAAAGCGTTCAACCTGGGAAGTTACGATGACGTCAAAAAGCACGCTGCTGCCATCTACGATCGCATCCGGGGAATCGGAGGAGCGGTGATGCCGCCCCCACCCCCAAAGGGAGAAGGTCCTTGGCCGCAGTCTCGCATTGAACTATTCGCAAAATGGATGGCGGACGGATGCCCACATTAGAAAGGATGGCAGAGACATGCCCGAAGCGACCTGGAAGCCTCACGAGAAACACGGGCGGCTGACGAAGCAGAGCGACTTGCCTGGCAGCGTCTACGCGTTTCCGAAGCAGCGTAAAGAACCGTTGACTGACGCACGACATTTGCGTAACGCGGTCGCGCGCTTCGATCAAGTCATCGACGTCTCCGACGCCGACCGTGCTTTGGCGTTCGCGAACATCGAGAAAGCTGCAAAGTACTACGACGTCAACCTCGCGGAAACGTCGTGGCACGAGCTGGGCATTCATCCTCAAAAGAATAGAAAAGAGGCTGCCGCCAAAGGCGCCGTGACGCGCAAACGCCGAGCGCGGAGCTAAGAATCCACTGGGACGAGCTACTATCGAGCGCAAGAATCGGTAGGCCGTTTCTCCCTAAATGTTTAGTCATGCCTATCCTGGTAGTTTCCAGTTTCAAATTTCGGAACTCCATCGACCCGGCGATCAATTCTGGCTTCATTCATCTAAATTGTATTGGTGACTGTTCGTCCAGGGTATACAAAGAGGTGAAATATGAAAGCAATTGTTGTCCACCAATATGGCGGACCCGAAGTACTCAAGTTCGAGGAATACCCTGACCCGGTGGCGGGTCCCGGCGAAGTACTGGTGCGGGTCGCCGCCGCGAGCGTGAATCCGATCGACTACAAACGACGTGCCGGATTGACGAAAGATTTTTATCCCATCAAGTTTCCAGGACTAATAGGAGTTGACATTGCGGGGACCGTGGTGAAGATTGGACCGGGAGCGGAAGGCTTTTCCGTCGGCGACCAGGTGTTCGCCATGGCGGACAACACTTACGCCGAACTTTGTGTCGTGAATGCAGCGATCTTGGCAAAGATCCCCAAGGGGCTCGATTTGATCGAGGCGGCGGCGCTGCCCCTGGTGACGACGACCGGCAACCAGCTCCTTTCAGCTACGGAAATCAAGGCGGGCCAGACGGTTATGGTCGTAGGTGCTGCTGGAAATGTCGGGCGTTCGGCGGTATTCACTGCGAAGGAACGCGGGGCGACGGTGATCGCGGGGGTTTTGAAGAGGCAGATGGATGAGGCGAAGACTGTCGGCGCGGATCAGGTGGTCGCAACCGACAACGACACCGCGATTGCGAATCTTCCGCCGCTCGATGCGGTGGCGGATGCGGTCGGCGGAAGAACCGCCGAGAAACTGATCGCCAAGGTTAAGCCGGGAGGGGTGTTTGCTTCGGTTCTCGGCGCGCCGCAGAACGCCGCGAAGTACCCATCTGTAAAGGTGGTGCCAGTATTCTCGAAATTCGACAGGAAAACGCTCGAGTTCATGGCCGCAGCGGTGCGAGACGGCAAGCTAGTAATCCCGATTAGCCAGAAACTGCCACTTAGTGAAGCGGCCGAAGCTCAAGCAACGGCAGAAAAGGGTGGTAGCGGGAAGATCTTGCTGGTAGCTTGACATTAATTTGCGAACAGAGGACGCGAAAGGAAAATCGTAAGTGAAAAAGGGTCTGCGCGGAATCAACCCCGCTTCGAAGCCGAGTGGCGATGGGTGTGTGGAATGCCTGGCCTCACCGACTAGTTGGTGGTTTCATCTCCGCCGGTGTGCGGAGTGTGGGCACATCGGATGCTGTGACAGTTCTCCGAGTCAGCATGCATCCAAGCATGCGGCAGCAACAGGGCATCCGATCATTGCCAGTTTCGAGCCGGGCGAGAACTGGTTCTACGATTACGAGAAGCAGGGGATGATCAAGGGTGTGGAGTTGCTTCCGCCGCATTCGCATCCAAAAACTCAGCCCGTACCTGGACCCGCAGGGAGGGTGCCAGCCAACTGGGAATCGCTCCTACACTAGATGGCCGTTAAAGGGTAGCCAGCAGACACTTGATTCGAAGGTGCCATCGATACCATAGTCCAATTGTTTTACTCCCCTCACGTCTGGCTTAATGGCGATGGTTCGAGATGGACGTTGATCGGGCTTAGAAAACTCTTTTGTGAAGGAGAATACACCGTGCCTGAACTTGTGAGGGAATCTGTGGTGCAACAGCAACAAGAACGAAAGATAGGAACACGCACCGCCATGGAACGTATCGCCGGCTTTACCATCGGTGCGACAGCCGTGGCAGCGCTCGCCGTCCTTGGTGCCGCAGCCATTCACGCGCAGGGCGCGCAGGACAAGTACTCGCTGAAATCGCCGAGCGGAATCGCGTTCTCCGACTTCAGGGGATACGAGGACTGGTCGGTGGTCTCTTCCGCCCGGACCGATGAAGTGCTCAAAGTGATCGTCGCCAATCCGATCATGATCAATGCGTACAAGTCCGGCATTCCGGGCAACGGCCAGCCTTTCCCGGAAGGGTCCAAGATCGCGAAGCTCCAGTGGAAGCCAAAGAAGAGCACAGAGGCCCCCTTCGTCGTGGATGTGCCAGACGTCTTTGCCCAAGCTTTCTTCATGGAAAAGGACAGCAAGAGGTTTCCGAAAAGCGGCGGATGGGGATACGCGGTGCTCAACTACGATGCCGCATCGGACAAGTATTCGCCCGATGCTAAGAGCCTCTCAGACTGCGGATACGCGTGCCATACGCCCGTGAAAGCGAAAGACTACATCTTCCACCCGTACCAGAAGCGTTGAACCGCGCCTGCCCGCGACATCAAATAGCCGGCCCACTGGGAATGCGGTGACGTTCAAATGTCTTGAACCATTATGTCGTCCAGTGCGGCGTCAGCTTTTGCGGACAGCCGAACTGACCAGACTATCGGCATCTTTGTGATCGCCGACGACGACAATGACCCTCGATCGCGTGCTCATGGACCCTTCCGAGTGTCGCTTTTCTTGGGTCGATATAAGACCACAATCGATCTTGGAGCCAGTAGGTAATTCATCCGCTCTAGAGGGATTCCGGCGTCCGAGAAATCATCTGGACCGGGCAAAGCGGTGTCCACAATTCTCTTCCACTCCTGTGCTGTTCCCTCTTGCACATTGAACTCCAACTCTTCCCAGTACGCATTGATCATCACATAGATGTCGTCATCACCTTGAGAAGCACCGTGCAAGCAGAATGCCAGGCTGTGCGAGTCGGGGGACAAATCGACCGTGAGGCCAACGCCGTACCAGGAAACATCCTCCCGCCAGAACCTACTCCGGCTCAGCGAGGGATGATTTTTCCGGAACGCAATCATCTTCTTGAAGAACTGGAAAATGTCATTATTGGATCGGAGTTGATTCCAATCCAGCCATCCAATTTCGTTGTCTTGGTTGTAGGGATTGTTGTTGCCAAATTGCGTGTTCAGGAACTCGTCCCCGGCCCGAAACATGGGCGTACCGTTAGATAAGAAGAGCAGACAGCAGAAATTTTTTACTTGCTTCCGGCGCAGTGCACGGACCGCCGGGGGCAGAGCTTCATCCCCTTCTTGTCCACAATTCCAACTGTAGTTCGCGTCGGTACCGTCCTGATTATTATTTCCGTTTTGCCAGTTCCGCTTACGGTCGTAAGAGACAAGATCGTAGAGCGTGAAGCCATCGTGGGACGTTACATAATTCACGCTCTGATATGCGTGATAAGCATCGGCGCGGCTATCTGGAAACAAATCATCGCTGCCATAGATACGTCGCATCACTTCAGGAACCATCCCGTTGTCGCCCTTAACAAAACGACGAACATCATCACGAAACCGGCCGTTCCACTGCAGCCAGGTCAATCCGGGGAATCCTCGCCCGAGCTGATAAGCAGCTGTGTCCCAAGGCTCCGCGATCAAACGCACAGGTCCTAATTCGGGGTCCGCGGCAATTTCACTGAAGATGGGCGCTTCGCCCCAGTTGAGCGATCCATCCGCGTTGCGGCTGAATACCGACGCCAGATCAAAGCGGAATCCGTCGATATGCATCCCTCGCTTCCAATAACGCAAACTATCAATCACCATCTTGCGCACGTGTGCCTGGCCGAAATTCAAAGTATTGCCGGTGCCGGAGTAATTGGCGTAGGGGTTTGCCGGATCGGAGGTAAGCATGTAATAGCCGGCGCTGTCTAGACCCTTGAAGCTGTAAATCGGGCCTTTGTAGTCGCCCTCGCAAGTGTGGTTGTATACGACGTCCAGCACCACGCCGATACCGGCCTGATGAAAAGCATTCACCATATTCTTGAATTCAAGACGCTGCTCATCAGTACTGTGTGTGCTCGCGTACTGTGCGTGCGGCGCGAAGAAGTTCAAAGGCATATAGCCCCAGTAGTCGCCTTCTTGTGGATCACGCTGAAAAACCGGCATCAGTTCTACTACCGTTACCCCGAGTTCCTCTAAATAGGGAATCTTTTCCACGAGACCGGCGTATGTGCCAGCACGCGATGGGTCGACACCTGAATTTGGGTTCTTAGTGAAACCTTTCACGTGAAGTTCGTAGATGACTGCATCCGACTCATGATACGGAGACCCATGCCCCGACCAGTCAAATGTCGCTCGGTGATCGAACAGCACTCCCAAAGGTGCGCTGCCTGCGTTGGATCCTTCCCGCATGGCCAAGCTCCGATCAAAACCGCGTGGGAAGAAAATGCACTTCGCGTACGGATCGAGGAGGACCTTCTGCGGGTCGAAGCTATGGAGTTGAGGGATAGTCTGTCCTGAGACGGAGTATGCGTAATAGCGAGCCTCAGGAATCTTTGCGACTGGGACACGGCAGTGCCAAATCTGTCCCGACTTGTTGTGCAAAAAATCCAATTGAAGCCTCAGAAGAGGATTGACTAGATCGGCTGGAGAATAGAGCAATAGAGTGACGCTATCGGCATGTTCCGAGTGAACGGCAAAATTGAACGCTTGCTCCTCCTCAATCCAGTGGACGCCAAGTGGCAATGGGCTGCCCTCAGATTCCTCCCATGTCGGACGCCTGGCAGGTGGCGCTGCCACGGAAGGGGCAGTGCCGGCTAAGTTGGCGTGCACTTCGAGGTTCGAATTGTTCACCAGTGTCTCTTTTTTCATTCGTATCCACTTGCTATGTCACATAGCCGCATGCCGTGATCGACGGAGGCTCGTGGCACCTTCGCGGCCCACTTACGCCCTGACGGATTTTGCATGGCTAGCCGAGCGATTGGAACTCTCCGTCAAATCCTGCAGCCATTGAAAAGCCTGAGGGGATAGCATGTCTTCTCGGACACGCCAACGCCAGTTCCCCTCGGCACGACCAGGCACGTTCATACGAGCTTCGCTTCCCAAGTTGAGCAGATCCTGCAACGGAGCGATCGCGAGCGCTGCTGGTGACGACCATGCCAGCCGCATCAACTCTGGAGCGGCATCCGCACTGGTTCCCGGCGAACGCTTGAGGTAGCTCCACAAGTTCTGCCGCTGGTAGTCGGGCAATTCCTCATACCATTGTCGCGTTGTGGCATTGTCGTGCGTACCGGTGTAGGCGACTGTATTGCGGACGAAGTTCTGCGGCAGATATGGATTGTCCGCATGCCCATCGAAGGCGAATTGCAGGACGCGCATCCCCGGCAGCCGAAACTGGTCGCGCAAGGCCTGCACGTCGGCCGTAATCACACCCAAATCTTCTGCGATGAATGATAGGTGACCCAGCTCTGTTTGTACTGCTTGAAAAAAGCTGGCTCCCGGGCCCGCCACCCACTGTCCGGACTGAGCCGTTGACGCTCCGGCTGGAACGTGCCACGCAGCCGCGAACCCGCGGAAGTGATCCAAGCGAATCACATCGACGTGAGCGAGCAAAGCACGCAACCGATCGATGCACCACCGATAACCAGTCGAGCGCACGGCATCCCAGTTGTAAACGGGATTGCCCCACAATTGACCTTGTGCGCTGAAATAATCGGGAGGAACTCCGGCGACGAAGCGCGGCCGATGCTGCTCATCGAGCAGGAATAGCTCAGGGTTCGCCCAAACATCACTGGAATCCGAGGAAACAAAAAAGGGCAGATCGCCGATCAAACTCACGCCCTTGGCATGGGCATGCTCCTTGAGTTGATCGGCCTGGCGGAACAGCAGGAATTGCGCGAAGCGAACCTGATCAATTTGATTTGCTAACTCTCGCCGCGCCTCGGCGAGTGCGCCAGGGCTGCGTCGAACCAACTCTGCTGGCCACTCCAGATAATAGGCTTGGCGATACTTTTCTTTCAGTGCCCGGAACAGAGCGTAATCTTCCAGCCAATGCGCTTGCCTAGCGCAGAACTCGTCAAAGGCGGGCCGCAGGTCCTCGTCTTTGCGCTCCCCGGCTTTGAAATTTGCCCACGCCGTTTCGAGCAACCGCCGTTTGAATGGAACGACGGATACGTAATCAACCGCGTCCGCGGAAAACCGAGATTCACTATCGCTCGCCTGTAAAAGCCCGTCCGAAATGAGAGAGCCGGGACTGATCAGCAGTTCGTTGCCGGCAAACGAAGACATTGATTGATAGGGCGAGTTTCCGTAACCAGTCGGACCCAGCGGGAGCGCCTGCCACCACCTCTGGCCGGCATCGTGGAGACGATCAATCCATGAGAAGGCCGACGATCCCAAATCGCCGATGCCATACGATGAGGGCAGAGACGTGACGTGCAGCAACAAGCCAGAAGCGCGATACTCGAGCGGAAACGGCGGCATATTAATGAGCGCGTCATTGCCGCTCATGCACGGCCTCCCTGCTTAGGAACGACTGCGGACGAACCCAGCGCGTTATTCACCATCTCCTCTGCCTCGCCGAGGATCGCGTTCAGATGGGTCTGGCTCTTGAAACTCTCGGCGTAGATCTTATAAATGTTCTCGGTACCGGAGGGTCGCGCTGCAAACCAACCGCTCTCCGCCACAACTTTCAAGCCGCCGATTGGGGCATCGTTGCCCGGGGCTTTGGTCAGCTTTGCGGTGATTGGTTCGCCCGCCAGGTTTGCCTCCTTTACCGCGTCCGGGGTGAGTTTTTCCAACTTTGCTTTCTGCTCGGGCGTGGCGGGCGCGTCGATGCGCGTGTAGTACGGGATGCCGAACTCCGCCGTGAGTTCGCGGTAGTGTTCTCCGGGATTCTTGCCAGTACGCGCGGTAATCTCCGCCGCCAGCAAGTCCATGATCGGCCCGTCCTTGTCGGTCGTCCATACTGTGCCGTCAAGACGAAGAAAGCTCGCCCCAGCACTTTCTTCTCCACCGAAACAGTACGATCCATCGACCAGGCCCGGCACAAACCACTTGAAACCCACTGGCACTTCGCGGAGCTTGCGGCCGAGCTTTTTGACGACCCGGTCTATCATGCTGCTGCTCACCAGAGTCTTTCCCACGGCAACTGTGTTACGCCACTGGGGCCGGTGCTCGAGCAAATAGCGGATGGCAACGGCAAGGTAGTGATTCGGGTTCATCAAACCCGCAACCGGAGTTACGATCCCGTGCCGATCAGCGTCGGTATCGTTCCCGAAAGCCACCTGGTACTGATCTTTCAGACCGACCAGCCTGGCCATCGCATAGGGACTCGAACAGTCCATGCGAATTTTGCCGTCGTGGTCAACGGTCATGAACGAAAAGGTCGGGTCGACTATTGGATTGGTGACGACAATGTCCAGCCCGTAAATCGAGTTGATCGGTTCCCAATAAGGCAGCGAGGATCCTCCTAATGGGTCAACGCCAAGTTTAAGGTGGGCGCCGCGAATCGCGTCCATGTCAACGACATTTTTGAGATCGCGAACATACGGCAGGACGAAATCTTCCTGGTGCGTGGTCGCGGACCGGATCGCCTTAGCAAACGGAATTCGCTTGACCCCTACATTCTCTGCTCGCAACAATTCGTTCGCGCGATTCTCTACCCAGCGGGTCACGTCGGTATCAGCCGGGCCGCCGTTGGGCGGGTTGTACTTGAAGCCTCCATCCTCCGGCGGATTGTGCGATGGTGTAACCACGATGCCGTCGGCTAGATGTTCCTGGCGGCCACGGTTGTAAACCAGAATCGCTCGCGAGATGACCGGCGTCGGGGTTATCCCGTCGTCTTGCTGAATGATCGTGTCCACGTTGTTTGCCGCCAGCACCTCGAGGGCGGTGCGCTGTGCAGGCTCCGAGACTGCGTGGGTGTCTTTCCCCATATAGAGCGGGCCGTCGATACGCTGCTCGTGCCGGTATTCGCAGATCGCCTGAGTAATTGCGAGGATGTGCGCTTCGTTAAATGTGCCGCGCAGGGGCGAGCCACGGTGTCCGCTGGTGCCGAAGCTGACTAGCTGGTTTGGATCATCCAGGTCCGGACGCCGCCCGAAATATTCCTTCTCCAGGCGAGCCACGTCCACCAGCAACTCCTTCGGCGCTGGTTTGCCTGCTAGCGGCGAAATGTTAGGTTCACCTGCCAGGGACTGTGTTTCTAAAGGACTGGGCATGGTTCCACCTTCCAGATCTCGCTTGCGTATTCCGCAATCGAGCGATCGCTCGAAAACTTCCCGGAGCTGGCGACGTTCAAGATTGCTTTCTGCGCCCATGCGCCGGGATCGGCATAGAGCGCGCCGAGCCGTTCCTGCGCCTGGCAATACGAGCTCAGGTCCGCCAGATTCATGTAGTGATCGCCCTGTGTCAGAAGGGTATCGCGCAAGGGAGCGAACAATCCTGGTTCGTTGCGGCTGAAGTGGTCAGAGAAGATCAGGTCCAGAGCGGCTCGCGTCTCCGGCTCATTTTCATAATGCCAGTGCGGATCGTACCAGGCACGGCTATTTTCGACTTGCTCCACGGTGAGCCCGAACAGGAACATGTTCTCTTCTCCGGCTTCCTCCGCCATTTCGATGGTCGCGCCGTCGCGGGTTCCAACGGTTAAGGCTCCGTTCATCATAAATTTCATGTTACTCGTTCCGCTGGCCTCGTAGCCGGCGGTCGAGATCTGGTTGGAGACATCGCTGGCTGGAATCAGTCGTTCCGCCAACGAAACGTTGTACTCAGGGAGAAAGACGACGTTGAGCCGGCCGCGCGCCGCCGGGTCGGCGTCAATCGTGTCCGCCAGGTTGTTAATGAACTTTATGATGAGCTTGGCCAGCTTGTAAGCTGGCGCCGCTTTACCAGCGAAGAAAAATGTCCGGGGCACTATCTTCATGCCGGGACTTTCCCGCAGCCGGTTATAGACAATGACAATCCGCAGCGCATTCATCAATTGCCTTTTATATTCGTGAATGCGCTTGATGTGGCAGTCGAAGATGGCATCCGGGTCCACGACACTCCCCGACGTAGACTTGAGCCAATTGGCAAACTGCACTTTGGCCTCTCGCTTTGACTTGAGGAAGCGTTCGCGAGCACTGGAATCCTCCGCGAAAGGCTCGAGTTGTTTGAGTAGGCTAAGATCCTTAATCCAGCGATCTCCGATAACTTGCGTGATTTCGCGGGCCAGCACGGGATTGGCTTCGAGCAACCAGCGCCGGGGCGTCACTCCGTTTGTCTTGTTGCTGAACCGCTCGGGAAACATTTCCGCTAGATCTTTGACCGTCGTGGTTCGCAGTAGCTTGGAGTGGACAGCCGACACTCCGTTGGTGCTATGCGAACCAACAATGGCAAGATTGGCCATCCGGATTTTGCGCGGGGCGCCTTCTTCCACCAGGCTCATGCGCTGCACGCGTCCCTCGTCGCCCGGGAAGCGAACCCGAACTTCATCAAGCAGCCGACGGTTAATCTCGTAGATGAGCTCCAGGTGCCGAGGAAGCAGTGTCTCAAACCACGCCACTGGCCATTTCTCCAGAGCCTCAGGCAGCAAAGTATGGTTTGTGTACCCAAGCGTCTTCTTCGTCAGGTCCCAGGCCTGGTCCCATCCCAAGTGCACATCGTCGAGCAAGATTCGCATCAGTTCAGGGACGGACATGGAAGGATGCGTGTCGTTGAGTTGAATTGCGGCTTTCTCCGGAAATTTTTCCCAATCCGAGTTGTGGCGCTGGAAACGGCGCACCAGGTCGGCCATGGAACACGCGACCAAGAAATACTCCTGCAGAAAGCGCAGCCCCTGCCCCTTCACCGTAGAATCGTCGGGATACAGCACCCGAGTAAGCGACTCGGCTTGGAGAGTTTCGCCGAGCGCGCCCACGAAGTCTCCGGTGCCAAACTTCTCAAAATCGAAATAATCGGGCGCCGCCGCGGCCCAGAGCCGGAGCGTGTTGATCGTCTTTCCGCCGTAGCCCACCACTGGACGATCAAACGGGATACCGATCAGGCTTGACGGCCGGTCGGGTATGACTTGAAAATTACCTTCCTGCAGCTTGAATGAGACGTTCAGCCTGATTTCCACTTTCTCGTGAAGCCGAGCAATCTCCCAAGGATCGCCGTCGCGGAGCCAGTTGTCCGGATTCTCTTTTTGCCATCCATCTACGATCGATTGCTTGAACATGCCGTACTCATAACGGAGACCATAGCCGGTGCCCGGGAGCTGCATGGTGGCCATCGAGTCGAGATAGCACGCCGCGAGGCGGCCCAACCCGCCATTGCCCAGCCCAGCATCTGGTTCCTGCTCAATCAGCTCCAGCCAGTCGATACCATGATCTTGAGCTGCATTCGGTAAAAGCGGATCTAGCAAGAGGTTGGTGATGTTGTTGGCCAATGAGCGTCCGATGAGAAACTCCATGGACAGGTAGTAGATGCGTTTGGCATTCTCTCGCTCATAAGTGCTCTTGGTCAGCACCCAACGCCGAGCAAGAACGTCTCGCACCGAACGGGAGAACGCCTCAAAGCGCTCACGCGCACTGGCTATTTTGGGATCGATCGCTCTGTCAAAAACCAGGTGCCGTTCATAAAAAGCGTTTTCCGTCCCGATAAATGGCATCGCGCCGTACCCGTACTGTTGCAGTGCATCTGAAACATTAGTTGCGCTGGTGGTGGGAACGGCTTTTGCGGAGCTTGGGCCCGCCATACGATTGGTGCTCATAATATGGTCCTTACTTTTCCAGGTTGTGGAACGGTTCGTGTTCAATATTCAAAGCCACGCGAGCCAAGAGTACAGATCCTCGTCTGGCCCGACCTCAATTCCTGACGCTATAAGGTGCGCACGCTTGGCCTTTTCGGCCGCGAAGCAATCAATTTCCAGTGACCCAAGCGAAGAGCGTCTTTTTCCCAGTGCTGGTACGCGAGTCTTTGCACAAGTTCATGACGATCCTCTCTATAAAAATCGGTCAATGCCTTGGGCCACCGCACGCGGTCTTCGCTCCCCGGCCGTTCAGTCGTGGGACCCTAGTTTGCTCCTGGGCACAAATCGGGTTTGTTTGCCTCCGGGGTCTCTGCCACGATTTGCCTCCCGAGCCATTCGATGCGCAATGGATCGAAGTTGGTGGATCTGTTATTTGCTCCGCATAATTGAGGCATCTTGGATACCGGCCCGCTTGTTCCACCCGTGGAAACGCGAGAAGTCTCCCGCATTCCATGCCTCGCGCAGTCCAGGAGTACTCAGATCCCAGTCTGGGCGGATTTCACTCGTCACGACGCGCAGATCGCGCCAAAGATCGACGACCGACGGACGCCCCCAAAACCAGTAACCGTTATAGATACTGTAGATTACGAGGCGCGGCTTGAGCACGAGCGTGTGCGGAATCATCGGGTTGTTGTCGGGGTCGGTGTACTCCTGGATGTCGAGGTCTTTCTGAACCTTTCGCTCAGGGTCGGAGAGGAAGGGCCACTGGGCACCGATCGACGCACGAAATTCCTGAAGAGTATGGTGATCGTCGGTGGCGATCGTGGCGATCTGAGTGTAGGCCACTGCGATCTTCGGGTAGAACGCGGCGAGTTCCAGATGCTGCTGGTGCTCCTTCGGGCAGTAGTGGCCGCGAGCCAGCGTGAGGATCAGCGGGTCTTCGCCCTGTAACTCGCTGAGCTTGCGCAGTTTGCCGGTGTGGTCGGGCAGTTCGTAGTCGGGGAAAATGCCTCCGGACACGATATCAGAACGCATGATTGGACTCCTTCCGTTTCTTTTAAAGATCCAGAGTGACACTCGCGTTTGGCTGGGAACAGCATACGAGCGCGTTCCCGGGAGCGGGCCTCTCCAGCGGCTCAGGGTTATAAATGATCGATCCGCCAATCAGACCAGTCATGCAGGTATGACAGACTCCAGTCCGGCACGACCATCTGACCGGAACGTCGCACGCTTCCGCCAGTTCAAGCAAACTTCCGAATTTCGGATCCCAAGCGGCGGTTATCCCGCTACGCACGAATGAGACTGCGGGGCCAGGTCCGGGCGGCCCTTGTGGGAGGTGAGGAGTGTGAACAACCTGCGCCATACCAGGTGTAATGGCCTCGAGCGAACCGAAGACTTCCGTATGCACATTGCCGGCGAGCACACCCCAGGTTCGCAGCCCATCGCGCATACTCTGCAAGAAGGAAGAGGGGCCACACAGATAGAAGTCACTACTCTGTGACACGCCAATTCTCTGTAGCAAGGCTGTGTCAATGTGCCCGGGAGCATCGAAGTCGGCCCCGACCTGGTCGATTGCAGCGGGCCTGCTGTACACAATGTATTCTCGTCCTCGAGGGAGCTGTTTCAGTAATGAACGCGATTCTTCTGCAAATGGATGGTCGACGCGATTGCGGGCTCCATAAATCCACCAGATCTCTCGTTGCGATCTCTCGCCAGCGAGTGCATGCAGCATCGACATCACGGGCGTTGCACCCACTCCAGCGCTCAGCAGAACAACGGGACCCTGGCTGGGACGCAGAGTGAAGCTTCCTCGCGGCGCACTAACATCCAACAGATCACCTTCTCGCGCACGGTTGCACAGAAATGAGCTTCCAATCCCGTTCGATTCGTTCTTGACGCTGATGCGGAAATGGTCCGCTGTGGGCAGATCAGACAACGAATAGCTGCGAAGAACCGGCGGTTTGCCCGGATCGACGAGCAGCCGCAAAACCACAAATTGACCAGCCTGGAAGGCGGGAAGAAGTTGCCCATCTTTTGTCGACAGAATGAAGGAAGTTACGCTATCGCTTTCCTTATGAATATTCGTGACTCGCATCTGTCGAAAGCCGGGCCATGCTGGCGCTTGTTCCTCGTAGGCGAGTCCTGGATTCCCCACCGAAGTCTTGGAGATCAAGTCTTGTTGGAGCATTGCTTGGAACGAACTCTGCCAACCCTTGCTAAGTGCAGGAATCCGCAGCGCGCGTTGCAGTTGCTCGGTGGAATGTCCTGGTAAATACAGGAGGGCGTCGACGTCGGCCACGCTGATTCGCTCTGGACCGTCAGTTATTTTTACAATGTCGTCGCCCGCACCAACTTCTCCCTCCTGCAAAACGCGAAAGTAGAATCCTGGTCTGTGATGGGCCACGAGCAGCGCCGCCATCCGAGGTTCATTCATGCGAATCCCGACGCGGTAGCACGTCACCCGCGGCTGCGTGACTTCAAATTCTGCACCACCGATGCGGTATCGATCGCCGATGCACACCTCGTTATCAGGAAGCCCTTCGGCGGTGAAGTTTTCTCCGAACTGCCCGAAAGTAAAATCGTTGCGGCTCAAAAAGCGCTCCCAGTAGTGATAAGAATCCATCTGGTAGACGAACACGGCGCGGTGTTCCCCTCCGTGGCCCGCCAGATCGGCTTGTGCATCGCCTTGAATATCGAGCCCGCGCACCATTTGTCGTCCCTCGACTGGACTTTTCCATATCGCGGTTCGGACAGTTTTACCATTCCATGTCACGTCGCGCGGCAGACCGACATTTACTGAAAGCAATCGCGGCATTCATACCTCGTCGAAGTCCAGCGTCTGGCTAAATTCCTTTTATTTTCGTGGGCTCTTGTCCAGCAACAAGCTGCTTACTCGATCGATCACCCCAACAACTTGCCGGCGAGCCAGTAGTCAACACTGAACTTTCCGGGACCAGAGCAGATCAGCCAGATAAAGAAGAGCACATACAGGACTTCCGGAAGGTAGAGGAAATCGTCGAGCCAGTTAAGAGGTGAAAGTCCTTTAGGCAGGGTGGAAAGCGCGTTGGTCAGCGTGGCGACAGTCATATCGATCAATAAAACGAAACTGGCCGGACTCGAAAGAAGCCCCACGGTCAGCAAGGATCCGCAAACGAACTCGACACCCGCCACGAAATAAGCCGTCTGGCGGGGAAACGGGACTTTGGCCTTAACGAGCGTGTCGTAAACAGGCTTCGTGCCGCCGGCGACAAACAGTTTGTTTGCCCCGGAGATGGCGAAGAACAGCCCGATCGAAACACGAACCAGCAGGATGGCATATTGTTCCACATCCCTGTTACCTTGCAGCGCAAACTGGATCAACCCTTTCCAATCCATCTCTTGTCCCTCCATTGGGGAATGTGCGGCAACGATCCCCCATATCACAAAGTTCGACTTCCCGGGTAACCGCTTTAATCAGGCGTTAGCGAACCGGTTTTACTCTCTCCCGTCAACGTGGAATGCTCGGTTTCATGGCTAAATCGTCCACATTGCAATGGTCATCGCAACAAAGAGCACATAGGAGGCGAGCACTCCAGCACGGTAAAGGGTCGTGCGCTCATTCTTTCCGAATAACAGCACAACGCAGCCGATGGTGCCAAAAAGTGGCCACACGAATAAGAGGTTTATCGACGGCGAACCGTTGCTGCCCATGTAGAACCGGTACCGCGATGGCAGCATCGAGAACAGACTTAACAGTAGCGTCCCAAACAGCATCGCCAGCCCATGGACAAATCCCCGACCGAAGACTTCCTTGGCAGTGAGCGGCGGCTGGTCAAACATTAAGCAGCCTCCGTCGGTTCTGCGCTTAGATGTTCACTCCGAAAGAACACAGGTTTCTGAGTCTATCGCAGAGCGTCGAGATTATGTGTCCATCCGTTCGACCCATTGCGCGCGCGATGCGGGAGCCACGAATGGGTCCGCAAAGTACTGTGTTTCCCGCCAAACCTTGTCCCCCGTGAACTCCATGATACTCACGGTGTGGGACGGCTTGCCGTCATAGGTCAAGATAAGTTCGGTGACCCAAAGATCACCGCTGCCAATGATTCGCCGGATAGAAAACCGCTTTTTGCTTGGCTGACTGGCGCGCTGGCCTTGTATGTTGCGCCGGCCGCGGGTGCGCTCGCCTGACTGGGGGTATTCCAGCACAGCGTCCTCGCGATAGATGAGGTGCTCGGTTTCAAAATCGCTGGCATCGGACGCCGCCCAATGCTGATCCAGCGCCGCACGGATCTGTTGATCTCGCGCTCCAGAACTCTGCTCCGTCTTTTGTTGATCGTTCATCTCGGGCCTTTCTATGTGACGAGAAGCTCGATGCTTCAGTGGAATCAGAAGGTACGACTCGTCACGTCCCGCTGTTCTTTCGATCACTTTTGTTTCGCGGATCGTCTTTCGCGTTGAGGTATTCCAGCCCAAGCGGCCCCATCGCGGTTACTTGCGAGACGTACTCGCCGGATTTCGCCCAGTGGAAATGGGGCGTGTTGCCAGGGAGAATGATCACGGCGCCGGGTGGATAGGCTTCCAACTTACTCGCGTCGAATTCATCACCCAGTCCGATATAAAAGACGCCGGAAATCACGGTATAGACTCGATCCTCCGGGTGCTTGTGGGGCATCAGCTTCTCGCCATGGGGCACTTTGACTCTGATTGTGTAAGGGCCGGGCTCCGAGGGCTGACCCACGACGACGGCCAGCCGGACGGAAGGTGGGAACGCCGGGAACGGTTTCCAATCGAGATCTTCGGACAATGTGGTTTTGAAAACATCCTGCCCGAGTTGGTGAGCCCGGACTTCGCTTTGCTGAGCAGGTTTTACGGCGCTAGTTTTCTGAGACATACAAACCTCCTTCGTGCAGAAAATGTGAAACTTCACCACAAATCCGCGGAACATGTCCGCCAAGACTGGCCTCGATCGCGTCGCATCCGGGCTGAGGATGAGCGGTACGCGAGATCTGGGCTCTGACCGACCTCGATAACATAACCGTCAGGATCGCGGATGTAGCAGCGAATCTCGTCGTACTTGCAATCGGTTCCGTCAGGAACTCTCAATTAGCTCGTTCTGGGCGTCTCCGATTCTTATGCCGCGGAAACCGACTTCTTCTTCCCATCGAGTGCCAGCAGAAGAAGTTTCAGAAGCGCTTCGTCCGAGAACGGGTTCTGACCTGAGATCAACTCGCGGTCTTGAAGGACGTAGCTCTTCCATGGAGCGAGCACACTTACGTCACCGCCCGCCGTACGCAACGCAAAGTCCGGGTAGAAGAGAACCTTGCCACCAATCTCAAGCGGCTCCCGCTGCTGCTCTTCCGCCGTCGAAAAGATGGTCATCTTATATCCAGAATAGATCCAGCCTTGAGCCTTTGCGTGTGCTCCAGCCGTATCGCCCGCCGCCAGCGCGGCGACTACCTCCGGCGAATTCGGAAGAGCCGAGAGAAGCGAAATCGGGCCATGGCAGAGGACTGCCGTGGGCTTGGATGTTTCATGAAAGTGTCTCATCACGATGCCAGCGTCGGGATCATCGAGAAGATCGATCATCGGGCCATGGCCGCCAGGGACGAAAACAGCGTCATATTGATCGAGGCCCGATGCGATGACGTCCGAGATACGAGTTGGATTTTTGAGGCCAGTCAGGGTGTCCCGGAATTTTAGATAGTGCTGAAGCTTAGCCTCGTCCCCACCGAAGAACTGGGCTATAGCCGAATTGACATCCAATTGCGGCGTGTTGCCTTTAGGGTTGGCGAAAGTGATTTCGTAGCCCTCCTTCATCAGGGCGCGAACCGGAACCGTCAGCTCGTTGAGATAGTAGCCAGCCCCGGCATAAACTTTGCCATCTTTCAAGGGCAAGCCGTGACCGCTCGACACTAGCACCAAGACTTTTCCTTTTGTTGTCATTTTGTTCTCCTCTCTGAAATCGAATTCTGTTCTCCTGAATATGAGCTAGCTCTTCCTCCAAAGTGCGCAAGGACGGGCCACCGCGGTCGACCTGAGTTATGCCCCGGGGAATCCGAACATCAACCACGACTGATTGGCTACCCAATGCGGGTATAGCTCCGTCATCTGATCGAACAGCTCCTTGTCGGACGTCGCGGTTTTCTGCACCCGATCGAAGTCCTGCAGGTAACGCTTGGTGTCTTGGATCGCCGAGGGAGAGTCGGGCGCGCCAGGCTTCTTGTGACCGGCGACAACCATCGCCGGGTTCAGCGCCGCTAACCGGTCTAGCGCTGCGATCCAATTTTTTCGGCTCTCTGGCGTGGTGTCGCCGACGTACATGCGGCATTGGTTGTACACAACGTCGCCGGCGACGATCAGGCCGATCGATGGAACGTGTAGAGACGTCGTATCGGCACTATCGGTGTGACCTTGCTCGATGATGCGGAATTCCTGGCCCTCCAGAGTGAACGTGTCACGCTCATAAGGCTCAGGTGCCAGCAACTTCGTGGGCACTTGCCCGGGAAACAACCGGCGGGCTAACCGCTCCACTGCGGGAGACAGATAGAGCTGCATGGCGTTCAGCGTCTTGGGCGTTGCTATTGCCCGAGCGCCCGGGAAACGGTCGAGCAGAATGCTCAGACCGTAGAAGTGGTCGAAATGGGCGTGCGTTATATAGATGGTCTCCAGGTTGCGGTTGTGCAGAGCAATCCACTTGGCGAGAGCCTCGGCCTCAGCCACGGTCAACATTGCGTCTACCAGCACCGCGTCGTGCTCGCCGAAGATTAAAGTCGACGTGATCGGGTCAAAGCCGAGCGGTTCGCCGAAGGGCCTGGGCCGCTCGCCGACCATAGCCTTTCCCGGGGCGGTAAAAACGTTCACACCAAGTGTGATCTCTTTCCGTCCATCTGTGCCATCCATCTGGTATTCCTTTCGATGTCAGAGCGAGTGACTGTTCAAGGAAAAGATTGGCGGAAGCGCCACGACGAGGCGCAGAGCCGACATCCTTGTTCGCGCCGAGCGCTAACCGTACTTGAGAGACGTGCTTTGTCCGACCTCGATGATGTAACCGTCAGGGTCGCGAATGTAGCAGCGAATCTCGCCGTACTTGGGAATCGGCGGCGTGAGGAACTCGGCTCCCCGGCTTTTCCACAATTCGTAGCACGCTTGAATATCCGCAACGCGGAAATTCATAAAGCTGTTGATGTGATTCGGGTCGGGCACGCTGAGCGTTACCGTGGGCTTGTCCGGGGTCGGCCCGCCCCCGACATTCAGAATCATCCAGATATTCGCAAGCTGAAGGTAGGGAGGCGCATTGCCGTCACCCATGGTCAGAATGCGAGCACCGAAGACCTTTTCGTAGTAGCGAGCCGATCGCTCGACATCGGCGACGGTGAGAAAATGCGCGACGGTGATCCCTTCGCGCGGGGGCATCTCATAGCTCTTCTGTTCCACTTGTACGGCGCTCATTCATGGCTCCTTTCGATACAGTGCGCAGAATACGTTAAACATCACTGGAACTCATCTCATAAATCAGAGCCCCGGAAATACCACGATTCCTCAGGGGCTAAAGCCACTCCTTTTCCGAGTCGTTTTCGGCACGGCTGAAGCCGTGCCCTCCTAAAAAGCGTTTATGAGATGAGTTGTACAGACATTCGAAATGTGTCCGCCAAGATTACCTTCGAATGCCTCATATCCTCAACGTCCCGGAGCTGAGAATCGCGTCAGGGGCGGGCCTAGCGCGCGATTTGGCCCAGGTAGTATCCGAGCCGGTTTTCGACATCCCCAGGCTTGTGGAAGCCCCGCGCGATCAGCGCCTTGATCCCCTCCTGGGCGGCAGTTCGCCCAAGCGAAGCGATGCACGCATCCCACCCGGCGCCGAGCTCGACGTCCGGCGGCAGGCTGGTGTTGACGAGGCGCTTGGTCTGGGCGATCGCCCATTTGTCGAACTTGGCGATCCGGCTCGCGAGCGCCTCTACGAACGCATCTAGCTCGGCGTCGGGCAGGGCGCGATTAATGTAGCCGTAGGCCTCGGCCTGCTCTGCTCGGATGTCTTCCGAGCTCAAGAGCACTTCGAGAGCGCGGTTTCGGCCGATGAGATGGGGCAGCCGGGCCATGGGACCGCCTCCGGCGACCATCCCTACGCCCACTTCCCATTGCGAGATGATGGTCTTCTCGCGGCTGGCAAAACTCATATCGCAGGCCAGCGTGATCTCGCTGCCGTTGCCGGTGGCCCGGCCACGGATTAGTGCGATGGAGGCGACTGGCAAGCGGGTCAGTCGCACAAGAAAGTCCGGCCAAGGCGGCAAGCCTGTGGGGCCGGGCGGCATTGAGGTCAGGCCCTCGAGCTTTGCCAGGAAATCGGAGTGATTCAGGAAGTAGTCGTCGACCGCGCTGTCGAAGACCACGACTCTGACCTGCTCGTCGGCCTCGAGAGCGTCGATCACTTCCTGGAACTGCTTGACCATTTCGGGGCCCATCACGTTGATCGGCGGGTTGTCGATCGTGACGCGCCAATAGGCGGGCGATCTTCGGGTCACACGGATCTGTGCGGGCTTCGTAAGTGCGCTTGCAGTTGTCATTGGATTCTCCTTTGTACTTGTAATCTCAGAAATTGGTAGATTGCCCTCAGCGCCTTCTCGATAGCCGGATTATTTGTTGCTTGCGGGGAGTTCGTTAATTACTGCCGCGCCTGCCTCGCTAACGATCTCGTCCTGGGAATCCGCGCCTCCAGAAACACCGATTGCGCCAATGATCGAGCCTTTCTCGATCAGCGGAATGCCGCCTCTAGAGGCAATGATTCCATCGAACGCGAGCAGATAGTTGAGATGCATAAGGTTGATACCGTCCTCGAAGACCTTCGTCGGGCGCCGGAAGGTCGCGGCGGCTCGGGCCTTGTGTTCGGCAATCTGAATGGAGGCAAGCATCGCGCCGTCCATTCGTTGGAAGGCAACGAGACTGCCGCCGGAATCGACCACCGCTATGTTCATCTTCCAATTCCGCTTCTTTGCCTCTGCCACCGCCGCCTGAATAACTGCCTGGGCTCGGTCCAGTGATATCGGTGGGCCATACGGAGTGTCGAAAGGAACCTTGTCGGGCACAAAATCGAGAGGATTTGGTTCTGTGGGCTGCAGCGCTCGACTCGCACTGGCGGCACTTCCTGTTTTCTGGTTAGACATGCGTCCTCGTTATACAGCGACCGCTTGTTTCGTCGTTGCTTAGATAGCCAGGACAATTAAAAGATGTATTGTTTTTCGTGACCGCAGCGAGCGCACACCAGATCGCTGGATCGACAACGCACCGCAACTGTCTGTGCCCGCCCCGCTTCGCGTCATCCGACGGACTCCGGTGACGCAGAGCCATCAGACCAGAAGCATGGAAGGCGCGCAATTGGACGATAGTATCGTCGATACTTTGGTATCGGTTGACGCGGTTGGCGCAGTGAAATGTGGGCTCAGTTGTGGGTTGGCGTTTGTGGGAAGACGCCCGGTAACCTGCTGAAAATAAATGGTGGGCCTGGGTGGACTTGAACCACCGACCTCGCCCTTATCAGGGGCGCGCTCTAGCCACCTGAGCTACAGGCCCTTCCTATAACGCAGGGAAATAGTTTAGCACGACGCGGCGTTCGCACAAGACGCAGCCCTGTACGGTTGCTGACCGCTGTTCTGAATCTCTAATGTCCAGCTTTCTATCGCGCTCTTACTGTACGAAACCCACATTCGGTGGCTGCCCGCTCCCCTCGGGAGCTTCCTTGATCGGCCCGAATTGCGCTTCATACCGCGAGATATTCTCTCCCAATGCACGCAAGATCCTCTTCGCATGCCCCGGACTGACAATCACGCTGCTCAGCAGCTTTCCCTGCGGACCATTCGGGAAGATGTAAATAAAATTGAGCGTGAACTCTTCCAGATTGTGGTGCAGCATCACCAAATTGCTGTACTGTCCCTGTAATTCCTTCTCGTCCGCTTTGATCTGCACTTGCCCCGGCACCGGCCGCTGCTCTTCCATCGTCTTCTCCCTTAGTGGTCTTCCCGGTTCACGTCTTCTTCGAAGGTACCACAGCGCTTCTTATTGCGCTCGCCCGCAGAGGACGCATCTGGATTGACCAGCCCCTGAGCAAGGAACATTCCGCCCCAGTCCTATTGACAAATTTTCTTGTTAAGTCTAGTTTAGTATGGACATTTACTTCAGTTAACAAAAATTCAGTTACTGAGTATCAGCAAAAAGAATCATGTCACCCACGTTCCCGCCTCAACTCGAAGCAGAGACCGCATCCGGCGCCGAATCCTCCGCCGCTCCTTCCTCCTCCTCCTCCGTCAATCCCCGCGCGGCGAGTTTGCCCTCGCTGCCCGAATCCCATCGCACTATCCCGATCTCGCACACTGCCTCCTGGATTCGCAAAGTTCTCGCGTTTGCCGGGCCCGGCTACCTTGTCGCTGTCGGATACATGGACCCGGGCAACTGGGCCACCGATATCGGCGGCGGCTCGAAATTCGGTTACACGCTACTCAGCGTCATTCTGATCAGCAACCTCATGGCAATGTTTTTACAGGCGCTTTCTGCCAAGCTCGGAATCGCCACAGGCCGCGATCTGGCGCAGGCTTGCCGCGAACATTACTCTCGGCGCACCTCGATTGCACTTTGGATCGTCTGCGAAATCGCGATCGCCGCGTGCGACCTCGCGGAAGTTCTCGGCTCCGCCGTTGCTCTCAAGCTTCTGTTCGGCCTGCCGCTTCTCGCTGGCGTGATTATCACCGGGCTCGACGTTTTGATTGTCCTCGCCCTGCAGGGCCGCGGCTTCCGCATCATCGAAGCCTTCGTTGTGACGCTGATCGCTACCATCGCTGGCTGCTTTGCTTACGAAATCTTTTTCTCGCATCCGATCTGGCGCGAGGCCGTCGTCGGCCTGATCCCGCGCGCGGAGATTCTTCGCAATCGCGAAATGCTGTACATCGCGATCGGCATCCTGGGCGCCACAGTCATGCCGCACAATCTGTATCTTCATTCCAGCATCGTGCAGACCCGCGCCTTTGGCAGCTCCGTTCGCGACCGCCGCGAAGCCATTCGCTATGCCATATTCGATTCCACGGTAGCTCTCGGCTTCGCGCTCTTTATCAACGCCGCCATCCTTATCCTTGGCGCCGCCGCCTTCCACACGCGTGGTTTGCATGACGTTGCCGAAATCGCCGACGCCTACAAACTTCTCAGCCCCGTCCTCGGTGTGAGCCTTGCCAGCACTCTCTTCGCCTGTGCGCTTCTCGCTTCCGGCCAGAACTCCACCCTCACCGGCACGCTCGCCGGTCAGATTGTCATGGAAGGCTTTCTCCAGATTCGTCTGAAGCCCTGGCTGCGCCGTCTCATCACCCGTTCGATCGCCATTCTGCCCGCCGTATTGGTCATCGGCATCGCGGGAGAAGGCAAAGTTACTTCGCTGCTCATTCTCAGCCAGGTAGTTCTCAGTTTTCAGTTGCCCTTCGCTGTAATCCCGTTGATCCAATTCACGGGCGACCGCAACAAAATGGGCGAATTCACCAACTCTCGCTTCACCGTGGTTATTGCCTGGATCGTCGCGGCCGCCATCCTTCTATTCAATGCCGAGCTCCTCTGGCTGATCTTCCGCGGCCAGTAGGCCCGGCCGAATTCGCATAGTACTCAACTTTTGCGCGTTCGCGCTCTCTGCGCCTTCCGCGGCCTCCGTGTTCTCTGTGAAATGTCTCGTCTTTCTTTGTTCCGTCTTCAAATGCCCTGTGCGAAAATTTTGCTATGCCAACCAACTCGCGAAACACAACTCGCGCGCGCCAACTCTTTCTAGCCCTAATACTCGTTACCCTCTGCGTTGTCGCGGTCTTTGCTTACTATGAAAACAAACCGTGGAAGGTCCCCGAAGAAGCCAAGCGCCGGCCGAATCCAATCCAGCCTTCCGCATCAACTCTCGCCGCTGGCCGCTCCCTCTATCTGGACAAATGCGCGCAATGCCACGGCCAAACTGGAAAAGGCGATGGACCAGACGCCGCCAGCTACTATCCGTCTCCCACAAGCCTGGTCGATGCCCATCATATGAACAGCGTTACCGACGGCGAGATTTTCTACCAAATCAGCCAAGGCAGAAAACCCATGCCCGCCTTCAAAAAGCGCCTCACGGAAGAGCAGCGCTGGCAGCTCGTCCTTTACGTTCGTTCCCTTGCTTCCACTGCGCCCTCTAGTCGCTAGCCAAACAGAATATCCATTTGTTCCGAGAGCAAGGCCCGTGCAAGCCTCGCGCATTTCCAAATTCTCGCGCACCGATATATTCTCTCTTGTTCGAATTCGGCTTTCACGGAGAACTCATGCGCAAAACATTGCTTGCCCTCATGGCCTGCCTCTTTTTTATCTCTTTTGCCAGCGCTGCACCCGGCGCCGTGCGTTGCGGCAAGCTGCTCGACATCCGCGGCGGACACATGCTCTCCGATCAAATTGTAGTTTTCGATGACAGTGGGGCCATCACTGCGGTCGGGCCCGCAGCTTCGACGAAATTGCCAGCAGGCGTTTCTGCGATTGATCTTTCGGCAGCAACGTGTCTTCCCGGGTTGATCGATGTACACACGCACATCACTGCGGACCCTTCGTCGAACGGCTATGAAGGATTGGGCATCTCCATCCCGCGAGAAGCTGTTACGGGGGTCAAGAACGCACGCATCACTCTTCACGCTGGATTCACGACGATTCGCAACGTCGGTGCTAGCGGATTTACGGACGTCGCCGTTCGAGACGGAATCAATGATGGCGAAATCGAGGGCCCGCGCATGCTCGTTTCGGGCCCGCTGCTCGGCATCACCGGCGGCCACTGCGACAACAATCTGCTGCCTTTCGAATATCACGCCAAAGGCGACGGTGTGGCCGACGGGCCGTGGGCGGTTCGCGAGAAAGTCCGTGAAGTGATCAAGTACGGTGCGGACCTCATCAAGGTGTGCGCTTCGGGTGGCGTGCTCAGCAAAGGGGACCAGCCTGGGACTCCGCAATATACATTCGAAGAACTGCAGGCCATCGCGGAGGAAGCGCACAAACTTGGGCGCAAAGTGGCCGCTCATGCGCACGGTACGCAGTCCATCAAGGACTCGATTCGCGCGGGGATTGATTCGATCGAACACGCGAGCCTGATTGACGATGAAGGGATTGCGCTGGCCAAACAGCACGGCACATATCTCGATTTCGATATTTACAACGACGACTACATCCTGCAGGAGGGCGCAAAAGCTGGCATGCTACCGGAATCCATCGAGAAGGAAAAGAAACTGGGGCGGCTGCAGCGGGAAAATTTCCGGCGTGCTTTTGAAGCGGGAGCGAAAATGGCCTTTGCAACCGATGCGGGAGTGTATCCGCACGGAGATAACGCCAAGCAGTTTGCAAAAATGGTGGAGTGGGGAATGAAGCCGATCGACGCGATTCAGGCCGCGACAATCAACGCGGCCGAACTGCTCGGCTGGGCAAACAAAGTCGGCGCCATCGAGACGGGGCACTACGCGGACATCATCGCCGCCAGCGGTGACCCGCTGACCAACGTGCGCATTCTGGAATCCGTGAAATTTGTAATGAAGGGCGGCACAGTCGTTCGCAACGACGTCGCCGCAAAATAACTCTACGAAACGGCATGCCGACATTTGTAGGGGCGCGGCATGCTGCGCCCCATCGCGGCAGGCAGTACAAAATGAAGGAGGTTTTTTTCCGGCTTCCAAAAGAAAAGCGGACCCCGCCGAAACGGGATCCGCTTTTGTTTTATCTTTACGTCGTCACACTCTTACTTCATTACTTCCTAAGCGGTCGCTGCCTTCACTTGCGACAATGCTGCCGCCACTTCCTTCAAATCCGGTACGACGGGAATATCGTAATCCTTTACCCAGGCCACTTTTCCGGCTTTATTGACGATTATGATCGAACGCCCCGTGATTCCTTTGTCGGCCAGAAACACGCCGTACTTATCGCTCATCGCGCCGCGCGGCTGGAAGTCCGCCAGCAGCGAGTACTTGATGCCCATCTTTTCCGCATAGGCTTTGTGCGACCAGATGCTGTCCACACTCACACCCAAAACTTCTGCGTCCAGCGTGTCAAACGACCGCATGTCGTTCACCATGCAAGCATGCTCTGTCGTGCAGGTCGGGCTCCAGTCCAAGGGATAGAACACCAGCACAACATTCTTTTTCCCCGCAAAATCCGAAAGTTTTACTTCCTTCTTATCCTGGTTCAATAACATAAAATCCGGCGCCGTTTGTCCGACCGCGATACTCATGTAGTTGTCCTCTCTTTCCTCTAAAATCCCTCAAGCATCTTACCCAATACCCATCGCGGCCGCCAAATTCCTTCCGGGCCGCTCGTAGACCGCGGTTTCTGTGTTTCAGCTTTTCGGAATCCAAACGAAATGCTGCATGTGGCTCTTCTTGATTTCGCATTTGCTTGCGTCGACGTCTTCGCTCTCCCATACCTCGCTTTCGCCTTCGATCCTAGTTGGCGTAAGAGAAGTAATTTTCGATGAGAACTTGAACTTGCACCACTTTGCATGGTTTTTCGAATCCGCGAACGGCAAATTAGATCTGCATTGCCCCACCCAGGCGGCATCCTGTTGGGAATACTCGCAGCGCACGAAGGCGCCCGCATCGACTTGGGATTGAAACGCCTGCGGGAAAATCTTTTCGGCCTCCAACCTGCGAACGCCCGTCGTAATTTTGTAAATGATGCCTGACGTCGCGCTTTTCCAGAGTTGTACGACTGGAACCTGGGCTGCCGCCGGAGCAACCGCAAGCGCCAGGATTGCGAACCAACGGTTCATACCTGCCAAGCTCCCGTACCTAACGGGAAATATTTCAACGCACTATGCCCTCTCTGTCCACAACCGATTTGAAGCAATCTCGTGCCAGCCCAAGAAGACGAAAAAAACGGGCCGCTGGTGCCTGCCTTCCGGGTCGCGAACTTTGTTCATTCCCGCACTCCCCGTGCCACTCTTTCCACCTCGTCTTTCTTTCGCCCCTCTCCCGCAGTACACTACTTTTCATCTGGCCGCCTTCTCCATGTCCACCGAAGCCACTCAGCGCTCCCTCATGATGCCTCTTCATGATCTCGTTTCCCTTTACCGCTCGCTCGCCGGCGAATTCGGCAAGCCTGTGGCTCTTTCTTCTTTCCAGCTTTCCCAAGTCGAAGCGGAACGTCTTTTCTCTTCTTTCGACGAGGACTATCACATCAGCCGCTTCTTCCACTTCTTCGAATCCGACGGCACCAGGTTCTCCATAAATGGCATTCCGGTTACCCATGTCTCCCTTGACGCCGAAATTGAAACCATTCTCTGAATTGGCCGTTCTGCCGCGTCTTCGATATAATCCGTTTGCCACAATTTAAGACACTGACTTACTCACTGCCACCCTGGAGGTCCCTAGATGGCTGGCTCGCCAACCCTCTTGCCCGAATCGCGGCTTGGAAGCACGCTGCGCCGCGACGCTTGGTGGGTCGAAATTCTACCCGTAATTTTTCTGCTTGGCGGCTTTGGTCTTTACGCCACGCTGCGCGCCTTCGAAGGCAAGTTTTACGAATGGGGACCGTACCTCTCGCCGTTTTATTCGCCGCTCATTGATCCTTTGCATCATTGGTGGAAATTTTCTCCGGCTTTGCTGATTCTCGCGGGTCCCCTCGGTTTTCGTGCCACTTGCTACTACTACCGCAAAGCTTATTACCGCGCATTTTTTCTCGATCCACCGGCCTGCGCCGTCGGCGAACCTGCCAATCGCAAATATCAGGGGGAAACAAAGTTTCCTTTCATTCTCCAGAACATTCACCGCTATTTCTTCTATCTCGCGGTCGTGTTCATCCTGTTTCTCTGGCATGACGCCATCGCGTCCTTCAATTTTGACGGTCACTTTGGCATCGGCTTAGGCACTCTCGTCCTGACCACAAACGTCATTCTGCTCACGCTCTACACTTTTTCCTGCCACTCGCTGCGGCATCTCGCTGGAGGCAAACTCGATTGCTTTTCTTGCGCCACTTTCGGCAAGCCCCGCCACGCCGCTTGGCGCGGAGTTAGTTTTCTGAACGAGCGCCACATGCTTTTGGCCTGGTGCAGTCTTATTTCCGTCGGCTCCGCCGATTTCTACGTGCGCCTGGTGGCCAGCGGCGCCATCCATGACCTGAGGATCCTGTGACGACTAGCTACGAGACTCGCGAGCACGACGTTCTGATCATTGGCGCCGGCGGCGCCGGATTGCGCGCCGCCATCGAAGCGTTGGCAAAAGGCGCGAGCGTCGGCGTCGTTTGCAAATCCCTGCTCGGAAAAGCGCACACCGTCATGGCCGAGGGTGGCATCGCCGCCGCCATGGCCAACGTCGATACCAACGACGGCTGGAAGCCGCATTTCCGAGACACCATGCGCGGTGGAAAATTTCTGAACAACTGGCGCATGGCCCAGCTTCACGCGCAGGAAGCTCCCGACCGTGTCCGCGAACTCGAACAGTGGGGCGCGCTCTTCGACCGCACGGACAGCGGCGCGATTCTCCAACGCGCTTTTGGCGGCCACACTTACAAGCGGCTCTGCCACGTCGGCGACCGCACCGGCCTCGAAATGATTCGCACTCTTCAGGACCGCGGCGTGCAGCTCGGCTTCGACGTTTATATGGAGTGCACCGTCACGCGCCTGCTCACCGATGGCGGCCGCGTCGCCGGAGCGTTCGGCTATTGGCGCGAAAATGGCCGCTTCATCGTTTTCAAAGCCAAGTCTATTGTCATCGCCACGGGTGGCATCGGAAAAGCTTGGCCCATCACTTCCAATTCCTGGGAATACAGCGGCGACGGCATGACGCTCGCCTATGAAGCTGGCGCCGAGCTCATGGACATGGAGTTTGTGCAGTTTCATCCCACGGGCATGGTTTGGCCGCCTGGCGTGCAAGGACTTCTCGTTACCGAAGCCGTTCGCGGCGAAGGCGGCATCCTCCGCAACAAACTCGGCGAGCGTTTTATGGAGAAGTACGATCCCAAGCGCATGGAACTTTCCACGCGCGATGTCGTCGCTCGCTCCATCTACACCGAAGTGAAGGAAGGCCGCGGCACGGAACACGGCGGCGCTTATCTCGACATCTCTCATAAGCCCGCGGAGTACGTGAAGAAAAAACTTCCCAGTATGTATCACCAGTTCAAAGAGCTGGCAGACGTAGACATCACCAAAGGCCCCATGGAAGTCGGTCCCACGTGCCATTACGTCATGGGTGGCATTCGTGTCGATGCCGAAACGGCGCAGTCCACTTTGCCCGGACTCTTCGCCGCCGGCGAAGCGGCTGCGGGACTCCATGGTTCGAATCGCTTGGGCGGAAATTCGCTTTCCGACTTGCTGGTTTTTGGCCGTCGTGCGGGTATGGCGGCCGCGGATCATGCCAAGCGCGTTTCCCATGCTGGAGTTTCCGAAGCGCAGATTGCGGAAGCCGAAAAGGAACTTCTCGCGCCGTTTTCCAATCCCAGTGCGGAAAGCCCCTACGCCGTTCAGCGCGATCTGCAGAAGGTGATGCAGAGCCTCGTCGGCATTTTCCGCACCGAGGAGGATCTGAAGAAGGCTTTCGCCGAGCTGGAAGAACTGAAAGCGCGTGCAGCAAAGGCCAGCGTCGAAGGCTCGCGCCTTTTCAATCCCGGCTGGCATCTCGCTCGCGAACTGAAATCCATGCTCACCGTCTCCGAAGCCGTCGCGCTCAGCGCGCTCGCACGGACGGAAAGTCGCGGGGCGCACAGCCGCATCGACTACCCGAATTACGATCCCGTCTGGGAGAAAAAGCACAACATCATCGTCCGTGAAGGCGCGGAGATGAAGCGCCGCGAGTCTCCCGTCGAGCCCATGCCGGAAGATTTGAGGCAGTTTGTAATGGCCGAGTAGATTTTGTAATTATCGGGCGTTAGCCCTGCAGAGGTTAGTGGCAAACTCGGGCGGAAAACCCCGAGCTCAGTTTGGAGAACTCATCGATGCCTGACGCAACATTGCGAATATTCCGCGGCGAAGGCGCCACTGGCGGCCAAGTGGTCGACTACACTGTGCCCGTCGCTCCCGGCATGGTGGTTCTCGACGCGCTCCACTACATCCAGGGCCATCTCGCGCCCGATCTCGCCGTCCGCTGGAACTGCAAAGCGGCGAAGTGCGGTTCCTGCTCCGCCGAAGTCAATGGCCGCCCGCGTCTTACCTGCAAGACCCGCGTGGACTCTTTCCCTCTGGATCAGCCCATCACCGTGATGCCGATGAAGTCATTTCCTCGGATCAAAGATCTTGTCACCGACGTTTCCTGGAATTATGCCGTCAACAAAAAAATTCCTGCCTTCCGCCCTCAGCAGAATACGGACTGGAAAATTTCCCAAATCGACGTCGACCGCGTCCAGGAATTCCGCAAGTGCATCGAATGCTTTCTCTGCCAGGACGTCTGCCACGTCATTCGCGAGCATGACGAAAAGAAAACATTCGGCGGCCCGCGCTTCTTCGTTCGCGTCGCCGGGCTCGAACTCCATCCGCTTGACGCCCTTAATCGCACCGCCTTTCTTAAGGATGATCTGGGCATCGGCCTCTGCAACATCACAAAATGCTGCACCGAGGTTTGCCCCGAAGACATTCACATCACCGACAACGCCATCATTCCGCTCAAAGAGCGCGTCGTCGACGAGTTCTACGATCCGCTAACGATGCTGTTCCGCAAAATTCTAGGCAAGTAGGTAGCACCGACTTCAGCTTGTGCTCTGAAATCATGTAATATGCTCCACGCTCCCTGGAAGGAGTGGAGGACGACGTAGTTTCGATCCTTTCTGTTCCTTTACTTCCTTTACCTCCTCTACTTCCTTGACTTCGCGCCACATCGGAGGCCCCATGCCGCACCAACTCAAATCCATCTCCAAAGCAGGCATCGCGGAAGCTATCGCCAAAGCCGAGCTCTACCGCTACCTCAATGAACCCGAAGAAGCCGAATCCATCTGCCGCGATATTCTCGCCGTCGACGCCGATCATCAACTCGCGCGCCGCATGCTAGGCCTCGCCATCACCGACCAATTCACCGGCGCTGCCACTGACCGCTACGGCGAAGTCTATTCCATCTTCCAGTCCCTCCACGATCCCTACGAGCGCCACTACTATTCCGGTCTTCTCCAGGAACGCCGCGCCAAAGCCCAGCTTCATTCCGGCTGCTCCGCCCACATTCTTCTTCCGCTCATCGAAGAAGCCCTTCACCATTTCGCCGAAGCCGAAAAAATCCGCCCCGCCGGCAACGACGACAGCATCCTCCGCTGGAACCGCTGCGTTCGCCTGCTCGAGTCCCGCCCCGAATTCCACACCATCCAACCCGACCCCGGCGACTTCGAATCCGAGGACACTCCGCCCGTCAACATCCCAGTTCGCCGCGCAACCAAGTAGCACAGCCAATCCTGGCTGTGCGCCTTGTCTGCCGCGTTTCTCGCCACTCGCCACTCGCCACTTCCTCGCATCGCCCCAAGACTTCCCTGCCAGCTTCGCCGCATGGCCGCCAAGCAATCCAAACCCTACCAAACCCCAATCCACGAACTCCTCGAAAAATCCGCCCGCAAAGTCGCCTGAGGCGAGTTCGCTTGACAACTACACTGTATGACTGTAAGCATACAGTATGCTCTTTCACGTAAATCCGTCTTCAGGAGTGCCGATTTACGCGCAGATCGAAGCTCAAGTTAAGAATGCGATTGCCGCAGGCGCCCTAAAACAAGACCAGCCCCTGCCCTCGGTGCGCAAGCTAGCTGCCGAACTGGGAATCAATCCCACGACTGCCGCGCGCGCCTATCAAAATCTGGAGCGTGATGGAGTCATTACCACGATTCCGGGCGGCGGAACGTATGTCGCGGAAAATGTTCCTCGGTTTCTCAAATCGGAAAAGCTGCGCCGCTTGCAGCCGTATGCCCGGCAGATTGCCGTCGAAGGGGCGCAACTTCTCCTTTCGGACGAAGACATCCTAAAAATCGTGCGAGACGAACTAGCCAGACTAGAAGAACGCGTAGGAGACCGGAAATGAACGGACTCGCCATAGGAACCAACAATCTTTCGAAGTCATACGCCAACATCTGCGCCGTGGGCGGAATCAACCTATCTGTCCCGCGCGGAGCGATCTATGGATTTCTTGGCCGCAACGGGGCAGGCAAGACAACAACGATCAAAATGCTGCTAGGCCTCATACGCCCTACCGGCGGTTCGGCTCGAGTGTTGGGGATGGACACGCTCGGCGAACACATCGCCATTCTCCAGCGCACCGCTTTCGTCAGCGAAAAAAAGACACTGTATCCGTCTCTCACCCCATCCGAACTCGTGAGATTTAGCCGGGGGTTTTATCCGACTTGGTCGGACAGCGCGGTGGAGAAATATACAACGTTATTTGAAATTCCAATGAAACGTCCGTTTGGGCAGCTTTCCAATGGCAACCAAACCAAGGTCTGGCTATTGCTAGCGCTCTGCCAGGGTGCGGATTTACTGATTCTGGATGAGCCGACAACTGCCTTGGACCCGATTACGGTCGATCAGTTGATGCGTGTGCTGGCCGAAGATGCTCTAGACAGAGGTTGCACGGTCTTCTTTTCCTCCCACCAGATCGAGGAGGTGGAACGCATCGCGGAATATGCCGGGTTCATCGATCGCGGCAAGCTACTAATGGAGTCCCGGCTGGATGACATCAAGGGTGAATTCCGTCTTATCACCGCTGCAGGCAACTCCCTTCCGGCACAAACCTCGACGCAAGTTTTGTCCGTTGTGGCTGACGGGAATTTCTGCAGATATGTCGTAACGAAGGATGCGGATGGTTTCGCAGCCGGGTTGTCCCAAAACGGCGCAACCGTTACGAATGTCTCTCCGCTCAGCCTCCGCGAAATCTTCTTACAGCTTGTCCGAAAGGAGCAGTAATGTACTTCTGGAAATGCTGGCGTGACACCCGGTCTTTTTTTGTCGTTTTCTTGATCATTGCCGCAATTGTGATGCCCGTGGCTGCGGTCGTGAGTTTGGGCAGTCATCTAGTGGAGGACTTCGGGCCGTCTGCCTTCTTAAGCACATTCGGTTTAATTCTCATGGCCGTCGCCCTGGGGCTGGGAGCCATAGGCGCTAGCCATGAATTCGCGGAGAACACAGCACACTTTTTGTTCACGAAGCCGCGCAGCCGCGCGTATTTTGTCTGGGTCGGCTGGGCTGTCGGGTTTGCCGAATTAATGGCCGTCGCCGCGGTAAACTTCCTCGCGGGCTGGGCAACTCTCGCCCACTACAGCAAGAATCCGTTTCACTCGACGCTGAATGGCTCGCTGGCGGCACAGAACTTTTTGGATCCCTTGATTTCTTGTATCTGGGTTTATTGCCTCACCTACTCCCTGACCGCTTTGCTGCGAAACGGCCTGAAGGGTCTAGGTGCGAGCATGGCGATCGTATTCGGCCTTCCATTTTTTGCGGCTGCGGTTCGATGGCGCTGGCACATCGAGCTGCCGTTGTTTCCCGGTCTGCCTCTCGGGAGTCTGCCTCTGGCGATCAGTAACATCATCTGGATACTAATCGCAATGCTCTTCGTTCTTGCCGCGCAGCTTATCGTTGAACGAACTGAAATATGACTTTGACCTGCGGCTCCGCCGCGTGCCGGGGTGCCGCACTCGCGGGTTTTGCGGGTGCGGTTTTTGACTTGGGCCCTGGGTCATCGCCCGCGCTCACCGTCGAACCTGCAACCTCTAACCCGTAACGTCCGTCCTTTCCGTCTCACCAAACTACATGATCCCCGCCAACTCCTTCCCATCTCTCGACTTCCCGCGTCTCAATTCGAATGATAAAACTGTAGTACTGATACCTTGACAGTAATCAGAATCCATGCTACCATTCCCCATGGTTCTCGGTCGCCACCCTGTTCTAGCAGCCCAAACCTCTCCGCGAAATCTCTGTGCCCTCTGCGTCTCTGCGTTATCCTTTTCTGGCTCTTCCCACTATATACTCTCGACGCGGAACCGCCGTTCCCTAAGTCCTTGCCCTGCCACTCTTACAAGCCGCCGGCAAACCATTGAAAAATCAGCTACTTTAAGTCTTGTGCTTGCCACTCTTACGCGCCTTGCCAACCATAACCCCTTTGTTTGCCACTCTTGCAAAAAAACACCCGGGGTGGGGTATGCCCCTCAGACTACTTTCCCTTACCGCGTACACCCTCTCCTGCATACACGCACGAATCCCCGCAACCCGTTTCTTCTCATGGAGTTACTTCATGACTTGCGGATACCCGGGGGGTGGGGTCGATCTCGTCAATTCGATCTTGCGGTACGCCCGGCAAAGACCGCCAGCGGACGATCCGCACCTGCCGAGTCTTTCTTTGCACCGCCACCGTCCGATGGCGCTTTGTCTCCAGCCTTCGCGCCGGGCATGCCCATCTCAATCGCTCGCCGCACGGCACTCATCGGCGCATCATCCTTCAACACAACCGTTCTTCCACTCGCCTCAATGCCCAACTCTTTCCACATCGCTGGAAGATCAACCTGCACTGGCTTGTCCTTCCACTCCGAGTACAGTTTCTCCAAAACGTCCAATCCCACCGCTTGGTCGCCGATCTTGAACGTTTTTTCAATCTCCCAATCTTGGCGAATGTCGCCGCCGGCGTCGAGAATTCCGCGCAGCGCGTCTTCCAATCCTTTTTTGTTTTTGGTTTGCTTCCGAATTTCCACATCCGCGACGAAACAGAAAAGCGCGCCGCCCCAGTATGTTCTGCCCCAGGTGTGCGTGTGGTCCAATCCGGCATCGCCGGCTTGCGGCTCGCCTTTGGGCATGTCGCGGACGAGGTCACTCCACATTTGCAGCGCTGTCCAGTGTCCTGCGCGAATGCGCGCGATCGGTTCGACATACACGGAGATGCCCTCTTCGATCCAATGGTGCTCATCCCCCATCATCGAAGGAAACGCCAGGTGAATCATTTCGTGCGTCAGCATCCAGTCTTCGGCAAACTCCGCCGGCGAAGTTTTGTTGCCAGCATGGATAACGATCAGGCCGCCCTCCCGGCCCCAGGTCATGCCGTGGCGTATGCCGGTCCCGTCAAACGAAACGACGCGGAGCGTGAGATGAGGAACAGGGAAGCGCGTGTAGTAGGCCGCCACGGATTCCGCGGCGAACTGCACCCACTTCATCACGTCAGGCTGCGAAAGCGGCGCGTTTGGCGTGTCGGACGATTGGATCGTCACATCGATGCGCGAGCCGCCGATCATCAATGTGGAAGTCACATCAGCCGCCTTCGCGGCACGGAAGGGAACAAGCAGAAGCAGAAAAACGAAGGAAGCGCGTTTGCTGATGCCAAGGATAGATTCCATCCGGAACATGAGTACCCAGAATCCATCCTACGCCAATTGGAGGGATTAAGCGCAGCGCTAAGCGGAAGATTTGTCCGTCGACCCGGTTTTCCAAAACACTTTGTTGACGAGTGCGTCGAGCGAGAAAATTCCCGGGCCAAACACCAGCACGATAATCGAGGCTACGAGAAACACGAAAGGCGCCGCCGCAGCGAACTTGTCCGGATCGGAAAAAATCGACATCAGCGCCTCGCGATCGCCTATGACATAAGCCATGATGAGGTTCACCGTCAACACCAGAGATGCAACACGCGAGAGCAGGCCCAGCGCAAGAAAGAGGCCGCCGAAAAGCTCCACGCAGGAAATGAAGATAGCCATCTTGCCGGGCATCGGCAAATGCAGGGAATTGCCGAAATAGTCTGTCACTCTGTCCAGATTATGCAGTTTGCCCCAGCCGCTCTGCATCAGTTGAATGCCCCAGTAAAGCCGCACAAAAAGCAGAAACGGATGCTGGAGATAGTCGGCGAAATGAAAAAAGTTTGCGTGCCAGGTGTGCATGGTTATGAGTGTTTTCTTCATGAGAATTTAGCCGCCGGCGTTTGCTGCCATGAGGTTAGTCCTAAGAATTGTCTACGGGGAATTGTGAACCTTGGATGCGCCACTCTATCGCAAATCTCAGCGCGCTGCGCGTTTTTTCTCCGGACGGCAGAACCAGCCCAGCGTGGCCCAAGCCTGAAACCAGTTTTGCACTTTGAGCGGGCGATCTTCCTGGACGACCGCGCTTTTGCGAAAGGCGGACTCGACGGCCGCACCCAGTGTTTTCCCCTGCCGCAGTGACGTGAGAATCGCAAATTCTTCCTGCTCGATGCGGCGGAAATAAACGGAGTAGTCGACGCGATGGACCGCCAGAAAAATCTGCGCTGGATTCAGCTTCGCAACGGCGCGGACGCGTTTGCGCTTCCTATGCTCCGCAAAGGTATTGCTGGCGAAATCCGTGTCTTCATCCTCTTTGCGGACTTCCAGGAGGAGATCGTCTACGGGATAGCGAAAACTCAGCAGCCGCACATACGGCTGAAGGGCTAATTTCATGCGCGGGCCTGCCGCATTCGCAAGGTCTTCGGGGCGCAGAGCGCGCTCGGCCTTTCCATCGAAGGCTTCGATGTCCGCCCACTCGAGGCGCACAATATCCAGCGCGAGATTTTGATTTGCGCCCGCCCACTTGGGATTTTTCCGCAGCCACGATTCCATGCGCGCGCTGAGATTGCGCAGGGTAAACGAACGCGATGGATTAGCGATGAGATAGGCCTTGGCCATGGCGTCGAAGCGGCGTTCTCCGAGAACGGCGCGCAAACCAGGGAAATCCTCGCTGAGCGCGGAGAGCACGCGAAACCAATATTGGCGATTGTAAATTTCTAGGCGCTCGAACGAAGTGAGACGGTCATTCGGCTTGATGAAGCGCGACGCGTAGCGCTTCATCGGGCCGCCATCGGGAGCGCGGCGCTGCATGCGTTCGGAAGAGGTGAGCGGCTGCATCACGGCACGAGCCATGGTGCGCTGAAGCTGCATCAACTTCATACGGCTTCCGCCAGCGCGGTGGCGCGCAAGAATTTATTGGCTTTCAGCGCTTCGTCGTGAACTTCCTGGAAAGAGGGAATGCTGTCGTCCCATTCGAGGAGCGTCGCGGTGTGACCGGCGCGCAGGATGGCGCGTTCGTAAAGTTTCCATACGGGGTCGATCACGGGATGATCGTGCGTGTCCAGGATGTACTTGCGATATTTGGAATGGCCGGCGATGTGAATCTGCGCGACGCGATGAGCGGGAACGCTGTTCACGTAATCCAACGGATTGAAATTGTGATTTTGTGAGGAGACATAAATATTGTTCACGTCGAGCAGAATGCCGCAATCCGCGCGCTCGACGACTTCGTTCAGGAATTCCCACTCGGTCATTTCCGAATCGTGATATTCGGCGTAACTGCTCACGTTTTCGACAGCGATGGGAATTTCCAGAAAATCTTGCACTTCGCGCACTTTCTGCGCGGTAATGCGCGCGGCTTCAAAGGTATACGGCATGGGCAGTAAATCGTGCGTGTAGCGCCCGTCGACGCTGCCCCAGCACAGATGATCGGAAAGCCACGGCGTTTTGGTGCGCTGGACGAGATCTTTCAAGCGCCGAAGATGCTCGCGATTGAGCTTCTCCGCGGAGCCGAAGTACATCGAAACGCCATGCTGGACGACTTTGTACTGTTCGAGGATTTGATCGAGGATGTGCAGCGCCCGTCCGCCATCGATCATGAAATTTTCAGAAATAATCTCGAACCAGTCGACGACCGGTTTGCGTCCCAGAATGTGATTGTAATGTGGAGCGCGCAGGCCGATGCCGATACCGTAGTCGGTGAAGCCATTAAAGCGATTTGCTGACATGCAAGTCTCCGGGAAGGGGAAAGACGAAAGGGCCAGTGATCGCCACCGGCCCCCCATCATGTAATTAATCCAAGCCCGTAAGCCAAGTTACGGGTTCTTGGATCAATCGGGCATCTTGGAGCCGTCGGTCGCGCAGCCACCCTTGCCCTTGCAGGAGTTCTTGGCTTTGCAGCCGTTGTCGCTGGACTTGCAGCCGCCCTTGCCCTTGCAAGAGTTCTTGCCTTTACAAGCGTGCTTTTCTTTCACCGTCTTGTCAGCAGGCTTGTCTGTATCCTGAGCCGCAGCCGAAGCCCTTGCCCCGGTGAGCAGACTAGAAGCCTGGATGCTGGCGCCGGTTCCCGCGAGCAAGCCCGCAATCGCCGCGCCTGTGATAAGGAACTTATTTGACTTTGTCATTTGTTTCTCCCGCCTCCTATTATTTTGAATCTACTGCTGCCCTTCCGGCGGATTGCCCGCCGTGAAGATCAAGAGTTCCAGCAGGGAGCGGTACTTGCGATCGTAAGGCGTCCCCGCGTTTTTTCGTGCAACGCCCTCTGCCACCTTGCTACAGCCCGTTTTAGACGGCAGGCTTGAGCAAACGATTCAGTCGGTCGCAAAGCAAGTCCAAGCCGCAAAAATCGAGAAGCGTTCGCTTCATTCCCCGGAAATCACGCCACAAAGTGTCCAAACACAACCCCAAGTGAGCTTAGGTACTTGCGGGGACCCGAATTTATTCCCTGCTATGTTAAACCGAGCTCGTATTGATTCTGCTCCAAGGACTTCGGGAGGGCAGGGCCGCACACACGTACCCTGACGTGAAACCCCGTCCCTCAATCCGGGGCTGTGGTACATCAGGTATCCTCCCATTGCGAGCCGCCGTCAAGCGAAAAAAAAACGAGCGCCAGGTGAAGAACTCTGCCCGCCCTCTGTGCCCAAGAGGAGCATTCATTCCCTGCCCCCTTCTCCAAGTACGAAGATTCTTGTGAACTGGATGTAGCTCGAGTCAACTGGGCTTGGTTTTTAAATAGGCGATGAAGAAGAGTATGCCGAGCAAAGCGTCTGTGCCCGCGAAGACCAGGTCTGACGGTTGCGTGCGGCCTTGCAGAACCAGAGTGACGATGGCCACGGCGTAGGTGGCCTTTTCGAGGAGGGAAGGGAGCATCAAGGGCCGATAGCGCACCGGGTCGGTGGCGATGAAACAAAAGGCCACTTGCCACGCCAGGGCGCAACCCACGAAGCCGTAGAAAAAGCCGGGATGCGTGATGGGAGGCGGATCTTTCTGTCCGATGATGTCGAACAGGAAATAGAGCGGCGTGATGACCAGCAGTCCCCAGATGCCCGCAATCCAAAAGACAATTTTTGCGAATTTCATGGCGCCTCCCTATGCCCTTGTGTCACCGCGATTTTATAGGAGGAGCGGCCATTCGTGAATCCCGTTGAGGAAGAGCCGCGTCACGGAAGTGGTTTTCTTAACGCTTCCGCGATTCCGCTCTCCGCAAGGGGCGCCATGAGGTCATATCCGGCCTTGTTGGGGTGAACGCCATCTGGGCTCAGCTCGGCTTTGAGGCCGCCTTCGCTATTTGCCATAGGAGAGTAGTAATCCACATAGACGAAACCGTTTTTCGCGGCGTAATCCTTGATCCAGGCATTAAGAGCTTTGATCTTGGGAGCAGGTTCCAGCCCTTTGTGCCAACTAAACTCGCTGGCCGGTAGCACGGAGCACAGAACTACGCGAATGCCGTTGCCGCGGGCGAGTTCGGCCATAGAGGTGATATTACCGGCGATTTCTTCCATCGATTCCTTGCCGGTGTTCTCGGCGATGTCATTTGTGCCAGCCAGCAAGACCACCACCTTGGGTTTCAAAAGTATGACGTCCTGGCGAAAACGGACCAGCATTTGCGGCGTGGTTTGCCCGGAGATGCCGCGATTGATATAAGGCTTTCCCGGAAAAAACTCGCCGCGGGCGGGAGAGGTTGCCGTTGCTTTCATCCCCCAGCCTTCGGTGATGGAGTCTCCCATGAACACAACGCGCGTTTCACCTGGCTGCGCTGGCGGCAACGAGGTATCGGCGTCCCGGAACTTTGCCAGGAACGGCCAGTCATTGTAGGTCCGCTCTAATTGCGATTTCTGATAAGGCGTTAGCTGTTCCCAGGCGGCTAGCTGGTCTGGAGGTGTCTGGTTTTGAACGGGAGCAGACGGCGCGGTCGCCTGCGAGAATGCCAGCGGGCCGCAAATAAGCAACGCTACCGTCAGTAATAAACTACACGGTGCATAAGGAAGTTTCGCTTTTCTAGCCACCGAGACGCCTCCTGCAAAGTTGAACGACCGGATTCTACCGCAGGAGCTGCGACAAATCTTCACCGGCTGAAAAATCGGGCGTCTTCTGGCAGCTCTTGAACGTAAATTTTAGTTCTCCAGTAGCCGAGTTCACCAGAACTTACTTCGATCAGTGAGGGGAAGGGTACAGACCGTGCGAGGTGCCGACAGTCATGGAATCATTCATGTGATCTTCGTGTATCCAGGAGCTAGCGCTGCGGCTATCGAGCAAGCGACGAGCTTGCAGAGATCAGGCGGGTTTTTGTGCCGAGTTTCGCAGGACAATTTGCTATCCTGCGTCGCGTGAAACGTCCATTTCTGATTGATACGGATACAGCTTCCGACGATGCCGTTGCGTTGATCATGGCGCTACGCTCTTCCCAAATCGAGGTTGTGGCAATCACGACCGTTGCGGGAAACGTGGATGTCCATCAAGCCAGCCGAAATGCGATCTATACGGTGGAGCTCTGCGATTCGAAAGTGCCGGTGTTTGCTGGCGCAGAACGACCGTTGAAACGCGCGCATATAAGCGCGTCCTGGTTTCACGGACGCGATGGCCTGGGCGATCACGGCTACCCGGCGCCGCGCCGCGCCCCGGAAAAACAGAGCGCTCCGGATGCCATCATCGACACGATAGAATCTCACCCCGGCCTGGTAATGGTCACGCTCGGACCGCTTACGAATGTCGCGCTCGCCTTGCAAAAGGAACCGGGCATAGCCGCGAAAGTCAGCCGCTGTGTGGTCATGGGCGGCGCGCCATGCTGCGAGGGCAACGTCACTCCCGCAGCCGAATACAACATTTGGTGCGATCCGGAAGCGGCGCGGATCGTGATGAGAAGCGGCCTTCCTATTGAACTTGTCGGCTGGCACTTATGCCGCGGCGAAGCGGTTCTGAATCCATCCGACATTCAGCAAGTTCTGAGTTTCGGCACACCCGTCGCCAGATTTGCCATCGAGTGCAACAGCCGCGCACAACAGGCTTTTTTCGAACAATCGGGAGAACATGGGATCTCTCTGCCAGACCCTGTCGCTATGGCCCTCGCGTTGGATCCTTCTATCGTCACTTCGCAATCGGAGCATTTCGCGGACGTCGAAACGGGGAGCGAACTTACTCGAGGTATGACCGTGGTTGACCGTCTCAACGTCGCGCATGACGAACGCAACCGCGAGGTCTGGGCCTCAAGTCTCGCAGCGGGACAAAAAGCGAAGGTCTTCTGGACTATCGACAACTCCCGCTGGAAAAAAGCTCTCTACGCCACGCTGCGGTAGGACTTCTCTTTTCCGGTAAGGGTGTCCATCAGGAGTTTGCGATTGGTCTTCTGCCTACGCAACAAATCCATCCTATGTAGGACCTTTGATGAGAGTGGCTGACTCGCAACCAGCGTTGATGGAGGTATGGCTTATCCATCTAGCGCGACATCACGACTGGGCCGTTTACAGACAAGCTACAGGAGCGCGGGCAGCGCTCACGACCGCATCGCCATGCGCTATTCTTGGCGAATGGTTGGGAGAGTTCCGCTCATATTCGCTGTCCTGGTTCTCTCGCACGGAGCGCTGCTGGCCACGCCGCAGGCCCTGCCGCAAACCCAGCCTGCTTCAACAGCAAGGCTTGCCAAGGCACCGTTTCCCAAGCTGTCCATTAGCCCCGACGTTGTGGTGGCGGACATCACCGGGAATTCCGCTCAGGACGTCACGCTCCACTACTCGATCGAAGGCGACCTCTCGAAGGTGGATAGAGCGTGGGTCGAGATCGCCGATGGCCCCCGCGGGAAGGTCGTATTCACCCAGCCAGTTCCGATACAGTACGCTGGCGAAGTCATTTGGCCTCAAGGCCAGCCAATGGATGCCACACCAAACGACATTTCATTTCAAGTTTCCAACCCCGACGGCGGAGTCAGTCTCGAAGTAGAAGCACAAGCCGAGTATCCATTGCCCGGCGACGATCCGACCCCAATACTCTCCTCCATTACCCCACGGCGTGTG
This sequence comes from Candidatus Acidiferrum sp., assembly GCA_035272765.1. Taxonomy (GTDB): domain Bacteria; phylum Acidobacteriota; class Terriglobia; order Acidiferrales; family UBA7541; genus Acidiferrum. The sequence continues at coordinate 44,568 of DATEQG010000080.1, forward strand.
GTGAAGGGATCGATAGGAACCTCGATTGTTCTTCTAGGAAGAAATTTTGTCCCCAGCGCCATGGTCACATTCAGCAGAGATGGAGCGAACAACGACGCCATACTCAAGCCTCGCTTCATCAGCTCGCACCGTTTGATTCTGCCGTTGCCGGCGAACCTCACCGTCCAGGAAGCAAATTGGCAAGTCGAAGTTCTTGAAAACGACGTTTCCAATTCCTACCCACCGGTTCCGTTTCGCATTGTCCCGCCGGGATTGCCGCCGGCGCCCACGCTCGCTTCGATTTCGCCGAGTCAGTTTCCGTCCAGCAGAGAACCAGCAGACAAATGGATCACGCTTCAGGGCGACAACTTTCAAAAAGGCGATACGAAGGTCATGACCGGCAGTATCCCAGACGAACTCGATGCGAAATTTATCTCTGCGCATCGGATGCGGGCGCTGATTCCCGCTTGGTGGTTATCGGGACCGTCGCGCATGAAGATTCACCTCGAATCGGCGCTCGATTCAGACTTGGCGTCGCGGACCCTGCCGTTTACGGTTCTAAACACGGTGGGAGATGTATCGCCGGATCCGATTCCGCCGGTTCTAAATTCGGTGAATGACGGCCACGTCGTAATGCCGGCGAGTAGAGAAGCACGGCCGACAACTGTCAGGCTCCTGGGAAGCAACTTCCGTCCTAATGCGCAGGTGACCGCGACCGTCGACGGAGAGGCCCGCGCGCTGAAAACCGTGTTTGTGTCGTCGCACGAATTGCGAGTGGTAGTACCAACCGACTTGTGGTCACTGCGCTTTTTCGTTATGACGTTCTTCGTCCATACGAAGCCCGAGGCTCCCGCCGCTTCCGGGAAGACACTCACAGCCGTCGTTAGCCCTCGCTAGTCAGCCTGCAAAGCAACGGGGCGCCGTGCAGGACGAGCTGCCGCGTGTTTCAGTCCTTCTTTCCAAATTTTGCCTGAGCGGCTTCGATCAGCCACTGCTTTAACACCATTAAGTAGTGTGGATTTACGTTCTGAAAGCCGACGCCCATCCCTTGGTTTGGCTGAGAGTAGAGCACGCTGCCCTGGGACTCGAGATATCTGCCCTCGGCAAAGACCTTCAGGACAACCTGGGTGCCCTTGGGTCGCGGATCGGACATTTCCACGTAACAACCGTAAAGACTTAGCTCTGTCACACGCGCGGAGACGCCAGCTTGCGCCCCTTTTTCAAGGACTTCGGCCGTCGCTACGAATGGGAACCTGGGAACTCGGCGCCGCTCGTCTTCCACGAATTCCCCCTGGATGGCAGTGGCGGGATTCTATCGTTAGTTGGGCAACTTAGGGGCCAAAATAATCGCCAAAATAGGGCGAAAGTAGGGGAGAAAGTGATAATACAGCTTAGAACGGGTTGGCTCCTTAGCAACCTTCGCCTTAACAAAAGGACTTACGTACTATTAGAATTTTCAGCTTTCCTGCCCATGATACTCGGGTATGCCCAACCTTTACTTTTGCCAGCCGCACGCGAAGAATCAGGGGATGCTGCGAGCTGTGCTTTCCGTAAATGAATGCGAACGGGTCGTCAGCACGCACCCCGTGACGTTCTTTGGTGATAGTTTCCCCAGCCTCTCCGAGGGGCAGACCGGCGCGGATGATTTTGCTGTGCTGAGATTCGCCGCTGAAGAGACGGTCGGAAACTGGCGCCCCGGCTTTTACCGTCTCGATTCAAATTTGGTGGAACTCAATGATGCGCTGCGGGATTTGCAAAGATAAGTTTGCATTTCCCTTCTTCTCCTAACCTTTTTGCAGTTGATGTTGCACGCCGCGAGCGGTCTTTCTCTTGTCATTTCCCGGACAATGCAAAACAAAACTCATATTTGAATTGCGCTTGAACAATTAGCCGCAGAGGGAGGCCCAGGTACGGGCCAGTCTGGAAATTGTCGCAGCGTGCGAGTGCGCGAATTCAGCAGAACGAGCGATGAATCCTCCTCGAAACAGTTTCCTCTTTGGTGTCTCATTGCGAACAGATTTACTTCACCCAAAGAAGAAAAATGGTATTGTTAAGCTGCCTATCAGGCTCGACACACCAGGCAGTCAAGCATTCAACTAAATCGCCGGAGAGATCATGGAATTAGTCGCCACACAAGAAGTACGGCCGTGGGAACGTCCCTTCTGGAAACCGGTACACGGCAAAGAAGGCGTCTTCGCATATCTCGTCCTCGTTCACGCGCTCGCGGTCGTTGGACTGATTCTGTTCCCTCTGCCCAGCCTGAAAGTGGTTGGTTTGGCGCTTCTCTTCATTGCATTCGGAGGGCTCGGTACGACGGTCTGCTATCACCGGCTGCTGGCGCACAAGACGCTCAAGGTCAACAAGTTTGTCGAGCAGTTCCTCATCTTTTGGGCGGTGTTCAACGGTTCCGGTCATCCCGCGAGCTGGGTCGCTTATCACCGGCTTCATCATTCCGTGACGGACACGCCCGACGATATCTCCAGTCCAAAGCAAGGCGGTTTCTGGTGGGCGCATTTGCGCTGGCTGTATCAGACGCAACCCGCAGATAAAAAGCGCTGGGCCCCCGAATTGACCGGCGGCATATACACGGTGTGGGGCTGGCTGGAAACTCCCGTCATCATTCTTTCGATCTTCTCGGGGCTGCTGCTTGGTTTCGGGTGGATGGGTTTTTTTTGGATCGGCGCTATCCGATTGGTCTACACGCTGCACATGCAATGCTTCGTCAATAGCCTCACGCATCTCGGACATGCCAAAGAGGGCATCGAGGACTCCAGCATGAACGTGTGGTGGCTTGGTCCATTCCAAATTACCGCCTGGGGCGAGAATTGGCATGCAAATCATCATTCGCACGCCGGCTCGGCGCGCCTCGGCCTGCGCTGGTGGCAAACAGATATCGGTTGGTACTTCATTTGGACGCTCGAGCGCGTTGGCTTGGCTCACAGCGTCAAGCGCCCGCGCATCTCCTAATTAGCCCCTGGGGCCGCCAAAAAACACTGCCGCTGCGATGTTATGATGGCGTCGTGTACGCACAGAAATTCAAAGTGGATGTAGTCATTCGCGGCGAAACCCGCGCCTGCCCCCTCGATTGGCTCGATCAATTCTGCATGCGCAATTTCACGAATTCCGCCGATTTCGACGACACGCTTCCCGTAGCGGACGGCAGAGTGGAAGCGAGCTTCCGTTTAACGCCGGAGCGTTTCGCCGAGGGCCTAGGCGCGTGGCTCACGCAACGGGGCAAAGGCGAAGGTCAACCCGTGGTCGTGCAGGTCACGCCGGAATAGCCAGCAGCTAACGCTCGAATTGGCACCGAGGCTGGCTGGTTGTCGTAGCTAGGCGGCCGAATCGCGCTTCTCGCCGCTGATGGCTGCGCGAATATCTGGCAGAGCCGCCAGAGTGGCTGCGGCGCCCGCTGCTACCAGGTCCGGCGTCCTTGTAAAATCATCCCAAACGAAAAGTTTTACGTCCGGCTCGATGATGACGTCAGCCTGCTGGCGCCAGGTGAGATCGGTGTGACGCTGGATGATATTGAAGGAACGGCTGAGCACGTCGGTGAAGGTGCGAGGCTGTTCGAGATTGCCGGCTTCGAGATAAACGGCGATCACGACGTCCGCTCCGAGAAGCAGCGCGCCTTCCACGGGAACGGGTGAAGTCAGAAATCCATCCACTAATGTGCGGCCTTCATATTGAATCGGCACGAAGAGCCCCGGATAGGCGCACGACGCGCGCAGGGGCAGGCCGACAGGACCGCGGGTGTAGTAAACGGAGACGCCTGCGTTGATGTCGGTCGTGGCGATCGCCAGGGGAATGGACATCTGCTCGAAAGTTTTCACCGGCGTGAATTGCGCGAGAAATTTTTCCAGGCGTTGGTTGGTGGCGAGGCCCAGCCAGGAAGGCGTCCAGCGGCCGAAATCGGTGAAGCTGGTGGTCGAGCCGATGCGCTCCATCTCATCGAGTGGCGTGCCGGCGCAGAAAGCCGCGCCAATGAGTGCGCCAACGCTCGTGCCGGCGACCAAGTCGATGGGTATGCCGGCCTCGCGCAGAATGCGCAAGACGCCAATATGGGCGATGCCGCGCGCGAATCCGCCCGCGAGCGCGAGGCCCACGCGAGGGCGTTCCGCGGGCTTGCGCTCGTCAGGTTCGGCCAGAGATAGCAATCTTTCTTTGGCGGACTGGAGCCAGCCGATGGCGTCTGTCACCTTGCCGGGACTCATTCTCACAATACTCTAACGCGCGCCCCGCGGCAGGGCCATAGTTCGTTTGACCAGGGGATGGCGGTTTTGTAACCTGTCCCCTCGTCTCAATCTCCCAAAAGGGCTCCGGAAAAGGCAAGCCATGAAACGTCGAATCGAGAAGGCAGCCGTGTTGGGCGCGGGAACCATGGGTTCGCGTATCGCCGCGCATTTGGCCAACGCTGGGCTCCCGTGCATCCTGTTGGACATTGTTCCGCCGGATTTAAAGCCCGGTGCACCCACCGGAGACCGAAACAAGATTGTGCGCGCAGGGCTCGAAGCCGCGAAAAAATCGAAGCCAGCGGCGTTTTTCGTACCGGCGCTGGCCGAGAAAGTCTCCATCGGAAATTTTGAAGACGATTTGGCGCGCTGTGCGGAAGCGGACTGGATCATCGAAGTAGTAGCGGAAAACCTCGAGATCAAAAGAAATTTGCTCTCGCGCGTAGCGCAATTCCGCAAGCCGGGCGCGATTGTCACCACCAACACTTCCGGTTTGCCTGTTCATTTGATCGCTGAATCCATGAGCGAAGAGTTTCAACAGCACTGGGCGGGCACGCATTTTTTCAATCCACCCCGGTATATGAAATTGGTGGAAGTGATTCCAGGGCCAAAAACGTCAAGCGAAGTGATCGACACGCTAGATGAGTTTTGCGACCGCAGACTCGGCAAAGGCGTGGTGATTGCGAAAGACACGCCAAACTTCATTGCCAACCGCATCGGAACATTTTCGATGCTGAACGCCATCCGGCTGATGACAACGCTGGGGATGACCATCGAAGAAGTGGATGCGTGCACGGGGCCTGCAGTGGGCTGGCCGAAATCCGCGACGTTTCGAACAGCGGATCTCGTGGGGCTGGATGTGCTGGTGCACGTAATCAAGAACATTTACGAAACTGCGCCGAACGATGAATCGCACGAAATGTACAAAGTGCCGCCGCTGATCGAAGAAATGGTCCGGCGTGGATGGCTGGGAGACAAGACCGGCCAGGGCTTTTACAAGAAAGTGAAAGGCGAGGGCGAAAAAGAGATTCTGACGTTGGACGTCAACACCATGGAGTATCGGCCACGCCAAAAAGCGAAATTCGCCTCGCTCGAAATGGGAAAAGCAATTGAGGACACGCGAGAGCGTCTGCGCGCGCTGGTCGGGCCACTGCTCGAAGGTCAGAAAGGCGACAAGGCCCAGCAGTTCATCTGGGGCGGGCTATCGGAGATGTGTTTGTATGCAGCAAGGCGCGTGCCGGAAATTTCAGACAGCGTTGTGGATGTGGACCACGCGCTGCAGTGGGGATTCGCGTGGGAGATGGGGCCTTTCGAAATGATGGACGCGATCGGTGTAAAAGCGTTCGCTGCGCAAATCCAAAAAGAAGGCCGCGCGATTCCGTCCGCGATCGAAAAAGTTCTGGCAAGCGGGAGGAAGGGATTTTACGAATCCGAGAAAGGCAAGACAACAGTCTTCGACGTGACCAGCGGCGTGGCAAAGCCTTTGGAAACGCCGCCCGGCGTGATCATTCTTAAATCGCAGAAGGAAGCCGGCCGAGAAATCGAGCGCAACTCCGGCGCGAGCCTTATTGACCTCGGCGACGGTGTGGTTTGTTGCGAATTTCACGCAAAAATGAACGCCATTGGCGCGGACCTGATGTCTATGCTGCACAAAGGGTTGAAGCGGTTGGACACCGATTTCGACGCCATGATCATCGCCAACCAGGCCGTGAATTTCTCCGTGGGCGCGAACGTAATGCTCATGCTCGTTGCCGCTCAGGAACAAGAGTGGGATGAGCTGCACATGGCCGTGAAGCAATTTCAGAATGTGAACCTGGGTTTGAAATATGCGCCGAAGCCCGTGGTGGCCGCGCCGCAGGGGATGGCCCTCGGCGGAGGATGCGAGATCGGTTTGCACGCTGCGAAAATTCAGGCTGCGGCGGAGGCCTACATCGGTCTGGTGGAAGTTGGCGTCGGTTTGATTCCCGGCGGCGGCGGAACGAAGGAGATGCTCATCCGTGCGAATGAACATGCGGCCGGCGGCGAGGATTTGGATTTGTTTCACGCGATGAAGCCCGTTTTCGAAGCCATCGCCATGGCAAAAGTGGGAACCAGCGCTGAAGAGAGCCGTGCGCTTGGATTCTTGCGGCGCGAAGATGGCGTCTCCATGAATCGCGACCGCCTGGTGGGTGATGCGAAAGAAGCCGCACTCGCGCTGGTTCGCGGAGGATACAAGCCGCTGGCGGCAAGCTGGCAGGAAGGCGCTCAGAACACACAAATCAAAGTCCTCGGCGAACAATTCCTGGCCGGCGCGAAGCTCGTGATTCACATGATGCAGCGCGGTGGATACATCACGGACTACGACGCGCACGTGGGCCGCAAGCTCGCGAACATCCTCGCCGGTGGTCCGCTCACCTCGCCGCAACTCGTCAGCGAGCAGTACGTCCTCGATCTGGAGCGTGAAGCCTTTGTCTCCTTGTGCGGCGAAAAGAAAACGCAGGAACGTATGGCGTTCACGCTAAAGACAGGGAAACCGCTCAGGAATTAGACCTCCGCGAGCGTTAAGAAGACCGTGCTATCGAGCCTCGTTTGCGACCGGTACCGAAAAATGTTCGTGCGCGATGCGAAGTTTGCCGGTGGCGTCGCGGTGCACGACGTGTGTGGCTCGCACGGTTTCCAGTTTTTCCGCCATACGCTTGCCGCCCACGTCGCGGCCGCTCGCCTGGAATTGGAATGTGTAGCTGGCGACACCCGCATCGTTTCCACACATTACAATGTCGATCGGGCTCAGTTTTAATTCCATGCGCGTGTCCGGGTTGAAGTATTCGCGCGAACGCCGCATCGCGCCTAGCCGGCCTGGCTCGCTTCGGCCCATGGCAATCTGGAAAACGGTGCTGCCTGGAGCATAAAAATCATTCAGCTCTTCTTCTGATTTGGCCAGAAACGTTGTCCAGAAGAGTTCGACGGCCTTGCGAATGTCATCGGCGGTCAGTTTGGCGGTGACAAGAGTCATGAGTGCCCCCAACGCGGATTTCTGCTCTCTCTCTTTTGTTACTTTACGCGATGGCAAGGGCCCGCAGCGCGGCAATTCGATACTAGTTGCCGAAGCGATAAAGGGAGATGCTCGATGGGTCACGGAAAATAACGGATAGAAACGCATAGAATCGTACTACAATAGCGGTTTCTATTTAATGAAAAAGGAACACGCTCGTTGAGGAGGGCTTGATGTACCGAGCCGCGCTATTGCCGCCGAGAGAAGCGTCCAGGATCCTCGGCATCAGCTACCCCACTCTGAAGCAGTGGATCTACCGCGGGAAAATCAAAACGGTGAAAACGCCGGGCGGGCATCACCGCATCCCAGAAAGCGAAATCGACCGCATGATTCCGAAAAAGCTCGAACGCGGCGATATCGTCATGCGCCGGGGCAATTTCAGGAAAATCAGCGGGCGCAACCAGTTGCACGGCCGTGTGATCGCCGTCAAATACAGCGGCTTACTTGCACAGGTGACGATGGCCATCGGAGAGCAGCACATCACCGCCATTATCACCGCCGATGCCGCGAAAGAGATGCGATTGAAACCGGGGGAAAGAGCCGCGGCGCTGATCAAGTCCACGGAGGTAATGATTTTGCGCGTGTGAACGGCGATTCCCCGCGACTTGCGCAGGCTAACTGCTGAAGGGTGATTCGTGACCAGTGGAGATGAAACATGTTAACGCGCCGGGTTTTTTTTGTACTGTTTTTTGCGGCGCTGCCGACGGCAAGAGCCGCACGTGCGCAAGAAATCCGCGTGGCTGCCGCTGCAGATTTGAAATTCGCCATGCAAGATATCGCCGCTCAATTTGAGAAGCAGACTGGAACGAAAGCTGACGTGACCTACGGCTCCAGCGGAAACTTCTTCTCACAGCTGCAAAACGGTGCGCCGTTCGATCTGTTCTTCTCGGCGGACATCGACTATCCGAGGAAATTGGAAGCGGCGGGATTTGCTGAGCCAGGAACTCTATACGAATATGCAGTCGGGCGCATCGCGATCTGGACGCCCGCGGATGCAAAGGTGGATGTAGCCCGCCTCGGATGGAAGACGTTGCTGGACGCGAGTGTGCAAAAAATCGCCATTGCCAACCCTGAGCACGCTCCGTACGGCCGCGCGGCACTCGCAGCACTTCAAAAAGCCGGCATCTATGAGCAGGTGAAATCCAAGTTGGTCTATGGAGAAAATATCTCGCAGGCGGCCCAGTTTGTGCAGTCCGGAAATGCGCAGGCCGGCATTGTCGCTATGTCGCTGGCCGTTTCGCCCGGCATGAAAGACGGCAAACGCTGGGAAATTCCGGCGGACATGCATCCGCCGATCGAGCAAGCCGCCATCGTTCTAAAGAGCGCCGCAAACAAAGATGGCGCGCGCGCCTTTTTGGAATTTGTGAGGAGTGAAACCGGGCGCGCTACTCTCGCAAAGTATGGCTTCACGTTTCCAGCTGCCAGTGCGGCCGTGCCTCCCTCGGGCTCCCAGAATAAATAAATATGGACGCTCTACTGCTTTCCCTCCGGCTCGCCCTCTGCGTTTCTGCGATTCTCCTGGCTGGCGGACTGCCTCTCGCCTATTGGCTGGCGTACTCGAATTGGCGCGGCAAGTTTTTGCTCGAAGCCTTCGTGGCGTTGCCGCTGGTTCTGCCTCCGACGGTTCTGGGATTTTATGTTCTCGTCGCCATGGGACCGCGCGGCCCGCTCGGGAGATTTTGGCAAACGTTTTTCGGGCACGGCTTGGCTTTTACGTTCGAAGGGCTGGTCCTCGCGTCCGTGCTCTACAGTCTGCCGTTCGCCGTTCAGCCTCTCATCGCCTCCTTCGAATCTGTCGACCGTAAACTCTTAGACGCTTCCGCCGTGCTCGGCGCCGGGCGGCTGCGCACATTTTACCGTGTGATCCTTCCGCTCTCGATTCCCGGCGTTGTGACAGCCCTGGTGCTCAGCTTTGCCCACACCATGGGCGAATTTGGCGTGGTGCTGATGGTCGGCGGCAATTTGGCGGGCGTGACGCGCACGGTTTCGATCGATATCTACGATCACGTGCAATCGCTCGAATACGCCGATGCGAATCACATGGCGCTCGTGCTGCTTGCCATTTCGTTCGCGGTATTGTCCCTTGTATACGCCGTGAACCGCCAGGCAGGTCGCCAAATCGGACGCCGTCTCTGGACCCCGTGGACGGCGAACTAAACGCGGCCATGCTTACGGCGCGCGCGAAGCTGGAACGAATTCGCGCAGGGTCTCCCTCATTTCTGCTGGATATTTCCATCAAAGTTCCCCCAGGCATCACCATTCTTTTTGGTCCATCCGGCGCCGGGAAATCCACGCTGCTGGATTGCATTGCGGGATTGGCGCGTCCAGATTCCGGACGCATCGCCATCGGAGAAGAAGTGCTATTTGATTCGCAGGCCAACTTCAATTGTCCGCCCCAGTCGCGTCGCATCGCGTACGTTTTTCAAACGCTGGCGCTCTTCCCGCACATGAGCGCCGAAAAGAACGTGGCCTACGGACTCGATGGTTTGCCGCGCGAGCAGCGCGCCGCGTGTGTGGAAAACATCTTGAAAGCCTTCCGGGTAGACAAACTGCGTGCGCGCCGGCCCGAGGAAATCTCCGGCGGAGAACGCCAGAGAATTGCCCTGGCGCGGTCTCTCGTCACACAGCCCCGCGTGTTATTGCTCGATGAGCCGCTGTCTGGGCTGGATGCGGAACTGAAGGCCGCGATTGTCGAGGATCTGCGTGCATGGAACGCGGCGTCGCGCATCCCGATTTTGTACGTGACTCACGCGCGCGAAGAAGTGGACGCACTCGGCGAGCGCGTGATCGCGATGGATAGCGGGAGCGTGATCAGCGCGGGAACGCCCTTCGAGGTGCTGGAAGCGCCGCGGCACAAGCGGCTGGCGCAAGCAGCCGGTTTTGAAAATCTGCTAAGTGGGACAGTCGTCGATTTGCGCGAAGCCGACGGCGTGATGCGCGTGCGTCTCAGCGAAAGCCGTTGCGAAATCGAGGTCCCACTAGGCTACGCTTCTGCAGGAGACCGCGTACGTTTGGCCATTCGCGCGGGGGATATTCTGCTCGCAACCTCGCCGCCGCAAGGCCTAAGCGCGCGCAACGTCATCGAAGGAAAAATCGTCGCGATGGAACCACGCGGCACGCTGGTTCGCGCGCGGGTCGACTGCGGGGTGGAATTTATCGTGCACCTGACGCCGGGAGCCGTGAGGTCGCTCGAGCTCGCGGAAGGAAGCCGCGTCTGGCTGGTGCTGAAGACGCACTCCTGCCATCTAGTGGAGGAATGATTGAACTCAAACCCGGCGCGTTGAGGGTCCTTCAGGATTTTGGTTTGCTCGCCACGACAGCTGGCACGGAAAATTTCACTTCCGCAGCTTCCAGCGTGTCGCCATTCGGCTTTGCGTGGATGAGCACGCGATCTCCTACCGCAAGGTCGGCAAATTTCGCTGGTTTGTCCGGGCTGGTGTCGGCGAGCGTCCCAGATTGGTTTGCGGCATGAAAGACATACACGGTCGACGAAACAATCTTCACCTCGACCGACTTTCCATCAGCCGTTTTCACGAAGATAGAACCCGCCGTGATTTTCTCCACCGTTCCGCTGACATGTTTCAAATCGCCGTGCGCAAAAGCGGCGCCGCAGACAGCGGCCAGCGTTAATAGAAATGCCGCGAAGCGAACTTTCATAGCCATCTCCTCGGGCTCGAGCCTCTTCAAACAGTATTCCACGATTGCAGGAAACGCAACTCGCCGCGCGCCCCGGCATGCTTGAGATTTTTTCAGCACACTAATGGTGATGCGATTCCGCAGGAGGCGTCGGTGCCTTTCCATTCAAAAAATCATTCTCTTGCTGCTCCTCGAGGATGTCGGCGGGACTCTTTGGGTTATTGCGCTCCATCTCGATGCGTTCCTCCGCCGTCAATTGCGGCAAGTGGCGGATGAAAAGTACGAGCTTCCAGCTATCCTCCGGGGAGCTGTGATGAGTAGAAAACGCCGGCATGCCCGTAAACCGCACGCCATTCTCAATGATCCAAAAAAGTTCGCCATCGGAAAGCTTTTGCGTTTCCGCAAGCCGCAGGTCCGGCGGTTTGGGGTAGAGTCCGCTGCCCATCATCGTGTCGCAACTGCCGTCGTTGCCGTGGCAGATGGCGCAATGGTCGGCAAAGTGCAATCTGCCGTCCCGCAAGTTTTCTTCGGAGGCCGCCACCGGATTAACTAGTGATCGCGCCTCGCTCGGAAGCGCCATGTGCCTGGCTTTCCGCGCCATCATGATCTCGATCGCAGAGGGTGTCGCCTTTGCGCTCACGCCGTTGTGCAGCAGGGAATACCCCACGAAGCCAACCCCAAGCACCGCAGCAATCAGCAAGATCAATATTAGAGTTCCGCGTTTCATGGCTGTGCAACCATGTTAGACGACGCGAGCCGCGCCGTGCCAGTCCGGATTTATTGGTACCGGCTGACCCTTCGCACTCGCTTCTGCAGACTTGCACCGCCTCTGGTAGGATACGCCGAGCCATGCGACACAAAATCCACGCAAGCTTGGATTCGGCCGTGGCCGATATTCCAGACGGCGCTCGCATCATGTTCGGCGGATTCGGTGGCGCGGGATTTCCCAATAACTTGATCCAGGCGCTGGCTCTGAAAGGCACCAAAGACATCACCGCAATCAGCAATAACTGCGGAACACACGATGGCGAGCTGGGCTTGATGTTCAAGAACGGCCAGATCCGGCACGTGATTGCCTCTTTTCCCGGCCCGCATTCCACTTATTTTCAAGAGCAACTCGCCACTAAAAAAGTGACGCTCGAGCTCGTGCCTCAGGGAATTCTCTGCGAACGTATGCGCGCCGCTGCCGCGGGTCTGTGCGCATTTTACACGACCGTCGGCGTAGGCACGGAAGTCGCAGGCGGGAAAGAAGAGCGCGTCATTGGAGGGAAACGCTGCATCCTCGAGATGCCCATTCACGCGGACTACGCGCTCATCAAGGCCGAGACGGCCGACGAGCTGGGCAATCTGACCTACCGTCTCGCGGCGCGGAATTTCAATCCGATTATGGCCATGGCCGCGACGGCGACCATCGTCGAAGTCGACGAAATTGTCCCAGCCGGCTCGATCAAGCCGGAACAAGTTGTGACGCCGGCGATCTTTGTGCACCGCATCGTGCAAGCCAAAGGAGTCCGCTATGCCGGATAAGCCTCGGCTGACGCGCGGGCAGATCGCACAGCGTGCCGCGATGGAATTGCCCAATGGTGCGTATGTAAATCTCGGCTGGGGCATCCCCAATCTCATCGCGGATTATTTGCCGAAAAACGTCGAAGTTTATTTTCACAGCGAGAACGGAATTCTCGGCATGGGGCGGCGCGCGCGGCCCGGGGAAGAAGACTACGATTTGGTTGATGCGATGAAAGTCCCGGTGACATTGATTCCAGGAGCTTCTTTTTTTCATCAAGCCGATGCGCATCTCATGACGCGCGGCGGCCATCTCGACGTCGCCGTGCTCGGCGGGTTTCAAGTCTCGGAAAAAGGCGATCTTGCGAACTGGAAGATTCCCGGCGCCAAAGGCTCCGGCGGGATCGGCGGCGCGATGGACATCGCGGCGGGCGCAAAAAAGCTGATCGTTTGCATGGAACATACTACCAAGGAAGGCGCGCCAAAAATCGTGCGCCAGTGCACCTATCCGCTGACGGGGCTCGCGTGTGTCGATACTATCATCACCGATCTCGGGGTGATCGACGTGAAGCCGGAAGGACTTATGCTTCGCGAAATCGCACCGGGATGGAGCATTGAAGAATTGCAGAAACTCACCGGAGCGCCTCTCACTTCGTTGGGCCGCGCGCCAGAAATAAAGTTTGTTTGAACGCTCGCCCGGGCCTCGCAGTCCGGAAACACACGCCAAAGCTGCGAAGTGCGCTTCGCGCGTGCTAGAGTCTGAGTGTTCAGCTGTACGGAACAGAATCGTCAGGAGACAGACATGGCAGAAAACATTCCCGAAAAATACGCGGACTTATTGGAAAAGCCCGCGTTCGGCAATCTCGGCACAATTATGAAAGACGGCAGCCCGCAAGTGACTCCAGTCTGGGTGGATTATGACGGCAAGTACGTCCGATTCAATTCCGCGCTCGGCCGCGTGAAGGACAAAAATGTTCGCCGCGATCCTCGGGTCTCCGTTTCGCTGCAGGACCCGGCGAATCCCTATCGTTATCTAGAAATTCGCGGGCGCGTTGTCGAGATTACGCAGAACGGCGCGGACGATCATATCAACAAGCTTTCGCAGAAATATCTGGGCAAGCCGGTTTATCCGTTCCGCCAGCCGGGCGAAGTGCGCGTGCTCTACAAGATCGAGCCGGAAAAAGTCAGCTCCATGGGATGAAAAAAAACTAATTCTATTAGCCTGATTGCGCTGGGACTCCAGTAAAGAAACGCTGCAAACGTAGCGCGCGAATTACAAACGCGCGGCGACGCGCGCGGCGATGTGCCCATCGGGTGTGCGGAAAATGAGCACAAGGCTGTCCGTTAGGGGGACGCCCCCGGCGGGAATGCCAAATTCGTAGGACCACAAATACCGCTTGGGCAATTCCGCGGCAAGCTCCGTCGCGTAAGGCTCGATGGGATCGACGGAAAAATGCACGACGACCGCTTTGCCCGCGGGGCGCAGATCCACGCCGTGTTTCCAATACAGCGAAAGCTTCAGAGAACCCATGGTTTCCTGGGTGAGATAGACACCCGTGCCGACTGGCTGAAGGCCCGTGGAACACGGCTGATCACGAATGGTCAGCGAAAGCAGGATTTTGTCGGGGAACTGCGTGACCTCGTCTGTGCCGAGGCGAAAGACGGTTCCGTCATTGCTGTCATAGGATTTCAGATAGTTAAAGAATTCGGCGGAGGTGACGCGCCCATTGATGCGAAAACAGGGGCCGTTCGGGATTCCTCCATCGCCGATTAGGAAGACGCCGCCGTAATAGTTCTGAACATTGATTTCCACCGGCTTGGGATGCTTCGACTTCTTTTGCGATGGCGCATTTTGCGACTGAGCGCGGGCCGGAAGACAGAAAAATGATCCGGCGAAGGCCAGGCAAAGGATTCGTGAAAGGTTCGTGCTCATAGCTGGCGTCCAACGCCGTCATTTTACTCCCGCGGGCTGGGCCTTGAGAAGAAAGGTTATGCCGTCCGTCGTGTAGGTGGCTTTCCCGCCTTCGAGCGGCTTGGCTTCGACGTTTCCAGCGCGGACGGCTTCGATCGCGGTGACGAGCCGGGGTAAAACGCTCGGATCGGCGACTGGCACGTTGTGCGCGCCGAGGACTAGTTTTACTTGCGGCGCGAGATCGGCTATCCATTTCACGGACGCGACGTACGCGTCGAGATTCGTTTCGGGGCGGAAGAGCCAAATGGGGCCGGGATAGTACGTGTCGCCGGTGAAGAGCAGGCCGTTGGCGCGATCGATGAGGCAGATGGCGTCGGGCGTATGGCCAGGAGTGGAAATGATTTCGAGGGTGCGGCCGCCGAGATTGATTCTGAAGCCGTTTTTCACGAAGAGCGAGACGTGCCAGGGTTTGGTCCCATAGGTCTTCGGGTCAAAGCCTTTGGGCAGAGTGCCGCAGATCATGCCGGGGGCGAGTTCTTCTTGCGCGTCGTCGCGGGAGCCCTTCGCGTTTTGGCGCGTAAAGTCCGTGTCCATGCCGTAGATGAAGGTGAAGAGGGAATTGCCGCCGACGTGATCGTTGTGCGTGTGCGAGTTCAGGACGACGACGGGGCGATTGGTCAATTGCGCGACGACTTTGTGAATGTTGGCGATGCCCATGCCGGTGTCGAAGAGCAGCGCTTGTTTGGTCCCCACGATGAGATACGAGATGACTTCTTCGGCTTGGTGCGGTTCGTAGATGGCGAAGACACCTGGCGCGACTTTGTAGACTTCAAACCATGGCTCGTTCGGCAGCACGCGCTCGAGAGTTTTATATTCCGGGCGCGGCAGAGCTTTGCACCAGTCCGGGCTGATGGTTTGCGGCGGTTGCCAGGACGCAAGCAGCCTGGGTTGTAGGGGCGCAGCATGCTGCGCCCCTACAAGCACCGCTGCAACAAGAATCATAGCCATCGCGAACGAATGTTTCATTTCACCCTTCCCGCACTGGGGACGGCGCTCTACGCCGTTTCCGTAATTTCACAATCAGGAAGCAGACAAGCACGTGCAGGATCAACGCAAGACTCACATTGTCTTTGGGATCCGCACTCGCCCAGTAGGGAAGGCGCTCGCCAAACAAGGCCACCGCTAGAAGATACAATAAAGCAGCAACTGGCGTGGACAAGAACAACCACGCGTATCCCCAGCGCCATCGCCTGCCGCTACCGACGGGCACGACTGCCCGCTCAAGAATCTCAAACACGTCTCCAGTCAATCCGGGCGTGTCTTGATCGTGCCGATAACCCGTGAGCACCTTCGCAAGCTCAGCAGGCACATCGTAAACGTGATCCACGTCGGCCTTCTCGGCGCCAGCGGCTTGCTGTTTGGCGATCAACCGCTCCGCAATGGCTTTTAACTCTGATGGAGCTTCTCCTTTAATGTCGAGATGAAATCGGCCTTTCTCGCAGTCGTGGACCACGGACCAGACTTTGTTTCCCTCACGCCATCCAGAAGCCCAGCTGACCATGACGTGGTCCTCGACAAAACAGGAGACCACTTCTCCCGCTTGTGACAAACGCGCGAGTTCTCGGTCTTCCGTTTCGCTTTGGTTAAACACAACTACGTACCATCCCGTCGGAAGTTGCTCACCGACGATCTTGGACTCGGCAATCTCTTCGCGTCTTCCCGTCGCGCGCAATCCTAAAGCCGCGCACGCTGTTTGCAGGTTGCCGCCCTTGAGCGCCGCCCATGAAAGTGAGTAGCCCATCGCGATTCACTTTGCCGTCGAAACGAAGATGGATTTGGGGAGCATCATGTGGACGCCTTTGTTGCCGTCGACTAGTTCGGTAATGTGGAGGTCGGCAGCAACGCTGGCGAGCATGTAGGCGTCGTCACGCGAAAGATGTTTTTCGGTGACGAGGAAATCGATCATTTCGCGGACGGCGAGCGTAGCGCAGGCGTTCAGGTCGTCGTTGAGGCCCATGGTGATGTAGTGCGTGGGCGTTTCGGCGCGCGGCCACTTCAGGTGCATGTCTTTGCGCACGATGAATTGAAACGTGCCGACGAGCGAAGTTTCGAGCGCGGTAATGTCCACTTCGCCGTCGCCCTGTCCGGCGTGGCCGTCGCCCACTTCAAAGAGCGCGCCGGGTGCGTGCACGGGAATGTAGAGCGTCGTGCCGGCGACGAGGTCCTTGTTATCGAGATTGCCGGCCATAATCCACGGCGGAGCGCTGTTGAAGCGGCCCGCGCTTTCCGGCGGGGCGTCGCCCATGCTGCCAAAAAAGGGATGCAGCGGAATCTCGATGCCTGGTGCGAATTTCGCCACCATGCGCTGCGCATCCAGCGGAACGATTTTCATTTTCGCGTAAGGATAATCGTCCGGGATGTAACCGCGCCCCGGCCCGAACGCGTTGTAGGCATACGGAATCGCCAGCTT
>DATEQG010000081.1:0-101190 GCA_035272765.1 Candidatus Acidiferrum sp.
GGCCGCTCCGGCTGCCGGGGAGGGGGACGCGTCCCCCTCCCCGGCAGTCACCCCCCACGACCTTTACGAACAGAAACTGTCAGGCATCCTCCCGGTCTAAAATGTCAACCATCCGCCAATCCGCACAACGCCGCTCTTACTCTCTATAAGCAGTTCCGGCGTGAACGAGCGCTTACTGCGGCCCGGTCAAATATGTCTTCCGCGCTCGTACGTGGTAGTCCCCGTTCAAGACCTTCACTTCGATGCTGCGATACGTGTTCGCGGGCCCGCGGGGCGTGGGGTAGTAAGCCAGGCGGTACTGCGTGCGCAGCTCTCGGTCGATCAGGTCGAAGATCACGTTAAGCTCCTCGGGCGTGTCAGGAAAAAACATGTCGCCACCCGTAGTTTCCGTAATCGTCGTGAGCGCGTGCTCGCCCGCCGTGTTTCGGCCGCTCTCATTTTTCATCGGGCGAATGACGATGGTGTAGAGGAGTGCGTCCGAGCGGAGGGCTTCTTTGCGCGCGGCCTCAAAGTCGGCGCGGCTGGTGGTTTCTCCCGCGTCTGTAACCAAAAGGATGACTCGCCGGCGTTCCTCGCCGCGGTGTTCCAGCGCCTTCGCTCCGAGAAGCACGGCGTCGTAAATAGAAGTTCCCGCTCCAGGCGGAATCTTTCGCACAGCGGCCTGCAGGTTCGCAACGTTGTCCGAGAACGCAACCATCTGAGTGACATTCTCGTCAAAGCCAAAAACGGAAAGGCTGTCCCCGGGGCGCAGCACCTGCCGGATAAAGTGCGCCGCGGCCTCCTTCTCGAAAGCTATTTCCATATTTGCGCTCATGCTCGAATCGATCATCAGCGCGAGGTCCAGAGGCAGCTTCGTCTCGGATTCAAACACTTCGATCTTCTGTGCCACGCCTTCTTCAAAGACCTGGAAAGCTTCAACGGGCAGATCGCGCGCGGGCCGATTGTGGTCATCCAGAACGCTGGCCAGAATATTCACGAGTTCCACTTTGACTTTAATCTTGCCGCGTTGAGGCTCAGCGTCTTCCGGCGGCCTGAGTGGCTGCTCGGGCGTTGGCACGATGCCACCGGGCGGCGGAGGCGAAGGCGATGGCAGCGTTGGCGGCTCTGGAGCAGTAGCATCGGCGGACGCGGAATTAGCAGGCAGCTTGGGCTTCGGCTGCGCCCAAGGCGGGCGGTCCGGCTTGTCTTGAGCGAACGCACTCCCAGCCACCAAAAGCGCGGCGAGAAAAGCGGCGGCAAGGGCGAGAGCGCGAGGGGGTGTGGAGCTCATTGATTCACTAAGATGCAGGTTTTGCCGCGCGTGTCTCCAGAGGCACAGGAGGCATCTCGCCGTCGGCCCAAACGGCTCCATCCTCGAAATATTCCTTCTTCCAGATCGGTACAGTGCGCTTGAGCGTATCAATAGCAAACCGGCAAGCGTCAAACGCGGCCGGCCGGTGCGCCGAACTCACCGCAATGAAAACGCTTGTCTCGCCGATTTCAAGCCGGCCTAACCGATGAGCAATGGCCACAAGGTGAATCGGGAATTTCTCGTGGATTTGCCCCGCGATTTCGCGGATTTTTCCGAGCGCCATGGATTCGTAAGCCTCGTAGTCCAGATACAGAGTGCGCCGTCCGTGGGAATGATTCCGGACGCAGCCATCGAAGGTGACGACGGCGCCATCTTCGGCCGCGCGTACGTGCTGGATCAAAGCGTCCTGATCGATAGGGTCGCGCACGAGAACGAGAAGATCGGGCTTTACGGGTTTGGTCATGGAATCTGCCCTAGCCGCCGCTTACGGGTGGAAGAAAGGCAACTTCATCCCCAGAATGCAGCGGCGTGCTCCACGCGGCAAATTCCTGATTGCGCGAAGCGACCAGCGAGGCGCGAAAGCGCGCGAGCTCGGGATGACTCGCGCCGTAGTGAGAGAAAAGCGCCTCAATCGACGCGCCGTCGGGGAGTTCCACGGAGTCTTCGTCGTGGCCGACAATCTCTTTGAGCCGGCCAAAGAAAAGAACTTTTACGCGCGCGGTCTGTGAAGAAACGCTCACAAGAGAATTGTAACCCGCGGAGCAGTACCGAGCCATAGCCTGCGCGGTTAGCGCCAACAGGCCGGCGAATTGCTCTGTCTCCAATAATTTCGTAACAGAAATTCGCTTTGAAACTTTCTATTGCTTGACCGCGAGGCAAGGGTTGCGTAGCGTTTTGAGAGTGAACATTTTAGCGATTGCGTCAGAGAGTCGAGCCGAATCGCAATGAAAATTCTGGTAACGGGATCAAGCGGCCTGGTGGGAAGCGCGCTTGTGCCTGCGCTCGTTAAGGCTGGCCACACGGTATGCAGACTCATGAGGCCCGGCGCCGTGGCGAAAGATTTTGCCAACGACGGCTTCCGTGTCGCCTGGAATCCAGCGACGGGAGAACTCGGAGGCGCCGCCGTTGGCGCGGATGCCGTCGTGAATCTTGCCGGGGCGTCGATCGCCGATGGCCGCTGGAGCGTCGAGCGCAAAGCGGTGTTGCACTCAAGCCGCATCGATACGACGCGCGCACTGGTCACCGCTCTGGCGAAGATGAACGCGCGACCAAGAGTGCTCGTGTCCGCATCGGCGACGGGCTTCTACGGCAATCGCGGCGATGAACTTCTCACCGAAGAAAGCCAGCCGGGCACTGATTTTCTTTCCATCCTCGCCAAAGACTGGGAAACCGAAGCGCTGAAAGCTGAGGCCCTGGGCATTCGCGTAGTCCTCGCGCGCTTCGGAATCGTCCTCGCACGAAATGGAGGTGCACTCCCGGCCATGATGCTTCCCTTCCGTTTCTTCGCAGGCGGAAAAATTGGCTCGGGCCAGCAATGGATGTCCTGGATTTCGCTGGAAGATGTGGTTGAAATCTTGCGCTTGGCGCTCGAGAACGGAAACGTAAGCGGTCCTATCAACATAATCTCCCCGCAACCGGTACAAAACGCCGAGTTCACGAAAACTCTAGCCCGCGCGATGCATCGCCCCGCCCTCTTCCCTGCCCCCGCCTTCGCCTTGCGTATCGCCCTTGGCGAAATGGCCGACGCGCTGCTTCTCTCCAGCCAGCGCGTCCTCCCGCAGAAGTTGCAACAACTCGGCTACAATTTCCAGAACTCAGACTTGTCTGCCGCACTGAAAAACGTCCTGAAACAAAACTCAAAGGCTTAAAAAACTATTTCACGATGACAAAACTGATCTCAACTTTCACCACTTTGCCGCTAACAGGATCCGTCGCCATCGTGCTCTCGGCGGGCTGCCCTTCGCGCAATTTCATATCCAGTTCCGATTTGAAACCACGGATGATCGGCTCCTGAAAATGACCGCTAGGAAGGTCCGATGGAGAAGAATCTGATTTCATTATTGGAACAGAAACCTCTCCCTCGACCCAAGAACGTTCAAGAATCAACTGAAGCAGTATGTGGCTGTCGCCCGTGTAGGCGGCCCGGGCATCGACATTCGTGCCCACATCCATGTACTGCATTTCATTCTTGCCTACATAAATGGGCAGGCGGCTTCCGATGCGGAACTTGGTCCATCCCGCTCGAATTTCGGTCGAGTCCGGAGCATTCATGTACATCACGTACGGCAGACTCTTGGTCTTTTTGTCGCCCTCAAATTCGGTGAAAACGATCTGCAGCTTTATCGGTGTTGATGGTGCTTCGACTCTTGCCTTGTCGTCTGCCTTGGGCTTGTCTTGGGCCAAGACGATCGGCGAGAGCATGCCTAACAGCAGAAGCGACACCACTTGCACTGAACTGGTTCTCATTTCATCCTCCGTTTAGACGTTAGTTTTCATCTATCGTTCGCTACTGCTTTTCTCCGTCGCCATCCGGGACTTCGCTCGCGAGTGATTCGAGTGGCGTAACTTCAAGCTCGGCGATTTCCAGCGGCTTCACACTCAGCAGCGAGTCCTTGGCGTTCGGGGCCGGTGCCATGACGGCCATGACCACTCCAGCTCTCTCTTGCTGCGAACTGATAAATTGGGCGAACGCCTCGCGTTCGTCCGGCGGCACGAGGACCTCCAACTGGGCTGACGACGCGGAATTCGCTGGAGCGGAATTTATCCGGGGCACAGCGCGGCGCGCATGCGAGGAGGCAGCAATCGCAGGAGTCCCACTCGCTTCGCTGCGAGCGCTTTTTTCGGGATTCTCACGAGGTGGCGCCGAAAAAATCTGCTTGGCTTGTGTATCTTTTATTTCGTGACGCGGGCGTGTGGCAACGAAAACCGTTAACACAATCGCGATGCTAGCGGCAGCGAAGATCAGAAACGGCGTCAAACGACTCTGTGAGGCCGATGCGTTTTCGAGGCTTGCTCGAACGCGCGGAAGAAAAGAAGGGGGCACTTCGGCGTCGGCGGCAGCGCGCAGACCAGTGTCGATGGCAGCGAACAGTTGCAACTCTTCGGTGTACGCAACGCGGCAAGCCGCGCAAGCATCCAGGTGCAAACTCAATTCGCGTGACGGCGCAGAACCCGTGGCCGCCGCTTCCGTCAACGCTTCTCTATAGTTTTCGCATGGCATCGCAATTTCTCCGCAAGCTGCTTTCGTGCAAAAAACAATCTTGATTTCACCGTTCCCATCGGCAGGCCAAGCATCTCTGCGACCTCTTCCAGCGAGTGGCCCTGCATCGCCGCGAGCAGAAGCACAAGACGGTGTTTCTCAGGAAGTTCGTCCATGGCTCGATCGAGATGCACCTGAAATTCAGCGTTGGCGGCCAAGTCTTCCGTGGAAGGCCGGGGCGCCGATTGCGACCAGAGCGTCTCGCGTACTTCGCGCCGCTTCGAGGAGCGCGCCCGGTCAATCGCCAGCCGAAACGAGATGCGTACGAGCCACCCGCGAAACCGCGTGCGATCGCGTAAGCGCTCAAAGCGCCGGTACGCACGCAGCAGTGCTTCCTGCGCCACGTCTTCCGCTTCCGCGCTGTTGCGCAGCACCCCGCGCGCCACGCGATACGCCAGCGGCCCGCACTCCGCGAGCCGCTCCTCGAATTCGCAGCGAAGAGCGGCTGCAGCCGCTTCCTGCGCGAGCTCTTTCTCGGCGGTACGGCCTGGCTGGATCAGAACCAGCTCCTGCATTGGGTCTCTTGTGCGAGCCGAAAGCGCTCGCCCTCCCCGTACACCTGCCAGACGGCACGGCATGCCATTTGGTTCACTGAAGTGTATTTAACCTGGCAGTTCAATACAAAAGTGCTTGCGAAACATCACCCGGTGCAGCGGGGCGGTCCCGTTTTGGAACAGCAAGGCGCAGGCTCAGTTCCATAGAGGAATATGCGGCGTCGCAGTTTAGCCGTCAGATAAGCCATGAGTGCCGCAACAAGTTACAGCCCGTAATCCATGCCATTAAACAACCTTTGTGTTTACATATAGTTACAAGGAACGAGCTCAATTTCGTTTCCGTCAGCGGCGCCAAAAGCCGCCGTCGCCTTTCGCTGGCCCTTCGCCTGCATTCCGGGTTGCATGCCGCCTCTCAAGCAAGACGCTGTGAACCTGAAAACGATTCACAGACCCGACGTCTGTATGCAAGCTCACGTCATTTTTCTGGTCCTGATCGTCCTCACGGCGACTGCATGCGCGGTGGGCTGCGGCGGCGGTGCAGGTTCCGTCACGGTGCCCCCGCCTCCTCCGCCTCCCCCAGCCATAAACGTGACTCTGACGCCACCGAGTGGCTCGATCTTACTAGGGAACTCGCAAACATGGATCGCCACGGTCACAAACACGACCGACACCGCCGTGAACTGGAGTGTCAACGGCGTAGCAGGGGGTACTGCATCCAGCGGAACAATAACAACCGGTGGGGTTTACACTGCCCCGGGCGATTTGCCATCGCCCTCGACTGTCCAAGTTACGGCCACGAGTCAGGCAGACCCAACGAAATCGGCGACGTCGCAGCTTACCATCACAAGCGACATCGCGATCAGCATCGCGCCGCCGAATGCTAGTGTTGAACTCGGCGCCACCCAGGCGTTTCATGCGGCGATCACCAGTGCCGGGCATCCGGACACCTCGGTTCGCTGGGCCCTCAGCGGTGCGGCGTGCCCCGCGGCGTGCGGAAGTGTGGACCTGAGCGGCAACTACACCGCGCCTGCGATTCTTCCGTCCACCGCAACTGCAACGCTCACCGCGCAAAGCGTCGCCGATCCATCGAAGCAAGCCACCGCCCCCATAAGCATCACCAGCAATTTCACGCTTCAAGTGACCGCGCCGCAAACCGTGCCTGCAGGAGGCACAGCGACGATCGTCGTCACCATGACGCCTGTTCCAGGCTCGAATCCCAGCACAGTTCTGTCCTGGTCGCTCTCCGGCCCCGGGTGCAGTTCCGCAACCTGCGGAACTCTAACGGTAGTCACGACCCAGGGATCGGGCGGAACAGTCACCGCAGGTACGGCAACCTACACCGCGCCGGGCACGGCGCCGAATCCTGACAGCGTCACGGTAACGGTAACCCCGCAGGCTGACCCCACGAAAAAAGCGCAAGCGTCATTGGCTGTCCAGGCGGGCGTAAACGTCAGTCTTTCTCCGTCCACCGACACGCTAGCGGTCAATCACCGCGTGACGCTGACCGCGCAGGTTTTCGGGACCACAAATACCGGATTAAGTTGGAGCGTAAGCGGCGTTTCCGGTGGAAACACCACACTCGGGCAAATCTGTGTTGTGGCCTCAAGCCCATGCCAAAGCGTTACAAGTGGAACCGCGCTGCAGGTGGACTACGTCGCGCCAGGAGCGATTCCCCAGCCGAATCCCGTGAGCATTGAGGCCACGAGCGCGGCGGATGCCGCAATAACCGCGACTTCGCAGGTCACGGTGATCAATCACGCGCTGGTCTCCGTGCAGCCGGAGAGCATCACGCTCGCACCTCTGTCCGTCGAAGGCTTTACGGCCACGGTCCTCGGCACCAGCAACCAGAGCGTGGTGTGGCAAGTTCAGGGAACGGCATGTGCGAATGCAGGTGTCTGCGGTTCGATCGACGCAAACGGCAACTACACTGCGCCGGGTTCCGCGCCATCGCCGGACGCTCTGCAAGTCGTGGCCGTCAGCTCGGACGACCCCACTCAATCCGGTGTGGCAAACGTGACCATCTCCACCGGCTCCAACATTCTTACGTTGCTTCCAGCCAGCGTTTATGCGGGCGCAGCCGATGGCTTTACGCTGCTCGTGGAAGGAAGCGGTTTCACAGCGTCGAGTCCGGGGCCGGGCTCGACATTACTCGTCGCTGGAACCGCGCGAACCACGATATGCCTCACGTCGACGGCATGCAGCGCCCCCGTCACGGCTGCCGACGTCTCCGTGGCGGGAAATGTCTCGGTGCAAATCCAGAATCCCGGTGGGACAGAATCCAACGCTGTGTCTCTCGTGGTCGCTCCGCCAAACGCTTCCAACGACGTCATCGCTCTGAGTAGCGCTTCCCCATCCGCAACTGGCATGGACATTGTCGTGGTCGACCCGACTACCGCTGGAGTGAGCGCGCAAGGCAATGACGTGGACCTGAACGTCGCCGCTCTCGGCCTGTTTTCCGTCGCGAGTAACTCCTGCTCGCTTGCCGGCAATCCTGTGCCCTTGCTACGCCCTGCGAGCGGCAGCGCGACATTTAATCTTTGCGTTTTCTCCGAAAGCGGACTGGACACCAGCATGACATACACCGTCTCAGGGCCTGGCGATGTCACGGTGCTAGCGAGCCAGCCCGCCGGGCTCGGCATTATCGAGCTGACGCTACAGGTCCCGGCAAGCGCTTTACCCGGGGCGCGCACACTCTTAATTCAAAACACAAATCTGGATGAGACCGCCGCCAGCGGAGCTTTGGTCATTCAGTGAACGTTTCGAGGAAAACGACGAGGTAAATGAAAATGAACTACGTACAACGGCGCCGATTCTTATGGATTCTTTTTCTCGGAGGGCTCGCGCTCCTTGCGGTGGCTGCCAGCGCAACGACGCTTTCGCGCCTGAAGCTCGAGGATCTGGCGCAGGAATCGACCGCCGTGGCTCGGCTGCGCTGCCTGGGAGCAACGAGCCAGTGGGAGCAGGGAGAGATTTGGACGGAAACCAGATTTGAAGTGCTTCAGCGCGAAAAAGGCGTTCTGCCACGAATCGTTACGGTACGCCTCCTTGGAGGACATGTGGGGCATCTTCATTCCCACGTGGATGAGGTTCCGGCATTTCGCACTGGAGAAGAAGTCTATCTTTTCCTTTGGGGACGTGAAGGAGAACCGTATCAGGTTTTGGGATGGTCGCAAGGAACCTTTCGCATTGCGCGCAATCCCCAATCCGGCCTGGAAATGGTCACGCAGGATTCAGCGTCCTCGGCGGTTTTCGATCCGCGGGCCCGGGCTTTCCGGCGCGGCGGAATTCGCAACCTGCCTGTGGCCATTTTCAGAGAAAAACTTCACAAAGCGTTGCGACAGGAAAATCCGTGATTCGCGCAAGGAGATCGATGATGCAGCGAAAAAAGCAAACAATCATTCACAGAATCATTACAGTGCTCCTTGCGGCTTTCTATGGCGTATGCGGCATTCCGGGTGCGGGCGGCTACGCGTTCGACCAAATTGTGCCGGATGTGCGCCAGCCGGCCAGCGTCTCCGGAGGTTCGGCGTGCCCCGTGGCCGCACGCGACGTCATCGCTCCTGCCGCCATCGCAGAACAATGGAGCACGGTACTGGGAACAAATCCGGTGACCATTCTCACCCAGGACCAAACACCGACAGGGAGTCTGAATGAGATTGAGCAGGTGATCACCCAATCGATGGCCGTATGGACCGGAGTGAGCGGCACGACACTTGTTCCTGGGACCTTCGCTCCGGTGACGCGCACCGCAACGCAAAACGCTTGCGCCTCGGATGGCGTGAACTCCATCTGCTTCGATCAAGCCGACGGAGCGTTTACACCGGGGATTCTGGCGTTCACGCGCGTGATCACGGCGGACATCATCGGCGTACAGGTGGGAACAGGCGCGCCCGCGACGCAAGTTGGTCAGATTCTGGATGCGGACATCTACTTTGATCCCAGCAACTCCATGATTACATTTGCGACGCCCGAAGCGCTCGCGGCCACGCCGGCGGCGTACGATCTCGAATCTCTGATGATTCACGAGTTAGGACACACTCTTGGCTTTAGCCATTCTGCGGTGTTGGCGGCCATGATGTACCCCTTTGCGCCCGCCCCTGGAACATTCTCCGGAACACGGCCAACCACCGGACAACCCGATGCGCCTCTAGGAGACGATGATCGTACCGGGCTGCGCGTTTTATATCCGGATCCTGCGGATACGGTCAATGTGGGTTCGCTCAGCGGCCAGATCCTTCCAGCCAATCCGCTCTCTCTGCCCCTATCGCCGCCAGGCGTGACGGGAATTTTCGGAGCGCATGTGGTGGCTGTGGATGCGGGGAGCGGCGCAGTGATCGGAGCCACGCTCGGAGGCTGGAGCTGTGCCGCGCCGGGTCCCGCGCAATTCGACGGAACCTACGAGATCGGCCGCCTGCCCGTTGGCCACAGCTACCAGGTGTATGCGGAGCCGCTCGACAATACCGTGTATCCCTCCCTGGTCAGCCCCGCTACGGCATCGCTCTGCCGCAATCCCACGACGGACGCCGGCTGGCCTCCCTTGCAGGCCTGTGTAGTCCCCCCAGTCAACACCAGCTTCACGACGCGCACGCGCCCCGGCTCATAACTTCTTCCCGACGCGAGTCAACAGCAGTTAGTGGAATTTTTTCCGATTAGCCGAATTGCCAGGAGCTAACCCGGTCTGTCGTGCGGGCCGAGAGCGGCTTTGACGACACAAAGCGCCGAGACTGTTTATTAACAGGAATACTCTGCTTTCATCGCAAAGAATTTTTGGAATGGGTTGCTGTAGGCTTCTCCGTGATGGCGATTCTCGGCAGAATTGCCGAGATTCCTTGAACTTTCGCAAGGGAGAGTTCTACGTTGAAGAGTGGCTTTCACATCGCGGCGCTTTTGTGGCTGGCGGCGTCCAGCGTCGCTGCAATCGCTGTGGATGCGCATGATTCGCAACCCGCGCGCGGAGACGGAATCTTCACGCCAACGATAGCGCCGGTTGCATCGATCGACAAAACCGGGCGGCCGATGACCGTTGAGCTGACTCGACCGGAACCAAGTTTCTCGGACGTGATGGTTGC
Source organism: Candidatus Acidiferrum sp. (assembly GCA_035272765.1). Classification (GTDB taxonomy): domain Bacteria; phylum Acidobacteriota; class Terriglobia; order Acidiferrales; family UBA7541; genus Acidiferrum. Next base: position 10,114 of record DATEQG010000081.1, read on the forward strand.
CGGCAAGCCCACCGGCGATAGCTACATCATCAACTTTCCTAACAGCTCCGCGGGCGGGCCATGCGTATACACGGGAACAGGGCGGTATCTAATCGAGAGTACGGGAGTCCTCACGTTTCAGATACTGGCGGAATGCGGGAAATTAAAACGTGGCTATAGTTATATGATTTGCATGCTGGATGAGGACTTGCATTGCAGCGAAGCACCCTGGTGGTATTTCAGGGACAGAACATTTGGTGTGACGAACCAGGGAGTCGTGATTAATGGTTCGACGGTGTTCGCGTGGAAAGACCCTTCCGAAGCTTCTCAGCAGTTACAAACGATGGCCGCCAAAATCAAATTGATGAGAGACCGATTTCATAACGATCCTCACGTACTGCATACCCGGCTTATCTCCTGCCGGACTTTTCATCCCTCAACGAAGTCCTACGAAATCCACGAGTTCGCAACCACGTGCGCAGTGAAAAGTCTGTGCAACGGCGTCCCGAACGTCGACTCTTTGCACGATGGCGACCCCATTAGTTGGAACTCACCCGTGGGAACTTACGTAAAACAGCAGAACAAGATTTCGGATATTTCCAGTTCGGTTTGCTGGATCAGAAGGCAATAGCTGCGCGTTTCCGCCCAACCTTGTTCGGCGGCTAGGTCCGTCAGTGTACTTCCCTCCCGCACACGAAGACGGCGTGCATCCTAGAACGTTCGTTCCATGATAGAGGCACCCAAAAAAGCAACCGGCCCCAGGGGGTAGCCGGGGCCGGTCGCGAGGGTGCAGCCATTGGCTGCGTTCTACTGAGTCGGCAAAAGGAGTTGCGTGAAGCCTGTCGTGTTAACGTCGCGGAAGAGCGGCGTGCGCGGAGGCAAGAGAGACGGAGTCAAGAATTCCGTATCAAAGGCGTAGCCGCGTGACGGAGGTTGATAAACCGTGTTGGTCTGACCATCCTTGTACGTGCCGACGGCCTGGCGGTTGTAATACATGCTGATGATCGAGCCGCGATAGTACAGGGTTTGGCCTCCCCAGTCTTCGAGGAAACGCAGGAAGTTGTGGACTCCTCCGTCGGTGCCGTAGTCCGCGTAGCAGGACGCTGTTCCGCAGGTCGTGGGCTGTGGGAAAGAGATTCCCTTTCCAGCCATAACAGCGGCCCGGTAATAAGTGGTTGTGGCATTTCGCTGAGTGCCCGAGGTCACGTAGGGGAACGCGAAGCTGTTCACCTCGTTATAGTTGTCGGAAAGAAACGTCACCGCATCCGCGTTGATGGAGACGGCCACGTTCGGATCGCTGAAGCCGTTGCCCGCGGAGTTGGCGTTGAAATCACCCTGGACGTACGCCGGATTCTCCGTGGCAATCGCCAATCCGCAAGGCACGGAGCCGGGGCAAGTGCCGAGCCCGGTTAAGAGACTGCCATCTACGACTTTGACCGCCCGGCGGAAGAAGGGGTTGGGATTTTCGCGCGCTTCATTGGAGTGGATCACGTAGGCCCAGGGCCAAATAGTGGAAGGCGAGCTGACCGCGCAGTTCGGGTTGGCTGTGATGGCATTGGCCGACGCGCCCGAGGTGTTCGTGCCATAGAGGTTGCCTGGAGACCCGGTGCTGAGGAATCCATACTGACCATAGCTGAGGCCAGTACCGCCGCCTATTTGGTTAGCCGTCCAGGTCGACGTAGCAATACCTGCAATGCCGGCATCCATGACATAGGTCGGGTTCGCTCCATAGGTGTAGAAGCCCGTGGCGCCTAAGCCGTCGAGATCTTCTCCGGTATCTTGGGTACCGTTCGGGCAGCCGTACGCGCTGGCGGGGTTTACGAAGTCATCCCAACCGTATTCGCCTGTCTCGTGACCCATGGGAGAGAGCGGCGGCCAGACGTTTGTCAGCGCGCCCGCGGTATAGTTGCCGCGGCGGTCGGAGATATACAGTGTGTAATCGTTCGGGGCGTTAACGGAGTCATAGGCCAAGTGGCCGGATCCCGCAGTGTAGACCCCAGTGCCTGCTAAATAACCTGCCAAGTTCTTGGCATCGACTTCGATGTACTGCATGACGCCGCCCAGGGTTACCATCTGCGAATAGTTGATCTGATTGGGGCTGGCGCCCAAGCTGCCGGTGGGCGTGATGTCGCGTGCGTTGCCTTCGCGTGTGTCAAAGATCGTGTTCGGCCAGTAATCCGCAGGGTATGTCGGAGCGGCTGTTACTTTTCCGGCTGCGAGTGTTACGCCGCAAGGGTTGGCTGTTGTCCAGTTGGAAGGATTGTCTCGCACGCGCTCCAGACGAATAATCGCGTTTGGATGCACGTCCGTCCCACAGGCGAAGCCTGAGCTGTACGGGGACGCCACTTGGGTCGTTGGCAGGGCCAATAGCGGTTCTGAAGTGCCGTATTGTGCCGCAGTCAGCGAGCCTTGCGGGAAGATGTTGCGCCCTGCGTAGCCGTAGCTCAAAACTTCGAGAGTCACGTCCTTCCAAGTGCCGCAAGGATTGCCGTAAGCGGTCTGCACTTCGATCTTGATAAAGCCCTCGATGATAGGCAGGCCCGATGCAACGGAATAGCCGGTGCCGCTCGGCGTAGTCAACCAATAACCATTGCCGTTGAGCGTGCTTGTTCCACCCGGGCTATAGGCCGTCGCGCCGGCCACGGCGCCGGATGCCGCCAGCGGCACTGGCAACGTTTGATATCCGGCTGTGTTATTGGCGTTCATTTTCGTGTAGAGCGACGCTGGATTGCCTCCCAGTGCCGTCCAGTTGGAAGCCGGAGTAGCAAGTTGGGCCAGATTGACCGGCTGCGTGGTCGTATCCACGCAGGGGAGCTGCATGATGTCACTCGGGTTATCCGAAAGCAGAATCTGGACGCTGGCTTGTGCGAAATAGCGCAGGTTAGTGACAGACGCGCTTTCGGAGGTGCCAAAGGGACGGCGGATCATGTCGATCGGCTGCGTGGTGCCATTGCCGAGGAGGACGATGCCGAGATTCAACTGGTCCGCGCCGGTGGCGCCATTCCGCAAGTTACCCGCGTAGTCGGCGCTGCCCAGTGAGATGGTGGGCCAGTTGGAATTCGTCGCGGAGCCGATTGTTCCGACCAAGCTGCCCTCGGTCAAAGCTAGGGGCCGTGTGCCGCTGCCGTTGAAGACGTTGACGGTGCCGTTATACGAACTGGCGGTGGCAACTCCGTTGGATAGATTGGTACGGATTACGTTCAGATAGGCTGTTACAGGCTCGGAAAGGGTTAGTGGGCCGCCTGATGTGGCCAGAAACAAGTTGCCGTTGGTGGCGGTGCGACCGCCAAAGCTGAAGGGCGGGCCTGGAAAGAAGCTGAGGTCCGTGCTGGAGAAGATCCCGAACTGGAACATCGGGATGCCCACGGTTTGCGTGGTGCGTTGCAGCTTCACCTCGGACCCCGCCGTCGTGCGCGCCGTTACGTTGAGAGTGTAGAGGGTCTGGAGGGCCGTCATGCCTTCATAGGCACCTGAGCTAATCACATTGGTGCTGGCAAGAGGGTTGCCATTGGAATCGGTCGGAAAGCTGATGACGTAGCCGCTGCTCCCGTTATATTGAACGTAGTTGATGCCGGTGAGAGCCGGGGGAGTTGTTTCGAGCGCGGTAATCTGGGCGCCGGTCGGCGAATAGTTCGTGTCAAAGAGCGTGCCGATATCCGCGGTCATCTTCTCCATGCCCGCTTCGGCGGCGTAGAACGCCGTGCTGTAGTCATTGTTGTAGCCGCTGAGCTTCTGTCCAGAACTAATGAGCAGGACGAAGCCAACCAGCAGGCTGGACATGAGCAGCATGAGCAAAAGCGTGGTAAGCAGGGCGATGCCGGAATCGCGTCGCATCAGTTTATTCGGGGCATTCATTGTGGGGCTCCTCATTATTGATACCGGTTGACGTACGCCATGCTGCGGAGGCTGAGCTGCGTCTGGAAGTTTTCACGGGCGTACTGTTTGGTCTGACCGAGCATGCTGGTCGACCGAGTGCTCATATAGAGGTTCACGGAGCGAATCTGGCTTTCGGAATAGCCGGCGGGGACGACGGTCTCGTTCACGGCAATGCCGTCGTTGAAATTGAAGGTAAACTGCAAGTTCTCAAGCGTCTCGCCGACGGGCTGCGGTGCATTGAAATTAAGCGCGCGATCGAGCCGGACGTGAATCGGATCCGTCACGTTGTCAAGCCAATAGGAAACCATCCACACGCGTGTGGCCGATGTTTGCGGATAAGTGCCAAGAAAGGTGACCGCGCCGGTCGTCGCATTGACGGTGGAATTCTGGAGCTGAGTAATCGTGCCGCCCGTCGCGCTGGTTATGCCGTTGAGATGGAACGCATCGCCCGTGGCGAAACCAAGCGTTTGGCCGGACACGCTGGTCACCAGCTGCAGCGCCTTGCCATTCGTATTGCTAAACATGATCAGGTCGCCGGGATTGATCTGCACGCCGCTCGCAGCGAGGCTGGTGAGGCTAAAGCAGGTGGCGTCAAACGTGACGGAATTCCCGGAAGCCGAAATGCTGCCATTGGGGCACGAAGTGCCGTTGATCGGCTGAGCGTTCATGCCGATGATGGTTGTAGTGGAGCTTGCCGTGTTATCCGCGTAGACGATGGTGACGATGTCGGTATTCGTGAGCGAAGTCGCATCCGGAGCAGTAATGAGGGGCCCCATGGCATTGCCGGGCTCGATGGAAGGCAAAGTAGTGTTGCAAGTGGGGAAGGTCGCTGTGCCAGTCGGGACCGGACGAGCCAGGTTGGAGGTGCCGCCAGGGCATGCCGCAGTGGCCGCGAAGGTGGGAATCGTGATGCCAGCCGTGGGAAGGCCCATGCCTGTCATGATCAGGTCCTGCTCCAGAAGGTTGAGGCCGGCGCGGATGTTGTCGGCCATGTCCTCGCGCTGGTTGACGTTCTGATTTGAGAACGTGGCCATCCTAAAGGCCATGACGGTAGCCAGCAGGGCGACCATGGTAACGGCCATGGCCACGGAGAATTCAATTAGCGTGAAACCCGATTGTTTCTTCATGTCCAAGGTCCTCATAGGCGCTTTAAGCGAAAGCTGAGATGTAGCTGATGAGCGTGTAAGTGCGATTCAACTTGCCAACCTGGTAGTTGATGGTGACGGTGATCATGCGAAGATTGGTTTCGCCAGTGACTGCCGAGATGGCGATGGTGCGCGTCATCCAGGGATTCAGGTCCACGACTTGGTCGTCTGCAGTGCCGAGAATTCCGTCGGGCCCGGGGCCGATGGTAATAAATTCATGCGTCGAGCCCGAATCCGTCGTTGTACCTACCAGGCCGTCTGTGCCAGGAACCAGGATGGGCTGCGGGCCATTCAAAAAGACGCCGTTGCTACTGACGTTTTGAATAGAAGCCCAGGTGAGCTGCTTGATGTCACGCGCCGTGAAGATCGCCTCGACGGCCTGTTCGGCCTTCTTCTCGGCGACGTAGTCGTACTGCGACAGGCTGGCGAAGAAGATGCCCTGGGCGTAGACCGCGGCGAGCGACAGCACGCCGAAGGTCAAGACAAAAATTGAGATCATGGCTTCTAGTAGCGTGAAACCAGCCAGAGTTCGAGAACGTTTGCGCTGTGATTTCATAGTTGGGCTTCTTTCCTATTGTTCCTCTTGCCAGTTCGCGACCGTTCCGCCCGTCGCTCCGGCAGTCCAGGAATAAGAGCGGACGCGTCCCGTGGTTCCCATGACGGTGACGGCGCGTACCGAATTCGGCTGGCCGGCAATGGCGGTAAAGATTGAAGCGTTGACAGGATTGTTATTTCCGACCGTGTTGTAGCCAGAAGCCCCGGTGCTTCCAACCAGTTCTCCCGAGGTACTGAACATGACGGCAAGGCCGGCGGTGCCGCCGGTTGCGGGCGCGAAGTTAATCGCAGTCGCGTTGCCGAATCCCATGGGTGTGTCCGGCACTCCGGAATAAACCATGAAAGTGCAGCCGCCGGGCACGCCATCGTTGAGATATACGGGTGCAATGACCGCTGCGGGGGCCTCGCCTGCGAGCGTCTCGACCGTAAGCGAAATCTCGTTTGGAGCCGTAAACGTCACCAAGACGTTACGCCGCTTGGTAACCGCAATTTCTCGCGCGGTGCGCAGTTGCGTTATGACCTCAAACATGGCGTCATTGGCCTTCGAGGCATACGTCGAACTTCTGGTCGACATGACGGCCATGCTTGCTACAATCATCACCATGGCTATGATGATGAGCAGCTCGACTAGCGAGAAACCCTGCTCCGCCCTCTTGCCAATTCGCTGCATTCTTCCACCTCTGCCCCGGGATAAATCCCGTCTCAGTCGCTGAGAGATGTGCACGAAGGCCGCCAAGAGAGCCAAGCCAATAAACTATTTATTTTCTGCAGGTTATGAAGAGATTCGAGATTCAGCTCCGACCGGGCACATAAGCAATGTAACAAAACGTTACAGGTTGCCACCTTAGAAATACGGAGGATGGCTAGGCGGGAACCAGCCATCCTCCGCCGAAAAGGAGCCCGGGACCCAGCGACGCCGTGAAAATAGGGCCCCACTCATGGGACTGACGGCTCCGCGGCGATTGCAGAATCGTGTCGAGGGCCACCCCACAGGTAGAGGAACCGAGATTCCCGAAAGATTTGGCGACCTCCGGAAATTTGTCCTGCGGCAGTCCACACTGCTTGGCAAGGAGCGCGACGAGGCGCGGGTTGGGTTGATGAGTTGCCAGACCTTGCAATGAGGACCGGGCGATGCCACTTCGGAGTTCGATCTCCCGCACCACCTTTTCCAGCCTGGTGATGGCCGCCCGGGAGAGGGCTTCGCCGTCAAAGTGCACGTCAAGGTTTCCATTCGGGGCATCCGTCACGCGAATCGCACCGGCGTACTGCCCAGCGCAGCCAAAGAAAAACTGTCCGAGGCCATAAGCCGGTTGTGGCGCAGTGCCGTCCTTCGCGCACAGAAGAAACGCGCTTGCGCCGTCGCCGAAGAGGCCGCCAAATTCTCCCGCCACCAGGCCTGGCTTGAAAGTGCGGCTATGAACATCGGAGGTGATTACGGCGATGGTGCGTGCTTGTCCGGAGGCGATCAATCCTTGGGCGACGGCAAGTCCATTCACGAATCCGAGACAAGCGCCCCCGACGTCCAGCGCGCCGCAAGTTTCGCGAACAAGCAGTTGCGAGTGAAGCTGGGCTGCGAGCGAAGGATAGCCACGCTGTGTTTCGCTGGTGGCGACGATCCAATCCAGCTCTTGTGCGCCGCAAGCTGCGGCGTGGAGCGCTTGTTGCGCCGCGCGCGTGCCAAGAGTGAGTTCGTTTTCGCCTTCGGAGGCATACGCGAGCGATTCGATTCCGGCGCGAAGTCGAAGTTTCCCGGGCGGCATGCCGAAGGCCCGGTCCACATCCTCGGAAAGAACTTTGCGTGAGCCCAGCACGGCGCAAGAACTTACAATGAAGACCGAAGCTTCTCTGGCCGCTCTCATAAAATCAAGAATACTCGATATTTTCGGGAGATGCGCGGAATGCAAATCCCTGGGCTTGGCGGCGCAGCGCATCTTGGAGCGCCAAATCAATGCTTTGAGCCAAACGGCCGGACGGTTTTGGGATTCGCGAGATCAGCGGAATACCGTACGAACCCGCGTGCGCTACGAATTCACGAAACGCCTGTGGGGAGGCATCGGCGGGGAGTACGGATCCTGGTTGCCCTTTGAATTTTCTGGTGACGAAGCGCTGGCGCTGGCGCAGTACGGACCGGCTGTCGTGGATCGCGTGAACTTCAATAAGGGGCGAGTGCGGCCGTCGCTTTCGATTAATGCCTCGCTCGGCGCGGACCTCTGGAAAACGGAGAAGCTAAACGTAAGGATGCAGTTTGACGCTACAAATCTTAACAACCGCCTCAATGTGATCGATTTCGCCAGCCTGTTTTCAGGAAACGCGATCGGACCATCCCGCAGCTACAACGTCCGCCTGCAAACAAATTTCTAGTGCAGGCTCGTCGCAAATCCCGAGGTTTCACCCTGCGAATTACCGATCTCAGAGCGCCTGATTGCGTTACCGGCGCCGTACCTTGCCAAGGAGACGGAGAATCTCAAGATAGAGCCAGATCAGCGTGACCATCAAGCCAAACGCGCCGTACCATTCCATATACTTGGGCGCGCCGCCGCTAACGCCCGTCTCGATCATGTCGAAATCGAGAACGAGGTTCAGGGCTGCGATGACTACGACGAACAGGCTGAAGAGGATTCCCCACGGCCCGCCGGCATAAATCACCGGGATTTGAAAATGGAAGAACACTCTCAGAACCATCCCGATCAGATAGAAAACGGCGATGCCGCCGGTGGCTGCAATCACGCCAATCTTGAAACTTTGCGTGGCGCGAATCATGCCAGTCTTATAGGCGAGCAGCATTACGAAGAGCGTCCCAAATGTGAGACCCACGGCCTGTACGGCGATGCCGTGGTAGGTTTGCTCGAAAATGGCGGAGATTCCGCCGAGTGCGAGTCCTTCGAGGAGCGCATAAATTGGAGCAGTGATCGGGGACCAGCTTTTCTTGAAGATGGTTACAAGCGCGACCGCGAAACCACCGATCAAGCCCCCAGCCATCCACGGGTAGACAAGCTCCGGCGTTGGCGAGTGCGAAAGTCCCCAGGTCCAGGCGGCGGTCGCAACGACGCAGAGCAAAAGAAGCCCAGTTTTGTTGACGGTGCCCTGCAACGTCATCGCATCGCCGACCGCGACTTGCCCTCTGAATGCTTTTTCGTTTAGTGCCGGATTGGATGTGCGCATCAGACCTGCCATGGACGACCTCCCAAAATTTACAAACCTAATTTTACGCCGCATCTTGCAACAAATCCAAACGGAGCGGTTTCACATGAAAAGTTCGACCCGGACCTCGATCAAGCCTGTTTTTGGCCGCTGGAGATCTGGCTTTGGACCTGTTCCCTGAATTTCAGAGGATGCGCAATTTTTTCGAATACCTCTGGAGTTCCGCCGGTGCCCCGAATAATCACCGTTCCGTAGCCAAGTACGCGGCCCATCGCCGGCTCTTCCACCACTACGCTCTCAATTCTGGAAAGGAGCAGCTCGATGGTTCGCCGGCTAGCCAAACCGGTTTTTGCGATGACTCTTTTATTGGTGATGGCCATTACCGTGGCGTTGCGTTTGATCTGGCCGACTCCGAAAAGAATCATCGCCACGAGGAACGCTCCAAGTGCCAGAAAAATCAGAGCGTTGGATGGCGATTGGTCGGTGCGTTTGGCGTTCCAGGAAAACACGAGGAGAGCCGCGCCCGCCGCGACGAAAAACACCGCAAGACCAGCGTGGCCGAGCATGACGATCCAATGCAGCTTGGTCTGGTATTGGAGTGTTTCACCCTCGATGAGATGCTTTTCAACGTAGCTCAAAGCGGCTCCTCAAAAGCGTGCGACAGCGTTCGCGATCCAAGATGCACGGAGCCATGAGCGGAACTGTGGAGTTGGAAGAATGAGGGAGCAGAGAACGAAATTTGGTAGCGCTAACGGGAATCGAACCCGTATTTCGGCCTTGAAAGGGCCGCGTGCTAACCGTTGCACCATAGCGCCACATTTTGCGGAGTGTGTAACCTATCTAGGATAAGAGAAATTCGCGGAATGGACAAGCGGCTGCGGGCACGGAAAAGCCGCGGCAACTAGTTTTGGCGATCTTCGTACTCTTCGTGCCAGGCCATTTGAATGGCTTCCAATTTACTTTCGTTGGAGGCCCCTGGATCGCCGGAAAAGCCAGGGAGCTCGGTGATCCATTTGTGCATGTCGGTGAAGCGGACGGTAAGCGGATCGGTGTCGGGAAACTTGTCGGTTAGACCGATAGCGATGTCTTCAATTTGATCCCAACCGAATGTCGGCGGCATAGCGCTCCTCAGTGATCGGCTTCTTTCGCATAATTTTTGTTCCACTCGGGAATTTCTACGACGATGTCAGTAGTACCGTCAGGGACAGTTTGGCAGCCCAAGCGGGATTTTTGCGTGATACCGGGGGCCATGTCGAGTTCGTCGAGCTCGGCGTCGGTGGCTTCGTTGCACGATTCGAGGCCCTGTTTAACGATAACGTGGCAGGTGGAGCAGGCGCACACGCCTCCGCAGGCGTGGTCCAGGCCGGCCTTGATACCCTCGGAAATATCTAGAATGCTGCCGGGCAGGCCGTTGTGCCCGTAGGGAATCTGCGATGGATCCACTTCGATCGTTTTGCCGCTGGGAAGAAATGTCACCTTGTATTTCTTCGTTGCGGGCGTGTATTTGACTTCTTCGATGTATGGATTGCTGCCGCCCATTATGCGTTTACCCCCTCACAATAGCTAATCGTTGAAAACTTACCGAGACGGGCACGATGAATCGTGCCCCTACAAACGCTAGACCTCGGCTAAATTCTTGCCTTGCAGCGCGGTTGTTACAGCGCTGTTCATCAATAGCTCTGCAAGATGCTCTGTTGCGTGATTCAGGTCGTCGATGCGCTTGCGGATTAACTTGTAATCCGTGCTCGCGGCGGCATCTTTCAGCTCGGCAATTGCTGTATCGATCGCTGCGCGCTCTTCGGACGGCAGAGTCGCCGACTGGACATTGGTCAAGGCCTTCGTGGTGGCCACTAGGATCGATTCAGATTCAGTACGAGCTTCGATCAGCTGGCGTTCGGCGAAATCCTGCTCAGCGTATTCGATGGATTCCTCTAACATGCGCTCGATTTCGTTGTCGCTGATGCCGTAGCTTGGTTGGACTTCGATGGTGCGCTGCTCGCCGGTGCGAAGATCTTTTGCGCCGACTTGCAGGATGCCGTTGGCGTCGATCAGGAATTTCACTTCGATGCGCGGCAAGCCAGCGGGTGCCGGCGGAGTTTTCAATGTGAAACGGGCGAGCGAACGGCAATCTTTCGCAAGTTCGCGCTCGCCTTGCAGGACGTGAATGTCGATGCCGGTCTGGTTGTCGACCCCGGTCGTATAGAGTTCTTGCGCGCTCGCGGGAATCGTGGAGTTGCGCGGAATGATTTTCGCCACGGCGCCACCGTAGGTTTCGATGCCGAGCGAGAGCGGCGTAACGTCCAGCAGGAGCATGTTGGTGACACCGCGATCGAGAATGTTTGCCTGAACCGCCGCGCCGAGCGCGACGACTTCGTCAGGATTCAGTTCCGTGTGCGGCTTGCGGTCGAAAAATTCTTGGACGGTGCGCCGAATCAGCGGAGTCCGTGTGGCGCCGCCGACGAGCACTACTTCCTCGACGTCGGTTGGCTTGAGTTGCGCGTCGGTGAGCGCCTGCTTCACTGGGCCCATGGTGCGGTCAACGACGGGATGAATCAACGCGTCCAGAGCGCCGCGCGTGAATTCGTGAACGTAGACGCCGCCATTGGGCAGCGGAAAACGCAATGTGGCAGTCTCAGATTCCGAAAGCTGATGCTTAATGGCGATGAGGGCCTTGCGCAATTCTTGTGCAAGTTCGCCATGAGGCGAGAAGTCGATTTCGTCGGATTGAAGAATTTGCTCGTGAACGAACGCTTGCAACAGGTTGTCGACATCATCCCCGCCGAGGTGCGTATCGCCGTTGGTAGAGAGGACTTGGTAGATGTCGCCTTCAGCCGTGGAGATGAGTTTCAAAACAGAAATATCGAAAGTGCCGCCACCGAGATCGTAAACGGCGACGCGTCCACGCTGTTTCTCGTGCAGGCCGTACCCGAGAGCAGCGGCAGTTGGCTCATTCACGAGGCGCAAGACTTCGAGGCCAGCGATTTTGCCAGCGTCTTTGGTGGCTTGCCGCTGCGCGTCGTTAAAATACGCTGGGACAGTGATGACGGCTCGGTCGACGGGCTCGCCGAAAAAGGCTTCGGCCCAACTTTTCAGTTCGCGCAGGATGAACGCGGAAATTTCAGGAGGAGTGAAAACTTTATCGCCAAGCATAACGCGGATAATATTTTTGCTAGCGGGATCGATGCGAAACGGGAAAAGTTTCAGTTCGCTTTGCACGTCCGCCGGGCCGCGGCCCATGAGGCGCTTCACGGAAAAGATGGTGCGCTCGGGCTGGGTGAGTAGGCGGTTGCGCGCTGCTTCTCCAACAATAATGCTGCCGTCGGAATCAAGGCTGACGACCGACGGACACAGCGTGCTGCCGTAAGGGCCGGGGATACACTTCGGCTGGCCCGTCTGGCTGTCTGTATAAGCCACCAAGCTGTTTGTTGTCCCAAGATCGATGCCAACGATGCGTCCCATTCGGCTTCTTTATACCTCTTCCAATTCCTTGGCCACGTTGACGACTAGATTGCGAATGTACGAGCGGCGATTGAGCAGTTCGTTCAGCCGCGTCATGATTTTCTTGCGGGCCGCTTCGTCTGCGCTCGCATCAACCGCTGCGTCCCACTCGCGGGCTGCAACTTGAAGTTGGGCGTCAACTCCACTTAACTTTTCGCCAAAATTCTTCTCCGCCGATTCAAGGCGCAATTTCAGGGCAGCCAGATCACCACCGGAAGACTTGGCTTCGCGGAGTTCATCGAGCGACTCGTTTAGCTCGAATACTTCCTCGAGCAGTTCTGGCGGAGCTTGTTGCTTGTGCTCGCCTTCCTTGCGCATGTTCTCGATGCCGAGAAGGTATTCAACGCGAGCGACCGGATCGCGCAAGACGCGATAGGCGTCGTTCAGTTCGGAGCTGCGCTTGAGCGAAAGTTCGCGTTCCGTCTCGGTGGCATTCACAAAATTATCGGGATGCAGTTTCCAACTCAGCTGCAGAAATTTCTGTTCGAGCCCGTTCATTTCGATCCACAGCTTGGGCGGCATTCCGAAGAGCGCGAAATAATCCGCGCTGCTTGGCAACTGTTGGAGCTTGCCGCAACTCGCGCAGAAGTGCGTGCCCTGGGCGCGCTCGTGGCAGTTCCAGCAAACCAAAGGAGGATTCGTGGCTGGCGTGGCTTGCGTCATTTTTTGATATCCGACAAATTCAGTCCGAATCGTTTGAGAGCACAAAAAAAGTGGCTGGCTGGTGCGGCTGCCAACCACTCGTCTGACGCGACTCTTAAATTCCCCCGCGAGAATCGAAAATCGAAGAGCACGGGCAAGAGTGCCTGTGCTACTTTCAGGCAGTGAACGAACTGCCGCAGCCGCAGTTCCTGGCGGCATTGGGATTCTGGAACACGAAACCCTGGCGCATCAGCGTTTCTTCATACTCGAGCGTTGTGCCGTTTAGATAGAGAAAACTCTTCGGGTCCACGAAGAGGCGCGCGCCGAATTCTTCGAAAACTTTGTCGCGGTCGCGGGCCTGCGTGTCCAGGCGCATCGCATAAGAAAGACCCGAGCAGCCGCCGCCTTGTACACCAACACGCAAACCACCCTTTTCGGGCGAGACTCCGTCCTTTTCGAGGAGTTCGCGGATTTTTTTCGCGGCTCGCTCGCTCAAGGAGATTTTTGCGATTGTCGGATTGGCGACTTCAGTTGCCATTTTCAAATGCTCCAAAGGCTTATAGAAATTTAGTCTTGCCTCGGACGGGCACGGCATGCCGTGCCCCTACGGGATAAGGAGGCGCGCACTGCCGCGGCCATCCCCGCACGAACTTAGTGCGCGGTCTTTTCGGCAACCGGCACTTCGATGCCGTGCTTCTTCTTCCAGTCGCCGATCGCGGCTTTGATGGCGTCTTCGGCAAGCACGGAGCAGTGAATCTTCACCGGCGGAAGCGAAAGCTCACGCACGATGTCCGTGTTCTTGATCGAGAGAGCTTCCTCGACCGTCTTGCCTTTGACCCATTCCGTCGCGAGCGATGAACTGGCAATCGCCGAACCGCAGCCGAAGGTCTTGAACTTGGCTTCTTCAATGACCTGCGTATCGGGATTGATCTTCATTTGCAGCTTCATCACATCGCCGCACTCGGGAGCGCCGACCAGACCCGTTCCAACATTGGGGTCTTCCTTCGACAAGCTTCCGACGTTGCGAGGATTGTTGTAGTGCTCAACCACCTTATCGCTATATGCCATTAGCCGTTGCTCCTTGCCAAATTGACGAGATTTCCAAAGCCTGCGCTCTTCACGGCCTTCTCAGAGAGCGAAACGTTCGGCACGGATGCCGAGCGGCCCGCGGTGAGCTGGCGGAGAGCGTCCTTGATGAATTCGGCGCCGACGCCGAGCATCTTCAAAAAGGCGCGAACTTGCTGCAGTTCGTGGAAAGAGCGCTCGCCGGCGGCGGGGGCTTCTTCGCCTTCTTCATAGGGTACGAACGTTACTCGAAAAGCGGCTCCTGTGCCGCCGATCGAGCGGTGAATTCGGATTGTGCCTTCGTTTGCCATCGTGTTTCCTTTTGTACTTGAGATCTCGTGCTGCCTAATCCGTTAGATGCAGAATCTAGGCGGTTTGCCACTTCATCTTGGAGATGTCGATGCCTTCCTTAGCCATCTCGTAAAGCGGCGAAAGCTCACGCAGCTTGGTGACGACCTGAACCATCTTGTCGATGACGTAGTCGACTTCCTCTTGCGTGTTAAAGCGCCCGAGGCCGAAGCGGATCGAGGTGTGTGCAAGGTCTTCTCCCACGCCCAGTGCCTTAAGGACGTAGCTGGGTTCCAGAGTGGCCGAGGTACACGCCGAACCGCTCGATACCGCAATGTCGTTGATGCCCATCAAGAGCGATTCGCCCTCGACGTACGCGAAGCTCATGTTCAGGTTGTTCGGCAGGCGATGCTCCAGCGAGCCGTTGATGAAAACCTCGTCTAGCTTGGCTTCCAAGCCCTTTTTCAGCCGGTCACGGAGCGCGCCGAGCCGAACGGCTTCTTGCTGCATTTCCTGCTGGCAGAGCTCGCAGGCTTTGCCGAGGCCGACGATACCCGTCACGTTGAGCGTGCCGGAACGCATGCCGCGTTCGTGGCCGCCGCCATCAATGATGGCGGAAAGCTGTACGCGGGGATTACGCCGGCGAACATAGAGCGCGCCAACGCCCTTGGGACCGTAAATCTTGTGGCCGCTGATGGCCAACAGATCGATGTTGTCTTTCTGGACGTCGACCGGAATCTTGCCCACCGCTTGCACGCCATCCGACGCAAAGAAAATACCGTGTTCCTTGGCGATTTTGCCGATTTCAGCGATCGGATTGATGATGCCAATTTCGTTGTTGGCATACATGATGGTGATTAGGATGGTGGTCGGGCGGATGGCGGCCTTCAGCTCATCCAAGTTAACGCGGCCGTCCTTCTGCACCGGCAAATAGGTGACCTCAAAACCTTCTTTTTCGAGGCGCTTACAAGTATCCAGCACAGCCTTGTGCTCGATGGCCTGCGTGATGATGTGGTTGCCCTTTTCGCGGAACATCTCCGCGATGCCCTTAATCATCAGGTTGTCGGATTCGGTCGCGCCACTGGTAAAAATGATCTCTTTCGGCGTGGCGCCAATCAGCGAAGCGATCTGCTGGCGTGCCGTTTCGACAGCTTCTTCGCCGGCCCATCCGAAGCTGTGATTGCGGCTTGCGGCATTGCCAAATTTTTCGGTGAAATACGGCAGCATTGCTTCCACGACGCGCGGATCTACCGGCGTGGTCGCGTGATTATCCATGTAAATCGGCAGCTTAACAGCCATTTCCTGGTCTCCTAACTCGAACTCATGTGCGAACCCGAACGCATCGGGCCTGACAACGCTACAAGCGCGGGCTCATTGGGGTCCTCGCTCATCTGCGCTATCGTAACGGTGCTCAAAACTCCCAAAATGCTCTCGTTTACCTTGCGAAGCGGCTCGCGCACCGAACATCGCTCCGTCGTTTCGCAATTTCCGTGGCTCGTGACGCACGAGGTGATGAGCACAGGCCCATCGATGGCCGAAATCACATCCAACGCACTCACCTGCCCGGGGTCCTTCGCAAGTTGGTAGCCCCCAGTGGAACCATGCTTCGCGACGACTACACCTTCTCGAGCCAAGCGTTGCAGTACTTTAGCCATCAGCGTGACCGAGATACCGTACTCTTCCGCGATTTCGTTTGCGCTGCACGCATGTTCCTGGCGGTGCATCGCCAAATGTTTGACGGCGATCAGCCCATAATCAGCTTTTTTGGATAGCTTAAACATTTCTCACTCTGGTTCCTGCCCCCGCAGGATATGCGACTGAATCAGTCGCAATGAGAGGATACTCTGTTTTGCGCTCCAAGTCAAACGACTCGGCGTAGTAGTAACCGCCAAATCCTTTATTTCGTGCGGCTTATACTAAGACTGATTTAGTCGGACTTGCCAGCGATTTACGGTGAAAGGTCATATCTCGCAATTAACGGTCAATTCCGAGGCTCCAACGGTATGCGGGCAAAGCTCGCACTTGTCGTGATAGGCTAGCCCTAGAAAAAATGACAAAAAGGAATCGAATTGGAGCGAGCTCGCCACGTACCACTTTCATTTGGACGCCTTGCCTCCTGTTGCTCTCGGCGTCCTGTGTGACTCTCGGCTGTTCCCGGCCGGAACAGCCCTCGGCAATCGAGCATCGTCAAGATCCGTCGCCCTCCCAAGCCTCCTCCGATGGACAAACCTTCACTCTCGTGGGTGCAGGCGATATCGCCAGCTGCGAGAACATCGAGGGAGCCCGGGCTACGGCCAAGCTCCTTGAGCGTATCCCCGGGACCGTCTTTGCCGTAGGGGATCTTGCGTATGAGAGAGGCACGGCCGCCGAATTTCAGAATTGTTACGACACGACGTGGGGCGAGTTTAAAGCCCGGACAAAACCAGCGTTGGGCAATCACGAGTATGGCGAGCCCACCGCTTCGGCGTATTTTCAATACTGGGGAGCGCAAGCGGGCCCTGTGGGCAAGGGATATTACAGCTACGACCTCGGCGCGTGGCACATCGTTGCGCTGAACGCAAATTGCAAAGCGCAGGGCTTGGGCGGTTGCGCAAAAGGCTCTCCTGAAGAGGAGTGGCTGCGCCAAGACCTCGCGGAGCATCCTGATGCTTGTATCCTCGCCTACGGCCATCAGGCGCTCTTCAGCAGCGGCTTGCTCAAGAACCACGCTATCCACCCGGAACTCAGAGAATTTTGGCGGGATCTCTATGCTGCGCATGCCGCCTTGGTTTTGGCGGGCCATGAACATTCCTATGAGCGTTTTGCGCCGCAAGACCCGGACGGACACGCCGATCCGGCCAACGGGATTCGCGAGATCGTGATCGGCACCGGCGGTCGTAGCCACGATCTGCTCGGCTTCGCCATCCCCAATAGCGAAGTCCGCAATGCGGAAACCTATGGCATCCTCAAACTGACGCTCACGCCTGGCCACTATGCTTGGGAATTCATTCCAGTAGAGGGTAAATCATTCACCGACTCTGGCTCAGGCGCATGTCCTAAGCCCACTGCCCCCAAGAGCTAGTCCACGCGCGAGGGGCTCTACAGGCTATCCAAGTTCAGGCCCCTGCAGCAGCCTTCGATTAGTCATTTATCTCAGTTAGGTGAGGAACAAACGCCACCAGCAGAAGCAGCCTCTACCAACTTCTGAACGGCGGGCGCGGGCATCAGGAGAAGCTGGCCTTTGGGCTTTTCGATTTGCTGCAGGGCCGCAAGCTGCTGTGCCTTCCAATCATCCGGCGCTCGCTGGCCCTTGGCGATGAAATTCAGAGCCGCAAGACCGGCCGCACCCAGCGTTGCAAGATCCTGGGAACTCGCCATTACTTCTTTCACTAGAAACGAACGCTGGGCTAATGGTTGAAGTTTTGCGTCGTTTTCGCGCCAAGCTGTGAGCTGTGCGCGCAGACGCGCGTCAGCGACGGGGTCATGGCAAGAAGCGGCGATGAACTTGTCGATCAACTCCCCGAAATCGCGAGCAGCCGCACTTTCGAGCGGCACTGCGTCGACCAGGCGGTTTAGCGGCGTAGCGCTCGTTGGCTCTACGGTTGCGGTTTCTTCGCGAGTGTAGTCCTTCACCGGCTCGACGACGCTGGCTAGCATACTGAGCGCGGCGAACTCCTCTGCGCTGCTCGGGCCAGCGATCCGCTGAAGCATTTGGCGGTGATATGTCTTGTGCGCCAGGCCGAGCCATTCCAGCCGGACGCTTAGGAACTCCATGCGCGTGTGCATGGACGCGACATTCGTCACTTCCTGCGGAGACCACAAGCGCTCTGCGATTACCGCGTTCCGCGGCCATACTCGCGAATCGATATTCTCTGGATTGATGTACTCCGCCCACATGCAGGATTCGCCGCCGAGAATTCGGGCTTTTTCTTCAGGAGAGAGATTCGCCGCCGCGCCGCCCAGTGGGTCCACGGCATAGTGGCGCGCTGCGGACCATCCGAGATCGAGGTAATACCCGTTCGAAAGAATTCCGCGAAAGCCTTGTTTCGCGGCAGCGGCGAGCCCATCCGCCCCGCGCCACGACTGGATGACAATATCCTTCGGCAGCGTGGCGTCGAGCACTTCGTCCCATCCGACCATGCTCTTGCCATGTTTGCTTACAATGGGCTCGAGCCGTTTGTTGAAATAAGATTGCAGCCCTTCATTGTTTTTCAAATCGTGCGCCTTGATGAATTCCTGAATCTTAGGGTTGGCGTCCCACTGCTTCCCATTTACTTCGTCGCCGCCGACGTGGAAAAAATGGTCTGGGAAAAGCTTCGCCATCTCGGCGATGAACTGGTCGAGAAATCTATAGGTCCTTTCGTTGGTGGGATCGAAAACGGGGTCGAAGACACCCCATTTTCTTTCAATTTCGTAAGGGCCCGGCCCGCTGGCAAGTTCTGGATATCCGACAAACCAAGCCGTACTATGGCCCGGCACGTCGAACTCCGGGATCACGCGGATGCCGCGGTCGCGGGCATACTCGATCAAATCGTGGATTTCGTCCTGCGTGTAGTAAAGACCGTCGGAACCCGACTCCTGGAGTTTCGGAAACTTCTTGCTCTCGACGCGGAAGCCCTGGTTTTCGGAGAGGTGCCAATGGAAAACGTTCATCTTCACGGCTTCAAGGCCGTCGATGTTTCTTCTCAGCACATCGAGCGGCACAAAATGGCGCGCCGAATCGATCATCAACCCGCGCCACGGAAACCGCGGCCTATCGTTGATTGTGACTGTTGGAGCAGCAAATCCTTCTGGCGAGACTTCCACAAGCTGAAGAAACGTTTGCAAACCATTCAGTGTACCGAGGGGAGTCAGGGCGCTAAGCTTCGCCCCGCTAGGGCTTACTTCGAGGATGTAGGACTCATCCTCGCCAAGCTCCTGGATTTCCTTGCTGGCGTGATCGGTGTGAATCACGAGGACGGCGTTTGCTCGGGCGATCGGCTTTCCAGCCAGTGGAATCGCCGTCTGCCTGGATAGTTGCCGGAGGAAACGCTCCGCAGCCCGATCCAGTCGCGGTTCGGTATAGCCGGTGAATCCCACCGTAAACGAGGAATCAATCTTCAAGCGGCCTGCGCCCAGCTGCACGCTGGACGGATAGGGCATCAAGTTAAGAACCGGCTGGCCTTGCGATCTTACGCTTGACGTTCCCATGGCGCCGACAACCAGCATAAACAAAATACCTCGCGCGATTTGTTGAGAGACCATCAAAGAAAAACCTCCGCCCCAGGAAGAAAGAGTTACAAATCAGCGTCCGCGCAACAGCGATAAGCGCAGAAGTGTGTCACAGAACGGTGGTGTTGCGAAGAGGGTTTGTGGGTCGTAACCGCGTTTGGACAGTGCAGTTTCACCGTGGGCTCACTGCGGGTTGATGGTGAGAAGTGCGGCGCTGGTTGGGCCCAGCGCAACGGAGTAAATGCCGCCATTTGCGGCTGCAGCCTCGGTGTACGCAGTGCCTTGAGCCGTTCCATCCTGGCTGCTGTCAAACGTCTGCCCGCCGATGGTGATGCCGCTGGTCGCCTGATAGTTCGCCGCGTTGAGCCGAGCGACGCTGGCCGTGCCATAGCCGGGCAATGAAATGCTGACTACGCCTTGCTGCGTTTCGTCTTTGTTGATCACTACGATTCGGACCACGCTCTGCGCGTCTATCGCGGCCCACACCTTGAGATTCGCCGGAGTCGTTAGCGTGGCCGGCAAAAGCTTCGGCGTATTCGCGGTGGCCATCTGGAAAAACAACAAGCCGTAGTATTCCGGGCGAATCGACGCGATGGAATATGACGTCGTGTTGCCCATGATCGCTGTGTTGAATTGGAAGAGCGAATAGGCGCCGCCGTTTCCGTTGTGGAAGTTCACGCCATCCACTCCGACGTTTGCGAACTCAAACATCACGTCGACGGACCACAGCGCCGAGGCGAAAATGTCGCTGACGCCGGTTTCTCCGCCGCAAGAAATGGAGTTCATCTCGCCCATCCGGAAGGGCAAGCCGTCGGCGTGTGCCAGCGGCACACTCGAAGCAACGGCCGTTGCGCCTTTTGTAGCTGCAGAATCTTGCAACAGGTAATCGGCAGGATTCGTCGCTCCGTTGCACTGCGTCCCTGCATAGTAGTGCTGGCTGATGATTGAGAGGTTGCTCTTTTCCTGCGCCAGGAATGCCGGAAGATTGGAGAGGCTGCTCGTGCTGGCCCAGGATGGCCCCATCAGCTTCACGCCGGCGGGAAGCAGCGGAAGGATCGCGGTTCTCCACGTGGCGAAATCGCTGAGATAATCGGCAAATGTGTACGTAGTCGCGCGGTCTCCATTGTCGTGATAGAGGTCGGGTTCGTTGCCGATTTCGATGGCTTCAAGCGATCCTGCGGGCATGTTCGTAACGTAATATTGCGCCTGTTGCGTGGCCAGCGCGACGTCATCGGATCCTAGATTGACGCCGAGCGTGAATTTCGCGCCGAGATCGGTATAAAGCTGTGCCATTGGCGCGACGACGCCCGCAGTTGGCGCTGTGGTTTTGTCCGTGCTGTTGCCGCCAATCCGTATCAGCAACGGCCCGCCGCCATACGCGGTCAGGTTCTTCACTAATTGCCGATAAATCGGATTCGTATTGCCTGGCAGGCCCATCAAGACTGGCGGTCCGCTCCACTCATGCGAGAAACCGAGAAAGCTAGGCTGGATTTGCGTGCCGGGTTTGGTGGCATCAACGCTTGCCGTTCCGAGTGGCGCGCCCTGTTGCACGGTGATGGTCAATGATTTGTTTGCCGAGCCCGCCGCGTTTGTTGCGGTCAGCATGTAAGCAGTCGTCTCAGCGGGCGTCACGATCGCGGAAGTTCCGCTGACGCTGCTGACGCCGCTGAGCTCGATCGAGAGGGCGCCCGTTACGCTCCAAGTGAGCGTCACCTCCTGTCCAGCCATAATGGAAGTTGAGGAGGCTGTGAAACTTTGTATCGTGGGAGCAGGGGCAGGCGGAGCGGAGTTGCCGCCACCGCAGCCCGAGAGCCAGCTCAGACACAGGAGACAAGAGATCCCGATAGCACGGTGGTGCGAGAATCGCTTCATAAGAATGCACACACTTTGAGATAGTTCTTTCAACCCAACGGGCTCCAAAAAGTTGTGCTTTCCGGAAATACGCGAAAAGATTCCAGCATCCGGGCGCCTGGGGTAAACTACGGAAGTGTCGAGCCTTGCATGAAAACGTCTATCGCCATCTATCCCGGTTCGTTTGACCCGGTTACCAACGGCCATCTCGATCTGATCGAGCGTGGCGAAAAAATGTTCGATCTCGTGATTGTCGCGGTCTTGAACAACGCCGAGAAGCAGCCGCTCTTTTCCGTCCCTGAACGTGTCGAGATGCTCCGCGAGGTGACGCAGAAGTGGTCCGGGGTGGAAGTGGATGTCTTTCACGGACTGCTCGTCGATTTTGCTCGCAAGCGCGGCGCCGGCGTCATTCTGCGCGGCATTCGCGCGATCTCCGATTACGAGTTCGAGCTGCAGATGGCGCTGATGAACCGGAAACTTGAACCGCGGCTGGAAACGGTATTCATGCTACCCGGCGAATCCTACAGTTATTTAAGCTCAAAGCTGGTGCGGGAAATTGCCCAGCTTGGAGGGCCCTTGAAGGACCTCGTGCCGCCGGAAGTGGAGCGGCGGTTGCGATCGAAAGTTTTGTAGAAATTTTTATGCCCCAAGCTTAGCGCAAAGAGACAGGCTGAAGCCCGTCCCACTAGGAGAACCTGTGCAACTTACGGAACGCATCAACCGCATACAAATCTCGCCGACCGCGGCGGTCATCGCCGAAGCGGACCGGCTGAAATCGCAAGGCGTGGACATCGCCGATTTTGGTCCGGGAGAGCCGGATTTTCCGACGCCCGATCACATCAAGAAAGCGGCGATCGCGGCCATCGAGGGAAACAAAACCAAGTACACGCCGACCGGCGGAATCATGCCGCTGCGCGAAGCGATTTGCGCGTGGCACAAGCGTGAACTCGGCTCGGACTACGCGCCGAAGGAGTGCATCGTAACTGTAGGCGGCAAGCACGGGATTTTTAATGTGATGAGCGTACTGGTGCAGGCAGGAGACGAAGTCATCATCCCAGCGCCTTATTGGGTAAGTTTTCCAGACATCGTGAAGTACGCGGGCGGCACGCCGGTTTATGTGCAGACGCGGCCCGAAGACGGTTTCAGCGTGAAAGCCGCCGCGATTGAAAAAGCCATCACGCCGAAAACTAAACTCTTGATTCTCAATTCGCCGAGCAATCCGACAGGAGGCGTTGTTCCTCCGGACGAGTACGCGCGCATCCTGGCGGTCTGCAAAAAGCACAACGTATGGCTGATGGGCGACGAATGTTATTCGCATTTTACCTACGCGCCGCACACGCCGTTTTCCATCGCCAGCGCACCGGACTCCAAGAACAATGTCATTATCATCGGCTCAGTCTCGAAAACGTTTGCGATGACTGGGTGGCGCATCGGCTACACGCTGGCGCCCGCGGAGCTCATTCAGGCACTGACGAAACTGCAGAGCCAGTCGACGTCGAACCCGACTTCCATCGCGCAATATGCGGCGCTCGCGGCAATGACCGGCCCGATGGACTCGGTGCCCGTTATGCTCGCGGAGTACGACCGGCGCCGAAAGCGCATCGTGGAAGGCTTGAACGCTATTCCCGGCGTGAAGTGCGAAATGCCGGGCGGCGCGTTCTATGCTTTCCCGAACGTCGCGGCGCACCTCTCGAACGGCGAGAGCGGACATGCCATCGCGAAGGATACCGGCGAGCTTGCGAAGCTGCTGCTCGATCAAGCGCGTGTTGCGCTGGTCGCCGGCGAGGGATTCGGCGCGCCAGGTTACTTGCGCCTTTCCTACGCCACTTCCATCGAACGCATCGACGAAGGACTCCGCCGCCTCGAGCGCTTCTTTACCCGCGTCGAAGCCGCGGCCTAGATTGTGACCGCTTCTCCGATAAACCCTGCGCCCTTCCGCATCGAGCCGGTCTTTTCCGAGCGCTTGTGGGGCTCGAGTTCCCTCGCGCCGCTCTTTCCTACAATGCACGACCTCAATCCGCTGATTGGCGAAGCCTGGCTCACGGGCGTTGACTGCCGAATCGCCACCGGCCCGTTCACTGGACAAACCCTCGGGCAGGCCTGGAAAGAAATGAACCTCGGATGGCGTGGCTCGAAATTCCAGGGCAAAGCAGCCTTCCCCCTGCTTCTAAAATTCATTTTCCCGACTGACAAGCTTTCGATCCAAGTTCATCCCGATGACGCTTACGCAGCTGCGCACGAAGCCGCTGCTGGCGGTCGAGGGAAGACAGAGATGTGGTATGTCGTTTCAGCCGATCCGGGTGCGCGATTGCTCGCGGGGCTAAAGCCGGGCGTCACCAAAGAGAAGTTTCTCGCTGCTCTCGCCGATCACACGCTGGAAGATCTCTTTCAATCGCACGATGCTCACGCAGGCGACACTTTCTTCATTCCCGCAGGAATGCCGCATACCATCGGCCCTAAAATGGTGATCTGCGAAGTGCAGGAGTATTCAGATCTTACTTATCGCATCTACGACTACGACCGCCGCGATGCCAATGGTAAACCGCGCGAGCTTCACATCGAAAAGGCTTTGGACGTAATGAACTTCAACTCCGACGCTGGCGGAAAGATAGCGCCTCGCCCGTGGTTCATCCGCGATAAGAGAGTAGGCGAATTCTTAGTTGACTGCCCTTATTTCTCCGCATCGAGATTTGAATTTGACAAGCGAATCTACATGACCCTGGCTACAAAGCCGCCTGAGCAGTTTAGTTTGTGGGTATTTCTCGAAGGCGAAGGGCGAATTGACTGGTCCTCCACTCCCCATGGAATGTTTAAAAAGCGGTGTGCAGGCGAATTCTGTTACAAGGCGGGGGAATGCTGGTTCATCCCAGCCGATTTCGGCAGCCGAGGATACTCTCCGCAGACGAAAACGAGCTTGCTAATAGCGTCTCCCGGCATCGGAAAGCTGAGTTAGAGAAAAAGAATCTTCATGTCGAGTGAGAAATTTCAAACGCACGCCGTCATCCTCGCGGGAGGCCGCGGCACGCGCTTCTGGCCGCGCAGCCGCACTCGCACGCCAAAACAGCTTCTCAACATCGTCGGCAAAGACACGATGCTTGAGCAAACCGTCGCTCGCCTGCGGCCGCTCATTCCTCCCGATCGTATCTGGACCGTCACGAACGCCGAGCAGACCGCTGCCGTTCGCAAGCAGCTTCCAGCAGCGTCGCGCAAGCGCGTTTTGACCGAGCCGCTCGGCCACAACACTGCCGCAGCCATCGCCCTCGCGGCGGTTCACGTGCGCCGCGCCGCAAAGGGCGATGCACTCATGGCCGTGCTGCCCGCCGACCATTTCATTGCGCAACCGGAGCAGTATTGCAAAATCGTCAGCGCTGCTCTCGACCTTGCGCGCGAGCCCGGACGTATGATCGTCCTGGGCATTCCTCCGACCCGCCCGGATACCGGCTTCGGCTATGTTGAGCGCTTCGGCAACGCACTCGACTCGAACGGTTTTCCCGCGTTCGCCGTTCGCCGTTTTACAGAAAAGCCCCCCCTCGAACTCGCAAAACAATACGTCGCCTCCGGCGACTATCACTGGAACGCTGGGATGTTTTTCTGGCGCGTTTCGACATTTCTCGAAAACCTGAAGATCTTCCTTCCAAAAACGCACGAAGCTCTCGAGTCACTCGCCGAAACCATCGGCAAAAAAACCTACGAGCACCGGCTTCGCGCCCTCTATCCCAAGCTCGAAAATATCTCCGTCGATTACGCCATTCTCGAAAACGCCACGCGCCAGGAAGGCCCGCCGCGCGTGTATGTGATTCCCGCCGAAGTTGGCTGGAGCGACATCGGCTCCTGGGCCGCCGTCTATGAACTCCTCGCTAAACAATCCGGCGAAAATGTCCTGGCCGGCCACGGCCTGGCTCTCGATGCCGCCGGTAATTTTCTGTATAGCCCCTCGAAATTCGTCGCCGCCATCGGCGTCTGCGATTTGATTGTTGTCGAAACTCCTGACGCACTCCTCATCGTTCCCCGTGACCGCGCCCAGGACGTCGCGAAAATCGTAAAATCTCTCGAAGAGCGAAAGCTAAACAAGCTGCTGTGACAGGTCCCTGCCCGTCGCAGTCCAATGCGGCTGTTTGCGGATAGTTCGCTTCGCGTATACTTCCTCTTGTCCCTTATGGCTGCGATTAAATTTGGAACCGATGGCTGGCGCGACGTCATTGCCGAAGACTTTACTTTTGCAAACGCGCGTGTTGTAGCCAAAGCGATTGCTCGGTACGTCGTGCGGTGCGAAGACGCGCGCAAGGGCGTGCTGGTCGGCTATGACCACCGCTTTGCCTCCGACAGCGTGGCCGCAGCGGTCGCCGAAGTGATCGCCTCGACCGGCACGCCGGTGTGGCTTGCCGACAAGCCCTGCCCCACTCCCACGATCTCTCTGCTCGTTCGACAGCGTGCGGCCGCAGGCGGCATCCTCATCACCGCAAGCCACAATCCCTACCAGTGGAACGGCATCAAGTATAAAGCGAGCTACGGCAGCAGCGCTCTGCCGTCCATCGTCGCGCAAATCGAAATCGAACTTGCCGAAGTTCAGAAGAACGCCGTAGCGCCTCTTCCTCCGCGGAAAGAACTCATCCAATCCCTTGAGCCGCGTGCTCCTTATCTCGACACCATCGAGAAACTGGTTGACTGGAAACGGCTGCGCGATGCAAAACTACGCTTCGTCTTCGACCCCATGCATGGTTCCGCGACCGGCCTGCTGCCCGCGCTCTTCGCGCGCAACGGAATCGCCTGTGACGAAATTCGCGGCACGCGTGACCCGCGTTTCGGTGGCGTGCATCCGGAACCCATTCCGCCGCACATCGCACCCCTACAGGAAGCGGTGGTCGCCGGCAAATATGACGCCGGCCTCTGCGCCGACGGCGATGGAGACCGCATCGGCGCTGTTGACCGCGACGGTTCGTTCGTCAACCCGCATCAAATCTTTGCTCTTCTCGTCTGGCACCTTGCAGGCACTCGGAATCTTCCCGGAGATATCGCAAAAACTTTTTCAGTCACCAAGCTGATCGACAAGCTCGCCGCCAAGTTCGGCCGCAGGCTGCACGAAGTGCCGATCGGGTTCAAGTACATTTGCGAGCTGATGCTCGAGCAAAACATTCTGATCGGGGGCGAAGAAAGCGGCGGCATCGGCACGAGCCTCTACTTGCCCGAGCGCGATGCAACCGTTTGCGCGCTATTTCTTGCCGAGCTGATGGCCTGGCACGGCAAATCGCTTGGAGACATGCTGCGCACGCTCTATGCCGAGTTCGGCGAATTCCATTACGGCCGCGTCGATCTGGACGTAACACCCTCGCAGAAAGAAAAAGCCGTCGCGCATTTCTCCAGCGAAAAAACGGCTACGCTGCTCGGCTGGCCCATTGTGCGCCGCGAAAACATGGACGGCATCAAAGTCTACCTTGGCGATATCGGCTGGGTTCTGGTCCGCGCTTCCGGTACGGAGAATCTCTTGCGCGTGTACTGCGAAACCACTAAAGCCGAGACAACCGAGCGCGTGCTTGGAGCCGTTAAGGAAATCATCCAAAATCTGTAGGAATCGACATGAATACCGTCAATCTAAAGCAAAAGTTCAGCCTCTTTTCGGACTTCTGCAATCCGCGCGTCATAGGGGAAGTAAACGATTGCCAAATCAAAGCAGTAAAACTAACAGGTGAATTTATCTGGCATCATCACGACAATGAAGACGAGCTTTTTTGGGTGGTCAAAGGCACGTTGCGTATGAAGTTCCGCGACCGCGAAGCTGTAGTGCGTGAAGGCGAATTCGTCATCGTTCCACGCGGCGTCGAGCATTGCCCTGTTGCGGAAGAAGAGGTGCATCTCGTTTTGATTGAGCCGAAATCCACGCTCAACACCGGAAACATCACCAACGAAAGGACCGTCGCACAGCTCGAGCACATCTGATTTCCGCACGTGCTCAAGCAACGGCTCAAAACCCAATGGAACACCGTTTTTACACTCTCGACGTCTTCACCAACTCGCGATTTGAGGGCAATCCACTAGCCGTCTTCACCGATGGCGATAGCCTTTCGAACGACCAGATGCAAGCCATCGCTCGCGAGATGAACCTCGCCGAAACCGTCTTCGTGCAAAAGCCGACCGACGAACGCGCTTTGGCACGCTTGCGCATCTTCACCACGCGCGAAGAGCTGAAGCTTGCCGGTCATCCAGTCGTTGGCACGTGGTTTCTTCTTGCAGAGCTTGGCGTTGTTCCCGCGCAAGAGGGTGGCGTGCATGTAATGCAAGAAACGGGTGCCGGCGTCCTTCCGGTCGAGATTCGTTTCAAGGACGGCCGCCCGCAGCGCGTCACCATGACCCAAACCGAAGCGGTCTTCCGTCCCATCAAGTTTAAGAAAGCTGCTCTGGCCAAATCGCTTGGCCTGACTCCGAAAGATTTCGATCCTCATCTCGATCCTGAGTGCGTTTCGACCGGCATATTCAATCTCATGGTGCCGCTCAGGAATCGCGCCGCGCTCGGCAAAATCGTCATGAACATGTTTGAGCTGCGCAAGCTGCTCGGCAAAAATGTGACGATGGCATATTGTTTTGCGCTCAGCGGGAACAACAAAGTCTATGCGCGCGGCATGCTCCCTTGGGAAGTCTATGAGGATCCAGCTACGGGCTCCGCTGCGGGCTCGCTCGGCGCCTATCTCGTGAAGCGCGGCAAGCTGGCGGCCGGTCACACGCTCAGCATTCTTCAAGGCCAAGAAATGGGCCGTCCAAGCCACATCGAAGTGGAAGTCACGCAAAGCGGCAAGAAGCTTGTGCCACGAGTGAGCGGCGCCGCCGTCAAAGTCTTTGAAGGCACAATCAACGTATAGCCCGGCACGTCTCGACCGTCTGCGGTGTCTAACAGTTAGGCACCCACGGGCAGGTCGATGATGCTCTCGCGCTTACAGCTCCGCGTTCGAAACCGCAGATTGGGCGATTCGCGCCGCACGCTATTCAGCAACCTCAACTCGCCCGCTTTTACGCACTCCATGCTTGGTTGCGTGCTTCTATTCCTCATCATCGCGATGATAAGCGACCCGCCTCATCATGGCATGGCCCTCGACAGGTACATCTCCCACAATGCAACACCCGCGCCAGCTGCGCTTCGCGACGATGCCATGAGAGTCATGCTCACTCGCGACGGCTCAATCTACTTTGGAAATAACAGAGTGGCGAGTGAAGGGTTGCCGGAGCAGATTCGGCAGCGTCTGCACGAAGGCGGACAGCACAGGGTTTTTCTCGCGGTGGATCAGCGAGCAAGATTCAGGGATCTTTCGATTGTCCTGGACGAACTTCGCAACGCGGGTATTTGGGACATCACGTTTCTAACGGGGTCTGCTGCAATGCATAAACGAGAACTTTTTTGAGGGACAAAATCAGGGTGCGAAGATAGCTAATTGTTCTCCAACGATTTATGGACTGCGTCCAAAATTCCGTTCACAAACGAGCCCGCTTCTTCCGAAGAAAATTTCTTGGCCAGCTCAACCGCTTCATTCAGAATCACTCGCGGCGGCGTGTCTGTCGTCCGCAACTCATAAATCGCCAGCCGCAAAATCGCGCGGTCGATCACCGCGAGCCGCTCCAGGCGCCAGTTCTCCGCTTGCTTGACGATGAGCTCATCGATCACGGCGGTGTCTTTCACGGCTCCTTCAAACAGCCCATTCGCAAACGTGCGCGTGGACTCCGTCGCTTTGGCGGCTCGCCAGAATTTCGCTTCCAGTTTCGCGGGCTCCTGCTCGCTCATGTCCCATTGAAACAGCATCTGCATTGCAAACTCGCGGGATTTTCTGCGCAGGGACACGTTACTTGCGCCGCGGCTTTCCACTGGCGGACTGCTTCGCATGCGCGCTTCGCAGCTTGCGCGACAAATGAGCCATCTCGATCGCCGCAAGCCCCGCTTCGAATCCTTTGTTGCCGCCCTTCAACCCCGCGCGGTCGATGGCCTGCTCCAAAGTGTCGCATGTCAGCACGCAAAACATGATCGGCACACCAGAATCCATCTGCGCGAGCTGCAACCCGCGCGCCGTCTCCGAACAGACATAATCGTAGTGCGAAGTTTCGCCGCGAATCACGCATCCAATCGCGATCAGCGCATCGTAGCGCCCGAATGCCGCAAGTTTTCTCGCCGTCAGCGGCAATTCGAACGAGCCCGGCACATGCACGACGTCCACGTCCTTGCTCGCCGCGCCCGCGCGCTCTAGTGCATCCACTGCCGCGGCGAGGAGCCGTTCGGTGATAAAACTGTTGAACCGGCTCACGACAATCCCAAACCGCAATCCGGCTGCGCTCAGTCCGCCTTCCATTTTCCCTGTCTGCATTTCTCAGCCCCGCTCCCAATTCTCCGCGAAACTCCGTTAACTCTGCGCCTCTTCGTTATCCTTTCTCTTTCTTTTCCCTTCGTTTCTCTCTGAAGCTACTTCCCCACAAATTTCGCCGCCCTCTTCTCCAAAAACGCTTTCGTTCCCTCGCGCATATCTTCCGTCGCGCAAGCCAAACTGAAAAGTGCTGCCTCGAGGAACAGTCCTTCTTCCTGCGGCATTTCGATACCGCGCTCGATCGCTTCCATCGTGTACTTCACCGCGATCGGCGCATTCGCAATAATCTTTCGTGCCAACGCTTCGGCCGCGGGCAAAAGTTCCGCCGGCTCGTATACATGATTCACAAGCCCGATGCGAAGGGCTTCCTCCGCGCTGATCATTTCGCCTGAGAGACAAAGCTCGTGCGCCACGCCCTTGCCGCAAAGCCGCGCAAGCCGCTGCGTTCCGCCATATCCCGGTATGATGCCCAGCTTCACTTCCGGCTGGCCGAGCTTTGCTGTCTTGCTCGCAATTCGAATCGTGCACGCCAGCGCAATTTCGCATCCGCCGCCGAGCGCAAATCCATTGATCGCGCAAATCGACGGCTTGCCCATCGTCTCCAAAAGATGAATCACTCCCCGCCCAAACAGCGAAAACTCTTTGCCACTCACGGGCGTTTGCAAGGAAAGCTCGCCAATATCCGCTCCGGCGACGAACGACTTTTCCCCCGCGCCCTTCAAAATCAACACGCGCACAGCCTCGTCTCCGCGCGCATCCAAAAACACCTGCTGCAACTCTTCCATGGTCTTGCGGTTCAACGCGTTCAAAACCTTCGGCCGGTTGAAGGTAACAAACGCAATCCCGTCTCTCTTCTCATACAACAAATTCTCGTGAGCCATCTTCTTCTCTGTGTCCTCTGTGAACTCTGCGTTACGAAAAGCCTTCTACTCTTTCGCAGATGTACGCCGCTTGTTGCTACAACTTCATCGCCTTTGGTTTCGCAGGATCAGCGTAGTCATAAAATCCCCGCCCGGACTTCCGCCCATTCCATCCCGCCAAAACCATCCGCTTCAAAAGCGGCGGCGAAGCAAACCGTCGCTCGTGAAACTCCTCAAACATAATCTGCGAAATGTAATACGTTGTATCCAATCCCACAAAATCGAGCAATGTGAGCGGCCCCATCGGATGCCCGCAACCGAGTTTCATCGAATTATCAATGTCCTCGATCGAGCCCACGCCCTCTTCCAGCGCGCGTATCGCGTCCAGCAAATACGGCACCAGCAGCCGGTTCACTATGAAGCCCGTCGAATCGTGCGCCCTCACTGCCGTCTTCCCGAGTTTCGTCCCAAACGCCACCATCTCCTCATACACATCCACGTCCGTCGCAATCGTCCGCACCACTTCCACCAGCTTCATCACCGGTACCGGATTGAAGAAGTGCAAACCCACAAAACGTTCCGGCCGCTTGGTGGCCGCGGAAATTTCCGTGATCGTCAGCGAAGAAGTATTGCTCGCGAAAATCGTCGAAGGAGAGCACAGTGCGTCCAGCGCCGTAAAGAGTTCTCGCTTCGCCGGCAACTGCTCGATGATCGCCTCGATGATCAGGTCGCAGTCTTTAAGATCCTCCAGCAGCGTCGTTCCGCGCAATCGCCCACGAATTTCCCCCTGCGCCGCGGCAGTGATCGTTCCCTTGTCCACCAGCCGCGCCAAATTCTTCTCAACGCCCTTTAATCCCTTCTCAACAATCTCCGGCGACACTTCCCGTACCACCGTCGTAAACCCGGCGGCCGCGCACACCTGCGCGATCCCTGACCCCATCAACCCACACCCCACAACTCCCACGTTTTGAATCGGCATGATTAATTTTCCTGGTAGGCAGCGCAGTCTAATGCCTTCCCGGGCTCGGAGAGTTTACCAGAATCCCGTTTCGACCGCGGACCGTCCAGGGTCGCGCTCGTGCAACCTTCGCTTCGACGTCGGTCACGATTGCAAAGTTCGAGAGCGGAAGTCTTGACATGCAAGCTCATTCATGTCATTCTAGCAATGCAGCACGGAATCCAAAAGGAAAGAATCGCTATGGCAAAGATGGCTGATGATATTCGAACCTACGTTCGGAACAAATATGTCGTGCCTTCTCGAAATCAAAAACTACGGCGATTTTCGATTCGTGCAGGCGACGTTGTCCGGGATCTCAAGTTGTATGGTCGAGTGCCCGCAGTTTGCAGCGCTCTTGGACGCAGCGTATTCCTAAAACAAAATGGTCTGAAGCTAGTGGAAAGCACGGGCCCCAGCTCAGGGCAGAGTACGACTGTGACATATACCTATGAGTTCATTGATTCACCGGGTTCGGCTGCGCCGAGCGCGGATGCTTGGGCCGAGTTGCGAGGTGCGCTAAAAAATGTCTTCGCCGAGTTTGGGGGTGGCGAAGCCTATCTCCGCCGCGAACGAGAGAATTTTTACGCCGATAAGGAAGACTCGTGAGCCGGATCTACTGGGATTCAATGCTCTTCGTCTACTGGCTCGAAGACAACCCACAGTTTGCTAAACGAACAGGAGCGGTCCACACAAAGATGAAAGAGCGTGGGGACGAACTTATCACCAGTGCTTTCACTTTTGGCGAAGTGCTCGCCGGTGCGTATCGCGCGGGTGCCATTCGAGCGGCGGACGAGTCACGGCGGCTTCTACAAAGGGTGATTTCCGAGGTGGTTCCATTCAACCTTGAAGCCTCGGAGCATTACGCCAAAATCCGGGGAACGCAGGGAGTCGCGCCTGCAGACGCAATTCATTTGGCTTGCGCCGCTCAGGCAAGAGTAGATCTGTTTCTGACAAATGATAAGCGCCTTCTCGGTAAGTTTGTTCCAGGAATTCAATTCATCGCAACTCTGGAAACCCAGTTGTTTTGAATCGCGAGCTACTGAGTCCCGCATAATGTTGCGAAGACACAATTTGGAGTGCGGCAGCCCTGCTGCCGCTTTTCTCAGCGACTCGCACGACACTCTATCGGGCGAAGCTCAATAGGAAGTGTCTGGTCAGGTACGATGTTCAGTATAAGCTCTCCACAATCATCGCAATCCCCTGCCCGCCACCAATGCAAGCTGTCGTCAGACCACACCGCAAATTATTCCGCCGCAATTCATTCAAAATCGTAATCAGAAGCCGCGTCCCGCTCGCCGCCAGCGGATGCCCCAACGCAATCGCTCCCCCATTCACATTCGTCTTGTCGCGGTTCAAACCGAGCACTTTCTCCACCGCCAGATACTGCGCCGCAAATGCTTCATTCACCTCCACGCGATCCATCTGCTCCAGCGTGAGTCCCGCCAGCTTCAGCGCTTTTTGCGACGAAGGCACTGGCCCAATTCCCATAATGCTAGGATCGACTCCCGCTGTCGCCCACGCAACAATTCGCCCAACCGGCTTCAGCCCTCGCTCTTTCGCCGTCTTTTCGCGCGTCACGACCACCGCCGCCGCGCCATCCACAATCCCGCTCGCGTTCCCCGCCGTCACAATCCCATCCTTCTTGAACGATGGCGGCAATTTCTCCAAAGTCTCCATCGTCGTTTCCGGCCGCCGGTGATCGTCTTCGCTAAATACAATCGTCTTCTTCCCCTGCTTCACTTCCACCGGCACAAGCTCCTCGCGAATCCGGCACGCTTTATAAGCCGCATCCGCCGCTAGTTGGCTGCGCAGCGCATACGCGTCCGCATCTTTGCGAGTAATCCCGTACTGCTCCGCCAACTTTTCCGCAGTCATCGCCATCGGCAATCCGCAATAACTGTCCGTCAACCCCACAAACAACGAATCCTCCAGCGCCCCGCCGCCCAGCTTCAATCCACTTCGCGCGCCGCGAATCACAAACGGTGCCTGCGTCATATTTTCCATCCCACCTGCCAACACCATCGTCGCTTCGCCAAGCAACAATCGCTGCGCCGCCTGCGACACCGCCTCAATCCCCGACCCGCACAACCGATTAACAGTCACCGCCGGCGTCTCAACCTTCAATCCCGCTTTCAACCCCACGTGCCGCGCCCCATAAAGCGCGTCCGCGCTCGTCTGCATCACGTTGCCAAAAATCGCGTGATCAAATTCCGCCGGGTCCACGCCCGACCGCCGAATCGCCTCCTTCGAAGCATGCGCCGCCAAATCAATCGCACTCACCTCCGAAAATGCCCCCGTATACCGCGCCATCGGCGTCCGCGCTCCCGCCACAATCACCACATCCGTTGGAAACATGTTTTCCTCGCTTCCCCGAAGCATCATTGGTCATCTTCTCGTTGAATCCGCTGCTCAACCAATTTTGGCTTTCCCGGCAGCTTCAGGTCTGATCAGTTCATGTGATCTCATTCCAGCTTCTTACCAAAACCAGCGTTTTTTGTTCTTCATCAACCAGAGCGCTAGCACGCCCGCTGACGCGTTCTCAGGCGGATCTTGCCCCATTCTATTTACAAATCGTGATAGTTCTTGCTTTAGGCCCTCGACCAACGTCTTGATTTCAGGCGACTCGCGATCAGATAGGCTTTCGGAGGGTTCTGTGTGCCAGCCGCTCAGGTCCTCATAGATTACGGCCAGCTTATTTCCGGATTCGTCCCACACTTCAGCTTCCGTTCGACATTTCTCGACGTTGCCAGCAATCACCGCGCGGAGCATTGTTGTGGACTCAAACTCTCGGCGTATCCAGCGTCACCACGGTATCCCCGCCCTTTTTCCGCGCCTCTTCCACGCTGAACTCCGCGCGATTGATCAAATCCGTCACAATATCTTCGCTGTCGTACTCATGCTTCGCCACGGCCTCAACAATCCCCGCGCTTAGGGTGATCTGCGTCGTGTCCCAAGGCGGCCGCAAACCAGAAGCCGCGCGCCGCAATTTATCCGCGAGGTTCTGCGCACCGGCCAGCGTCGTGTCCGGCAAAATAAACGCCAGCGACCACGAAGTGTATTTCACAGCCACATCGTTCTGCCGCACGATCGGCTGCAGCGACCGCGCTAGTTGCTCCAAGAATCGCTCCAGCGGCGATTCACCCTGCTGCCGCAAAATCTCCGCGCCGCGATCAATCTGCAAAATGGCCAGCGCCAGCGGTGTGCCTTGGCTGCGCGCGCGGTCCGCTTCCGTAAGCAGGCAGCTCTGGTACGAGCTGCGGCTAAGCAAGCCCGTACGTTCATCGGAAACGCCCATGCGCCGCACCAGAGAACGCAATCGCGTGTGGCTCACGCTCATCAGCATCTGATCGCCGATAGCTTGCAAGAAGTAAGCTTCGTTCGGCTTCCACTTATGCGGCTCGGCACGTCCCACGATGAGCATCCCCGCGGGCGCTTGCGTCTCTTTGTCCGTAATCATCACGCCAAGAGCCGTCGCAAGTCCCATCTCGAGCAGGATTGAGCCCTCCGTCGCGTCGACCACAAGTCCGCCGAGCTCATCCGGCTCCGCCTTCTCCATCTGCGCAAGCAGCAGAACGACTTGCGCTCCCGGTGCGGGCTTGCTTGTCTGGCCGCAGAACTCCGCGGACATCTCCGGAGGGCGGCCTGGCGCACCGACAACCGCAATGCAGCGCAGCGTGCGCAGGTGAGAGCCCACTTCGCTCACCGCGGTGTTCAGCATCGCCCGCGGCGTCTGTTGCCGGAAAATCTTCTGGTTAATTTCGGAGATTTTAGATAGATCGCGCAATGTTTCCGCGCTGTACACGCCCGTCCGTGTCGTCACTGGAACCGGCTGTGCCTCTACGACTGGCGCCGACGGCGCTGGGGCAGGCGCGGCGGGTTCCTGCTTGGGTTTCGCGGCGCCTGGAGGCCACCAATTGGCCATCTGATATAGATTTTGCAATCGCGCGTTGCGCGCTTCTTCTCCAGGGAACATCACGGCAATCTTCTGCAGCCGTTCGAGCGCTTTCGTCTGCAGCGAATACTGGAGAAAAATCTCCGTCTGCACAATCAGGTCTTCGAGCGCTTGCGCATGCCGCCCTTCTTCTGTGCTTGGAGCCGCTTGCGAGACGCTTGCTCCCGCACCGGTGTTGGATGGAGGCGGCGGCGCCGTGCTCATCGACTTGGCCAGCCTGCCGCCTACTCTTTTCAAAAACGCTTCGTCCACATGACCGCGAAGCTTTTCCATCCGCTCTTGATTTCGGTAGTCATAGGCGTCGATGTCCACGAGCCTCTCGAGCGAATCACAGGCCTTGCGAAAATCACCGGCATTGAAATACACGTCAAAAAGCTTCACGAGAATTTCGAAATACTGCGATTCGCGGTTCAACTCGTTGTACACCGCGGCCCAGAACTCCATCATGCCTTGCGAATGCGGATGCTTCGCCGCCACGGCGTCCAGTTGCGTGGCGAAATCGTTTTGCCGCTTGTCCGCGAACATGCGGCGCTTGAGCGTCTGGAGCACATCCACGCCTTTTGTCGTCTGTGCGGAGGCCGCATAGGCGTCGGCAAGCTCAAAAAGCCGCTCAACGCCGGCGTTTTTTTCGCGCAACAATTTTTCCAGGACCTCGCGCGCCCGGTCGAGGTTTCCCCCGCGAATCAGCGCGTCGCCAAACGTCTCGAGAAAAACGGTGTCGTTTTCCGTGCCTGCAAAAGGCTCAAGAAGCGCGGCAGCCTCGGCTGATTCGTCGCTGCGCAATTTTGCCTGCGCATAAAGGAGCGCGACGCTGCGCTCTTGCGGCGCAAGCTTGTGAGCCCTGCCTAGCAGCTTCAGCGCATCGACTTCGGCGCCGCCAGCCGAAGCAAGCTGCCCCGCCCGAAGAAAAGTGCGCGCCGCCAGGGCATTCTTTCCAAGTTGCTCCGCTGCTTCCGCGAGCCGCATTTGCCTGTTGAGATTTTCCGGATCGAGCTGCGCGATGCGCTCCCAGCAAAATAGGGCGTCTTCATGCCGTCCCGCGCTCGTGAAGAGTTCCCCAGCTTTGTTGTACTGATCAATGGCTTCTTCGGGGTGGTTTTGTTTTTGCTGCAAGAACGCATAACGGGCGATGCGCTCCGGTGGCTGGGTGGCGGAACCGCTTCGCAGAAAACGATTGTAAATGGCCAGCGCTTTCGTTTCGTCGCGCGGCTCGATCAGCAAATCGAAGAGCAAGCCATAGTAAACGGCGGCGCGCTCCGGCTGATCCATCCGCGCGTAAAGATCTCCGAGGGCCTGCGTCGCTTCCTGGTGCTGCGGCGCCTCATCGAGCACGGCCAGATAGGCTTCGATAGCGTCCTCGACGCGGTTCTTTTCGAGGAATCGCTTTGCGCGGTCCAAATGCTTGCTGACGTCTGCGGCCATCCGTCTGGGTTGCCTTTGCTGTGCCTGTCGGCTGACTAGAAAATCCTGTGCCAGGTCGTGCGCGATGCGAGGTGCGAACGCCCTCGTTCAACTATATACCCCGGCTGCGAGACCCGCAAAACTCGTACAATCGCGCCTTGTAGTATCCGGCACGCCCAGGCCCTGGAAACACTTTCGTCATTGAGTTCGTCTTTAATCAATGTCACCGTCCCCTCGGCTTCCCTTCCCTCGGTGACTGGGAGGACCTGTCCATGCGCAACCTCTTCTCTGACCTTCAGCTCGGCCTTCGCATTCTCCTTCGCAACCCAGGCTTCACCGTTACGGCCATCCTCCTGCTCGCTCTAGGCATCGGCGCCAACACCGCGATTTTCTCTGTGGTGAACGCGGTTCTCCTACGCCCGCTCCCTTACCAGGATTCGTCCCGCATCATGCAGATTTGGCACGTCCCTCCCGCAAAGAGTTTCCCAGGATTGACGTACTTCTCCGTTTCACCGGCGAATTATCTCGACTGGCAGGCCCAGAACCATTCCTTCGAAGATATGGCAGCCTATGGAGGGGCCACTTTCAACGTCGGCGGCAAGGAACGCCCCGAGGCGATTCAAGCTGCAAGGATCGCTCCCAGCTTCTTTTCGATTCTTCGCGTCCAACCTCTTTTCGGCCGTACTTTTACGCGGGAAGACGATCGTCCTGGCCGAGGTCATGTGGTTGTCCTCAGTAACGCGTTTTGGCGTGATCGCTTCGGAGCCGACCCTGCCGTCATCGGCCGGAACATCGTTCTCGACGGTGAGCCTTACAACATCGTCGGAGTCATGCCTCTCCAGTTCAAGTTTCCCAGTTGGGCTCAACTTTGGACTCCTCTAGCCTGGACAGACGAAAAGCGCGCCGTCCGCGGCAATCACAACTACTCGGTCATCGGTCGTCTCAAACCCGGCGTCGACATCCGCGCCGCCCAAGCCGAACTCAGCGCCATTTCCACTCGCCTGGAGCAACTCTACCCCGAGGACGACAAAGGTTGGGGCGCCACGATCCTTCCCTTGCGCGAGCAGCTCGTCGGCGATGTTCGCCCCGCTCTTCTGGTGTTGCTAGGCGCTGTCGCTTTTGTGCTCTTGATCGCTTGCGCCAATGTCGCCAATCTTGTTCTCGGCAAAATTCTGGCGCGAAAAAAAGAAATCGCCATTCGCTCTGCCCTCGGGGCCACCCGCGGTGCTATCCTGCGCCTCGTCCTGGCGGAGACTCTGCTTCTCTCCCTTGCGGGCGGGGCATTGGGCTTGTTTCTCGCCAGCTTCGGCACGACTCTCATCGTCAAATTCCTCGCCGACCGGCTCCCGCGTTTCGCGGAGATCACTCTCAACGCTCCGGTACTGGCCTTCACCGCTTTCCTCGCCTTATTCTCAGGCGTCCTCGCCGGTCTCCTTCCGGCGCTTCGTTTTACCAAAACGGATGTCAACGAGGCTCTCAAGCAAGGCCAGAGCCGCGGCAGCTCCGATTTCGGTGGCAGCAAGACACGCGGTCTCTTGGTTGTCTCCGAAGTTGCTCTCTCCCTGGTTCTGCTGATCGGTGCCGGCCTTATGGTTCGCACTTTGTTGGAGCTTAGCAACGTCAAACCCGGCTTCGATCCAAATAGCTTGCTCACCATGACGGTTTCTATTCCAGCCAATAAGTTCGCAACCCCAACCGCGAATATCTCCTTTTTCGAGCGCGTCCTCCAGCAAGTTCGGGCGACACCGGGTGTCGAGTCGGCTGGCGTGATCGATGACCTTCCCATGGCCGACGGTGGCTCGCACCAACCCGTCGCCATCGAAGGCCAGCCTGTCGTTCCCATGGCCGACCAGCCTGAAGTGGATGTGCGCGTAATAAGTACTGGCTACCTGCGCGCCATGCGCATCCCGCTTTTGGGCGGACGCGACCTGACAAACGCCGACGTAGCGGGCAGAAACCCCGCTGTGATTATCAGCGAATCCATGGCCAAGCGCTTCTGGCCCAACGAAAACCCGCTCGGCAAACATCTCACGCTAACTTTCTTTCCGAGCGCGCCTCGGGAAGTAGTGGGAGTTGTCGGAGACGTGAAATTGGATTCGCTAGACGAGACGCGCCCCGTGGCCACCGTCTATTGGCCGCTGGATCAGGTTTTCGCGCCTGCTTCCGAAGCTTGGCAATCCTTTCCGATGAGTCTCGCAGTGCGCACTGGCGCAGATCCCACGAGCGTCGTCACTGCCGTCACCAGCGCTGTCCACGAGATCGATCCGGAAACGCCCGTCACGGACGTGCTGACTATGAACGATTTGATTTCCAATACCTTGACGCCGCAGCGTTCCAACATGTTTTTGCTGGCTGCATTCGCGGGGCTCGCGTTGGTGCTCACCGCCGTCGGTATTTATAGCGTCCTCTCTTACGCCGTTCGTCGCCGCGTTCGTGAGATCGGCATTCGCATGGCTCTTGGCGCATCCCACGGCGACGTCTTGAAGATGGTCGCCATCGATGGCATGAAACCGATCCTTCTCGGCGTCGCCATCGGGCTCGCGGCAGCTCTGGCGCTCGGACGCGTCGTGTCGTCTCTCATTTACGGCGTGCGCCCCGCCGATCCACTCACTTTTGCCATGGTGGCCTTCCTTCTGATCGCCGTCGGCCTCCTTGCCACTGCCGTTCCGGCTTATCGCGCGGCCCGCGTCGAACCCATTCGCACTCTCCGCGACGAGTGACTCAGGCCGCGGCCGGCGACCAACGCGACGGCCGCCACTGTTCCTAGCCGAGCCAATGTCATCCTGAGCGCAGCGAAGGATCGCGGCTATACTGAAACGAAACTACGACTCACAGAAAATACCGCCCGGTTGCAGCACAACCGACTTATTTCACTCCCTTACTCGGGTCCCAGGAGCCTTGTTCCTTGCGCACCATCACGATTTCCCCAATGTGGTAGGCATTGTGCGCGTTGATGTTTGCGATCGTCGGAGCGATCGTCTTCAGCTTTGCTTCGTCGGCATTCTCGACCATCTTTTCCAGTTCCGTCAGCACCGCGTCCAGCTTCTGCACGGTTTCGTTCCAGCTTTTCGCGTCGAACTTGTCAAAGGTTTCGTCGTTGTTGCCGCTGAATTTCTCCGGATGCTCGCCGCGCATGCTGCGAAGATTGCGCTCATTCCAGAACCAGATGTGATACGCCAACTGGCCGACGGAATGATTCCCCTTCCCGTCCGTCCAGTTCGCTTGCTCCGGCGTTACGCCCGCCAACGCCACATCCGCGCATACGAACCAATTGCTGTTGGTATGCGTGTCCTTTAGTTGTTGCAGCAAAACGCTTTTCAGCGTCGGCACCGGCTTCTGGTCCTGCGCGAACGTCGAACATGCTATAACCAATACGAGAATCGCCACCCGTTTCATCATTTCGAGGCTACCTCCGCTTTCTTAGACGCGCCGCGCCTGCTGCTGTTTTCG
The DNA here is from genome assembly GCA_035272765.1 of Candidatus Acidiferrum sp. Taxonomy (GTDB): domain Bacteria; phylum Acidobacteriota; class Terriglobia; order Acidiferrales; family UBA7541; genus Acidiferrum. The sequence goes on from DATEQG010000081.1 coordinate 50,340, forward strand.
ACGCACTCCAAATATTCTGCCGCTTCCACCCGCCTGCTATTCACTACTCACTGTTCACTACTCACTGCTTGTGGCAAACTGAACTGTCACACGGCACGGTTTTGCGCAGCCTGGTCTCTTGGCTCCTCGAAGCATGCGGCTCCTGCCGGGATCTGAAAAAATAAGCAGTCGTACAGCGGAAGCGATAACCGAATTCCATGGACCCGAAGTTCATACGCAATTTTTGTATCATCGCGCACATCGATCACGGCAAGTCCACGCTCGCGGACCGTCTGCTGGAGATGACCGGCGCGCTTTCGCAGCGCGAGATGCACGAACAAGTGCTCGACTCCATGGATCTCGAGCGCGAGCGCGGCATCACCATCAAGGCGAAAAGTATCCGGCTGCATTACACCGCGAAAGATGGAAACACGTACCAGCTCAATTTGATCGACACGCCAGGCCACGTTGATTTTTCTTACGAAGTGTCGCGAGCTCTTTCCGCTTGCGAAGGTGCGCTGCTCGTCGTCGATGCAAGCCAGGGCGTCGAAGCGCAAACGGTGGCGAACACGTTTCTCGCCGCCGGCAATAATTTGACGATCGTTCCCGTCATCAACAAGATTGATTTGCCCGCCGCGCAAACCGATTTCGTCAAGGAACAAATTGAAAACGTGCTCGCGATTCCCGCGCAGGACGCTTTGCTCATTAGCGCGAAAAGCGGGCTCGGCGTGGAAGACGTCCTCGAAGCCATCGTGCAGCGTATCCCCGCGCCAAAAGGCAGCTCGGAAAATCCGCTGCAAGCGCTGATTTTCGATTCGTGGTTCGACATTTATCGCGGCGCCGTCGTGCTTGTGCGCGTGATGGAAGGTCACGTCAACAAGCACACGAAAATCCGTCTGTGCTACAGCAATGAAGTCCACGAAGTCGAAACGCTCGGCACCCTCACTCCCAAACCCGTTGCGCTCGAGGAACTTGGTGCAGGCGACGTGGGCTTCATCGTCGCAAATATCAAGCGCGTGGCGGATGCGCGCATGGGCGATACCGTTACAGAGGCTGCGCGTCCCGCGCCGCCGCTGCCAGGCTTTGAAGCCATCAAGCCGATGGTCTTCGCAGGGCTGTTTCCAGTGCTCGCGGACGACTACGAGCCGTTGCGCGATGCGCTCGGCAAATTGCAGCTGAACGACGCCGCTTTTTTTTACGAGCCGGAAAATTCCGTGGCGCTCGGCTTCGGTTTCCGCTGCGGTTTCCTCGGCTTGCTGCACATGGAAATCGTGCAGGAGCGGCTGGAGCGCGAGTTCGGGATCAACCTTATTACGACAGCGCCCAGCGTGCGTTACCGCATCACGCGCGTCAGCGGCGAAGTGATCGAAGTTGACAGCCCGGCAAAATTTCCGAATCCCAGCGACATCGATAAAATCGAAGAGCCGATCATCACCGCGATGATCATTACCAACAATGAGTCCGTCGGCGGAATTCTTCAGCTGTGCCAGGAAAAGCGCGGCACGCAGAAAAATCTGGAGTATCTTTCGCCGACCCGCGTCATGCTGACCTACGAACTGCCGCTGAATGAAATCGTGCTCGATTTTTACGACCGGCTAAAGAGCGTTTCACGTGGCTACGCTTCGCTCGACTACCATCTGGCCGGGTACAGCGAATCCGATCTGATCAAGCTGGATGTGCTCGTCGCCGGCGAACCGGTGGACGCACTGGCGCTGATCATTCATCGTGATTTCGCGGCGGAACGCGGCCGCGAATTGGTGACGCGCTTGCGCAAGCTCATTCCGCGTCAAATGTTTGAAGTGCCGATCCAGGCGGCCATCGGCAGCCGTGTTATAGCGCGCGAAACAGTCGCTGCCATCCGCAAAAACGTGCTCGCCAAATGCTACGGCGGAGACATTTCGCGCAAACGCAAACTCCTCGAAAAACAAAAAGAAGGCAAGCGCCGCATGAAGCGCGTCGGCCAAGTCGACATCCCGCAAGAAGCTTTTCTTGCTGTACTTAAGGTTGCCTCCTCTTCCGACGACGATTGAGTAACAACTGAGTTCGTGAATCCCGCTGCACTTCTTGACGGAGCTCGCGGGAATAGGTAGTTTTGCGCCCGTCACTTCTGCGGAGGACCTTCGATGCGCGCATTTCGTTGCTGCACCATTCTCGGGATTTTTCTTTCTTTTTTTGCGGCGCTGACGCCGGCTGCTACAAATCATCCAAGAATTCTGATCATTTACGACATGGAAGGCGTTTCCGGCATCACGCACTATGAGATGCTTTGGTTTCAGCGCCCCGATGAATACGCGAAAGGGCGCGAGTTCCTGACGTCCGACGTCAATGCTGCGATCCGCGGACTGGTTGCCGGCGGCGCCGGGCCGATCTGGATACAAGACGGCCACGGCTCGGGAAATGTGAACGAACCCGATCTGCTCGTCGACAAGATGGACCCGCACGCCAAATTTGATTTTCGGAATTACGACTTCGATCCATATAACACCGGCATCGACGGCTCCGTCGACGCTATCGTTTGCATCGCCATGCATGCGCACGCCAACACAAACGGTTTCATGGCGCACACGGTGACGGATCGCATCAGCTACCGCATCAATGGCGTGGACTTTACGGAGACGCACATTGTGGCGCTTTCCGCGGCTCGCTGGGGCATTCCGGTCATCATGGTTTCCGGCGACCAGGTGCTCGGCGAGGAGCTGAAGCCGGATTTTCCGGAGTTGGAATATGCCGTTGTGAAAACGGCGAAGAGCCGCGCGCTCGCGGAAACTCTGCCGGAGGGCGAGGCGGCCAAGCGAATCGAAGCAGCCGCGAAACGCGCGATGGAAAAATTTCTGGCCGGTGCCTTCCGTCCATACTATTTGCAGCCGCCGTATGACTTCCAGCTTGGATTCCAAAACTGGCAGCAGGCGAACGGCGCCGCGACCGCGCCGGGCGTACAGAAAGACGGCGAGCTCGGGGTACGCTACAAGAGCGCGACGTTCATTGACGGCTATACGCTGAGCCTCGACGCGCTGCGTCGCAGCAGCGACTCGCTGCAAGTGCTGGTTCGCATTCTCAGCCAGGACCCGCAGGGCAAGAAATATCTCGACCAGCTCTCGGACACGTTCTGGACGCGCTGGCTGACGCCGGAAAAAGCGCCGGCCTACATGCAGCCCGGCCCGCCGCCTCCGCCGAAGACCCGCTTTTACGGGGATAACTAATATCGCTGACGACGATTGGGCTGAACCTGCCATCCGCAATCTATCCTTCATTAGCGGAACAGAACCCATTTGTTGCTCTCTAGGAATGTGAGCCATGATTGGGCCAGAGGCTCCTGCAATGGCTCCCAGTCTTCGAAAGAATCGCCATCGAACAACTCAAATGGTTTGCGAACGAACAACATGCTGAGATTTTTATCCGGACATTGAAGAGCATAGAGCTGCAATGAATTCTTCAGCGGATCAAAATCTTGAATGCGCGAAAGTGGTTCCCACTCATGACGTCGGGCTTTCTGAAGAAGATCGAGCAACGCGTCCTGGCATTCCGGCGCTGCAACTGTCATAGCATAGACCTGATAACGGTGACCTTTCAAACCTTGAAGGCACCTGGGGCACACCTCTCTTAGTATCACGCGCAGTGCTTGGCGGACCGCAAGTTCTGTGTCGCTTGGAGGGATCTTTCCCGTGAACCCGCGCAGCCATCGTGAAAGCACGGTTTTCACTATTCCTTCTTTCGCACTTCGGTGGTGAGGCGGCCGCGGTGGAGTTGGATGGCTACTGCATCGCCGACGTTTACCTGGGCGGCGTCGCGGAGGAGGTTGCCGGAGGCGTCGGTGGCGATGGCGTAGCCGCGTTCTAGGACTTTCAAGGGGCTGCGTTCCTGGAGCTGCAGGGCGAGGCGCTCGAGGCGTTCGCGCTTGGTGCGCAGGAAGCGTTCGGCGCGAATGCCGAGATCGGCACTGCGCTTTTCGAGGCGCAGGCGAAACGCGGAAATTTTCACGCGAAAATCGAAAGTGGCGATGCGCAGGTGCACGGCGGTGAAGCGTTTGCGCGATTGCTCGAGGCGTGCGCGGAGGCCTAGCGCGAGGCGCGACGTCATCTCATCGGCGCGCTGACGCTGCTGGCGCAGGAGATCGAGCGGGCGGCGGAAGCCGCGGCGCGCGGAAAGTTCGTGGATGCGTTTACTTAGATCGAGCAGCCGGTAGCGGACGAGGCTGGCGAGCGTTTCGCGCAGATCGGCGATGTGTTTATCGAATTCGCGGCGCGTTTGGACGACGAGTTCTGCGGCAGCGGATGGAGTGGAAGCGCGAACGTCGGCGACAAAATCCGCGATGGTGAAATCGGTTTCGTGGCCAACGCCGGAGATGACGGGAATTTCGGAGGCGGCGATGGCGCGGGCGAGCGGTTCTTCATTGAACGCCCAGAGATCTTCCATGGAGCCGCCGCCACGAGCGAGAATCAGAACGTCGACGAGTTTTTTCTGATTGAAGAATTTTAGCGCTTTGACGATCTCCGCGGCGGCGCCTTCGCCCTGGACGCGCACGGGGAAGACCGTCAAGTGCACGTTGGGAAAGCGGCGTCGCAAAATGCGCACAACGTCGCGGACGGCGGCTCCGCGCGGCGAGGTGATCAGACCGATGCGGCTGGGAAGCATCGGGAGCGGCTTTTTGCGTTCGGCGGCGAAGAGGCCTTCGGCTTCGAGGCGTTTTTTCAGTTGCTCAAAGGCTAGCTGCAGGGCACCGAGGCCGATAGGATCGATGCTCTCGACGTAGATTTGGTATTCGCCGCGCGCTTCGTAAACACTGATCGAGCCGCGAACGGTGACGTGCAGGCCATCCTCGGGACGGAACTTGATGCCGCGCTGCTGCTGTTTGAAGAAGACGCAGCGGACCTGGGAGCGATCGTCCTTGAGCGTGAAATAGATGTGGCCGGACTGGGCTTCGCGGCAGTTGGAGATTTCTCCCTCGACCCAGAGGTCGGTGAAGTTTTTGCCGAGGAGGTCGCGGATGCGGGCGGTTAGCTCGCTGACGGTTAGAGCGCGGCGGGTGGGTTGAAGGTTGAAGGTGAGCTGGCTCATGGGGGCGTGATCCGTGACTCGTGGTCCGTGACCCGTGATCCTGACTGGTGAATCGAGATTGGCGGAAAGAACCGAAGGTAGAAAGCTGAAAGTTGAAAGTCGAAGGCTGAGGGCAGGATTTGGGAAGCGATGGCGGTGGGGCAGGTGCCTGATGGGGTGGGCTGGAGCGCAGCCTGCAACGAAGCATACCCCCCCACCCCAGGTGTCCGCGAGTTATGAAGTAAACGTATGAGAGGATTAGAGTTGCGGGCGTTCCTGCGTGTTGCGGAAGTTACGAGCGGCGAGTGGGAATCGAAGAAGGGCACGTGGCTCCCCACCCCCACCTGTTTTTCGTAAGAGTGGCAAACAAAGGACTTAGGCTCGACATGGCCTGCAAGAGTGGCAGGCAGGGAGCTTACGGACGGCCCAGTCTGGCGGCGGGCATCCGGAAGGCCATGGACGGCAAAGGAAAGAGGAGAGCGCTCAACGCAGAGGCACAGAGTTCGCAGAGAAAGAGTGGGCACCGTATCAGCCTTCCTTTCTCCTCCGCGATTCAGACACATGAGTTATATCATATAGGTACTCTTTGTCAAGTGATTATATGCAAGTGGCTTGTTTGCTGTGAGATGTGCAGAGATTCGAATCGGCCGCCTGCGGGGGCGATGGAATGGGGACGAGGGGCCGCCCGAGGGCGGCCCCTACAGAGTGCTTGGACAACTGATTGTATGCTAAGGCTTTGCGGGAGCCGGGGTGGGCGCGGATGTGGGAGCCTGGGTGGTGCTGAAATTTACTTTCGGGGCTTGGCGGGCGCCGGGTTCGGTTTTGAAGTAGGCGTCGTTTCGGGCGAAGCCGCCGAAGCTGGCGACGAGGCTGTTCGGGAACAGGGAGATGTAGGTGTTGTAGTCCTGGACAGTCTCATTGTAGCGTCGACGCTCGACGGCGATGCGGTTCTCGGTGCCGGCGAGTTCGTCCTGGAGGCGGAGGAAATTTTCATTGGATTTGAGCTGGGGATAATTTTCTGTGAGGACGAGAACTTTGGCGAGGGAGGCTTCGAGTTGGCTATTGGCTGCGATTTTATCGGCGGGAGTGGTGGCGTTCATGTAGCCTTCGCGGGCTTTGGCGATGTCGCTAAAGACTTCGGTTTCGTGCGTTGCGAAACCTTTGACCGTCTCGACGAGATTGGGGATCAAGTCGGCGCGGCGCTGGAGAACGACATCCACCTGGGCCCAAGAGGCGTTAACGGCCTCGCGCTTGATGGCCATTTGATTTCGGCGCGAGATAAACGAGCCGCCAACGAGCAGCGCGACGATGATGAGAACGACCAGGACAACCAGAACTGCTTTCATTTTACTTTCCTCCGCAATCCAATCCTTGCAAACAGGTCAGGAACCGGCTTTGCCGGCTCGCTGCCACTCATGCTTGGGAACAATTTTATCCAGAGCGGAAATTACCACAGTCAGAGCATTTAGGTACTGCTCGTAAGTCCGGACAATATCATCCGCGTGCGCGTGAGGATCGCGCAGCTGGAACGCGGCGGAAAAAGCGTGGGCGTCCACTCCGGTAAGCGCGGCAATGCGCGCGAAAACTTCGGGAGCGGCGGCGGGCGGCTTTTCCTCGAAGGCAATCAGGGTGTGGCGCAGGAGCGCGAGAACGCTGGAAGACGATTTTGCCTCGGCGGCGCGCAATTCGTTTTCCTTATGGCCGTTGAGCAGGAAATGCTGGCGGAGTTTGAGGAGGAGGGTGCGCAAATCATGCTCGACCTGGAGGCGATGGAGATTCATGGGCACGTCGATGCCGGCGACGACGTCGGCGCCGAAGAGAACGCGGCGGTTTTCTTGCATGTCGAGAAGCTCGATGGCAAAGACGTCGGCGGAACGGCGCAGTTCTTCGGCGGTGAAGAATAAGGGCGCGGGTTCGCTTTGATTTTTGCACCACCAGTGGACGACGGGCGTAACTCGGGTTAGTTCGCGAGCTGCGATGGAGCGCAGGACGCAGAGGACGTTCAGGTCGGAATGACCTTCCTTGTAGTCGCCGCGGGCGGCGGAGCCATAGAGAATCAAGGACTCGAGATTGTCCGCCGCGTATTCTTTCATTCGGCTTACGAGATCTGTCAGTTTTGCTTCCGTCGACAGCATTTTGCTACCGCTCCTTGTGCAAACTCGCGGATTGCGCCCACAAACTGTATACGCAAACTCCGGCTAATAAGCTTCGTTTACCAACTGCCGCTGGCGCCGCCGCCTCCGCTGCTCCCACCGCCAAAACCGCCAAATCCACCGCCGCCTCCGCCTGAGCTACCGCCGAATCCTCCTCCACCGCCTCCGCCGAGCATGCCACCGATCATGGGGCCAATCCACCAGCCGCCGCCTCTTCCTCCACGACCAGACCCACCCCTGGACAGGGCCCTGATAATGTTTATCACGACGAAAATGAAGATCAGAACCGGCCAGATGGGGAAAGAAGGGGAACGGTCGTCGCGCCGCTGGACAGGCCGGGCGGGAGGCGTTGCGGTGAGCGTCACGCCGCGATCGTCGGCGACGTATTTGGCGAGGGTCCAGGCGGCGGCTTCGATGCCAGCACTGTAATTTCCCTGAAGAAAATAGGAACGCATCAGGCGGCCTGCATCGCCAGCGCGAGCGTCGTTGATGACGGGCTCGAGGCCGTAGCTGATTTCGACGCGATATTTGCGATCGGTGGGAGCGACGAGCAGAAGGACGCCGCGATTATCTTTTTTGTTGCCGACACCCAGCTGCTTGAAGAGGTCGTTTCCGTACTGATCGACGTCCTGGCCATCGAGAGAACGGATGGTGACGATGGCCATCTGGGCGCCAGTTTTTTGTTCGAGCTCAGTGCAGAGATTTTCGAGGCGGATCTTTGAGTCTGCATTGATGACCTGGGCGAGATCAGTGACATAGCCGGTCGGGTGGATGTCCGTGATCTTTTCGGCATTTGCGGTGAACGCGAAGAAAAGAAAAACGAAAAGAAGCAGCGGCTTGAAAAATCGCGTGGTCGGGGGAAGGGGCTTGGAAGAGGCCAACTTCATGCAAGAACGACTATAAGAGGTGCGCGGGAGCCTGTAAAGAGTGGCGGGCGAGGAGAACGGACCGCCTGCCTGACATGCGGGAGTAAACAACAGGCGGTCCTTATAGATAAGGCAAAGATTCGACTTCAGGGCTTAGTGGCGAAATCCTTGGGCAGCGGATTGTCGGGGCGCTCTTCGTCCCAGAGGATGCTGACGATCCACCAGCGCTTTCCGTCGTTGAGGAGCTGCAGGCCGTTGATGCCGCGCGCGAAGGGCGCTTCGCCGAGGGCGTGGCGGGATTCGTAGCTGCTGAAAACCTGAGCAATGTTGCCAAAGGTTTCGATGCGGCTGCGGATGGGCGATTCGAAGAAACCATTTTTGAGGAAGTAAGCGCCGCCGCGGTTGACGTAGTCATCGACGGTGTTGGGATGGACGCGGATGGAGCCATCGGCCGCTTTGCCGGTCGAAGTGAGATGCGCGACGGGGAGGAAGAGAGAGCGGAAGCGATTCCAGTCACGCTCGCCCGGAGGGCCGGAGATCACCGCGTACAGTGCTACGAGGACGTGATCGATGGTGTCGACGTCTTCGGATTTGGCGGCGGGAGCACCAGCAAAGGGATCTGGACCGGGCTGCTGCGAAGGCTGGACTGCACTCTGCTGTTGCGAGGCGGATGGGGTCGACGAAGTTTGCGCGGCGGAAGACTGGGAAATGGTGAGAGTGGCGGCAAGAGCGAGAAGTGCAAGCTTCATGGGTGATCTCCGAAATAAGTTCGCCGGGCCTAACGGCGATTCAGCGTTTTGGACGCGGGAACTATATCTCAGGAAAGGTGGTGCGCGGAGAAATTTTGTGGCGTTTAGCGGCGGAAGTGGGAGAAGAGCCAGAAGAGAAAGGAAAGTGCCGCGCTGAGGACAAGGCAGGTGACGATCGGGAAGTAGAAAGTGGTGTGTTCGCCGCGATGGACGATATCGCCGTGGAGTTTTCCGAGGCGGAACGGAAGTTTGCCGCCGAAATAAAGGAGAGCGCCGACGAGGGCTAGGACGGCGCCGAGTAGGAGTAGGGTGCGGCCGAGTTCGCGGAGCGAATCCACAAAAGCATTATAGAAGAGGGATCGCCGGGACGCCGCGAGTAAGTTGAGCGTTTTAATTTGGAATCGACGCCAATCTTTCCAGGCTGGTTGCCAACAAGCGAATTGAGGCGGATTCGGTCAAACACAAAGAAGTAGAAGCGGGCCGCTCTGAAAGCGGGGGTGGTTGCCTGCATGGCCATACCCCCGCACATCCCATAGAATTCCTCTTGTCCAATATTTATTATAGTATTACTATATATATCGGTTTATTTCCAAGCAGCCTAGGAGCCGGCTGGCACTCCCGACTTTCGGCAGTGCGACCTTTTAGGAGGTATCGCATGGCAGGCACCCAGCGCCTTCTGGCGATTACGATGTCATTTTCTCTGGCAAGCATTCCCAGCAGCGCGAAATCGGATGCGCTTGGGATTGTCGTGCAGGCGGATCATGCAAGCTTAGGCTCTCAGGCCGCTTCGGAAGGAACCACGGTCTACGATGGCGATCGGCTGTCAACCGAAGCGGGGGGCTCATTGCGGCTGGTTATTGGCGAAGCGATGCTGTATGTACCGGAGCAAAGCAGCGTGATCGTTCATCAGGATACGAAGCCAGTAGCGAAAGAGTTCGAGGCGGAGCTTCTTTCCGGCACGGCAGTGATCTCCGTGACAGCGGCCACTACCGGGGAAATCGTCGCCAGCACAGCTCGAGTTCGTCCGATGGCAGAAACGCGGGGCGTAGTTCAGGTTCGGCTCGTTGGACCCCATGAGCTCCTCGTATTCGCGCGGCGCGGTCCGGCGCAAATTAGCTATCACGGCGAAAACGAAACGATCGCGGAAGGAAAGTCCTATCGCGTGCTGCTCAATCCTTCGGACGATGACGCGTCAGGAGACGTGAGCGCCAAAAAATCAGGGAAGCGAGGCAAAGCGTTGGTGGTGATTGCTGTCGCGGCGGTGACCGCAGGTACGGTGATCCTGGTGTTGAGAGGCAAAGAGGGATCGGTAGAGAGTCCCGATCGGCCTTGATGGGAAAAAGGGGAAGTGGAGGAGGTAAAGGAAGTAAGGCAGGTAGAGGAGAAGAGCGCTGACCTTACCACGGCCTACCTTATCGGGGAACGGCTTCAAGACGGCTGTCAGCTCAGAGAAGAAGCAGAAAGCTGGTGGGCAATTCACAGACTGAAGTCTGTGCCACTTTGAGTTTCAGATGAGTTCGAGGCCGGCGAAGAAATAGCCGATTTCGAAGGCGGCGGTGTCGGGAGCGTCGGAACCATGGGTGCAATTGTTGCCGATGCTGGTGCCGAGGTCATGGCGGATGGTCCCAGGTGCGGCTTTTTTGGGGTCGGTGGCGCCCATGGTGTCGCGCCATTTGAGGATGGCACCATCGGCTTCAAGGACTATCGCGAAAATTTTGCCGGAGCTCATGAAGTCGGTGAGTTCGCCGAAGAAGGGGCGGACTTTGTGGACGGCGTAGAAGCCGCCGGCTTCTTCTTTGGTGAGGCGCATGGACTTGATGGCGACGATGGTGAAACCGGCTTTGTGGATGCGGGCGAGAATTTCGCCTTGCTGCCCACGGGCGACGGCATCGGGTTTGATGATTGCGAATGTGTGTTCGAGTGACAAAAGAGTCTCCTAAGAATTGAAGTAAAGATGTAATGACGTAATGAAGTAAAGAAAAGATCCGGAACTCATGTTTGATAGTTCTTCCAGTTTTTCCAAAGGCTCTTGAGCATCGCTCCTACTAGGTTGAATTCGTTTTCCAGCGTGGCGCACTCCTCGGCGCTCAAGAAACCTTCGTCGCGACTCATTTCCGCCCAAAGCTTGCATTCGTCGCAGGAGCCTATGGCGACTTGCAGATAACGCTTGAACTCGGCAGCGGACGCGCGCTTTGCCCAGCCTTCAACGATGTTTGCCGGAATCGACCGGGCGGCTCGTCTTAATTGACGCGCCAGTTCGAACTGTTCAGGCCCCGGAAACTTCCGAGTAGCTTGCGAAACCTTGAGCGACAGACGATATGATTCGCGGAACACCTTCAAATCTTTGTACGTCTTGATCGGCATACAAGCTCTCCCGACCAGGACGTTTTATCGTTACTTCTTTACTTCATTATTTCTAGCTACTTTAACGCGGCGGCGATGGTTGAGCCGAGGTCCGCGGGAGTTTCGACCGTGTGGATTCCCGCGGCGGCCATGGCGGCGTATTTATCCTTCGCAGTGCCTTGACCGCCGCTGATGATGGCACCGGCATGGCCCATGCGGCGGCCCGGCGGCGCGGTTTGGCCGGCGATAAAGCCTACAACCGGTTTTTTCACGTTGGCTGCGATCCAGTGCGCGGCGGTTTCTTCGGCGTTGCCGCCGATTTCGCCGATGAGAATGACGGCGTGCGTGTCGGGATCGTCGTTGAAAAGGCGCATCGCGTCCAGGAACGAGGTGCCGATGATGGGGTCACCGCCGATGCCGATGCAAGTGGATTGACCGATGCCAAGGCGCGTGAGTTGATCGACCGCTTCGTACGTGAGCGTGCCGCTTCGGCTGACGACGCCGACATGGCCCTGCTTATGAATGCGTCCGGGCATGATGCCGATTTTGCATTTGCCGGGAGAGATGACGCCGGGGCAGTTGGGGCCGATGAGACGCGTTTTGTTGAAGTCGACGGTGGCGGCGGCGCGAACCATGTCGATCACCGGGATGCCTTCGGTGATGCAGACAACTAACGGAATTTCGGCGTCGGCGGCTTCGAGGATGGCGTCAGCCGCGTAAGGCGGCGGAACGAAAATGACGGAGGCGTTGGCACCGGTGGCTTTTACAGCTTCTTGAACAGTGTCATAGACCGGGCGTTCCAGATGTTTCGTTCCGCCTTTGCCCGGGGTGACGCCGCCTACGACGTTTGTCCCGTATTCAATCATCTGTTGCGCGTGGAAAGTGCCTTCGCGGCCCGTAAACCCTTGCACAATCAGGCGCGTTTTTTCATTGACCAAGACGCTCATAAAGTGAGGTAAAGGAGATAAATGAAGTAGAGGAGGTAAAGGATAGACCCCCAATGCTAAAGTTTTCTCCACTCCTTCCAGAGGTTGTGAATCATAAATCCCAACTTCGAATATTCTCCAACTAGCGATTCCGCCGTGTGCCTAACAACGAAGCCTTCATCCGCAGCCAACTCCAACCAATATTTCGTCTCGGCGACTTCTCCAGCGGCAATCACCAAGTGACGCTTAAATTCTGCAGGCGAGATGCGCTTTGTCCATCCTTCAACGATATTCGCTCCCACAGAGCGAGAAGAGCGGCGAAGCTGGCGACCTAGCTCAAACTGTTCTTCCCGCGGCATCGTTTTCGAGAACGCGGAAACTCTTAACGTCAAACGATAAGCTTGCTTGTAAACCAACAAATCAGTGTAGTTCTTGACCGGGCCGGTCTTATTCCGATCCTTTACCTCCCTTACTTCCTCTATTTCCTTTACATCCTTTGCGCCTGCCATTTACGTCTGCCACTACGCTCGCGCGAGTTGCACGACTTTTTGCGCGCCGTCCTTCATGCCGTTGGCGATGGTGAAGTTTAGGCCGCTGTCTCGAAGAATTTGCTGGCCGAGCTCGACGTTTGTGCCTTCCATGCGGACGACGACGGGAACTTTCACCTGCAAATCCTTGGCGGCAGCGACGACCCCTGTAGCGAGAACGTCGCAGCGCAAAATTCCGCCGAAAATATTGATAAACACTGCTTTGACTCCCGGATCGCCGATCAATATGCGGAAAGCGTTCTTGACTTGATCGGAGGAGGCGCCGCCGCCGACGTCGAGGAAGTTGGCGGGCGACCCGCCGGCGTATTTGATGATGTCCATGGTGGCCATGGCGAGTCCAGCGCCGTTGACCATGCAGGCGACAGTGCCGTCGAGCTTGATGTAATTGAGACCGTACTTGGAGGCTTCGACTTCGAGCGGGTCTTCTTCGTCGAGGTCGCGCAACTCGCGCAGCTCTTTGTGGCGGAAGAGGCCGTTATCGTCAAAGGTCATCTTGGCGTCGAGCGCGACGAGGCGGCCGTCGGCGGTCACGACCGCAGGATTGATCTCGAGCATGGAGGAATCTGTGTCGACAAACGCACGATGCAGAGCCTGGAGAAATGGGCCAGCTTTCATCGCCACGTCACCGGAAAGGCCCAAGCCGAAAACTAATTTGCGAGCCTGGTAGGGTTGTAAGCCGGCGGCGGGATGAATCGTTTCACGCATGATGGCTTCGGGATGGGTCTTGGCGACTTCTTCGATATCCATTCCACCCGACGCGCTGGCCATGAAAACGACTTTCCCGACACTGCGATCGACGAGAATACTGAGATACAGTTCGCGCTTGATGTCCAGGCCTTCTTCAATGAGAACGCGCTTGACGGTACGGCCGCCGGGACCAGTCTGCGCGGTGACGAGATTTGTGCCCAGCATATGAGAGGCGATTTCCGCAGCTTCGTCCGGAGAGTGCGCGAGCTTGACGCCGCCCGCCTTGCCGCGGCCACCAGCGTGGATCTGCGCTTTTACTACGACTACGTTGGACTTTAGTCTGGCAGCGCCTTCGCGGGCTTCTTCCTTGGAAAAAGCCACTTCGCCGCGTGGAGTAGTGACACCGTAGCGCGCGAGAATGGCCTTGGCCTGATACTCATGAATCTTCATCGGGGTTCCGTAGTGTTAGAATTTTAGTGTCGTCGCAAACATTAGAGTGTACTCGGAAAGCATAAATCGGGGCAAGGTTGCGGCCGAATCCAGATGACAAAATCGCTCATTGACGGGGCCGTAGCCGGGCGGATTTTCTCCCGTGGAGACGCGGAAACGGTGATGGAGGAACTGCTCACAGGGCGCGTCGAGACGCCCGATATCGTGCGGCTGCTCAGGGCGATGAACACGCGGCCGGTGCGCGTCGAGGAGCTGGCTGGTTTCGCGAGCGTGATGCGGCGGCATGCGGCGCGGGTGTTCCCGGAAGGCGAGCCCCAGCCCAGGCATCTTGTGGACACGTGCGGGACCGGCGGCAAGGGGTTCGCGACTTTCAACATCTCAACGGCTGCGGCGATTGTTGCCTCTGCGGCGGGAGCACAAGTTGCGAAGCATGGCAATCGAGCTTCTTATTCGGGCAGCGGTTCGGCGGACGTGATTGAGGCGCTGGGCGTGAATATCGATTTGCCGGTGGAGCATTTCGGCAGGGCGATTCGCGAGATTGGAATTGGCTTTTTCTTCGCGCGGGCAGCGCATGCAGCAGCGCGTCATGCCGCGCCAGCGCGTAAGGAGATTGGGGTCCGTACGGTGTTCAATCTTCTCGGCCCCTTGACGAACCCCGCTGGTGCGCGGTCTCAGGTAGTGGGCGTTCCATCTCCGGATTTAATCGACTTGGTTGCGGCGACACTTGCGGTGCTCGGCGTGGAGCACGCGTTCGTGGTTCACGGGGCAGGCGGACTGGATGAAATTTCGCTTGCTGGAGAAACGTTAGTCGCTGAAATAAAAGGCGGCCGCGTGCGGCGGTTCACGGTCGCGCCCGAGGATTTTGGCGTTTCGCGGGCCCCGATCGATGCGGTCCGCGGAGGAACTGCTGCAGAAAATGCCGCGACGATCCGCGATATTCTTGCGGGAAAAGACGGTCCACGGCGCGATATCGTGCTTGTGAATGCTGCGGCCGCTCTGGTGGCTGCCGGTGTGGCGCCGAATTTTAGCGATGGCGCACAACTGGCAAAAGCGGCTCTCGCATCGGGCGCGGCCAGAGACAAGCTTGCGGCGCTTGTCGATTTCACCCGACAATCTGAGTGATATTTCCGGGCTGGACAGTTTCTTGCGGAGAGTGTTTAGGGACGATCGGGGCTTTCGAGACCCTTGTGGAGCGTCCAGATTGCAATTACGCCAACAACAGTCGCAGGGAGCAAAAAGAAGCGGCTCTGGCCTACGGCAAGAGCCGGTTGATGCATAGCCGCGCCGCAGACGCCCTTGCGCACCACGCGGTAAGTCTTTCCTTCTTCGAGAATCTTTGTTTCTTTACCAGCGGTGACTTCGAGATCTTGCGTGCGCGCGGTTACTAGAATGTCGCAATCCTGGAGGGTCACTTCGCCAATCGTAAGCACGGGAGAATGCGGCCGAACGCGCACATCGTCTGCTCTGATCTCCACTCCCGTTCCGTTTTCCGCGCGAAACGTTACCGTTCCCCGCTGGAGCGAGGGAGTGAGTATCGAATTTTCGTGGTTCATCCAAACCGTACTTTGCTCGGAGAGAGTCAGCTGTACTTGACCGGAGCGCAGGCTCAGTGCGCCTTTCTCCTGGGTTTCCATGCGGTCGCCGTCAAAGATCGTGGTTCCAGTGGCGGCGTCGGTAGTGTTCAAACGAGCGCTCGTTGATTGCAGGACGACGCCCGCCGGAGTGGTTTGCCCGGGTAGAGCAAGGCCTGACAGCAAACAGGACATAGCAACGGCCAAGATGCGACGGCTCATGATAATGCGACTCCTCCGAGGGAAAGCGAATTCTTAGTGTTGGTTAATGAAACGACCAGCGCACTGGTACTTTGCGCAATCCGCTGTTACCGGGTTCCGCACAAAACGAAACGCAGCCTGTCCGAAAGGACGGCTGTCCGTTGGTACAGGTAAAATGAGAAAATGAATGCGCCCGCATGTGGGGGCGTGTGGGCTTGCGCGGCAGCGAAGCCGTCGAAAGCTAGAGGAGAAAATTTTTGAGAATCTTCGCGGTTATCTTGTTTGCTGCCGTTTTGTCCTATCCAGCGATGGGGCAGAAGCCGCCTCCCATCGCTCCGGCTCAGGTCGTGCAGGAAGTGCGCGACTACCGCTTGGACAATGAGGACCGCATCGTGCGGGAACTCGCGGAATTTCTTTCCATCCCCAATGTCGCGAGCGACACGCCGAACATCCAGAAAAATGCGGAGCACCTCCGCGAGATGCTAGAAGCGCGCGGGATTGAAACGCATCTGCTGCCGATCACGGGACGCGGGCCGGTGGTATTTGGCAAGTTGATCGCGCCTGAGGCCACGCACACCGTGATTTTCTACGCTCATTACGATGGGCAGCCTGTTGATCCTGCCGCATGGACAGACGGTGCGCCGTTCGAGCCAGCGTTGCGAAGTGATGCGATGGAAGCGGGCGGGAAACGCATTCCGTTCCCGGAAAATAGCGCGAAGCAGCCCGCGGTGTACAAAGACGATTGGCGGATTTATGCACGTTCGTCTTCCGACGACAAGTCGCCGATCGTCGCGCTGCTTGCGGCGCTCGATGCATTGCGCGCGAAACAGATTCCGCTCAAAGTGAACCTGAAAGTTATTTTTGAGGGGGAAGAAGAAGCAGGATCGACAAACCTTGCGCATACTCTGGAGCTGAACAAAAACCTGTTCGGAGCCGACCTGTTGATTACGGCGGATGGACCGGTGCATCAATCGGGGCGGCAACTCGTTTTTTTCGGGAACCGCGGCGACATCGGGCTGGACATCACGGTATATGGGCCGGTGCGCGCGCTGCATAGCGGACATTATGGAAATTGGGCGCCGAATCCTGCGATGGAGCTATCGCGGCTGCTGGTTTCGATGAAAGATGCCGACGGCCGCGTGTTGATCGACGGCTATTACGATGATGTTACGCCGCTGACCGATCTCGAGAAAAAAGCGCTTGCGGAGATGCCAGTGAACGACGCTGACCTCGAGCGCGAACTGGGCATCGCAAGGCCTGAAGGTGCCGGAAAGAAATTAGTCGAATTGTTGCAGGAGCCTTCGCTGAACATCCGAGGATTGCAGAGCGCTTACGTGGGGGAGCATGCACAGAACGTAGTGCCTGACAAAGCGGAGGCTTCGATCGATGCGAGGCTCGTGAAAGGGGAAGATCCGCAGAAGAAATTCGAGCAGATCGCAGCGTTTATCAAGAAGCAGGGATATTACGTGATTGACCGGGAGCCGACGATGGAGGAGCGGCGCTCGCATGCGCTGATCGCGAAAGTCATCGACCAGGGCGGCTATCGCGCTTCGCGCACGCCAATGGATTTGCCGGTATCAAAGGCGCTGGTGAAGGTGGTGCAGGACGCGACAGGCGGCGATACGGTGATTGCGCCTACGCTTGGTGGAAGCGTGCCGATGTACATTTTCGAAGATTTGGGTTTGCCGTGGATTGGCGTGCCGATCGTGAATTACGACAATCATCAGCACAGCTCGGATGAGAATTTGCGGATGGGGCATCTGTGGCGAGGGATGGAGCTGTATGCGGCGATTTTGGCGGATTTGAATTGGTAGAGGAGTCGGGCGATCGTGGAGTTGTAGCGTCAGCATCCCTGCTGGCGAGTTTTGTTGGGAGAAGAGAAGAGCCGGCAAGGATGCCGGCGCTACCGTGCAAAGTCTAGATGGTAGAGAAAACACGCAAGGAAAAACGTAAAGATAAAGACCGGATAAGCCATCAAAGGGACAGGAAATTTTGGAGAAGCTGTTTGCCGGATGTGGTGAGGACGGATTCGGGATGGAACTGGACGCCTTCGATTTTGTGGCGGCGGTGACGGAGGCCCATGATGATGCCGTCGTTGGTTTCGGCGGTGATGGTTAGCTCGCGCGGGAGAGATTTGCGTTCCACGATGAGCGAGTGGTAGCGCGTGGCCGTAAATGGCTTTGGAAGCTTGCTGAAAATATTTTTGCCGTCGTGATGGATTTCGCTGGTCTTGCCATGAAAGAGCTTTGGAGCGCGAACGATTTTACCGCCGAAAGCCGCGCCGATCGCTTGATGCCCGAGGCAAACGCCTAGGATGGGAAATTTTCCGGCTAGCCGTTCCACCAATTCCACGGAAATCCCCGCCTCTTGCGGCGTGCACGGCCCCGGCGAAATGACAATTTTCTCTGGCTTGCGCCTGGCGATTTCTTCGACCGAGATTTTGTCGTTGCGGTGCACCTCCACCTGGCAACCCAGCTCACCTAGATACTGAGCGAGGTTGTAGGTGAAGGAATCGTAGTTGTCGAGCAGCAGGATCACGTTTTCGGGTACCTTCCTCTCACACTTTCCAAACTTTGCTCACTTCCCTTTTCGATGCGCAGCCTCGAGTGCCGCGAGCAATGCCTTCGACTTGTTCACCGACTCTTCGTATTCGCCCTCGGGCGTGGAATCGGCTACGATTCCGCCGCCGGCTTGCACGTGGGCTACACCATTTTTGATGACCATAGTGCGCAAAGCGATGCACGAGTCGAGATTGCCCGCGAAGTCCAAATATAGAACGCCGCCTGCATAAATACCTCTGCGCGTGCGTTCCAACTCCTCGATGATCTCCATGGCGCGGACTTTGGGAGCGCCAGAGACGGTCCCCGCGGGGAAGCAAGCCATTAACGCGTCGAAGCAATCGACATCCTCGCGAAGCCGACCGCGCAGGCTTGAAACCAGATGCATGACGTGCGAGTAGCGCTCCACGGTCATCAGCTTTTCGGGCCTTACCGTGCCGTACTCGCAGACGCGCCCCAAATCGTTGCGCCCGAGATCGACGAGCATGATGTGCTCGGCGCGCTCTTTTTCGCTGGCGAGCATTTCCTTTTCGAGCCGCTGATCTTCGGCTTCGTCCTTCCCGCGCCAGCGCGTCCCGGCAATCGGCCGGTAAGAAACGTCGCGGCCTTGCACTTTGACCAACATTTCTGGTGAGCTGCCCACGACAGCGACATCGTTCATCTGCAAAAAGAAGAGATAGGGAGATGGGTTGAGCGCGCGCAGTTCGCGATAGATGTCAAATGGCTCGGCATGCGTTTTGGCAGAGAAGCGCTGGCTGATCACAACCTGAAAAATATCGCCGGCGCGGATGTAGTTCTTGGCTTTGCGAACGGCCTCGAGATATTCGCTGCGGCGAAAATTGGAGGAAACGCGCAGCGGTGCGCGGCGCTTCTTTTTTTCCTTCTTTGGCTGCTCAGACGGCGAAGCCTGTTCGAGCAGCTGCCGCGTCTTGCGAATCTCGCGAACGGCGGCGTTGTATTTTGTGCGGAGGCTGCCTTCGCCGTCGGTGTAAACATTTCGAACGATCCACAGACGATGCTGCACGTGATCGAACGCAACGATGCCGTGATAGAACATCAGCATAGCGTCGTAGAGGCCGATGTCGTCACGCAAGCGCTTGGGGAGCCGCTCGATAAGGCGGACCATATCGTAAGAGAAATAGCCGATGGCGCCGGCCACCAGCGGGGGCAGGCCAGGCAGCCGCACGGGGCGAAAACGCTCCATGCGGGCGCGAAGAAAGGTGACGGGATCGCGCTCTTCCCAAAGGATGCGATTGGGGCTTTCGAGAACACAGGCGCCGCCCCCGTAACGAAAAACTTCTTCGGGATTCGCACCAGCGAATGTGTAGCGCGCGATTTTTTCGCCGCCTTCGACGCTTTCCAGCAAGAACGAATATCGCGCACCCTGGGCAATGCGAAGATAAGCGCTTACTGGCGTAAGCAGGTCGGCAGGAAAAACTTCATAGACCGGGATAAGGTTTCCCTGTTTGGCAAGGCGCTGGAATTCGCGGAAGTCCGGCTGGATCATTGGGTCAATTCATGGCCACAGTTTGTCTTTCAGTGGTCGGCATTATCGCATTTCTAGATTAACTGTGCTGCCGGGACTTCTCTTCGGAGCGCAACGCGCGCAGCACGGCCTTGCGCATGGCGGATTCGGGCGCGCTTTGGCCAGTCCAAAGTTCCCATTGAGCGACGCCCTGGGGGATGAACATTTCCACACCGGAAACGGTGGCGATTCCTTTGTGGGCGGCGAGCTTTAGGAGCTGCGTCTTTTCGGGCCGGTTGATGAGGTCCATGACGACTCGGCAGTTTAGCTCCTGCGGGGAGAGAGGCGAAATTCCGTCGTAAGGGTGCATGCCGATCGGCGTGGCGTTCAAAATGGCGTCAAAAGTTTCGTTGCGTAGCGCGCGTCGCGGAACAACTTCGCCGCCGACGGCTTTGGCTAACTGTCGAGCCACGCTTTCCCGACGCGCGCAGATCACGACATTCGCCCCTGCCTTCGCGAGAGCGAAGGCCGCAGCTCGCGCGACTCCTCCCGCCCCGAAGATCAAGACTCGGCTTCCCGCCAGCCTAAGTTTCTTCTCGAGGGCGCGCAGAATCCCGATGTAGTCGGTATTGCAGCCGAAGAGAGAACCATCGCGACGGACTACGACGGTATTGACAGCTCCGATCTTGGCAGCGAGAGGGTCACATGCTTTCAAGTGCCGGAGAATCGATTGCTTATGAGGAATGGTTACGCTGAAGCCGCGAATCCCGAGTTCCGGCACGGCCTTTAGAAAATCTCGAAGATTTTTAACGAGGAAGGGCAAATATACGGCATCGATTTTTCGCGCGACGAATCCGGTGTTGTGCAGAAGCGGCGACGGAGAATGGCCCACCGGGTCGCCAATCACGCCGTAAACGCGAGTGCACTTTGTCAGCTCGTGGGCTCGGTAGAGGTGCTTTAAAGCGTGGAGAGAAACTTGGCCGGGAGCCGTGGCTCCCCCAATCGGCGCGTAGGCCAGCGCGCTTCCCTCTCGCAAGGCGAGGATGCGCGCGGGAAGGCCAACTTCGCTCATGGGTACGGCAACGAGGTTGTCCGAACGGCGAACCAGGCGTAATAGCCGGAGGCTTTCGCCGATGGTATGGGCATGGGCGGCAAGTTTTAGAGCGTCGGCTTCATTGTGCGGGCCAGCATGGCTAAGCTTCAGACGCGACGGCATGCGTTGGAAATCATGCAAGGAGAGAAGGATGTGGGGCGGCAAGCCGAGTTCGCTCAGGGATTTGCCTGGCAATTCGCGCAAAGTCTCTATTTCCAAGTCGCACCAGGAGCAGCCCGCCTCGCGGGCCTGGTTCAGCCAGTAAAGTTCGGCTTGAACACTTCCGCGGAATCTGCCGCCTCCTTCGCGACGGCGGCAAGTGGCGAGGAGGGTCGCGCCGCGCGACTTCTTCCCCTTCAGCCACAGAAGCAAGCGAGAGCGCTCGGTATCATTGCGCAGCCAATCCAAACGCAGCTCGATGGTAGGGGTTTCGCGAAGCCCCGCACGGACCAAATTGGCCATTTCCGCAGCCGTGGTGGCCGCGGCGACCGCACACAAGCGCCTTATGCCCGCTCCAAACAAACTCTCTCCGCGCTTGGTTCTTGCCATGTTATTGAGAATAAGGCTTCTAGCATGCCCGTAGCAAAAGTGTAAAGCGGTCCCGGCGTATTTGTTGACGCATAGGGGCAGCCCTGCTATTTTCGCTAAGAATCGTCCCCGCACGGCCCGTAGGGCGTGTTTGAAGGAGTCTTGGAATGCGCGCTAAATTAGCTGCTCTATGCACTTTTGTCTTTGCAGGTGCCGGGATTTGCTCGGCGCAGACTGCTCCCGCTATCTCGCAGCCGAGTTATTCGACCGTCTATTGTTCGGGATTTGTAAGCGACCAAAAGGTCCCCGATGCAACCCGGCTGGTTTCCGGCGAGCAATCGAATGCAAAGATTACATTCGCACGCGGCGACTATGTATATATCAACCGCGGCGTAGAGAAAGGCGTCCGCATTGGCGATCGGTATTCCGTCGTAAGGGCGGAGAACGACCCCGCGGATGTTCCGTGGTTCAAGTGGCAGTTCAAGCTTATGAAGGCGATGGGGACGCACTATCTGGACGCCGGGCAGCTCCGAGTCGTAAACGTCCAGCCGAAGGTGGCGATCGCGCAAGTGACCCTATCCTGCGATTACATGCAGCGCGGCGATATCGTTCTGCCTTTCCAGGAAAGGCCCGAGCCCGCATTTAAGGACCCAGCTACCTTTGACCATTTCGCGCCCGTAAGCGGCAAGCCAGTCGCGATGGTCGTTCAGTCCAAGGACTATCAGCAATCCGCCGGGCAAGGCAACACCGTCTACGTGAACCTGGGCACCGAAAAAGGCGTCAAAGTAGGCGACTATTTTCGAATATTCCGGTACCAGGGTTCGATGGCCGAGTTGGCTCCTCAGACGAAAGATTATCAGGACCGCCTGTACGGCTTTGGCAGCTCGCCCGGGCGCTATAACTGGAACGATTTGCCGCGCGAGGTGCTGGGCGAAGGCATCGTCATCAACGTGAGCCGCAACTCTTCAACCATGTTTATTACCTACAGCTCCATCGATATTTACACTGGGGATTACATCGAGATCGAATAGTCCGCCGAGTAACGGCATAGAAGAAACTTCCGGCCCGCTGCGGGACAATTCTCGCGCGGGCCTTTTCTTTGGCGCGGACCAAATCTCGCAACCCGTATGCTCGGGCGAGTTCAGCCAACCGCCGGAGGTTGTTCCCCGATAGTTCCGCCTTCCGAAAAGACCTCGCAAGTGAATCCAAGGATTTGTGTTTCCGGCTCCTGCCAGGCTCTTGAGTTCAGACCAGCTTTGCGGCAGGTCTCCTCTAGGAATTCTTCGCGGCTAAGTTTGTGGTCAACCGCAACTTGTGGAAGTAGAAGCCCGCGCCTCGAACCTTGGGAAATTAGCAAACCATGCTTCCCGATTTCGATGTTCTCTAGAAGAATCGGATCGAGTGTAGACAGCAGGGAGACTTCGATTTCTAGGCCGGGAAGCTCTTCGGCCCGGACGGGCGAGAATCGCGGATCGTGCAGTGCCGCATTGGCCGCGCATCGCGCGATGGACTCTCCCAGCGGCTCGAAGGCCTCAACGACGCCGATACAGCCGCGCAGACGGCCGCGTGCGTGGAGGGTTACAAATACTCCGCGTTTCTCGGCAAACACTCCACCGTGTGGCATGCCTCCAGCTGGTTTCTGGAGGGAAACGGCCTCGGCAATCGCCCGGCGCGCTAGTTCGAGCAAAGAGCGGCGATCCACTTCAGAGAGGGACGGCATCCTCGGACTTTTTGTGACTTTCCATCATGCGCAGCTTGCGGCGCTGCTTGATACGGTCGTCCAGTTGGCCCCAAAACTTCAAAAAGTATTGCGCGGCGGATACGAGAGCACTGATCACAACCAGCCACAGAAGAACCTTGGAGATAGGAATCAGAAGACGATGCTGATCGGTGGCGATCAGAACAGCCACGGCGCACACCTGTAGCACCATTTTCGTTTTTCCGAGTAAAGAAGCCGCAATAGTAAATCCTTCGGCGGAAGCGATGTTACGAAGACCGAGGACTGTGAATTCCCGTCCGATAATGATCACTACCATCCAAGCGGGGGCCAAGTGCATGTCAACCAGAGAAATAAAGGCGGCCGAAATGAGCAACTTGTCCGCAATCGGGTCCAGAAGAATACCGAGGGTCGTCACTTGAAGCCGCCGCCGCGCAAAATATCCGTCGGCCCAATCCGTCGCCGCGGCCAGGAGCAAAATCAAGACGCCCCAAAACTCGAAGTGCATGGGAAAACCACGGAAATCGACATTTGGGCTTTTCGTGAGCAAGACCGCAATGAGCAAGGGGACAAAAAAGATGCGCAGGACCGTCAGCGAGTTGGGGAGATTCATAGCTACATGGCGGCGGGGATGCCGCCCCTTAGGCTTCGGCCACCGCTCGCTTGACTATAGACTTCTGACCCGCAGGCGTCAACGTCTTGTAAGCGTCTGGAAGAATCGGGAAGCGCCTCGGCCGGTACTGTAACGTCAACAAGCAAAATGAGTTGCATGCCGCGGGATGCTGTACTCATCCGTACTCCCTGTGCTGCAAAGCTGTGCAAATGTCGAAGAGCTGTAACGAGGAAGCTAACTCAGTGTGGAACCTGGAGGCGGCGCTTGGAGGGGAGATAACTCGCCTATAATCAACATGTTAGAAAAGAAGAAGGGCCGACGTGGGTATTTTTTAGTCCCGCGACTTGGCGTCTGGGTTTTTTGCAAAAAACAGTTTCCACAAGGTTTCCACAGAGAGAACGGCTTGATAACTCGCCGCAAACCATTCAAGAAAGACCCATTTAGCGGCCAGAACTCATGTTTTTTTGATCGCCGAGGCGGAGTTACTTTGGTGCAAACAGGCAGTCGTGCGTCAAATCGCTCGCGGTCCTCGCAACATTCGCGCCGGGAGAAAAAAGAGAGCTCTCAAAAACGACAAAACGCCGTGCACCGCGATCCCCGCAATCCGGAACGGCAAGAGAATTAACCAGACGATGGGATAAACCACCAAAGCGAGCAGCGCGAGAGGCCAACAGAAGAAAAACAAGATGCACCACAGGAAGAATGCAATCATGGCAACCCCCTCACCTCCTATTACGCACGCGCCCGGCTGGAAGTTCCATCGGCTGCAAAAGCACTCAGCTTGAGCTTGCGCGCAATCGACACAGGAACTTCGGCATCCAGCAACATGTGAGAGTCTTCGACCTCGGAATGTAACACGCGGCCGAGCGCATGAACAAGCGCCAGGGTGCGGCCTTCGGCGAGAGGAAGCCGTAACGAGAGCGTTACGACGGGATCGACCGGAAGTGCGGCGTCCATCCGGCGCAGCAGCTCTTCCACGCCTTCTCCTGTGAGCCCCGAGACCAGCACCGGTCCCTCGTTTGTCTCTGCACCTGCCGCGTCGCGACGGATGAGTTGAGCTCTTTGCTCTTGTGTGAGACGGTCCACTTTGTTGAATACGTGAAGCTTGGGACGGTCGGCTACACCGAGATCATTCAGAATTTTGTCCACTTCCTCGTCGAGTTCGGCGTGATGAGAGTTTGAAACGTCGCTCACGTGCAGAATCAACGCGGCTTCCTGCACTTCCTCGAGGGTTGCTCGGAAGGCCGTCAGCAATCCCTTGGGCAGATCGCGAATGAATCCCACCGTGTCCGAAACCAGGACGCGGCGATTTGAAGGCAAACGAATCGCACGAATGGTGGGATCTAGCGTGGCGAACATTCGCGAGGAGACCAGCACTTCGGCGCGGCTCAGCGCATTAAAAAGCGTCGATTTGCCGGCGTTGGTGTAGCCCACAAGCGCAATCGTTCCCAGCGGGACCGCGTTGCGGGCCTCGCGCCTCAAAGCACGCTGCTTGCGGATGTCTTCAATGTTTTTTTGGATTTTGCCGACGCGGTCGCGAATGCGGCGGCGGTCCGTTTCCAATTTCTTTTCGCCAGGCCCGCGTACACCGATGCGCCCCGCTCCTCCGCCGGCTCCGCCAGAGCCTCCGCCCCCGCTCTTGCCGCCCAGACGGGACATCGAAGCGCCCTTGCCGGTAAGCCGGGGCAGCATGTAGTTCAGCTGAGCGAGCTCGACTTGCAACTGACCTTCGCGGCTGCGCGCGTGCTTTGCAAAAATATCCAGAATTAACTGCGTGCGGTCGATGACGCGGCACTCGGTGGCCTCTTCGATGTTGCGCTGCTGCATCGGCGAAAGGTTGCTGTCAAAAATAATTAGCGGCGCCCTGTGGGCGGTAGCCTCGGCGCGAATTTCATCCAGCTTGCCGCGCCCTACGAGCGTCGCCGGGTCGGCCGATTCGCGCATCTGAAAAACCGTGCCCGCGATTTCCGCGCCGGCGCTGCGCGCCAATTCGACAAGCTCCAAGAGCGACTCCCTGCCCTGCTCTCCTGCAGGCATGCCAGGAAAGCGCGGCTTGCGCTTCCATCCCAGACCGACGAGCAAAGCGCGATCCGCCGTAGAGGTAGAGATAGGTTGTGAAGTTTTCGTCACGAAGTCAGTCCTGAAGCCATTGTGCCGAGGGAGCCATGTAGGAAGGGGTCTTCCACCTGCGCCATTATACTCGCTCAGCTTGCCTCCGGCGACTCTGACAAGCCTTCCTGATGGAGCCACAGCCGCGCTTCCTCTTGCACCCGCTGATCATTGCCAAAACCGGCGAGCCAGTGAACGCCGGGATCTTTGCGGAACCATGTCAATTGGCGTTTGGCGTACTGCCGTGTTGCTTGCTGAATCGCCGTGCGCGCCTCTTCGATTTTCTTATTGCCTCGCAAGACTTCCCGCAGTTCGCCATAGCCGATAAAATCGAAAGGCTTGGCATTCTCAGGCAAGCCGCTCGCCAGCAGAATCCACACTTCTTCCATCCATCCACCCGACAGCATCGCGTCCGTGCGTGCATGAATGCGCTCGTAGAGCGCCTCGCGCGGAGGCATCAATCCGATTTTCAGGGCGCGCCAGCCTACAAGCGGCGTGCGCCCCGTGCGATGCACTTCGGAAATGGGCCGTCGCGCGAGCACGCAAACCTCGATGGCGCGCACCAATTTTTGCTCGTCCGCGGCTGCGATTTTCTCCGCTGTTTCCGGGTCCATCCGTTCGAGCAGCCGGTGCAAGTAGCCGGGCCCGTGCCCCTCGGCGCTCGCGCGCAGCCTCTCTCGCAATTCTTCCGAGCGCTGCGGCACCTCTGCCAATCCTTCAAGCAATGCGCGCAAATACAATCCCGTGCCGACGGTAAGAATGGGCAGCCGCCCGCGGCTCCGCAGATCCTCCAGGACAGCCAACGCCATTTGGCGGTATCCGCCAGCCGTCGCTGCTTCGCTGGGCGTCAGAGTGTCGATGAGGTGATGAGGGATGCCGCGGCGCTCGGCGGGCCCTGGCTTGGCCGTGCCGATATCGAAACCGCGAAAGAGCTGCGTCGAGTCGCACGCCAGCACTTCTCCGCTGAATTGCTCGGCCAGCCACACGCCGAGCGCGGACTTCCCTGATGCGGTAGGCCCAACCACGGCAACCATCGGCAGTTCAGAAATGCCAGGATTCATCGAAACAGAATATGCCAAGCGCGGAGGAGCAGCACAATGAACACAATCAGCGCGAGGAGGAGACTGCCGAGAACTTGCTGGCGCGCGATCTTCACTGCTGCTGATTGAGACTCTCTGGTGGGATGTTGTAGAGATAGGTGTAACGCAATTCAATGTAAGGCCCGGTGAATTGCGAAGGCAGCGGCTCGAAGGGGTTGGAAGCACGCACCGAAGAATAAGCGGCCCGGTCAAGCGGCTCTTTTCCCGAGTTGCGATTAATGGTCGGTTCAGTGCCGGGCACACTGCCATCTCTCATGATCCTGAACGTCAGGACCACAATCCCTCTCTCACCAAGCTCGGCGGATTCAGGCATTATGGCAAACCAGTTTCCTTTTACCGCGAGGTACACGCGCTGGAGGTAGCTCCTGAAGTCCACACCTTGATCCGGCGTGAGCATTTCGAGTCCGCCATAGGCGGTTCCGCCACCTCCGCCTCCACCCGGCGTGCTGCGGCTTCGAATGCGACCCCCGCCGGAAATGGTAGGCGAGCTTGAGTTTGGCGGCCTCAAATCATGCTCA
Source organism: Candidatus Acidiferrum sp. (assembly GCA_035272765.1). GTDB lineage: Bacteria > Acidobacteriota > Terriglobia > Acidiferrales > UBA7541 > Acidiferrum. The sequence goes on from DATEQG010000081.1 coordinate 77,548, forward strand.
GAATCTGAGAGCGACGGAGCCTTAGGCAACACCAGCCCGTGCTGCGGCTTCGGCATGTCTGGAGTATCCACCTTCAGCAGTGGCTTCGGAGCATCCGGCTTGGCCGCGGGCGTTTCCACCGGCTGCGGAGTCACTGGCACTTTCGGGGCAGGCGCATCTGGCAATTCTTTCTTCGGAGGCTCTGGCCGAGGCGCAGGCTGAGCGATGGGAGGAGCCACTTTGTTGATTACCTTCGGATCCACATGCACGGCAGGCGGCGCTGGTCGAGGCTCTGCTTTGGGCTTGGGAGCGTACGAACTCTCCGGCGGAATCCACGTCAGTTGCCGGTTGGCAAGATCTATTTCAGCCTTCGTGGGGGCGTGAGCCGGAAAAATTTTTGCCCACAAAATAATCGTCGCAAACAGCGCTATGTGGAACGCAAACGACGAAACGCGCGTGATCAAATCCCATTTTGTCTTTTCTTCCGTTTGCGGCTTGGTGAGGAGGTTCACTTCGCCGGTCATGAAGACGTCGAGATCGACGATATCCGCCGGCGGGATCAGCCGTCCTTCCGTCATTTCCAGCGGCGCACCGCCTTGCGGGACGGCGATGCGTTCGTCCATGTCCGTCGGCTGAACGGGAGTCGAGGTATTTTCCCGGACGTTGTAGGCTTCCTGATTCACATCGCGCGGAACAACGACGCGCGCGGCGATCGACTCCAGCGGCAGCGATCTGGGAATGCTCGATTTCCCATCCAATTCAATGATCGGCAGCATGGCCGGAACGAGCGTGCGCTCGTCCAGCGTCGTCGGACGACGACGCTGCGTCGTGGTGTCCGCCGCGGCAGGCAGACGAGCACCTTCCGGGACCAGGGTACGAGGAATCATTTTCCTGCTTTCTCTTGTGAGGCGAACGCTGCTAGTTGGACGCGTTCGCCGTGCTCCTGGATGCTTGCCATCACGCGGGAAGCCAGTTCCAAAGCAGCACGGCCGGCGGCCCCGTTGGTCCGTGGCTCACGACGGGTGCGCACCGCCTCCAGAAACGCTTCTAGTTCCGCATACAACGGTTCCACATCAGGCGCGGGTAATTTTTCAAACGAAAACTCAGGCTGCGGTCCGGGCCGCTTTACGCCGACGCGCAGAGCGTCGCGCCGCGCGTAATCGAGCGAAATGTATTCGTGCTGCTGGAAAAATCGCATTTTGCGCACGCGCTCCGTCGAGACGCGGCTGGCAGTTACGTTGGCGACAGCGCCGCCGGCGAATTCCAGCCGCACGTGTGCGATGTCTACTTTGTCCGTCAACACAGGTATGCCTACTGCTTTCAATTCGCTCACTGGGTCCTTCACGAGCGCCAACAGGATGTCCAGATCGTGGATCATCACGTCGTAAATCACTTCCACATCGAGACTGCGTGGCGTAAACACTCCCAAACGGTGCACTTCGAAAAAAAGCGGCCGATTCAGAATCGGCTCAACCGCTGCCACGGCTGGGTTAAATCTTTCGACGTGGCCCACTTGCAAGATTCGCTTGTGTTGCCGTGCGGCTTCGAGCAGCGTGTCCGCCTCCGCAAGATTCAGAGCCATGGGCTTCTCGACCAGCACATCCAGCCCGCTCTCGAGCAAACGGCAACCTACTTCGGCGTGCGCGACCGTCGGCACCGCTACGCTGACCGCTTCGGCAAGCTCGCGGACTTCCTCGAGGCTCCGCAACGCTCTGGTCTGAAATTCTACAGCGGCAGCCTCCGCGCGGGCCGAATCAGAATCGTAAACGCCAACAAGTTCGGCCCCCTCGAGTTCGCGATACACACGAACGTGATTGCGCCCAAATTCCCCCGTTCCCACGACGGCGGTGCGGACTTTTCTCATTTCTCGCCCGCCGCTCATTTTGTGTTTGTTCCCCCCGAAGCGCTCTTCGGTTCCGCAAACATCGCTGGCGCAAACGCCTGAATGGCGATATCCGCCGCGTCGGCCATCTCAATCAATTGTTGACGGTCAAACAGCAAGGTGCGTCCCGCATCCACCGCCAGGGCCGTGGCCCGGGAGCTCTTCATCTGTTCGATGGTTGGCAAACCAACGACGGGTACATCGAAGCGCATGTCCTGGCGCGGTTTGCTGACTTTCACGACCACCAGTATTTTTCCTCCTGCGATTCGCGCTGCCCGCGCTATGGTTTCGTCTGTTCCTTCCATGGCTTCCACGGCAACGCACGCCTGGTCCGAAATCACCACGGTTTGACCGATGTCCATGCCCGCGATTTGGCGCGCCACAGTCAGTCCGTACGCAATGTCGGCGCCCTCCTGCTCGTTGGGCGCCCGGCGCGTCAGCACGCCCGGCTCCGGCAGCAACGGCTTGAGAAACAGCGTTGAGTCCACCAACTGAATCCCTTCATCCTGCAACACGCGCGCGATGCCGCCTATCAGAGCATCCGTGCTCTTCCTCGGCAGCGAGAAGAGCAGCTTCGCCAGTTTCCAATCCGGCCGGATCGCGCTGAAAATCTTGTTGTGCTTCACTTGCCCGGCCATCACCGCTTGCGTGACGCCTTCCTTGTGCATCAGGTCGATGGCTTTGCTCAATTCGCCGAGGCTTACCCAGTGCAGCCGCTTGGCGCTTTTTTCCAATTCTGGCGAGGCTTCTTCCTTCAAGGCAATCACCGCCATCTCGATCCCCTGGCTGCGCGCGCCTTCCAGCACGAGAAACGGGAAGCGCCCGTTTCCGGCAATAAGTCCCCATCCTATCGTATTTGTAGTGGCATCCGGCATGGCGCGAATAATGGGCGGCAACGCTTACTTAACGATTCCGCGCTCGGCGCTCTCGATAAATCGGATGAGCTCCTGAACGTCGTCTGATCCGGCGAGTTTCGCTCGCATCTCCGCAAGGGCTTGCGTGGTATTCATTTTCGAACGGCTCAGCAAACGAAATGCGCGGTCGAGCACCTGCAGGCGCTCTTTCGGAAAGCCTCTGCGTTCAAGCCCGATCGTGTTTACGCCATAGCTCCTGGTCTGACGTTCCGTCACCACACGCGAAAACGGCAGCACATCCTGCACAATTACCGTGCAAGCACCGACATAAGCGTAGCGCCCTACGCGGCAGAACTGGTGCACGACAGAGAATGAGCCCACTGTAGCAAAATCCTCCACGGCAACATGCCCTGCCAGTGTCGCACCATTCACAAACAACGTCTGGTTGCCGATCTGGTCGTCGTGCCCCACATGCGAGTACGCCAGAAAGAAATTTTCATTGCCGATCCGCGTGACGCGGCCGCCCTTTTGCGTGCCGCGGCTGATGCTGACATACTCACGAAAAATATTGCCGTCGCCCACCACAAGCTCGGTCCGTTCGCCGCGATACGTATAATCCTGCGGATCACCACCCACCGCGCAAAACGAATAGAACACATTGTTGCGGCCATACTTCGCAGGCCCGCCTACAAACGCGTGGGAATGAAGAATGCAACCCTCGCCGAGCTCTACTTCTTCGCCGACAATCGCATACGCCCCAATTTTCACCCCTGAGCCCAGCTTCGCGCTTGATGCGACGACCGCCTGCGGATGAATCTCCGGTTTGCTCATTTCGCGGGTTCTTCCGCCTTGGCGCCAAACCCGCGATCCACCATCTTGCACATCAGCGTCGCTTCCGTAGCCAACTGCCCTTCAATCGTCGCTTTCCCTTCCAGTTTGCAGAAATCGCCGCGCCACGAAAGCACTTTCAGCTCGATCCTCAATTGATCTCCCGGAACAGCCGGCCGCCGAAAGCGCACGCCATCAACCGCCACGAGATACATCAGTTTGTTGTCGCGGTCCGGAACCTCGCGGAGAAGCAACACGCCACCGGTCTGCGCCATCGCTTCAATGATTAATACGCCCGGCATCACCGGTTGGCCCGGAAAATGCCCTTGGAAATGCGCCTCGTTAATCGTCACGTTCTTTACGCCCACGATGCGCTTCAGCCGCTCGATTTCCAAAATCGCGTCCACCATCAGAAACGGATAGCGGTGCGGCAATATCTTCTGAATCTCCACCACGTCAAGTATCATCCCTGCTCCCCATCGCGCCACAGGTCCGGACTGCGGCGCCCCATTCTTTCCTAGCAAACTTTCTATTATATGCGAACCCAAGCCAACCAGGATATGCACTGTTCCCTGGCCGCCCCGGCGATAGTACGGCTGAAATCCCCGCCATCCTCACATTTAGTGCTCGTCCCGTTGCTCCGGCTGCCCGTCATTGTTAGCATGTCCCGGCCATGCCGGACACCAACTACCCGAAAGAGTTCTTGCGCGTTCTAAAACCTCGTTTGCCGGAGATGCTCTCGACGGTCCAGAGGCTGGTCCTCGCAGAGTCGCCCAGCCTCGAAAAAGAGCCGGCCGACCGCTGCTGCGATATTCTTGCTGCGGAATGGCACAAGCGTGGCGCAAGCGTTGAAAGAATCGTCCAGAAGGTTCGCGGTGATCAGCTCCGAGTGATCTGGTGGCCGCAAGAATCGCGGTCTGTGGGTCAATTCCTTGTGCTCGGCCACTACGACACGGTCTATTCCTCCGGCACTTTAGCAAAAATGCCCTTCCGTGTTTCTGGCGGAAAAGCGTATGGACCCGGCATCTTCGATATGAAGGCTGGTCTCACACAAGCCCTCTTCGCTCTGGATGCTCTGCAGCAAACAAAAGTTCCTCTGCGTCATCGGCTGGTTTTTCTCTGGACCTCCGACGAAGAAATCGGCAGCGATGCTTCGCGGAAACTGATCGAAACAGAAGCGCGCCGCAGCGATGCCGTCTTTGTCTTGGAGCCGTCGCTCGGCCCAAAGGGCTTGCTCAAAACTGCTCGCAAAGGCGTAGGTGAGGCCGAGATCATCGTCCATGGCCGCGCCTCGCACGCGGGCCTTGCGCCGCAGGAAGGCATTAACGCGGTTCACGAACTTGCACGGCAGCTCACGCACATTCAGGAATGGAACGACCCGCGCCGCGGTGTGACCGTCAATGCTGACGTGATCGAAGGGGGCACTCGCGTAAACGTCATCGCCGAACACGCCCATGCCCTCCTCGATCTTCGCGCGCTACGCGTCGCCGACATGCGCCGCATCGAGCGCCAACTGCACGCGCTCCGTCCCATTATTCCCGGCGCCAGGATCGAGATTCGTGGCGGCTTCAATCGCGCTCCGCTCGAACGCAAATGCAGTGCCGCGCTTTTCGCCAAAGCTAAATCGCTGGCTGCGCAAATGGGCTTGTCTCTCGGAGAATGCACCGCTGGCGGCGGCTCGGACGGCAATCTCACCGCCGCGGTCGGTACCCCCACGCTCGACGGTCTCGGCGCCGTCGGCCACGGTGCCCACTCCAAGGACGAGCACATCCTCATCAACGCCATGCCCGCCCGCGCCGCTCTCCTCGCCGCGCTATTGCTGAATGCTTGAAGAAATCCTGAAACGCGGTTTAGCGCTGGGAGTGCGCTTCGTGCTCAAGAGGCCGGCTGGTTCGCTTCTGAATCGCGGCGATCGCCTCGAGGGCCATGCTCCTGATGGATTGTCCGTCCACTATTGGGGATGGATCTGACTCGGCAACCTTTCGTAGCGCCGGAACCATGTCCTCGGCACCGTACCTGGCGAGCGCATACACGGTAAAAGCCCTAACACCTTCGTCGGAATCCTGTAGAGCACCTAATATGATCCGTTTGGCGGCCTGAATCGTTTTGGGATCGAGAGTATCTTTTGATTTCGCCAGGACCTGCACCAGCACAGGGGCGGACACAGCGCGATTCGCGCTTATCCCACTTTCAGACCTTTTCAGAAGGCATGGCAGTGCGACCTTTGCATGATCCGCGATTTTTGCTACCAAATCCGAGTCGTCGCTGGTGTTCGCGTTTACCAGAATGCAGGCTTGCCGAGGATCGTTCCAGTCGGCGAACGAATCGACCGCGCCGAGAAGCTCGCTGAAGTACTCAGCGAATGGTTCGTTGTCGCCTTCGTCTGGATAGCCTTTCTTTTGCGCCTCGAGAAGTTGTGCATCAAGCTCATGGCTCTCACGATCGAGAAGGTCCAGAAGAGCCGTCCTTACTTCGGGGCTTTTCAGATTAGCCGGATTGGAGCGAACCTGCTCGAATGCCTCTGCTCTGGCTGATTGGTCCGCGGACCGAAGCTTCGCCAGCAAGGCCGCCATGCTGTTCTTGTTGGACGTTGTGTCCTGCCCCCAACAGCTCACACTGACTGTGAAACAGACAATTGCAGCCAGCAAGGTCGTTTTCACCGGCATTTTCATTGCTCTTCCGCGGTTATCGCCCATATGTCTTGCCCAGGTATTCCGCGGTGGATTGCATCAAATCGTTGTAATCGCTGTGCAGCACTTCGCGCAGCGCTGCTTCCGTGGAACTGCCGCTGCCGATGCGGTCGAGGATTCGCTCGACGTCTCCCATGCCGCCTGTCTGCACGATGTATTCAATATTCGCAAGCGCCCACGCATAGGCATAGCCAGCCGCGTCGCTGGGCAAGCCCATCCACGATCCTTCCAGATTGCCCAGCGAAGCCGCATGCCCTTCTTTGAATGCTTGCGCCAAAACGTTCGCATTGTCGCCGCTGCGCTTGCCTTCCATCCATTGCGCCAAGCCCTCTTGAATCCATGTAGGCGCATGTCCGCGCGTTTTCTGTCCCACAAAGCTGTGCGTTAGCTCGTGCTTCAGCACGCGCGACAATTCTGGCGTCACCCCGCTCAGTCCCTGCACGGGCACGCGAATTCGCCCATCATTCAGCGCTCCCACCCAGCCTGGCGCGCGGGTGATGTCCGCAAAAGCCTCCTGCGTGTAGAGCACCACGCCGATGGAGTCCGGCGGTGTGAAGTTCAACTCGGATTCGATCGCCGAAAAATGTGCCTCGAGCGTGTGCAGAACTTCACGTGCCAAAGCCGGCTCCGCTGCGCCGCTGTAACGCAGCGTGAAATGGCTGCTCTCATTTTCCTTGTAGCTTTCTTCTTCCTGCTTGTCGCGCTGCGCCTTGTCGAGTGCCGCCTGCACCTCCGGATCAGGCCGCAAAGCCAGCGCTCGCTTCCACTCTGCAACGGCCTGATCGATTTTGTTCAAGCCGTAATACGCCCAGCCCGCCAGTTTCGCCACGTCGGCGTTTTCCGGAGCAACCCGCCGCGCGCGTTCCAGATAATTCAGCGACTGCTTGTACTCGCTCCGCCGCAAATGGAGATAAGCCACATTCATCAGCAGCGCCGGCTCTTCGGGAGCGTACGTGAGCGCCGTGCGTTCGTCGGCCAGCGCACGCTCCATGTCGCCGCGCGAAAGCTCGAACTGTGCCGCCGCATGGTGCGCCAGCGCCGCGCTTGCACTCGCACGCCGGTCGCCTCCTTGCGCCGCGGCTTCGAGTTTCGCGATGTACCCTCGGTCGATCGCGCCGTCGTGCACGGCGCCGCTCTCGATTTCCGTGCCCCCGCTTCTCGCTTCCAAGGCAGGCGGCGTGATGGCCAGATTCGCAGCCGCGGGAGAATCTCCCATCGGTACGCCGCCGCCTTTTTCAATATGATCGACGATCGATTTCGGCAGGCTCAACTCACCGGCGGATGTCTCGTACTTAACCTTGTCGCCCTCTTCTCTCACGTTGTTCGCGACAATCCGCCGTCCGTTCTTGAGCACAATGGTGTCCGCGCGCGCCTCAGCCACCGTAAAAAACAGCACGGCGCACAGCGCCAGAGCGCGTCTAAATAGGGTGGAATGGCCCATTGTCCAATTCTAATCCTCCTCGCCGTCGCGCTCCTCGCGGCCTTGTTCCGCAATGCCGAATGTGACTACACTTCTTGCATGAGGCCAGGGGTGGCACTTCTTGTTTTGTGGTGTCTCATCCTGCCGCCCGTCTCTCCCGCCGCCGATCAGTCGCCACACGAACTCTACGACGCCATCAACGCCCTCCGTCTCGACCCCTCAGCCACCTACCAGCTCGCTACCGCCAACCGCATCGAACTTCGTCGCGGCGACGTGGAAATCTATTTCGAAGAAGGCAAACTGGCCTTTTTCGCTCCCATCGATGGCCGCATCACCGGCTTCATCTTCTCCGGCCGCGGCCATGCTCTGGCGTTTCCTCGCGAACCAGTGGAAAAACAGCAGATGGCACGCTTTCTGGGCGCTCCCGTTTTGGACCAGGAATTCCTCAGCGCCTACGTGCGCTTCACCGATGACGCCGCGGACGATCTCCTCCGCCAGTTCCACTCCGCCGATCTAACTCCCCAGTTGGACACCGCCTTTGCTTCCCTTTCGGACCCGTTTCTCGCGCAGTTCAATGTTTCCCAATCCTTGCGCATTCTTGAGGACCGCCTTTCGCAAAATCCTAAGCCCTATTTTTATGCGGCGCTTGAAGGCGTCGAGACCGGCTCATTCGATCTCCTCTTCGACCCCCAGCGGCGAGAGCAGCTTCTTCTTGGCCAGCGGCGGAAATCCGGCGACTCTATGTATTATGACGTTTGGGCATCCTACCCTGTTCCCGGGTCCATTCCTCCGACTGTCCATTTCCACGCACTCGACTACACGTTGGACACCACCGTCCTGCCGGACAACTCCCTCGACGCCACAGCCGCTGTCCATTTGCGCGCCGAAGATTCTGGCGAGCGCGTTCTGACCTTTCAACTTTCCCGCGCGCTCCACGCCGAAACCGTGTCCGACGATCAGGGCAAGCCGCTTGCCTATTTCCAAAATGAAGGCTTGAACGTGCAAGAAGGCAGCATCCGAGGCAATGACTACCTCCACGTCGTGCTGCCGCAGCCCTCGCAGAAAGGCCAGGAGTTCACCGTTCATTTTCATTATCGCGGCAATGTCATCGAAAACGCCGGCAACGGCGTGCTCTTTGTCGGAGCGCGCGAAAGCTGGTATCCGCACTTCGGCGACCAAGCGGATTTCGCTTCGTACGGTCTCACCATGCGCTGGCCTCGCCATCTGAAGCTGGTCGCTACTGGCGCCAAAATCGATGAACAAGTCGTTGGAGATTCTCGTGTGGGACACTGGCGAACGGACAAGCCGGTGGCCATCGCCGGATTCAATTTAGGCGAATACGCCTCCAGCTCCATAGCCGCTGAAACGCGCACGATCGACGTCTACGCCAACCGCCAGCTTGAACAAGCATTGAGCAATCGCCTCGATGCGCCAGAATCGAGTTCGGTTCCGCCAGTCGATGCTCCATTCCGGATGCCGAGCGGAAATAGCCGCGCGGCCATGCAACCCCTGGCCCCGAGCCCCGCCGACGCGCTTAAGCAGCTCGGCAAAGAAATCGACTCTTCCATTCGCTTCTATGAATCCTTCAGCGGGCCTTTTCCTTTTCGCACGCTAAGTGTCTCGCAAATCCCCGGAACCTTCGGCCAGGGCTGGCCCGGCCTGCTATACATCTCGACATTTTCTTTCTTGTCCCCCGAAGCGCAAAGCCGTGCTGGTCTCTCTTCCACGCGGCAAGAAGCGTTTACCGAAATTGTCCCTTATCATGAAGTCGCCCATCAGTGGTGGGGCAACGTAGTCGCTTGGTCCAGCTACCGGGATCAGTGGATCGACGAAGCCATCGCCAATTACCTCGCGTTGCTCTTCGCGGAAAGCCGGAAGCCCTCCGAGCACGCCGTACATGTGTGGCTTGAGCGTTACCGTAAACAGCTCGAGGATAAAGTTCCCGGATCGGACACGCCCGTCGGCGAAATTGGAGCGCTCCCCCTTGGCAACCGGCTGAATTCCTCAAAGTCCCCCAGCGGTTTCGAAGAGGTGATTTACAGCAAAGGCTCTTGGGTAATTCACATGCTGCGCGAAATGCTGCGCCAGCCGGGCACCAAGGATCCCGATGCACGTTTCGTGGCCTTGCTCCGCGTAATTTCCACAAAGTACGCCTACCGCGCGTTCTCCACCGACGATCTCCAGCATGAAGTCGAGGCGGTCATGACGCCCGCCATGGACCTCGAAGGCGGCCGCTCCATGGAATGGTTTTTCGAACAATGGGTGCGCGGAACGGGAATTCCCCACTATCGCGTGGAGTTTTCCACGCACCATACCGATAAAGGTGAGGTCGTCCGCGGGAAACTCTTTCAAACAGGAGTGCCGCGTTCGTTCATCGTCAGCGTCCCGCTTTATGCCAACAACGGTATGGCACACAATATTTTTCTCGGCGCCGTCGTAGCCGCCGGCCCGGAGACTTCCTTCCACTTCACGACGCAAGCCGCGCCGCACAAAATCGTCATCGATCCCCAAATGACGCTTCTCTGCACCAAGGAGCAAATGGAAAAGGCGCAGGAATAAACGGAGCCGCTCGGGAAGATCACTTCGAATCCTGGTGCAACAGTTGTTGCTCGAGAAGTGGGCTGTCCAGATTCAACGCTGCCTTGCCGTCTGGCCCGAAGACATAAGGATAGCCCATCGGATCCGCCGGCAGTCGTGGCAGCAGTCCCGCCTGCACCAATTCCACCACGCGCGATGGGCGCCGCCCCGTCCGCTTCTGAAATTCATCCGCGAGCACATCGAGCTGTTTGCAGTCCTGCTCGGCACCTAGCAGTTGCAGATGCGTCAGCGCGTTTTCCTTTACTTGAGGATCTTTCGTCGTTTGGTATACCTCATTCCACAAAAAGATGGACGTCGAGAGCGACTCGCCCTCGGCCGCGATTTTCGCAGCCATGATTTTCATCCAAATTTGCGCTTCCGGATTCTTGCTGCCTTCCGCAAACGCCGCAGAAGCTCGCGCGTGGTCCTTCAGCTCAAAGTAGTAAATGAATCCCAGGTCTTCATAAAATCGCCAGTACCCGGGATTCGCTTTGATTCCCCGCTTCAGCAGCTCGATGCCAAGTTCCGGGCGCCCGGCGCCGCGCGGAGAAGGCTCACTCAAGAAAGTCGAACCGAAGCGGTAAGACACCACCAGGTTTGGATCCAGCGTCGTCGTGACATCCAAAAGCGGCCACAGAAGCTCAAAATTCGATTCATGTCTCGTCCGCTTGTCCCCGTAATATTGCACCACTCGCGTCCAGTAGATGTCCGCCATCAGAGGTGTGTATTCGAGGCTCAACACCTTCAACAGCTTGCCAGACCTCAGAACCAACTCGTCGCGTTCCTGGTGCAACGCAGCTCGTTGGCCATCGATGCGATGCTGCAGTTGCCAAACCCCGGCAAATCCCAGCGGAAGCAATACCAGCAGCAGCCACTTTTTTGAATTCTGCGGCTTCACTTCAGATTCCTGCGAGAAAAAACGGCGGCGGCCACGATCAATACGATGCCGCTGTACAATGCCGCGTAAGCCGTATTTTGCAAAATCAAAGCGCCAGGAATCGCCCGTCCGTGCACAGCCGCGGCCATTACATTGAAATTTTCAAAGTTCGGCAGCAGGTAGGAAAGTCCCCGAAGCAAAGCCTCCATAGCCGGGTTCGGTGCGGCGAAGTGAAAATTTCGCATCTCTTCCACGAACAATCCGGCGACGTACAGCGCCGACGTATACAAAATGGCCAGGAGCGGCGTGGTGTAGCAGGAAAACAGCAGCGCCAGCGCCACCACCAGCATCAACTTAAGTAAAATAAAATAAATTGCAACGAGCAACACGGCATCCGTGCGTTCCAGAGGATGCTTCACATACAACAATGCCGCGAACAATCCCGCTGCCATCGCCAGAGTGTTTACGGCAAGCGTCAAGACCAGTCCGCCGAACTTCCCCAGCAGGAATTCCCATCGCCGCACTGGCTTGGCCAGCAGCGCGTACAGCGTCCGCTTGTCCATCTCTTTGTAGACGAGGCCAACGCCGACGAACACCGCGATCAACAAACCAATCACGCTGATGGCGCTCAAGCCCAGGCTCTTGATCACCATCTCTTCGATCCCGATCGAGATTCCCCCGACGAAGATCGCCGCCGCCATCATCAGCAGCGCGAAAAAAACGAGGTTGTACAGCACACGGTCGCGCACCGCTTCTCGAAAGGTATTCAACGCTACCGCGCCCGCGCGCCTCATTTCCCGCTCACCTCGACTGCGGCCGCTTGCGCACGATCCGCTTCAATCAGATTCATGAAATACTCTTCCAGCGAATCCTTGATTTGCGCCACGGAAAGAATCTTCGCTCCCGCACCTCGAAGCTGTTCCACCGCGGCATACAGCTCCTCTTCAGGAACTTGCAACCGGTAACGATCTCCCGTCCTCGTTGCCTTCGCGATAATGGCCGTCGCGCCCGCTCCGCTCCCCGGCAACTCGAACAGAATTTCCATCCCCTGCGCCTTCATCCCCACCATTTCACCTGGCGCGCCAACGCCGCGTAGCTTTCCTCCGACGATCACTCCCACTCGATCACAGAGCATCTCCGCGTCGGACAGAATATGCGTGGAGAACAGCACCGTTCTCCCCTCCCGCTTCAACTCCAAGATGATGTCGCGCACTTCCCTGCGCCCGATGGGATCGAGCCCCGACATCGGCTCATCGAGAATCACTACCTGCGGATCATGCAGAATCGCTTGCGCCAACCCGACGCGCTGCAGCATGCCCTTCGAATATTTGCGCAGTTGAATCTTCCCCGCGGTTTCAAGCCCAACTTTCTTGAGCATGCGTCCGACGCGCTCGCTCCGGTCCGCCGCCGTCAAATCGTGAAACCTCGCGAAGTAATCCAGTACCTCAGCCGCCGTCAGATAATCGTAAAAATACGGCTGCTCAGGCAGATAGCCGATGCCCCGGTGCATCTCGATATCCGAGATTGCCTTTCCCAGAATGCGTGCCGTGCCGGCATCTGGAAAGATCAGCCCCACAAGCAACTTGATGGTCGTCGATTTCCCGGCCCCATTCGGTCCGAGAAAACCAAACACCTCGCCGCTCTCGACCTGCATGGTCAAGCCTTCCAGCGACCTTTTCTTTTTAAGGTGCAGGAACCCGAACGGGTAGTCCTTGGTCAAATTTTCAATTTCAATCGCTGCGCCTGGCATGCTCTCATTCTTCGCAAGCCCCGCCCTATCGTCAATCAGTCACAACCGGCGATGTGCGCGGAAAGAAAATAGAGAGTCCGTGGCAGGAAGGAAATAAGTTCGCGATTAGGAGTCGCTTCGTGTACTGCCGATTTGCACCAATTCGGGCCGCACCGCGGGAGGCGCCATCGGCTTTGGCTTCAAGGTCTGCGGACCGCGCCAGTTGTCAATGATTCCCACCTGCTGGACGCACGATACGGTGCACATCGGCGCGCAATGTTTCGCCGTATAGTATTCGCGATGGCGCATGCCATCGGTGTATTGCGTCAGCGGGATCCCGGGATATCCGCGCTGCTGCGAACACCAGTGCACCAACCCGTCCTCGCAGATATACAAATACCGCGCGCCCGAACGGCAACGCCAGTCGTGCTCTTTGCCGCGCGCCACGCTGTGCTGAAAGTCGTTGAACCGCGAGAACGACTTTTTTCCCAGCGTCATGATCTCTTCGAAAATCTCCAACTCGCGAGGTCCCAGCGGCTTCAACTGTCCATTCCCGTCGTGAATAATCCCCACCGTGCTCGTAAATCCCAACTCCACGGCCCGGTGCGCAATCTTCAATGCATCTTCCGGATCTTTCACTCCGCTCCCAAGCACCGAGTTGATGTTCACCTGGAATACAGCGAATTCCGCAAGCCATTCCAACCGGATATCCAGCGTCTTCAAACTCTTCTTGGACACCTCGTCCGGTACAACGTTATCGATGCTGATCTGTAAGTGCTCCAACCCCGCTTCGTTCAGAGCGGCGATTCGCTCCTTGCTCAGCAAAAACCCGTTCGTAATCATCCCCGCGATCATCCCGCGCTTCCGGATATGCCGGATCACCTCTTCCAGCTCCGGGTGCATCAGCGGCTCGCCCCCGCTGATCGTAATGATCGATGTTCCCATGTCCGCCAGAATGTCCAGCCGCTTCTTCATTTCCTCAAGCGGCACCGGTTTCGAGAAATTGTCATACTCATTGCAATACCCGCAGTCCAGATTGCAGCGCCGCATCGGAATGATGTGCACCAAAACGGGATGCTTCGTGGAAGCCAGCGCCTTAGCGATCATCTTCAATTCGCGCACACGCGTCCGCCGGAACCTCCGCCGCCGCTCGCGCAACACTTCCGCGCTAGCTTTTACTGTTTTTGTCTCTTCTGGCATGAATTCCGCTAATTCCCCAAGGCCTCAATTATACACAACGCCGCGCCTCCCAATCCCCCTCAGTCGTACCTGGCGCCAAGCATGTTTCCAATCGCCTAACTCCGCCAAACCACATATCCAGTCGGCATTCTTTCAACTTCTCGCTCACGTCGGCTTGGCCCGCGCCTACGTTCCGCAAACCCTGGACCGAAACGCATCCGCCGAAGCGCAACAAAACTTCCGCACCATAGCCCGCGACGAATACCAGCAATTCCTCACTCTTTGGAAAGACGCCGATTCAGGCACCCCCATCCTTCAGCAAGCCAAATCCGAATTCGCAAAACTCCACTAGCCTGCTGTCACCCGTTCCAAGGCCGGATCCAAATCTTTTTGTGCGCCACATTGCACTTGACAAGCTTGGCAGGCGGGAGGATAAACTCCCGCTTGGTTCTTGGGGCTAGGTCACTTTGTGTGTCCGGCGGCGGACTCTCTTTGGCACGTCGCTAGGCGCATACGGATGACACGTTATCTTTTTGTCTGCGCACTCCCCCAGAAACCCGTGCTTTATCTTTCATTCCCCGGAGGAACATCTTTCAATCTCACCGTGAAGCGCTGCAATTGGTTTCTTGCAGGCTCAAATAGGAGGTTCCCTTGGAAACCGCTGTTGGCGTGTTCGCGCAGCGAGATGCTGCCGAAGAAGCTCTAAAAAAGTTGCTCGAAGGCCGCGTACCCGAAGAATCCATCGTTTATTTAACCAGGTCGGAATCCGAAGCCAAGAGTATGGGTAAGCAGATTGGTTTGTTCGCCGGCAGTTTCGTTGGCGGTGCCGCAGGTTTGTCTGCGGGCGTCGCCGCCGCAATGCTCCTTTCCGTACCGGGAATCGGCCAGGTGTTCGCTTTGGGGATAGGGGCCGCTGCGTTCCTCGGATTGGTTGGGGCCCGCAGTGGTGCCGCAATCGGCTCCGGGGTTGGTCATCAGGAGAGCGCTCCAACGCCTACCTCCGGCACTGGATCCGAGGAAGACGTTGCGTTTTTCGACAAGGTTTTGAATGAGGGACATTCGCTCATCGTAGTGCGGACCGATTCCCCACAGGTGGCCGCTTCAGCTTGCGCCATTCTGGATTCTCTTGCTATCAGCATGCGGAAAGATAGTGGTAAGAAAAGTTCAGTCTCCGCGCGTGTGCTCGATCATGCTGTCGCGCTCGACTTCTCTGGAAAAATAACTCTGAACGAGGGCACCTATCAGCTACGGGAGGCAGTTCAGAACTTGCTTCAAGAAGGGAGCAATCGCATCCTGCTCAATCTTCAAGACGTGCAGCAGATCGACAGTGCCGGCCTCGGCGAGCTCGTCCGTGCCCATACCACCATTCGCAGGCATGGCGGGATTCTCAAAATCGTCGCTCTCAGCAAAGGCGTTCAGGATTTGTTCCGAATAACAAAGCTGGATCGTGTCTTTGAAATGGAGGCCGACGAAGATAGCGCTCTGCGTTCGGTCCGCCAGGATTCTGCTTCCGCCAAATCCGCCGACTGAGCTCCACTGCTGGCCGGTCTTTGGGTCGGCCAGCTCGCTGGAGTTTCATTTTTTTCTTCCACCATCTCCCACTGCTTCCCGGTGAGCGAAGCCGGAGGACTGAGGAAAATTGCCGACTAGCCCGATCCTCTCTCACAAGCCAAGCTGAAGAGCAGAAAAAAGACGCTCTTCACGCCGTACCCACAATTTGAGACTCCCTCATGGAACTATTCTCTACAACTTTCGTCTACTAACTGACCATCCAAGCCTTCGTCCAATCGTGCGAGGTGCTCATGCACTCCTTCCTCTCCGATTTGCGCTACGCCGCACGAGAAGCCCGCAACCGCCCGGGCTTTTCGCTAACCGCCGTACTTTCTCTCGCCCTCGGCATCGCAGCCACAAGTGCCGTGTTCAGTGTTATTTACGCGGTACTGCTCGATCCCTTCCCCTATCCTGGTGCTGACCGCATGATGGAAATTCGGCTCACGGACAAAGCGGGCCACGACCGTTTCTCCGGCCTCAACGGGCCCGAAATCCAGCTGCTTCGCCAAACCAAGTCGTTCGAAAGCGTCGTCGCCATGGGGGGCTGGAACCTCACCACAACCGATGGCGACCTTCCCGAAGATGTCCAGGGGATGGACATCTCCCCGGAAGCTCCCAATCACTGGAGCAGCGCCGCTATGTTGGGCCGTTGGCTGATTCCCTCCGACGCACCCTTTGGTCAGGATTCGCAAGCTGTCGTCGTTCTCAGCTATCCGTTTTGGCAGCGCTATTACGCAGGCGATCCAAACGTTGTGGGCCGTACCATTCAACTGGTTCACAAACCCTACAAAATCATTGGGGTTATGGGGCCACGTTTTCGCTGGGGAGAAGCCGACGTCTACCTCCCGCTCAAGCTCACCAACGACCCCGACAAATACTACGGCGATTCGCTCAAACTGAGGCCGGGTGTTACGGTCGCCCAGGCTAACGCAGAGCTTCAGCCGCTCCTCGAGCAGTTCGCCAAGCAAACTCCCACGCGTTATCCCGCCGATACATTCCGAGTAAATCTGCGCAGCATCGTCGAGATTTACGCCAGGCCGCTCGGGCCCATCCTCTATTTGCTGCTCGGCGCGGTTGCCTCACTCTTGCTGATCGGCTGCGCCAACGTCTCGATCCTTTTGTTGGCGCGAGGCACGGAACGCCAACACGAGTTGGCAGTACGCGCAGCAGTCGGCGCCAGCCGCTGGCAAATGATTCGCCAGTTGCTCACCGAGTCGCTCTCCATCGCCGTCGCAGGAACTCTGCTCGGCCTGCTCCTGGCATGGAAGAGCCTCGCATTCATCACCGCTTGGCTACCGCGGAACACCTTCGCCGCCGAGTCCGTAATCAAAATGAACGTTCCCGTTCTCTTGTTCAGCATCGCCCTGGCTTTCGCCACCACGATCGTCTTCGGCCTATGGCCCGCTCTTCAGCTTTCACGCCCTGATCTGGCCCGCCTGATGCAGAGCAGTACGCGGCGCATCAGCGGCAGCGCCCGCGCTCGCCGCACTCATAGCTTAATGGTCGGCGCGCAGGTCGCCCTTACGTTGCTCATGCTCACGGCGGCAAGCGCCGCCGGCAAAGGCTTCCTTAAACTGGTGAAAACCGATCTCGGCTACGACCCGCACTTTGCGATGTCTGTCCCGATTCCCATCCACGAAAACACCCACAATTCCTGGAAGGAGCGCTCCGAATACTTCGATCAACTTCGCACGCGTCTCGCTTCCATGCCCGAAGTCGCCATGGCCGCTATTTCCACAAACGCCACGCCGCCTCTGAACGGCGGCGACAACCGCTTCGAAATCATGGGCATCAACGATGGAGAAAAACACGAAGCGCGCCTGAACCTCGTCAGTTCCGAATATTTTCCTCTGCTTCACATCCCTCTCTCTCAGGGCCGCATCTGGGATCATGCCGAAACGATGCGCGGAGCCACAGTCGCCGTCATTAACCAAACCATGGCGCGCCAATACTGGCCAAACGGCAACGCCCTTGGCCAGCGCTTGCGTACTTCCGGCCTGAAAGCCGATCCCCTCTATGCCCCGGCCGCTCCGGGCAGCGACGATTGGCTGCAAATCATCGGCGTCGTTGCCGACGTACGCAACGATGGCCTGCGAAACCCGATCAAGCCCGCCGTCTACATTCCCTACACCCTCAAAATGTGGATGTTTACGCAGGTCCTTGTGCGGACGCACATCCCACCTCTTTCCGTCCTTCGCGACATCCGCGCCCAGATCGTTCAGGTGGATCCCGATCAGCAGGTCATCAGCGACGTGCGCGACCTCGAAGGCTGGATCACTAACCTCCCCGAGTATGGCCAGCAACGTCTCGTGGCAATCCTGTTCGGCATTTTCTCGGTTCTCGCGCTCTTGCTTGCCGCGGTAGGTCTTTACAGCGTGGTTTCCTACGGCGTCGCCACTCGTACCAACGAATTCGGCATTCGCATGGCTCTTGGCGCCAAAAGCTCCGACGTCTTCCGCATTGTTTTCTCTTCCACCGCCATCAACGTCGGCGCCGGCCTAGTCGCCGGACTCCTCTTATGCATCGCCTTTAACAGGCTTTCCACGCGCTGGGTCATGGAAAGCTCCCGCAACCCGTGGATCCTCGCCGGTGTAACGCTCATCCTCATCGCTGCCGCAGCTCTGGCCTGCTTCGTCCCCGCCCGCCGCGCCGCCTCCATCGACCCCATGGAAGCCCTCCGTTACGAGTAAATCAGGCTCTCTCTACGGGGGCGGCCTTGCGAAGCTGCTCTCGGACAGGTAGGCTGCCACAAGCTCTGTGAATCCAAACGTTTACATTATCGCTGGACCAAACGGTGCGGGTAAAACGACGTTTGCGCGAAAATTTCTGCCGAAGTATGCGAACTGCAGAGTTTTCATCAATGCGGACCTGATTGCACAGGGACTGTCGCCCTTCGCGCCGGAAAGAGCGGCCTTTCGCGCGGGCCGGTTGACGTTGGAAGAGATCGAGGTTCAAGCAGAGCGGGGCGAGGATTTTGGCTTTGAAACAACACTTTCAGGTAAGGGCCACCTAGAAGTGGTGCGAGGACTGCAAAAGCGGGGATTCGACGTGAATATTTTCTACCTTTGGGTGGCCGATGAAAAGCTGACGCTGGCTAGGATTAAGGAGAGGGTGTCGCTGGGCGGACACGATGTGCCGAAGGATGTCGTGGAGAGGAGATTCGGGCGATCCATTAGCAACTTCCTTGGGGCATACCGCCAGTTAGCAGATCACTGGATCCTCTTCGATAACTCGGGTGCGGCTCCTAGAGAGATAGCAACCTCCCGGCAAAGGAAACTGCACGTACAGGACGAAAGGCTATATAATGAGATTATTGCGAGATACGGTGAAGCATGATTAGTCCGCCAGTGAATATCCTAGATTTGCCGCTCGAACAGCGCGCACTGATGGCGTTGAAAGAAGCGGTTGGCGAAGTTATCGAGGACCGTATTCGCCTGGGGCTGCCGCTGTACATCTGGCGCGACGGAAAAGTCGTCGCGGTCCCGCCCGAAGAGTTGCGAACCCTACCTCGGCAATAATCCCGGCAGGGACTAAGCCTCCTCCGTCTCCTTTTCCATACTTCGTTACATCATTAGTTCACTCCTTTCCGTCTTCCTCTGCCAGCCATTATGCGTATTCGCACCGGCTATCCTTCTCCATCCAAACGACTTGGAGTTTATTCTTGAAGAATAGTAATAATGTATAATAATTCTTGGGTCGATTCGGGCACCGCTTCCGCCTGTGCCCCGCAACTCATGCGCCCCCGCTGCGCGGTCCTTCAAATTCCCGCAAAATCTTCAGTCCCACCCAGGTTACCATTTCATAAAAACTGTTCTCTCCCAACCTCTTCAAAATCAACACTTCCACAACTGTTGATTCCACCCCACTTCAACGGCGATTATGCATTTCACACAGAATGTGTAATGATTACACTTGCCGTGACAGGGAAGGGAACCGTTAACTTTTGTAACAGTTCTTAGGGGCGGCTAGGCAGGAACGGCTTCGGCATCCCATTGGTGGTCACGAAGTTCTGCATTGAATTTCATGCTGCGCTCTACGCCGGGTAAGGTTTCCAGCCATGCATCAATTTGACTGTTCACCTTCTCGCTCAAGTAAGCGTCCCCGGATAGGAGACAGAAAAAGACGCGAATTAGTTTATCCGCACTCTCAGACGGGGGATTACCGTCATTCTCCCATCGGGAAATCTGCTCAGCAGTGACGCCGATTATTTTCCCAAAGTCGATTGCTTTCTTTCGCAGACGCTTGCGGAGGAACCTGATCTCGTTCCCATCAAGTCGGGCCTCCTGTGACACAACTACGCGCGCGATCTTCATCATCAGATCATTGAGGGCGGGAATGTCGGCGGACTGCTTCCCGCATTCCTCGCAGACATAGTAGTCGATGCCAACCAGAAAGACGTTTGACAGACCAGATTGGACGAACCTGTAGGGATGCTCAAATGTGGCCCTGATTTTCTTGCTTGTCTTACGGCAGTCGTGATCTTCCGCTGAAGCGTTGACCGGCTGTTTTACTACCATTTCGTGATAACCTCGAATCGTTGATATTCAGCGTTAACCGCGATCTTCAGATGAATTTCCTCTCCTTCGATGTCCCAAGTTTGGATTAGATACTCCCAGTTCTCGAATTCTTCGTCATAGTCAGGTTCCTTGCAGAGCTTCCAGTCTTCTCGCTCAAGGCCGTAGACAATATCATCGGGCGAAATATTTCGATAGGCCCTCTCATATTCTGAATGAAATGCCTCTTTGAAGTAGGTTCGCTCGCATGCCCGGCGAACGAACTCGCGAAGTTGCTGTTGATTCAAACATGGAGGTTTTGGCCTCCTACCAGCACTTGACATTATATCAACTCCTCTGCTACGGTCAATACAGCCTTTTACGGATGGTTTCTAGTGAGACAATTCGAGCACGATAAGCATCTAAGGGAATATTACCACGAACGCGAGTGAACAGAACAGATTTGACACAAGTAATCGCGTTTGTTACCGTATGTAAGATATGAAAGACAGGCTTACAAAAAACGACTTAAAGGGCGACCTCGACAAAGCCGAAAAGGAGCTTCAAGAGCTTCTTAGGAGAGCCGAATATCTGCGCGAGTGGATAACAGCTACCAAAAAACTTTGTGGAAAACTGCCGAACGCTGCGGAAAATCAACAGCCGCTCGCGTTCATGCCGCGCCGCAGGACAAAGACATCAGTTCTAGCCGCTCAGGTTGTGGAAGTGTTGCGATCTGCTGGCCGTCCTCTGCATGTGGATGAGATTGCTAGTGAGTTGGAGAAGCTTGGGCATCCAGTGGCGGCGAAGAATCCGGCTGCGACTGTCGCAGTTGCGCTCTCTCGAAGAACAAATCAGTTTGCTAGGGTTGCACCAAACACTTTCGATTTGGTTCAAAAGGAGGTTAGAGCGGCGGGCTGAAAATTAAAAGGCCAGCGGCGGCAACCGCTGGCCACAACCCCTTGCTTGTGACAAGGAGTTGCTGAATCATTTGAGGACTCGAAGTATATCAGAACCCCGCCAAAAGTCAAGCCAAACCCGGCATTAAAAGTTTGGGTGGGTATCCAAGTGGTCAAAGGAATTCCCCCGGCAAGGGGACTGCCGACTTGTGCGGCTTCAGGGGTTCGAATCCCTTCCCATCCTCCAGTTTCAGTGGCCCCGTGGCAGAGTGGTTTATTGCGCCGGATTTATAATCCGTGTGGACGTGTTCGCGCACGTTCCGTAGGTCCGAATCCTACCGGGGCCTCCTCCACAATGCTATGATGCGCTTATGAACAAGAAACTGCAAGTTGACAAAGCGAAGTTTGATGACCTTCTAGGAAAGCTCCTAACGGCAAAGCCGGAACCCCGCAAGAAGATAAAGACTCCGGCTAAGCGTTCTCCGAAGCCGATACTTTCTCGGTGAGCTTGCTGTAGGGCAGAGCTTCGCCCCGTGTGAGATTTTTGAGCGTGGCGTCGAACATTTCTAGTTGCGCTCCCCGCCGATTAAACCGATAGGAAAACTCATTGCAGTAGCGGCCCAAGTGTTTTATCGAAACCTTGTGGAACGTGCCGTACACGCCACGCTTGAGCAAAGAGAAGGCATTCTCAATCGTATTGCTGTGATTCTCTCCAATGCCGTAGCTGCTCGAATGATTGATTGTGCGGTGGCCGCCAGCGTGGCGCTTGCCGATTATATGGTAGATCGCGGAGTCATCTGTTTGCAGCAACGCATCGGGGCTAACGTGCTTCTCGATCACGGGCTCGATTATGGACATTTTGTTGTCCGCGACAGGGACTAGCTTGAGCTTGCCGCCACGCTCGATTAGGCCGATCACCACGTCTTTCTTTTGTTTCTGAACGAACGGCTTGCCTTTGCGCTTCACTTTGCCGCCAACATAGGTTTCGTCTACTTCTACGACGCCAGTCAGCAAGCTCGCACCGTCTTGCATGGCCTCGCGAATCCTGTGGCAGAGGTGCCAAGCGGTGCGATAATTCACGCCGAGATGACGCTCTACTTGCTTCGCCGAAATGCCTTTCTTAGCCTCACAGATGAGCGCAATCGCCGTAAACCACTTCACGAGGGGCAGGTGCGAATCATTAAAGATCGTGCCGCTAGTGGCCGAGAATTGTTTCCCGCACACCAAACACTGGAAGAGTCTATTTCGTTGATTTTTGCTTTTTGTTTGCCTTACAATCCGAGACACGCGGCCTACTTCGCCACAGTGGACACAGCCTAGTTCGCCGTTCGGCCAACGCATCTTTTCGATGTAATCGAGGCAGTCATCGTCGGTCTTGAATTTGGCCGTAACGTCTATGAGTTTCATTGGAACCATCCAATAATCTTGTGAATACGCATGGCCCACAACACGATCAGGAACAAGATTCCCAGCAATGCTACGACGGTGATCATATGGCCTTTTGCATCACGGGAGTTCATGCACCGAATACTACGCTAAAACCAATTCTGTGTCAAGTGCATAATCGCCCTTCAACTCCTTTAGAAGCAACACCTACAAAAAACCAGGGGGGAGGCGGCCCGCCATCCACGCCAAAGTTTGTCAGCTAGTTACCCGCCACGCGCTGCGCCTGCGTACCCGCACGAATCCCCGCAAACCCAGTCCCCTCATGCGCTTACTTCATAACTTGCGGACACCCGGAGGGTGGGTATCCGCGTATCCCGTCATCGCTGCTTACCGATCCAGCGCCCTCCTCTCTTTACTTCGTTACTTCTTTACCTCGTCCCCCTGCTAAAATCAGGGCCGCCAATTCCACAGGAGCCATAATGTCTGAAACCATAGATACCGCCTCTATCCAGTCCCGCACCGAGTCCGACTCCATGGGCAAGATCGACGTCCCCGCCGACCGCTACTACGGCGCGCAGACCGCCCGCTCGCTGATCCATTTCGCCATCGGCAAAGACACCATGCCTCCCGAGCTGATACGTGCCTTCGGCATCCTCAAAAAAGCGGCAGCGCTCGTCAATCAGGACCTCGGCAAGCTTCCCGCCGACAAAACCGCGCTCATCACGCATGCCGCCGATGAAGTCATCGCCGGAAAGCTCAACGAGCATTTCCCTTTGCGCATCTGGCAAACAGGCAGCGGCACGCAAACCAACATGAACGTCAACGAAGTCATCTCCAATCGCGCCATCGAACTTGCCGGCGGCATCATGGGTACCAAGAAACCCATCCATCCGAATGACGATGTAAATATGTCGCAATCGTCGAACGACACGTTTCCCGCGGCGATGCACATTGCGGCCGCCACGGAAACGCGTCAGAAACTTCTCGCCGCGGTGAAAAAACTTCGCGATGCGCTCGACGCCAAAGCCAAGGAATTCGCGGACATCGTAAAAATCGGCCGCACGCATTTGCAGGACGCCACTCCGCTCACCGTCGGCCAGGAATTTTCCGGCTACGTGAATCTGCTCGACCGCGACGGCGGCCGCATTGCTATGGCTCTCGACGGCCTCTACGATCTCGCCATCGGCGGCACCGCCGTCGGAACCGGCCTTAACTCGCATCCGGAATTTGCCGAGCGCGCCGCAGGAAAAATCGCCGAGCTGACCGGCTTGCCGTTTAAATCCCATCCCAACAAATTCGCGG
>DATEQG010000082.1:0-33370 GCA_035272765.1 Candidatus Acidiferrum sp.
AAATCCAGTAACGAGCAGACAAGCAATTAGCGAGACGCGGACCAGACGCATGTATTCCTCCAATGGAAAAGGTGCGGCGAGATTCTACCCTATAAGCCAGCCGACCAGCGCTTGTTTCCAAGCCTGCCGGTTCATTTCTGCGATGGATTCTGTTAAAGGAATGTCTTTCGGGCAAGCTTTCACACAGTTTTGCGCGTTCGCACAGTCCTGAATTCCACCCGGTTCCATGAGCGCCGAGATGCGCTCTTTTGCATGCATCGCACCCGTGGGATGCATGTTGAAGAGCCGGACCTGGCTGACAATTGCCGCGCCAATGAATTTGTTGTTGTCGTTCACCTGTGGGCAGACCTCCAGGCAGCTGCCGCATGAAATGCAGCGCGACAAAGGATAGGCCTTCTCCTGCGTCTCAGGCGCCATTCGGGGCCCTTCGCCGAGATCGTAGGTTCCATCGATGGGAATCCAGCCTTTAATACGCTTCAGGCTTTCGAACATGAATTGCCGGTCGACGGCCAGATCGCGGACGACTGGAAATTTCGAAAAAGGCTCGAGCCGAATCGGTTGTTCCAGCTTATCCACCAGCGCGGAACACGCCATCCGAGCTTTGCCGTTGATGAGCATGGCGCAGGAACCGCAAACCTCTTCGAGGCAATTCGAATCGTAGCTGATGGGCGTGGTCTTCTTGCCATCGCGTGTAACCGGGGTCTCCGCAATGTCTCGCAGGCAGATAATCACATTCATCGCGGGACGCCACGGCAGCGCAAACTCTTCCCAATAGGGCGTGCCCTTGGGACTGACCTGGCGTTTTACGCGAACGATCACTTCTTTGGGGTCAGGCATAAAATCCTCGAAAGATCCCACAAAGTCTCCCTGGCCTACAATCCAGAGGCGCAGGGCTAAAATACGCACTATTTGGCCGCGTCATAGCGTCTCGCGCGCGGCGGGATTTGCGAAATGTCCACCGGCTCATAACTCAGCTGGATTTCGCCATCCACGCATTTGGCCCGCGTGGTTTTCAGCCAATTTGCGTCATCGCGTTCTGGAAAATCCGGCTTATAGTGCGCACCCCGCGATTCGTTGCGCTGCAGTGCCCCCAAAGTCACAACCCGCGCGAGCACGAGCATGTTTCCTAATTCTCGCGCGAAATTCAGCGTCTGGTTTGACCATCGTGTGCGGTCGCTCAAATTGATTCTTCCGTAGCGTTCCTGAAGCTCGCGAATCTTGGCGTCTGCGGCCGCCAAATCTTTGTTAATCCGCGTCACGGTCACATGCTCGGTCATCAATTCGCCCAATTCTCGCCAGATCGCCATGGGATTTTCCGTGCCGTCTGGGGAGATAAGCGCCTGATTCTTCTCTTCCTGCCGCTTGCGCTCACTTTCATAGATATTCGAACCAACGGCTTCGCAACCGCTTGCCAGGTTGCGCGCGTACTTTACCGCCGCTGGCCCCGCCAACCCGCCGCCAAAAATACAAGACACCAGCGAGTTCGCCCCCAGCCGGTTCGCGCCGTGATATTGGTATTCGCACTCGCCCGCCGCATAAATCCCCGGAATATTCGTAGCCTGATCTTCGTTATTCACCCAAATGCCGCCCATGGTGTAATGCATCGCCGGAAAAACCTTCATCGGCTCTTCGCGCGGGTCCACGCCCAAGAACTTCTCGTAAATCTCGAGGATGCCTTCTAGCTTACGATCCAAAACTTCGCGCGGAATGTGCGTGACATCCAGATAGACCGCCGCCTGACCTCGTATCCCGAGCTTTTCCTGGTACACAATGCGATGAATTGCACGTGTCGCGATGTCTCGCGGTACAAGATTTCCATACTTCGGATACCACTCCTCGAGAAAATAGAAGCGGTCGCCTTCTGGAATGCTTTTTGCGGGGCGCGTATCCGCCGGATTTTTCGGCACCCAAACGCGGCCGCCTTCGCCGCGAGCGGATTCGCTCATTAACCGCAGCTTGTCCTCGCCGGGAATCGCCGTGGGATGGACTTGAATGAACTCGCCATTCGCGTAGTCGACCCCCTGCTGAAAGAGCGCCGACTGCGCCGAACCCGTGCACACCACCGAATTCGTCGAGCGCCCAAAAATCGCGCCAATTCCGCCCGTGCAGAAAATCACCGCATCCCCGGGGTACGTTTTCACTTCCATGGATCGCAAGTCCATGCCGCAAATGCCGCGGCAAACGCCGCCTTCGTCAATCACCGCCGACAAAAACGTCTGGCCTTCGTATTTTTTGACCCGATCTTCGGCTTCGTGTCTGCGCACCTGCTCATCGAGCGCGTAGAGTAACTGTTGCCCCGTCGTCGCGCCAGCAAACGCAGTTCGGTGATACAGCGTTCCACCGAACCGCCTGTAGTCCAGCAATCCCTCCGATGTGCGGTTGAACATCACGCCCATGCGATCCAATAAATCAATAATCCCCGGCGCCGCTTCGCACATTCTTTTCACTAGCGGCTGGTTCGCAAGAAAATCGCCGCCATAGATCGTGTCGTCAAAATGCTTCCAAGTAGTGTCTCCTTCACCTTTTTGATTCTTTGCCGCGTTGATCCCGCCCTGCGCGCAAACGGAATGCGACCGCTTTACCGGTACGATGGAAAACAAATCCACGGGTACGCCCGCCTCCGCAACGCGAATCGTCGCCATCAGGCCGGCAAGACCACCGCCCACTACGATGATTTTCGGCTGTCTCATTTCAAATAGAAGTCAAACGGATGCCAGTTCAACCAAAAGCTCAGAACAATCAGTACGCCGACAACGCTAAACGCGAATCCCACCATTGCTCCAAGCGCGCCCGCCGCGCGCTGCGCCCGCACCGTCGCCGCCAAGCCCCACTTGCAAAGAAAATTCCAAATCCCCACACCAAGATGGAACGATGACGCCAGCACCCCAATCAGCATGAACGCCAGTGCGTAGGGATTCTGCAGCAGGTCCTCAACGTCCGCATAAGTGGACCTGCCATGCGTCAGCCAGCGCTCCGTGTACAAATGCCAGCCAATATAGGCGAACGCAATCAAGCCGGTGTAACGCTGCGTGGTGTAAAGCCAGTTCCCAACCCACGGGTAGGCCGACACGTTCGACTTCCCGCGCAACCAAATGTAAATCCCATACCCCCCGTGATAGAGCATCGGCAAGAAAATGAAGAGCCATTCCACCACCAAGCGGAACGGAATGGTCTGCAGTTCCTGCGATTTCGCATCGTATTGCGATCTGCTGACAAGCGCGTAGCTGTTCGACCAGAAATGCTCTGCCAGGAATGCGCCAACGGGGATAATGCCGGTCAAGGAATGCAGCTTGCGAAGAAGATAGTCGGTTTCAGGCTGGGTTGCCGTTGCGGACATGCCCTCTCCGCCGCGTGAGTTGCTGAAGGGCCCTGAAGTATAGCGGCTTATTCAGTATAGGGAGTTGAAAACAGCGATGCAAGCCAGCCTATTCCTTTCTCGGAACGTGCCGCTCGAAATTTCATTGCGCCTTACAGCCTTTCTCGCTTAAATGAGAATACGACGGATGGTATCCGCCCGGCCCCTCCTGCCTGGCAGCCTACGCGTGTCCAACGGATATCCAATGACCACGAGCCTGAGCCTTGTTTCGGAGCTAGAACGCATCGCCAGTGCCGTCGAATCGGACGCCACCGCCCTGTCCCAAATCTCCCTGCCGGGCATCGCGGAACGCATCGCGAAGAATCTCGGCGTTAAACCCGACGAGATTGCTCTCATGGGAGTTTCCGCTCGCTGGCGCCACCTGCACTTTCTTGTCCCGGAATCTTTGAAACAGGTCGGTTTTATCCCGCTTTCCAGCACTTCGGCCATTGCCGCGCGCACCGCACGCGAGAGCCGCCCGGACATCATCAACAATTTTGCGGGTGTCCGTCATGCCACCGTTTTCGAGGGCGTAAAAATTGGCGGAGAATCCTCCGAGATTATCCAGAAGTTGATCAGCGCTCCGATTCTTTGTGGCGACAAAGTTGTGGGCGTTATCCAGATCAGCCGCAAAGGAGCCAACCCCTCCATCGCCGGGCCGGACTTTAGTGCCGACGATTTAGGCAGGGTTCTGGCGCTCTGCAAGCCTCTTGGCAAGTTGCTTCAACGCCTCGCCGGCGATTCCTGAGCGCGTTCTGAGATTCTTGTCACAATCTATTCACTTTTGCTCTCTTCCTTCATAGAAAATCCCCGAATTCGTTTGACACTGCAATACCTTCTTGTTATTTTTCCACAGCGGAAATTTTTCCGCCGTTACTCCACCCACGGAGGCACCATAACCCGGCACCATGGCGTTCGTCGCTAAGAAGATCTTCCTCACCAAAGGCGTCGGTAAACATCGCGAAAGACTTTCGAGCTTCGAGCTCGCCCTGCGCAATGCAGGCATCGCCGCGTGCAATATCGTGCGCGTTTCCTCGATCTTCCCGCCCAACTGTAAATTGATTTCCCGTAGCGAAGGCTTGAAGCACATCAAGCCCGGCCAGGTGGCTTTCACCGTTATCAGCGAAAATTCAACCAAAGAAGCGCATCGCCTGATCGCCGCAAGCATCGGCCTGGCGCTTCCCAGCGATAAATTGATGTATGGCTACCTCTCCGAGCATCACTCCTTCGGCGAAACCGAAGAAGTCGCCGGCGAATACGCGGAAGAGCTCGCTGCGGAAATGCTCGCCACCACTCTGAATGTGGAATTTGACCCGGATCTGAGCTTCGACGAGAAAAAAGAGGTCTACCGCATCTCCAACAAAATCGTTCGCACCATGAACGTCACGCAATCGGCCGTCGGCGACAAGCGCGGCCTGTGGACCACGGTTCTAGGCGCCGCCATCCTCATCGGCGAAGACGACTAGTTTTGTTTTCTATTTTTGCCGTGAGGTTTTGTAGGGGCGGGGCTTGCCCCGACCCTCTTTTTATTTGGCGTCCAAGTCGTACGCCACTTTCAACCACTTCTTCACTTCCGCATCGATCTCATCCACTGATTTCAGCTCAATCCGGTGCGTAATGCGATCCTTCTTGGCCATTCCGCCTGTATCGATGATTCTTTTCGATAATTTCCCTTTGTAATGGGTCAGCGCAAAACCCAAATCAATCCTCGTATTCGTCGTCGGCTTAATCTGCGCAAATACATGCTCGCGGTACAGCGGCACCATCGTCTTGCACGGGCACGCCTTTACATCTGGGCCCAGAGATTTCCCCATCTGAAGCAATTCCGCATAAATCGGGCGCAGTTTTTCCTTCCCTCCCGCGTACTGCTCTTCCACGTACACAACCGCCGTTTTCAAGTACGCTTCCGGCGAATCTTCCTCCGTGCCCTTTCCATCCGCACGTTCAGAAATCCACCAAGCGCTGTTCGTCCCCAGCTTATGTTTCGCTTTCAACCATTCGCGCCGCGCCTTATCCTCTTTCGGCCCTTCCTTCTTCGCCAGCGCAATCCATTCGTCGAGAGAACGCCCCGTCTTTTCCTTCAATTCCGCGATCCACTTCTGCACCATCGCCACTCCGGGGTGTACGTCATACACGGGTTTGTTCATCGCTGTTCGGGCCTGCGCCATTTTTCACCTCCTGCCAATCAAGGCTCACGAAGCGACGCCCCATAAGCCACGCATCACACCGCTATTGCTACTTCTCGCGCTTGAAATACCCAATCCTGTCCAAGACGGCCCCCACGACAAGCGGAAGCGCCACTGTCGCATCATCAAATACTTCCGCGAACTTGCCGCCTTCTTCCGGAGGCACAAATTTTCCCCACGACACCGCTTCCGTGTACGTGCTCCCGCTTAGCCCGCCCCAATGCACCGGCTCCGGGCAGATCCGCACGCCGTAGTTATACCTCTTCAGAGGAATTTTCTTGTAGCCGCGCCGCGCCAGCAATTCCGCGTAGACTCCGAATTGTTGGGACCAATTCCGCGGCACGCCTCCACCCACCGTAAAAAGACCCATGCGCTTCGTCGCCAGCATGGTGTCCGCAAATTTCTCGAAATCTTCGAAGGGATCAAAACGCAACAGCGGCTTCTTCTCCTGCAGTCGAGCGATTTTCTGCAACGCAAAATCGATTCCCAATTCCGAATCGCTGAACGCCGGCACAAACACTGGCACATTGTGCTCGTAAGCCGACTTTAGAATTCCCCGCCCCGCGCCTTGCTTGTGCAGCGTCTCGCCAATCTTGCGATGAATCTTCCAGCTGCACGCGACTTCCTCCGCGTCCCAATTCGAAAGCAGATCGTCCATCACTTCTTCGACATGATCCAGATTGACTTCGGGTTCGAGCGAATCATAAACGCGGTTGTATCCCGCGTGAAACAACTCCTTATCGTCCATCTTAGGGTCGTAGCGGAAATGCGAATGCCCCGTCGCCTCGACAAGCCCATGCGCCATCAGCGCGCCCGTCGAAACGATGGCGTTGACTACGCCACTTTCGATCAAATCGCAAAAAATAAAACCCATCTTTGCCACAGTCAGCGCACCGGAGAGCGTCATCACCACAAAGCAATCCTTGTCGCGCGCCATCGTTTCAAGGACGTCCGCCGCATCGCCGATCTGCCGTCCAGTGAACGCCGTATTCCCCATCGCTCGAACCAATTCATCGATGGTGTGGCATTTCGACAGATCGATCGGAAACATCGGCCGCAACTTATCCTTTATTGGATCGTGCAGTACGCGCCCCGTGACTGTCTTTTCTTGCCGCTTTGCCATCTTCTCTCCTCAACCTCTCTTGCCTTTTTGTTTCTGAATCTCACACCCCGCCGCAGACATCTAATTTCGCAATGATTGATATTACAAACGCGGCCCGAAGGAAAGAACAAAACGCTACAAAAAATGTTTCTACGAGCATGATAAACTAAATTTTATGACAAAGAAATTCAGAATCGGCCTCGTGCAGATGCGCAGCACATCGAACGGGGAAGAAAATCTTTCGCATGCCATCCAGAAAATCCGCGAAGCCGCCGCGCGCGGCGCGCAAATCATCTGCCTGGACGAACTGTTTCTTGGCGAATATTTCTGCCGTACCGAAGATCCGGATCTTTTCAATCTCGCTGAGCCGGTTCCTGGTCCAGCCACCAACGCCTTCGCTAACATCGCAAAAGAATTAAAAGTTGTCCTCGTCGTTTCCCTGTTCGAGCGCCGCGCTGCCGGCATCTACCACAACACCTGTGCGGTCCTTGACGCCGACGGCTCTCTCCTCGGCAAATACCGCAAAATGCATATCCCAGACGATCCTCTTTATTACGAAAAGTTTTATTTCACGCCCGGCGATCTCGGTTTTCCAAATTTCGACACTGCTTACGGCCGTATCGGCGTTCAGATTTGCTGGGATCAGTGGTACCCGGAAGGTTCGCGCCTCACTGCACTCCAAGGCGCGCAGGTGATTTTTTATCCCACAAGCATCGGCTGGCATCCGCACGAAAAAGCCCAGTTCGGCGCAGCACAACTCGACGCTTGGCGCACCATCCAGCGGGCCCACGCCATCGCCAACGGCGTTTACGTCGGGGTCGTCAATCGTGTCGGCTACGAAGGCAAACCAGAAAAAGGCGACGCGGGCCTCGAGTTCTGGGGAAACTCTTTCGTCGCCGATCCCTTTGGCCGCATCCTCTCCGAAGCCTCCAACGATAAAGAAGAGGTCCTGGTCGTCGAATGCGACCCCGCGCAAAGCGAAGAAACGCGCCGCAACTGGCCCTTCCTCCGCGACCGTCGCATTGACGCCTACCAACCTATACTCAACCGCTGGCTAGGCGAATAATTCTTCTCTGTGCTCTCTGCGGCCTCTGTGTTAAATAAACCTGTGTCCACACTCAATCGCATGCCCACATCGAAAACAGAATCCACGCCAAACTCCCAAGGCTTCCGCATGCCCGCGGAATGGGAAGCACACGAAGCCACCTGGCTGGGCTGGCCCCACGAACTAACCGACTGGCCCGGCAAATTTGCGCCTATCCCCTGGGCCTTCGCCGAAATCGTCCGCCATCTCTCCCAAGCCGAGCGTATCTATCTCCTGGTCGAAAATAAGGAGGCAGAATCTCACGTCCGAACGATCCTGAAAAAATCCGGCGCCAATCTCGCCTCGGTAGATTTCTTCCGTATCGCCACCGATCGCGGCTGGATGCGCGACTCAGGCCCCATCTGCGTAATAAATTCTTCTGGCGAGGTAGCCTACACACACTGGCGCTTCAACGGCTGGGCCAAATACGACAATCACAAAAAAGACGCCACAGTCGTTTCCGCAGCGAATAAAAAACTTAAGCGCCGCCTCTGGCAACCATTGCACAACGGTCGTCGCGTAGTCCTCGAAGGCGGCAGCATCGATGTCAACGGCCGCGGCACGCTTCTCACAACCGAAGAATGCCTCCTCAGCAAGACACAAGAACGCAATCCCGGATTCACCCGCGAAGGCTACGCCGAAGTCTTTAAAAACTATTTCGGCGTCACAAATGTACTTTGGCTGAAAAACGGCATCGCTGGCGACGACACCCACGGCCACGTCGACGACCTCGCGAGATTCGTCGATCCCACAACGGTAATCACAGTCGTCGAAGACGATCCCAACGACGCCAACTTCGCGCCGCTCCAGGAAAACCTTGCTCTATTAAAGAATATGAAAGACCAAGACGGACGCCCCTTGCACGTCGAAACGCTCCCTATGCCTGCTCCGGTTTATTTCGATGGCCAACGCCTTCCTGCCAGCTACGCCAATTTTTACATCGCCAACAAAATCGTGATCGTTCCTACCTTCAACGATGCCAACGACCGCATCGCTCTCAGCAGTCTCGCCAAACTTTTTCCCGATCGCGAGGTCGTGGGCATTGCTTGCCGCGACTTAGTTCTCGGCCTCGGCACCCTCCATTGCATGACGCAACAGCAACCGAGCATCCGATAAGGATGCGAGTCCCGAGAAGCATCGCGACAGGGGACCTCTCTGCGGACTGCATGCCTGTGAATTGCAAACGCACGACTTTTATCAGTGCGCGATTTTTCGGACTGCCTTCGATATACACAGAATCGTGAGCCCAGATTTGCTAGACTGCTGCACGCCATTTCTTTCGAAAAAAGCATCGAACTAACTTGGAGGCTGAATGTCTGTCATCTACTTCTCCACAACATCCGTCGCGCTGCTCGGCGCTCTCGTCGAATCAAAGGGTGTCGCCATCTACTTTCCCTCTGGATTCTGGGGCTGGATTATCATCGGCCTCATCGCCGGATGGCTGGCCGGAAAAATCTCGCGCGGCCGCGGCTTCGGTTGCATCACCGACATTATTCTTGGAATCGTCGGGTCGTTCATCGGTGGCTGGATTTTTATGCGCCTGGGCATTTGGGGCGGCGGCTTCCTTTATTCTCTCGCTGCAGCTACCGTTGGCGCGGTCCTTCTTGTGTTCGTCGCGCATCTCTTCAGCGGGGGAGATCGCTAGTCGCGCCTGCAAGCGTCCTGTGCAAAACGAGACACCCGGCGCGCACCGCGGCCGCAATGCGCGCCCATCATCCCACTGTGATAGGATTGCTACGCAGATCACGAAGATGACCTTTCCTCTTCGGGTAAGACGGAGATAACCTTTCTTTGAGTAAGTCTACGCAGTCCCTATTAGCAATCCCCCTTGGCGGCCTCGGCGAATTTGGAATGAACATGATGGTCCTTCGTCTGGGTGACGACATTCTCGTCATCGACTCGGGCATGATGTTCCCGGAATCCGAACTCCTCGGCGTCGACCTCGTCATCCCCGACATCACCTATCTCAAGCAAAATCGCCAGCACATCCGCGCCATCGTTCTTACACACGGTCACGAAGATCACATCGGCGCACTTCCATATATCCTGCGGGACTTAAACGTTCCTGTTTATGGAACGCGCTTCACGCTGGCCCTCGTAAAGAAACGCCTTGAAGAAGCCGGCCTGCTCGCCTCCACTACGCTCCGCGAAGTTCTTCCCGGCCGCCTCGTCGAAATCGGCCCGTACGAAATCGAGTTCATCAACGTTACGCACAGCACCATCGACTGTGTCGCGCTTGCTGTCCGCACGCCGCTAGGCGTGATCATCCATACAGGCGACTTCAAGATCGACCAGACTCCCGTGGACGGCGCGCCATTCGATCTCCACACTTTCGCCCGCTACGGCAGCGAAGGTGTCCTGGCCCTTTTCAGCGATTCCACCAACGTCGAGCGCCCCGGCTTCACTCCCTCCGAGCGCGCCATCGTCCCGCGCATCGAAGAACTCTGCCGCTCAGCGCCCCGGCGCGTTATCCTCTCCTGTTTCGCCTCCTCCATCCACCGCATCCAGCAAGTCATCGACGTCGCTGGACGCGTCGGCCGCAAAGTCGCCTTCGTCGGGCGCAGTATGGTGGACAACGTCGAAATCGCGCACTCCATGAATTACCTGCGCATTCCCGACGGCATGGTCGTTCGCCCGCAAGACATTCGCAACTTCGATCCCAAGCGCATCGTCATTCTCGCCAGCGGCAGCCAAGCCGAGCCCATGTCTTCCCTTTCGCGCATCGCGGTCGATAATCACCGCTTCGTCACCGTCGACGAGAACGACAGCGTCATTCTTTCCGCGCGCATCATTCCAGGTAACGAAAAAGCCATTTTCCGCATGCTCGACCACATGTTTCGCCGACGCGCGCTCGTCTATTACGACAATTCCGCGGGCACCATTCACGTCTCCGGCCACGCCAGCCAGGAAGAACAAAAGCTCGTTCTGCAGCTCGTCAAACCGAAATATTTCATTCCCATCCACGGGGAATACCGCCATCTTTTCCGTCACGCCGCTTTAGCCCATCAACTCGGATGCGTTTCGGGAGAAATTCTTCTCCTCGAAAACGGCAAGTGCATCGAATTTACTCAGGATGGAGTTCGCCGCCGCGATCCGGTTACCGCGGGCCGCGTTTGCGTCGATTCCGGCTCGCTGGAAGAAATCGAAGACGTAGTCATCCGCGACCGCAAGCATCTTTCCGAAGATGGCGTCGTCGTGCCGATCATCGCCATTGACAAACACACCGGCAAAATGGAATCCCAGCCGGAAATCGTCACGCGAGGAATGTTTAGCGAT
Source organism: Candidatus Acidiferrum sp. (assembly GCA_035272765.1). Classification (GTDB taxonomy): domain Bacteria; phylum Acidobacteriota; class Terriglobia; order Acidiferrales; family UBA7541; genus Acidiferrum. The sequence goes on from DATEQG010000082.1 coordinate 11,004, forward strand.
AACGGCCAGGAACTCATTGCCGGTGCCCGTGAAGTCATTATGAAAACCGTCGAGCAATCCAACGCCGAAGAGAAATCCGACTGGGGCGTAATCAAAGAAAAAATCCGCGTCGACCTGAAGCGCTATATCAATAAACAAACGTCCAAGCGCCCGCTTATCCTGCCGGTTATTCTGGAAATTTGAACTTCGTTTTCTGTAAGTGAGTGACTGCCGTCAGGGTTTTGGCGTCGCCGCAGCGGCGGTTGCAGGCGCGGCCGCTTCGGAAACGACGATGTATTCGTATTTCTTCCCGTCAGCTTTGAACTTCATCTTGTCTTTGTCCAGAGTGAACTCCACGCTCGTGTTCACGGGAATCAGCGCCTTATCCGCGGGCTTCTCCTGCCGCACGTGATACTCGGTCGTCTCCGTCCGAATCACGTACTCCTGGCAAAGCACATCCGCCGTCTGTTTCTTCTTGTTCACCTGCGACCCGCAGGCCACGGAACTCTCCGAAACAATCGTCCCCGCCTGCGGCTCCTTCGCCGCGGCTGGAATTCCCACCAACACCACTGCTGCCAGCATGAGTATCTTTCTCACAGCCCCTCCTTGGGACCTCTCCGGGTTTTCTCGGCTACACGAAAACCGCATTCGCATATGCGACCCTAGAACCACTTGTAGCCAATTCGCCCATTCCCTTCCAGTCCCTTTGCCCCTCACGTTTCGCACGAGTAGCTAAAGCCTCGCGCGTACAGTATCGACCGGGTCACGGCTTGCGTGCGCCGCAGCGCGACGAGTGAACTCTCAACACCATTACTCGCTTCCTCCTCCAAACAACCGCAGCACTATTCCGGTGGAAATCCAATAGTTAGTCTGATGAGTATCCGTGCCGAACGCAGTCCTGTAATAATCCACGTCGATCAGGCGGATTTCCCAACGGTGAGAGGGGTGCATATCTATTCCGCCTCCCACTTTGTACGAGAGACTGCTGCCCGTGGAGGACGTGTAACCCCCGCTGCCGCTGACGGTGGTTTTTAGGTCCGACCCTCCAACCAACGCTTCAGCAAACGGGGAAATGCCCCATCGATTTCGCGAACGGTAGAAGAAGCGCGGCCCGTAATGGTTGCCATAAAGTACATTCTTCGCCCCATTCACAGTTTCGAAGTTGTAGCTTGTGTCCGCCATGATCTGCAACCACGACCTCGCGTTCCATCCAATCGATCCCACTCCTCCGATCGAATTACTACCGAATCCCGTGCCGCCCATCCGTGAAAGCGCGAAACCGCCATAGAGTTCCAGCAGCGGAGCGGGACGAACGCTTGGGCGAGGCTTCTCCCAACTATCTTTCATCTCTACAGGCCGGACAGCTGGCGCCGCAGGTTGAGCCGCTGGTTGTGCTGGTACCGGTGCGGGCTGCGCTGCGGCTGGCTGAGCTTCTGCTGCCGCATTCGGACTGGGCTGTGCCCCAGCGGCAGACGTCTCCGCAGCATCCGCACTGGGGGTTGGCGGTGCCGCCGGCGGTGCGGCAAGTGTGGGCGTCGAGGGAGGCTGAGCCACCGCGGGCTGAGCCTCCGCAGCCGCATTCGAAGCTGGCTGCGTGACAACGGCAGCCGTTCCCGCTCCATTGCTACTGATTGTGCCCGCCGCGGATACCGGCTGAGCGGGCGCTGACGCTTCGACTCCAGCCGCCTGCGTCGAGGCCACTGGCGCCGCTGCAGATTGCACTGTTGCCGATACAGCGGAAGCCGTCTGAGATGCCGCCGGCTGTGGCTGCGCTGCCGCTTTAGGCTGCTCGTCAAACGGAGTCGCGCGTGGAATCTTTGTTTTCTCCGCGGCCACTTGCAATGCTGGCGTCTGCTGACCCGTTGGCTGCTTCGACGCTGCTGGCTGCAAGGATGTGGCGCCGCGATCCTGCACAATCAAGCTCGAATAGATGTACCCGACCTGCCCATCTTTCGTCTGAATCCGCGAGAAGTAAAACCCATACACCAAAATTGTAAACCGCTCACCGCACGGCAGAGAGGCGACGACATCCGGAGAGCGCCTGGGCTTTCCGAAGACCTGTGTGGCGTCCGCATTTTTCGAGCAGTCGACGTACCCTACGTCGTCCGCCCAAGCCCCTGAAGCGGCCAGTAGACTTAACCCCAACACAATAAGCAATCGATTGCGCAACATCGCCCCCTCCTCGGCCCGTCCACACCCCGAGCCCTTAAGAAGCTTACCTAGCGAGGAGGCGCCCCCATCAGATGAACTAAAGTACAGTACGTTCCAAAACGGCACTGTACTTGGAGCCGGGCCTACTTTCTGTGTTCTCTGAGGAGGTCGTTCGCGTGACGCCTAGGTTACCGGACACAGCTGGAAGGAGCCCCAGCCAATACTTTGCTGGGGCTGCTCAACGGCTAGAAGAATTGTCTTGAACGCGTATGCAGGGCTACGTTGCCAGCGGGCGCTGCTGTTGCAACGCCCGCAAGGTTCGGCCATCCACAGACCCGGATTGAATTTACGCAGCGGCCATTGGCCGAACCAGCTGCTAATTGGGCTTCTTCTTGGGCGCCGGCCTCGCCGCGTGACCGGAATCCCTTCCCTTGGTGCTCACGAGAGCCAGGAAGTCTCTCGCGTTAAACGGATAGCGGCGGACGGACTGTTGTCCGGTGGTGCTTAGGGTGACGTCGACGCGGCGATTGTTGGCGAGGACGAGGACGGGCAGTTTGTCCAGCATTAGCTGGCGTTCTTCCGGAGTGATGTCGGGATTCTGCGCGATCTGCTCTTTGGTTTGTTCGGTGGTTAGCTGATCCTCTTCGCCGTAGGAGCGTGTGTCAACGTGGTCTGCTGGAACGCCGTGTTGCACCAGGAAACTCTTGGTGCGTTCCACGCGGCGTTCTGTCAGGCCCTTGTTGTACTCCGCCGTGCCGCGCGGGTCAGCATGGCCGCCAAGGATCAAGTGGGCGTCCGGCTTGAAGTTCAGATACCTCACGAAGTCGGCCGCCAGCTTCACCAACACCTGCTCTTGGCTGCCGAGCAAGCCAGCGGTGGGATTGGCCACCGTCGGGCGAGCCGTCGCAAAGTAGATGCTATGTAGCGAAAGCCTGACTTCCAGTTCAACCTGTTCCGGTGGAGGCGGTGGAGATTGGACTTCAATCCCCAATTCGCAATCGGCACCGCCGCCGCGGCCATCGTCGACATGACCATTCACGGAATAGTGTCCGGCACCGAGGTTAGCGGTCTCGAAACGCACGGAAGCATCCCTGCCTCGGACTCGGCCGCCACTGGACCTCCAGGTATAGGTGAGCGGATCGTTGTCGGGATCGCTGGCGACGGCGGTGATTTGAACTGTATCGCCAATCACGACCGTGGTGCGGTCCGCGGAGCAGCTCATTGTCGGCGGACGGTTGGGGCGCAGCTCCACACTAATAGAGGACGAGCAATCGGCCCATCCGCCGCGTCCGTCGTCTACGCGCACTCTTACTGTGTATGTTCCCGCAGTTGTGCCCGAAGAGTTCCATCTTGCTTTTGGCCCATTGCCTTCCACCGCGCCGCCGTTTGCCGTCCAGGAATAGGTTAGAGGATCGTTGTCGGGATCGCTGGCGTCCGCGCGAACCATCACTAACTCGCCCGATCCCACATAGACCGCAGTTTTATCAGCCGAACAGGAAGCTACGGGCGGATGATTGGGAGGCGGCGGTTGTGGCGCGGGATTCCCGCCGAAGCGCAACACAACTCCCGCGGAGAGTCGCATGTTGTTCTGCCAGCCGGTTGCGTTCGTGAGAGAAGTGGGATTCTCAAAGCGGGTGAGCAAATACTCCGCTTGAAAAAGTCGCAGAGCGAGGCGGTGATTCAGCCGGTAGTCCAGCCCGCCTCCAGCAGTCATGGTAAATACGGTTTCACGCGGAAGTGGCGTGCAAGCGTAAATGGGCGCTGTGCAGTCGTCCAACGTAACTTCGTCGGCGTGGGCAACACCGCCCAGAACTTGAAGAAACGGAGTGAATCGCCCGTGGTCGCGGAAAGAAAGGCGCGGACCAAACATGACGGTGAAGACGTTGCTTTTCGCATCCACCACGCGAGAAGGAGTGAATCCAGTGCCTTCGTCGGTGAACTGCAAGGAATCGACTCTGAAACCGCCGAAATCGGCAACCAGACCAAGGTGGCTGTTGAAATTGTAAGCCAGCGAAGTGCTGCCGCCATTCATGGATTCTATGCGGTTCCCGGTGCTATACGGCAAAGCCCGCCAATACGAATAGCCGAGGAAGAGTTCGAGCTTTGGAGTCGAGTCGCCCTGATCTTTCACGTGGTGCCTGTGCTGCCCCGAATGGTTGGCATTTCCTTCGCCTGCCGCCCCTTGCGGCGAGGACTCGGCCGGCTGAGGGGGAGCTGGTTTTGCAGCGGGCTTGGCGGCAGCGCCGGAAGCCGTGGCGGAGTTCGCGGACTCATTCTTTTGGGGGGTGTCCCCAGGCTTGGGTGTGTCGTCCGCGAAAAGCGTAGGCACTAGAAAAAAAGCAACCGCCATGGTGGGAAGAATCCGTGTTCCCAATTTCATTGTCGCCTCCAGAATCGTGCCTACTGGCTGCGAAGCGGGGCAAAGAACCCCGCCTCGCGGCCGTCGAACCCTGCTCGCCATGCGCTCTGCTCAAACAACGCAGGGCTTACGGCTGAGGTACCGTTACGCTTGCACCGTCCACCGTTACCGAGGCCGCTCCACCACCGGAGCCGGCGAACAATCTTCCAGTCACTACCGCCCCGGTATTCATCGTGATGGATACAGCAGCGAGGACATTTCCTTCGAAGATCGTTGTGGTGTCGATCGTCGCTGAAGTGCCAACCTGCCAGTAGACGTTGCTTGCCTTGGCGCCGCCAGCCAGGATGACTTGAGCCCCGGGCGCTGTGGTGAGTGTGGATCCCATCTTGAAGATGAAGATGGCGTTGGGATCGCCCTGAGCGTCGAGAGTGACGTTGTTGTTCGGCCCTGCTCCCGAAATCAAAACGGATGTCGAGTTGACATAGAGCCCAGGTGTGAAGGTCAGACCTCCCATATTTCCTGCCAAGGTCTGCGCATTGGTCGATCGGCTAACGGCATCGTTATAGGCAGCCAGCAAATCGGCCTGGGCTTGCGTTATCACGGAATCGTTGATGTGAATCGTCCCGTTTACTTGGGCCGGCGGAATTCCCTGCGAGGTGCCCGGCGCCAACCCGACGTCACCGTTGATGATCACCGGGCCCGTGCTAGCAATCGAGGAAGTAGCCATAACCGCGAAGCTGGCCGCTGAACCTAGGTTGATAGGAGCTTGACCTGTACCGACCGCGCCACTGGTTGTGAAGTTCCAGGGATCCGGCACGAGACCGGTTGTGGTTGACAACGCATTGCCCGTCAGATCCGTGACCAGATTTGAGATCGTGGCCGTATATTGCGTATCGGCGGCGAGATTGGCTAAAGGTGCAAAGGTTGCGATCTGGCTTGCGGGATCGTAAGAGACGATTCCGTTCACGGGAGCTCCGCCCGCGCCTGCCACCGCGACCGTAAAGGTTGCGTTGGTGATCGTCGTAGGATTCATTGCCGTGCTGAACGTGGCGCTGATGGTCTGGTCGATGGGCACTGCAACTGAGGCGCTGGCCGGGACCGTCAGGGTTATCGTCGGGTCGACGAGGTTGGCTGCCAAACCAGTCTCAAAATTCCAGGTGTAATTCGCGGCCATGGCGTCGCCGGTGAGATCTTTGGCGGCCGTAGTGATCGTGGCTGTGTAGGTCGTACTCGCAATCAGATTGCTCGACGGCGTAAAGACCGCTGTGCTGCCCGCATAAGATACAGTTCCCGTCACAGCGGCACCGCCACCCGCAACCGCCACTGTGAAGGTCCCGAGAGCTGAAATCGTAGAAGGATCCATTGGTGTGTTGAACGTTGCTGCGACTCTCTGGTTGAGCGGAGCGTTAGTGGCTGCGCTCGCGGGATCGGTGGAAATCACAATTGGGTCGCTGGCGTTTGGCTGAGGACCGGTTGAGAAAGTCCAAACATAGTTGGCGGTGAGCGGGTTACCTTGAGTGCTCTGCGCGGCGGTGGTAATGGTGGCTGTATACGAGGTGTTGATGGCGAGAGCGGCTGTTGGAGAAAAAATGGCCGTATCGCTCGCCACGTCGTAGATAACCGTGCCTGGTACGGCGGCTCCGCCGGCCGCTACCGCCAAGGTGAACGTCCCTGTTGCGGTGATTGTGGCGGCCGTCATGTGACCGCTGAAAGTAGCGGCGACTTTTTGGTTGAGAGGCACGTCGTTGGCACCGCTGGCAGGAACCGTGGAAGTTACCGAGGGGGCGCCTGCAGTAGTGAACGTCCAAACGTAATTGGCTGCGAGAGCATTGCCGGTGGGGTCTGTCGCGCCGGTAGTGATGGTGGCCGTATACAGAGTTCCGGTTGCAAGAGCGGCACCGGGCGTGAACGTGGCCGTGCTCCCCGCGTAGTCAACCGATCCGGTCACGGCCGTGGTGCCTGGTCCAGCCAGTGTGAAGGTTGTTGGATTAATCGTACCGGCTTCCATCGGCCCGCTGAACGTGGCGCTGACAGTTGTACTCTGCGCCACAGCGACGGCGCCGTTCAGCGGAACGGTGGAAATGACCGTCGGCGGCGGAGCTGTCGTAAAAGTCCAAACATAGTTGGCTGCCAGTGCGACGCCAGTGGGATCCTGCGCTCCGGTAGTAATCGTGGCAGTGAATAAGGTGCTGGCAGGTAGAACTACTGTTGGCGTGAACATAGCAGTGGATCCGGAATAGGTGACGGCGCCGGCCACGGGAGTGGCTCCTGGCCCGGTCAGGGTAAAAGTCGTTCCATTGATCGTGGTGGCATTCATGGCTTCGCTGAAGGTAGCGGAGACAAGAGTGTCGACGGGGACTGCGGTAGCCAAACCGAGGGGAACTGTGGAAACGACGGTGGGCGGAGGGTGGGTCGTAAAAGTCCAAACATAGTTGGCAGCGAGCGGAGCGCCGGTGGGATCCTTAGCACCGGTGGTAATCGTGGCCGTGAACAGAGTGCCGGCATGGAGAAGAAGAGTGGGAGTGAAGGTGGCAGTGGTGCCCGAATAAGTGACGGCACCGGCCACCGGGGTAGCGCCGGGGCCCATAACGGTGAAGGTGGACCCGGTGATGGTGGTGGGATCCATGGCCTCGCTGAAGGTTGCAGTGATCGGCGTATTTACGGGAACAGCGGTCGCCAGATTTGCCGGGACGGTGGAAACGACGGTGGGCGCGGCTTCCGTGGTAAAGGTCCACACATAGTTGGCAGCCAGCGCGGCACCTGCGGGATCCTGCGCCCCAGTAGTAATCGTGGCCGTATAGGCAGTATTGGCGGCAAGATCCACGTCCGGTGTGAATGTCGCCGTGGAGCCCGTGTAGGTGACTACTGCCGGCTTAGAAGTGGAGACCGTCGCGCGGTGCGCTCCTCGGGCTTGGCGCGGAGAGCCCGCCCCACGGGTGACGATCCCCGGAACGAGGACTCCGCCGGGTCCGGCGAGAGTAAATGTTGCCGCATTAATCGTGACCGGATTCATTGGCTCGCTAAAGGTAGCGGTGACCATGGTGTCGACGGGGACAGCCGTGGCTAAATTCGCAGGGGTGCTGGAAATGACCGTTGGGGCACCGGTTGTAAAGGTCCACACATAATTCGCCGCCAAGGCGTTGCCGCCGGGATCGGTGGCACCGGTGGTGATCGTGCCGGTGTAAACGGTGAGGGCCGCGAGTGAGGCAGTTGGTGTGAATGTGGCAGTGGAGCCCGAGTAAGTCACGGCTCCTGTGACGGCAGTGAGGCTGGGGCCAGTCAACGTGAATGTTGTTGCGTTGATGGTGGCAGGGGCCATCACCGTATTGAACGTTGCGGTAACGGTCGTATTGAGAAGCACGAGCGTGGCGCCATTCACAGGGGACGTGGCTATGACCGTGGGGAACGCTGGACTGGGTGCCTGTTCCCGGCCGCATCCAGCTACAAGAGCGACGAACACGAACGCCAGTAGCGATATTTTTACGGACTTAAATTTGCGCATTAGCTTCTCCTGTTTAACCGGTGACAAGGCGTTCCTTTTTTGAAACCAGGCCGTCGCACGTTTGAATCTCTCAAGCTCTCAAACTGAAGTTCGAAACAGATGCCCACGAACTGCCCAGTGCCGACACGAATTGAACGACAGCAGATCGGCCCCGATGCAGGTTTGAGCGACAATCCGTGCTGATGGCTTGCGATAACTCTTCTCTGTGACTCGAGAGATTTGCTGCAGGCTGGGAACTCGGTACAAAGGTTGCAAGCTAAAAAACTTTCTGACTAACGGGCCAGGGCTCTGCTGGATTTCCAGCGAAAGCTCGCCGTTTGCTCTCCGCGCTTCTCGATAGGAAGCTTTTCTCCTGACCGGAAACCATGCAAGAAGAGCGCCAAAATAGACGCGTCACGCCGTCACCGTGCACCTCGACCTTGCGCGGAAGCTAAAGGATTGATTCCAGAGAAGAAGACGATGAAAGACCGCTGAGAACTCAAGAGGTAGTTCGCATCTAGAAAATGTGTTCGCACCAAATTGAAACGGAATCGGTTTCATTTGAGGAAATGGGAATGATTTAGGGATGTGCTACCTATTGCTGCAGAAAGCCCGCGGGTCAACTTGCCTTCTGATGCACTGGAATCTGGTCCTTTTACAGAGACCTGCTTGTCTGCCTCGAAGTTTCCAGTTTCCGCACGTGGTGTGATAATGGCGGAACGAAAGTGTACGAACACAAGACGCGGCTTCCGATTGGAGAATACAGTGGGAGACGGAAGATCGGCGCGGAACGCGGGAGGAAAATTGGCGGGAAAAGTGGCGTTGGTGGCTGGCGGAACAGGTGACTTGGGTCGGGCGGTTAGCCTGGCGTTTGTCGAAGAGGGCGCGAGAGTGATTGTTACGTTCCAACGACCGGGGGATTTGGATGAGTTGAAGAAGGCGGCCAGCGCGACCTTGGTTGCGGCGGACGGCGCGTCTCTCGAAGGCTATGCCGTGGACGTGACCGAGGAAGCGGCGGTGGCGAAACTGATGGACGGAATTGTCGAACGGCACGGCCGGCTGGATTGTTTAGTGAACGCTGTCGGAGGGTACGCGGGCGGAATTAAAATGTGGGAGATGGAAACGAAAGTCTTTGAACGGCAATTGGCGCTGAATTTACGCGCGGGATTTATTTTGGCACGGGCAGCGGCGCGGGTGATGGTGAAGCAAGGGAGTGGGGCGATTGTGAACGTGGCGGCAAAAGCGGCTGTGGATCATCCCGCAGGCGCGTCAGCCTACGCAGCGTCGAAGGCCGCAGCAGTGGCGATGATCGATTCCCTGGCGGCGGATTTGAAGGGAACGGGAGTGCGGGCGAATTCGATTCTGCCGAGTATCATTGATACTGCGGCGAACCGGAAGGCGATGCCGAAAGCTGCCTTTGCGAAATGGCCCAAGCCGGAAGAAATTGCTCGCGTGATTTTGTTTTTGTGCAGCGACGAGGCGAAACTTATCCAGGGAGCGAGCGTGCCAGTTTACGGGGATACTTGAAAAAGCCGGAAAGCGGTACGCTGCATATTGGTCCCGTAGGGGCACGGCACGCCCTGCCCGTCTTATGCAGATGTGCAATGGGGTTGCGGCCGATGCAGTATAAAAGGGGGCAAAAATGTCGATACGTCCTGTGAAAAGACTTGTGGCTGCTAAACCGACAATAGAAGGCGCCGGCGTTCATCTGCGCCGCGCCTTCGGTTTCGGCAACACCACAGACTTCGATCCCTTCCTCCTTCTGGACGATTTTCGCAACGATGTCCCCGAGGATTATCTGGCGGGCTTTCCGTGGCACCCGCACCGCGGCATCGAGACGATCACCTACGTGTTGGCGGGAACCGTGGAGCACGGCGACAGCATGGGCAATCACGGCGAGATTGCCTCGGGCGACGTGCAATGGATGACCGCGGGAAGCGGCATCATTCACCAGGAAATGCCCAAAGGCGATCACGCTGGGCGGATGCACGGCTTCCAGTTGTGGGCGAATTTGCCGGCGTCGCTGAAAATGACGGCGCCGCGATATCAGGAAGTCAAATCGCAGGAAATTCCAGAGATCAAGGACGACGATGGAACTCACGTCCGCGTCGTCTGCGGAAATTTCTGGGGCAAGAGCGGCCCCGTGGATGGCATTGCTGCGGAACCGATTTATCTGGATGTGTCCGTGCCGCCCGGGCACAGAAAGACTCTGCCGGTGGGCACCACGCGCCATGCGTTCGCTTATGTATTCGCAGGCTCGGGAAAATTTTGCAACGCCTCGGAGCCTCTCGCCGTGCCGACCGAGTCTGTGGGATGGCTGGATACCGCTCCACCGACAGCCGCGGATAATCGCTCCCTGATTTTATTTGATCGAGGTGACGAAGTGATGGTGCAAGCTGGCGACGAGGGGATTCGGTTCCTCCTCGTTTCTGGGAAACCGCTCGAAGAGCCGGTGGCATGGTACGGGCCGATTGTGATGAATACGCAGGAGCAGTTGCAGCAAGCCTTTAAGGATTTGGAGAAAGGAACGTTTTTGAAGGGCCAGAAATAAAAGAAATAAGGGAAATTGAGGATAGACAGGAGGCCGCTGAGGCGTAGAGGATAGTAAGTATCAGAAGAGAGGTGATGATCATGCGTCGATGGCGTGGGACAGCAGGGCTGGCATTAGCGGCGGCGATGGCAGTGGGTGGTTGTTCGGGCGATTCCGCGGAGCGCGAAAAGACGATTCGAGAGGAAGCAGCGAAAGCTGCGGCCCAAGCCAAGCCCGCCGTGGAAGAGGCGGGGCGCGCCGTGAAAGCGGCAGTCGACGGCGCGAAAGAAGGCTGGGAAAATGGCGTAAAGCCAACCATTGACCTGAATTCCGCCAGCGAAGACGATTTAACCGGATTGCCCGGTATTGGCAAGCACGAGGCCAAGCGCATCATGGCGGGCCGGCCGTATCACGACAAACACGACCTGGTGAGCAAGAAGATCTTGAGCGCGTCAGCATACGAGAAGTTGAAAGACGACATTAGCGTGAAGTAGCCGCCGCCCGCGCTCTTCATTGTTCGCGAAGGGCGACGACCGGGTCGACCCGAGCGGCGCGGAGAGCGGGAACGTAGCTGGCCACGAAAGCTACGAGAAGAAGAATGGCCGAGACGGCAGAAAGAGTCACGAAGTCGGTGGACTTCACTCCGTAGAGCATGGAGCCCAAGCCTCGGAACAGCAAGAACGAAAGCACTAATCCCGCGGCAGTTCCAATAAGCGCCATGTTCATTCCCTGCTTCAGAATCATGCCCAGCACGTGCCAGCGCTGTGCTCCGAGTGCAGTGCGAATGCCAATCTCCTGCGTGCGCTGACTAACCGAATACGCGACGACGCCGTAGACACCGACCGACGCGAGAATCAAACCGAGTACGCCGAAGGTGCCCACAAACATAACGCCGAGGCGCGCTGGGAAGAGAGCTTTGCCGTATTGCACTTGCTCGTCCATCGTAGTGACGTTGAAGACAGGCAAACCGGCATCCATCTGGCTAATTTGATCGCGGACAGCAGCGACAAGCCGCTGCGGATCGTCCTGCGTGTATACGAACAAATTGACGCCAGAGTTGTAGCTCTGCGCCAAGGGGAAATAAGCGTAAAGCTGCGGCTTTTCGTATAGAAAAAGATATTTGCCGGTACGTGTGAGGCCCACGACCTGGATGGGCGGGCCGTCTTTTTTAGTGCGAAACACTTTGCCGACGGGATCCTGGCCGGGCCAGATTTCCTTGGCAAAGGTTTCGTTGATGATGGCGACATGGGGAGCTTTGGCGTTGTCGGCTTCGGTAAATTCGCGCCCCTGAACGACAGGAGTGCCCGCGGTACGAAAGTAGCCAGGCTGGACGCTGTCGTCAAAAGTGGCTTGCGTTTTTGATTTGTCGTCGTTGGGCTGGCCTTCAGGGAAAATGTTGTCGAGCGAGTCTTCATTTCCCATGGGGATGTAGGAAGCAATAGCAGCGTCGCGAACGCCCGGAAGCGAACGTACGTGCTCGGTAAGTTGCTTGAAAAACTGATGGCCGCGCTCTTCGCTATAACCTTGCAGGCCGACGTTCATGGACATCAGAAGCGTGTGATCGACACGAAAGCCCATGTCCACATTCGCCGAGTTGCGAAGGCTGCGAATGAAGAAGCCGGCGCAGGCAAGAAGGAGCAGACAAACAGCTACTTGCGCGACGACCAGCGCATTGCGAAAACGATGATGGCCTGCCGAAGCTCCCCCTGAACGGCCGCCGGCTTTGAGCGTATCGGCCAGATCCGTGCGCGAGGCCTGCAGCGAAGGGACCAAACCGGCGACCATCCCTGTGATGAGCGCAGCCAGAAAGGTAAACGTGAAGATTCGCCAATCCATGCGCAGATCAAACAGCTTCAGTGGGATATCGGTGGGGATGCGGACGGACATCAGCACCAGGGCAGCCCAACGCGCCAAAACGAGACCGAGCAGGCCTCCGAAGACGGAGAGCAGGACAGTCTCGGTCAACATCTGGCGAATCATGCGGCCGCGAGTGGCGCCGAGAGCAGTGCGGGTGGCAAATTCTTTTCTGCGGCCGTTAGCGCGGGCGAGAATAAGATTCGCGACGTTGGCGCAGGCGATCAGAAGAACAAGGCCAACCAGCAACATGAAGACGAATGCGGCAGTGGACATGAAACCGGCCACCAAGCCAGGCTCCGGGCGGGCCTTGAGCTCCGGAATAACGAGCAGCGACATGCCTTTGTGCGAATCCGGGAATTCCTGAGCCAAACGGTGATCGATCGGCTCAGCAGCAGCCATAGCTTGCGCGACGGTTACGCCGGGTTGGAGGCGGCCAAGAACGCGAAGGTAGGAGGCGCCGCGATTGTTGAGGTCGTCAGTCTGCGTCGGGTCGAGAAGGCCCATGGTCGTGAGGGGAATATAGAAGTCCGGCTCGAGGAAGTAGTACGCTCCGCGAAAGTTCTCCGGACCCACGCCAATGATCGTGAAAGCATGGTTGTTGACAAGAACAGTGTGGCCAACGATGGAGGGATCACCGCCGAATCGCTTCTGCCAAAATTTGTAACTGAGGACCATGAGCGGATCTTTGCCGGGGACCCAGCCCTCGTCGGCGGCGAACGTACGCCCACGGACAGCGTCGACACCGAGCATCGAAAAGTAATTGCCACTAACCATTTCGCACCAGGCGCGTTCAGGGCGTCCCTCGGTGCCGAAGTTCACGGGGCTCGGGCTATATGCAATTAGGTCGGAGAAGACCGTCTTAAGGTTTCGATAGTCCTGGAAGTCCGGGTAGGAGACGTTGAGAGGAAAATCGAAACTTGGCGTCTTGGAAGCAAGGACGACAAGCTGCTGATGGTCTTTGACGGGGAGAGGCCGCCAGAGCACGCCATTGAAAACGCTGAAGATGGCGGTGTTGGCTCCGATTCCGAGGCCGAGGGCGAGCATGGCGATGAGAGTGAAGCCGGGACTCTTCCAAAGCATGCGAAACGCGTAGCGCAGGTCTTTCCAGAAAGTTTCCATGGGGCCTCCTCGCGAAGGTCTATCGAAGTAACGACGGAGCACCCCTAAAGGTTCCATCAGGCCAGCACGATTGCGAGAAAGAGGGCAAGAAATATGCCGCTTGGGCGGTAGATCATATTGAGGTGAGCCGGTTGAGGAGGAGGGCTGGGAGGATTTAACCGCTTGCGCATGTGGGCCTTTCAAGAGGAGAATGCGCACCGTGAAAAACCTTATTCAGCTCGTGCTTTTCTGCCTGTTCGCGACTGTTTGTTTTGCCCAGAACAAAAAAGAGGACGCACCTACGCCGGCGCAGTCTCTCCCAGAACTCCAGAAACAACTGGAGAAGATCCTCGAGGATACGCATACACCGGGCGTATCCGTGGCGATCATTCATCGCGATGGTCCCGAGTGGATTGCAGGTCTCGGCAAATCGGATGTGGCGGCCAATAAGGCCACAACTGCGGACACGCAGTTCCGCATTGGCTCGACCTCCAAGGCCTTCGCGTCGCTCTCCATTCTGAAACTTTCCAATGAAGGCAAGCTTTCGCTGCAAGACTCCGTGCACAAACTAGCCCCCGAAGTCTGGTTTGAGAATCCCTGGGAGGCCACGGACCCCGTACGTGTCGTTGATCTTCTGGAACACACCACTGGCTGGGACGACATGCACTTGCGCGAGTACGCCAAAGACGACCCAACCCTGCCCCTGCGCGACGCGCTTGATTTTGATCACCACTCGCGTATTTCACGGTGGAGGCCGGGCACGCGCATGGCCTACTGCAACTCCGGGCCTGCGGTTGCCGCGTATATCGTAGAAAAAATTACCGGTGAAAAATTCGAAGACTACGTCAGCAGGAATTTCTTCGATCCGATCGGAATGAAGACGGCCACCTATTTTAAGCCGACTTCCGGGATGCTTACGAACCTCTATCACGACGACGGAAAGACCACCTACCCCTACTGGAACGTGGAGTATCGTCCGGCAGGCTCGATCAACGCATCCGCGAAGGACATGGCGGCCTACGTCCAATTCTATCTCAATCGGGGCACGATGAATGGCGTGGAAGTGATTCCGGCCGCTTCCATCGATCGCATGGAAATGCCAACGCGCACCTGGGCAGCACAAGAGGGATTGAAAGCGGGATATGGCTTGAGCAACTACTGGAGCATCAACGAAGGCTTCGTGTATCACGGGCACGACGGAGGCGTGGCAGGCGGCCTTACGGAAATGGCCTATATGCCCGACTCCGGGGTGGGCTATTTCTACAGCATCAATGCGGCAAATGGCGGTGCGTTCGAAAAGATCGGCAAGACCATTCGCGCATACATGACGCGCAACCTGCAGAAACCAACACCTCCGCCTGTCGCGACCTTACCTGCCAGCGCCGCCGCATACGCTGGTTGGTACCAGCCAGACTCAACGCGCACGGAGGTTACTCGTTTCCTCGAACGCCTGTTGGGAATGGTGCGAATCCGTTTTGAAGACGGCAAACTTCTCCTTAGTAATATAGGAGAAAGAAATATAGTCTTTGTTCCTGTAACGGACACACAATTCCGTTCGAACCGCAAAGAAGGTCCCCCATCTCCCATAGCGACAGCTGAGTTGCTCACGCCAAACGCAGAAGGCCAATTCATTCAGCTCGGCGCCGGGGAGGAGACGATAAAGCGCATCCCCGCGTGGTTCGCGATCTCCGAAATCATTCTCACTTGCTGGTTTGTGCTTGCTGTCATCCTTGTACTCCTATATGCACCGTTTTGGATTTTGGGCGGGCTCAGCAAAAAGCGCCGCCGTCCGGCAGAACGCAGCATGCGATTGTGGCCGCTGATCGCGGTGTTGAGCTTGCTAGCGGTCGTGGTCATCTTTAGCGTCGCCAGCGATGACCTGATTCCGCGTATGGGAAACCTGACAGTGTGGTCCGCTAGTTTCTTCCTGGCGACCGTGGTATTTGCGCTCGCCACCCTCGCCGGCGTCGTTTCTTTGTGGCGCGCTTCGAAAGACGGCGTGCGAACTGGCGTTCGCAGGTTCTCGACGATCGTTATCCTAGGACTCGTAATCGCCGCTGCGTACTTCGCCTATTGGGGAATCATCGGGCTGCGCACATGGATATAAGAATTCTCCAAAGCCGGGAAAGCCTTCGGCAAGCTAGGAGCTGAGTTCAGAATAGGTGTGTAGCGCCGTTGCTGGCGTGCCGATCTACCCCCTGTTTCATTGCACCTGTTTGTTGTTGCCCTATTCCCTTCCTTGACTTGCATCAGCCCGCGGCCGAAGTGAATCGTTCTCTCCTTTTTCCCGTGTATTCATTGTGCCACTCACCTAAACAATTGTTCCGGATGTGGCAGCCGGAACAAGCAAAATAGAAACAAGTGCTGGACGATTCGAATGTCTCCTTGCGCCTGTCGGCCTGAAATGAGAGACGGGCAGATTTTGCTCGTTGCTGTGACCACGTGACACAGGACTTTGGAATTTATGCGAATAGGTGAGCGTGTGCAGGAAGCAGCCGGACAACTTCACAGCAACTCAAGTCGCTGGAGTTCGTCCAGCAAGAAATTCCTCGTCGTCCTCGCTGTCCTCCTGCCGGTTTTACTCGCCTCCGCTTCGTTTCGCGGCCGCCCAAGCTATGCGCTGACAGCCTTCGGGGATCTAACCCAGTTTTTCCTGCTTCTTACAGCGACTCTCTTCTTCGCCTGGAAAGGGGTTTCCGCGAGAGGTACAACCCGGGCGTTCTGGCTCTTGATAGCGCTTGGTTTCGGGATGTGGTCGGTCAATATGTTTTTCTGGGTCTATTATGAGGTGTGGCTAAACGAGCCCGTTCCCTCGGTTCCTATCGGGGAGTTTCTTCTCTTCATCAAACTTGTGCCGATGCTTGCCGCCCTGGCCCTGGAGCCGAGCAATGACAGTCCCGATCGCCCCCGCCTGCTGGGGCTATTCGACCTCACTTCCCTTCTTGTTTACTGGACCTATGTCTATCTTTTCTGGGCCATGGCTTACTTGCTGGCTGAGAACGATGTGGCGCGTTACAACCACAACTCCGACCTCGTCGATGCGGTAGGGAATCTAGTATTTCTGTTTGTCCTGGCGGTCGTGGCCTTTCGTAGCCGCGGGCGCTGGCGCGGTTTCTACTTGCACTTCCTTGGTGCCACAGCGACATACGGTTTCGCTTCTATGCTGATCAACCACGCCATCGGTTTAGGGCATTACTACACCGGCAGCTTTTATGACGTGCCGCTCACCCTGGCAATGGCATGGTATTGCATCACGTCGATAACCTACACTGCTGATTCTCGGTCAGGACAGGTCCAAAAGTCGGAGGGGCGAAAGAGCGAGCGCCGCCGGAGCCGAAAAACCGTCCTGTGGTCCGCGCGACTTTCCATGGTGGCGACACTCTCGACTCCCGTGATTGGCATGTGGCTGGTCATGAGCGGAGAAACGCAGGACGCGGTGCGCCATTTTCGCATTCTCTTGACCTTGTTTACGATGTCGCTCCTCACCATTCTGCTTTTGCTGAAACAAGATCTTCTCAGTTTCGGACTTGCCGGCTACCTCGAAGACGCATCGCTTGCCTATTCAAACCTGAAGCGATTTGAGGGTCAGCTGGTACAGAGCGAAAAGCTGGCATCGCTAGGGAAACTCGTGGCGCGAGTGGCGCATGAGATCAACAGAGCCATGGTGGCAGTGGGTAAGGATGTGGAGGATCTGAGCTTATATCCCACGGCGGACGAAAATCGTAAACGTATGACAACCAAGATCGGCGAGTCGGCCAGGCGCACGAACAGCCTGGTGGAGAACATGCTCAGCTTTGCGCAAGAGATGCCCGTTCACCGGTCTTCCGTGAGGGTACGGCCGCTCTTAGAGAACGCTGTGAACCTGACGCGGGCCGGTCGAAGGCACAACGTTCAAGTGGAGATAGAAGAACAGGGCGCAGTACCCATGATCGAGGGCGACTCCAATCAGTTGGTACAGGTTTTCCTGCATCTCATCGCGAATGCGATTGACGCAATGGAAGGAAACGAAGCAGGGTCGCTCTCTATCACGATCCGAGCGGAACAAGAACATGTAGAAATCGGATTTGTGGACACGGGCTCCGGGCTGAAAGATCCGCGCCGCGTTTTCGAGCCGTTCTACACCACCAAGCCGGTCGGAAAAGGCGTGGGGCTCGGGCTCAGTACGTGTTACGGCATCATTCGGCAGCATGGCGGCGAGATTCACTGCCAGAATCGGCCAGATGGTGGGGCAGTTTTCCGGCTAGTGCTTCCGGTGGTCGTGGTAGCCACGGCGGAGATAGCATCTTGAACTTTTTGCGGTTATCGGTGATACATCATTGATTCGAGCGATGGATACACTCTGGACGCGGATCGCTCTGGGCTTAGTTCTGGCTCAGATCGCCGCGGCTGTCTTTTTGCATAGCGGTACGGTGCTGACGGCGCTGGGAGACTCCTTCCCTTGCCTGCTGGCCCTCGTTGTGATGCTTTCCTTTCGGAGCAACCGACGGCACTCCAGCGGAACCGTTCGTTTATTTTGGAGCTTGAATGAAGCGGGATTCGGCGTTCTGTTTCTATCGCAGTTGGTCTGGTTCTACTACGATGTCGTGCTCCGCCAGGCCGCGCCCAATCCAATTGCAGGAGACGGGCTTTTTCTTCTCGCTCTAGTTCCTACCCTGGCGTCTCTCGCGCTCAGGCCGCAAGAGGAATCCGCTTCCGGAGATCTGCGATTCCGCCGCTTGGACTTTCTCCTGCTGCTCTTCTGGTGGGTCTGCCTTTACCTCTATTTTGCTTTGCCTTGGCAACTGGTGATCAAAAGCTACGCCAACTACAACCCGGTGTACTACGTGCTCGCTCTAGCTGAACATTGCGCGGCGCTTGCTGCCGTCGGAGCGCTCTATGTAAAGAGCAAAGGCTCCTGGAAAAGGTATTACCAGCAGTTCTTCTTTGCGCTCATTGTGTTCGCTGCCGGGAGTCTGCTGCAAAATATTTTTATCGATAGGGGGCGGTATTACACCGGAAGTTTTTACGACGTCCCTTGGGGTTTTTCGCTCCTGTTGCTCACGGCTACCGCCGCACTGGGTGCAGACCTTGAATCAGATACCCGCCTTGCCGGTCTCGCTCCCCGTAACCGGGGATTGTGGAGCGCCCGGCTTGCAATGATCGGAGTGATCTCCCTTCCTCTTTTGGCCATCTTCACGGTTTTCGATCATAACGTTCCGCAACCGATTGTTATTTTCCGCCTCCGGCTGGTCTTTGGAGCAGTGCTTTTCCTGGGAACTTTGACATTCCTCAAGCTCTCTTCGATGGACCGCGAGCTTCTGCGTTTGATAGGGTTGACGGAATCCTCTGTAGAAAGCCTCAAGCTGGTGCAAAACCAGATTCTGGAATCACAAAGGATGGCAGCGTTGGGGCGCCTGGCATCTGGTGCGACCCACGAAATCAGCAACCCGCTGACTGCGATTCTAGGTTACTCGGAGCTTCTGCGCGACAATCCCACGCTTACAGAACAAGATCACCAATCGGTGCGAGATATTCAGGAGCAAGTCCATCTGGCGCAGGCGG
This sequence comes from Candidatus Acidiferrum sp., assembly GCA_035272765.1. Taxonomy (GTDB): domain Bacteria; phylum Acidobacteriota; class Terriglobia; order Acidiferrales; family UBA7541; genus Acidiferrum. Next base: position 30,000 of record DATEQG010000082.1, read on the forward strand.
CCATCAACGGCATGCGCAGACTTGTGCGCGCGGAAGCCGAAGCCGAAAATAGTTCGTCACCGGAACCAAAAACTTTTTAACGACCGGCCCTCGTGGCTATGCCTGTGGTGCATTTGTGCCAAGGTACGTCGCCAGGAACCAAGTGTTGCCGAAGGGGTCTCTTACGGTGGCGGCACGGTCCCCGTAAGGCGCGTTTGCTGGAGGAGTCACCCCCGTGGCTTCAGCGCGAACCGCTTGCGCGTAAACTGCGTCGGTGTCCGGCACGTAGACGTGTAAGTAGGCGGGCGTTGGCTCGGATTCGCCCTGAGCTTCGGCAAGCTCGAAAGTGGCGCCGGCGATTTCGATGGTGGCGTGGAGGATAACGCCTTCGGTAGACGTGGCCACCCCGTCAGCTTTCGCGCCAAGCGCCGCTTCCACAAACGGAATCATTTTGTGGGCTTCTCGAACATGAAGATATGGCTGGACCGTGCGCATACCTTCGGGACCGGGAACCCAGCCTCTCCTGGTGGCGATGAACCAGGTGTTGCCGAACGGGTCGATGATGGCTCCCCAGCGATCACCGGAGGGATGTTCATCGTTCGGTGGATGTATGGATGTCGCGCCGGCATGTAGAGCCCGGCCGTAGGCGGCGTGGGCGTCTGGGACGTAAAGATGCGTCGCCATCGGGCGCGTGGGGTAATGCTCGTTGGCGTCGCCGAGCTCGATGACGTCCGCATCGCCGATGCCCACTTCGGCATGCATGATGGAGCCGTCGGGCCTCGGCACTCTGATACGCTCGGTGGCCTCGAAAGCTGTCACAAGGAATTCCATAAATTTGGCGGCGCCATTGACGAGAAAGTAGGGCGCGATGTTGTTGAAACCCGGACGGCGGAACGGGGCTGCTCCAGGGGATCGTGTAGCAGGCGCTGTGGCTTCGTTCATGGAGGTTCTCCTTTGCCAATCATATTTGAGAACTGCTTGGAAATGAAGCTCCCACAACAGGTCGAGTCTCACAAGATCAATCTGAGAAGCATCCACCGGGCGGCTTTGCGGACAGTGGAGTGAGAAAGTCTTATCTCTGAAGTGGGCTGGAGCACCCGACGCGGTAATCCCTGCCTTCCGGCGTCAGCTTCCTATCGAGACAATTTTTTGCGGAGCTTCCGAGATGCTGTAGATTGCTCAGAGCGGGACAGGAGGCTCCAGCATATGAACATTTTGACGGACAGCCCACTCTATGTTTTCTTCGTGTCTCTCCTCGTGTTGTGGAGTTCGGCGTGGATCGGCGCTTACTTTCGCAAGCGGAGGCGCCAGCGTGTCGAAGAACAAGACCGCGAGGATTACGGCGTTGTCGAGGGAGCCACGCTGACACTGCTCGGGCTGATCATCGGGTTCAGTTTTTCAATGGCCACCACCCGCTATGACCAGCGCAAAAACTATGAAGAGGCAGAGGCGAACGCCATTGGAACGGAATACGTCCGCGCAGATTTGCAGCCCGCCGGAGACGCTGCGAGGGTTCGCGCGCTACTGCGGGACTATCTCGCTCAGCGCATCTTGTTCTACAACACTCGCGATGCCGGCAAGCTCCTGCAGATCGATGTGGCTACAGCGCAACTGCAGGCGAATCTTTGGTCCGCAGTGCGGGCTCCTGCTCTGGCAGAGACCGTGCCTGTGGCCTCGCTTACTCTTTCTGGGATGAATGATGTGCTGAATTCGCAGGGATACACGCAAGCCGCCTGGTGGAATCGAATCCCCCCTGCCGCCTGGGTTCTCATGGCGGCCATCAGCATCTGCTGCAATCTGTTAATTGGCTACTGTTCACGCAAGATCGAAGAGAGACCGCTCCTGTTCATCGTTGTACCGCTTGTGGTGGCTATCGCGTTCTCTCTAATTGCGGACATCGACAGCCCCCGCGGCGGTGTGATTCGCGTCGCTCCGCAAAATCTGCTAAGCCTCTCAAAGAGTTTGCCTCCGAACTAAAGGGAAAACGCGGTTTGCCGGGCGTCAGACAGCCATAGCGGCCGCGGCGATGACAGCTCAAAGCGCTTCAGGAGAGCAAAGCTGGCCTTCCGTACTTCGCCACTGTCCGGCCTGCCATCTTGCCTCTCGTCGCGCATGGGTATAGGCTTCTTCCCCGGCAGTACGTTTGCGCAGCCACAGGGCCGGAGGGGTTCCGCCCTGCCTTCCTTTCACAAGCGCGAACGGGCGGCCTAGCCGTCAAGCGGCGGCGAACGAAATCAAGCAATTCGCGGCGGCAGGCGGAATCTCAGTTGTGACCTGGCGTCCCGCGACGATTCCGATAAGGAGAATTCCATGGCAACAGCAACAGCTGTAATCGAACCAAGCGTGAAAATCAGTGCGAATAAGCTGTTGATCAACGGGAAGTGGGTCAACAGCGCTTCGGGCAAAACATTTCCGACAATTAATCCGGCTACTGGTGAAGTCATAACTCAGGTGGCGGAAGCCGATGCGGCCGATGTCGACAAGGCTGTGGCGGCAGCCCGGGCAGCGTTCGAAACCGGTGCGTGGCGCAGGAAAATAACCGCTTCGCAGCGCGGGGCCATGCTGAACCGGCTGGCGGATTTGATTGAGAAACATGCCGACGAATTGGCACAGCTTGAATCGCTGGATAACGGCAAGCCGTACCAGGTGGCAAAGGCTGCGGACCTGCCGCTGACAGTAGCTTGTTATCGCTACTACGCAGGGTGGGCTGACAAGAACCAGGGCAAGACGATTCCGGTGAACGGAAATTATTTTTGCTACACGAAGCATGAGCCGGTGGGCGTGGTTGGACAGATTATTCCGTGGAACTTCCCGCTCTTGATGCAGGCATGGAAGCTGGGGCCGGCGCTGTCGATGGGCTGCACGGTGGTGCTGAAGCCTGCGGAACAGACGCCGCTTTCAGCGCTCCGCGTCGGCGAGTTGATCATGGAAGCGGGTTTCCCGGATGGCGTTGTGAACATTTTGCCTGGATATGGGCCAACGGCAGGAGCGGCACTCGCACGGCACATGGACGTGGACAAAGTGGCTTTTACCGGCTCAACGGAAGTCGGTAAGTTGATCATGAGGTCCGCGGCGGAGACCAACTTGAAGCGGGTCACGCTCGAGCTGGGCGGAAAGAGCCCGAACATCGTGTTCGCCGACGCGGACATGGATGAAGCGATCGAAGGCGCGCACTTTGCGTTGTTCTTCAATCAAGGGCAGTGCTGCTGCGCAGGCTCGCGCTTGTTCGTCGAGGAGAAAGCCTACGACGAATTCGTGGAGCGAAGCGTGGCGCGGGCGAAAAAGAGAACGGTGGGAAATCCATTTGACGCCAAGACCGAACAAGGGCCGCAAGTGGACCAAGACCAGTTCGACAAGGTGATGGGCTACATCGACAAGGGCAAGAAAGAAAA
>DATEQG010000083.1:0-78618 GCA_035272765.1 Candidatus Acidiferrum sp.
CATCCACAGCCACGCGGGCAAAGGGCAGGAGTCCGATCTCTGGCATCCCACCTCCTGCTCCAGTAGAAAACATCATTGCACTTCGCCTGTCTTCCTCGAAAACCAACTCCCGTGCCGAGCATGTAAACAGAGCCACTTTAAACCCTGTGTTTTGTAACTGCGGATTCTAAAGGGTTTATTGGCACATTTTTGTAAGTGCGAAACCTAAAGGAGTTAGGAGAATTTCGACAAAACAGATGAACGCAAGAATTGAGGCGGGGGAGGACCTACAGAAAGAAACACGAGGGATTACTCAAGCAAAAGAATAGCAGAAAGTATAGAAATGTCAATGCCGGCTTTTTCCGACAGTCCCATTTTCCGAGGACCAGAATCTGGTGAAAAAAGACCGGGACGGAACATCCAGCATGTTCCGTCCCGGCGCCTTTTGCGGAGGCGGGTAAAGACTTGGAACTGGTTAGTGTTGGCGAACCTTGGCGGCGAAGTAGGGTGGTGTGAGCGTATTCGCCGGATCTTCGATAAAGAGGGCGCGGACGCCAACCGCAGGAGTGGCTGCGGGAGCGCTTCCGTTGGCGATGCCATCGAGGTTTGTGACCCCGTCTGTTCCTTGAACGCCCAGGAAGATATCTACTTGAATGGCGCTGGCTTGCGTAAAGCCGAAAAATCCAGGCAGGGAGGTAACGCTAAAAAGAGAATTGGTCAAAGCGCCTGTGGTAGGCGCGTTGAAGCGCGACCAGCGCAGGGTGACTGTGTTGACTGTGGAAGATGCAAAGGTTGCACCGTTGGCGGGGGTGAAAGTCGTGACGTGTACCTGCACTGTTTGGCCTAAATGCATGCCGGTTGTATTGGTCGACCCGATGAAGAAGCCGTAGCTGTTCGGGAAACTGTTTTGGACAAGCAGGCCTTTCGTGTCGACGTAGAAGTTCGGGCCGGCGGACAGATTTACCGTCAAAGGAGTGCCGACCGTCAGGCTGCCGATCAAGGAATTTGTGGCGGCGGGAATGATATCTGTGACCACCATCGTAAACTGCGTTTGATTGGCAGAGTTGATGGCCACCACGGTGCCTTCCACGGAATCCACCGTGGGGCTGGCCAGAAGGGGCTCGATTTCCTGGACGGTAAAGGTGCCATCGGAATTAAGAATGGCATCCATGCTTGCGGCTTGGCCGGCAGAGACGCACGAAGAAACACTTCCCTGCGTTGGAAGGGTGCAAAGAGTATGGGTGGGATCCTCGTCCAGCACTGTCGAAGAATTCACAGTGGCCGTGATGGGCGGGCGATTCACAGCGGGAGCAGGGGTGATCGTGACGGTCGAACCAGGGCTGCTGACGATGCCCGTGAAGTCCTCGATAAGGTCGAGCTGTCCGGCCGCGAGATTGGAGTTCGTGCGGGGAAGGGTGGCAATGCTGGAGGCATTGGCATTCGCGAAGTTCAGGCTCAGCGTGGTCCCACTGACAGTTATGGCTTGTCCAAGGTCAATATTGATAGCGAATCCGGAGTTGCCACTGATGGTCTGCGTCGAGGTGATTGTGGCTGTGAGGGGCCCGGCGAATGTGGCGATGCAGGTATCACCGGCGGGGCAGACCGGGTTGGTGAGCGCCACGCCAGTGCCATTATAGAAAGCGAGCTGAGCGCTCAAGAAGCTGACAGCTACGGTGGTATAGGCACCCGTCGTGAGGCCGGGCACAGTCCCGAGATAGGCAGAATCCGATTGCACGCGAACCAAGTCAAAGGAGTAGCCATTGCCACCGTTGATGCTGAAAGTGGTCGCAGTCCCGTTCGAGGGAGTCAACGTGATGGAGGTGGGGATGACTTTCAAACTCACTAGGCCGATTGCCGCGGGCGCATCGTTCGAGACGAGAACAAAACTCACATTAGCAGTGCCGCCACCGCCGCCGCCGGTACCTTGGGGAAGACCGCTGCACGAGCCCAAGAAGAGACACGCTACTAGAATTAGGAAAGGAAAGGCTTTATAGGATTTCATTAGGCACCCCATGCCGCTCAGACTTAGTCCCTCACGCCAGGGAACCCCCGTCCCCATTCCATGGCAACATTCAATGTAGCGCTAGCCAAGGGAGAAGTGGGTTCAGAACCAGTTGCGGTTGCCCTACTGCTAAACTGGCGGAAGGTACGGATGCCATGCCCGGAAGGGCAGGCCAACCTGCTACGAGGATTTGCCCTTCAGCGCGTTGGCCAAAACCTTGACGCTAAATCCACCAACCATCTGCTTCTTATCTCCGTAGATCCAGTCACCGAGTTCCGCTGCGGGCACTTTGACGGGTGCGCCCTCGTGCAGGCCTTTCACGCCGACCGGTTCATTGCCAAGTTCGCCAGCGACGGTATCGCCGCGAATCTCGCTGACGATGACCCACATCCACTCAGTATTCTGGCCGTCGCTAAATTTGGCCTTCACTGAGAACCTCTGGCCTTTTTTTCTGGTGTTGAAAGCCTGCACGAACTCTGGCCAGCGTCGGCGGGCTTCTGCCACGGCCTTTTCCAGAGCGGCATCCGTGCCCTCGATGGGCACGACCGGAACATATTCAGCATGCTTAATTTGTTTCAAGGGGTTGTTGCTGGCCAAGGCTTCGCGCAAGGCGGAATCATAGACACGGATATCCCCGGTTTGAGGGATATAGACGGCGAGGCAGGAATCATCGACCAGTTGAGCTGCTAGCGAGCAGATTTGGCGATAGCACTCGTCTTTCTCGGGGCCGGCAGGATTCTGAGGTTGAAGCAAGTCCAAGGACATCCATGCCGTTTGGTCTCGTATGGCTTTCTGCAGCCGCAGTTCTTTTGCTGCGCGAGCGGCGCCTTCGGGGTCGTCAAAGTAAGGCTTTGGGACACGGATCAGATGAATCATCCGACCCTCGAAAGTCAAGATGCCGAGCGGACCATTGAGGACGATGAACTCGTTGCGTGCGGGATCGAACTCCCGGCCCCATGCGTGGGCCGCGGCCTGACGCAACACTTCTTCCGTTATCGCCGCGGGTTCGTTCAGTAGGAGGACCACGGAGATGGGACCCTTTTCAGCCGACTTAGCCTGGCGGCCGAAGAGCGATTTGATCCTGTCTAGAACGCGCATGGGCAGGGCGAAACACTACTACAAATAAGGTAGTTCTCAATCGAAATCCTTGTGATTTGCCGTTGGGTTGGAGCAAAAGTGTGGTGTTGAGGACTGTGCTATCGTTACGGATTCGAGAGTTGCGTTGGAAGGGATAGGCACGCTTGCCGAAGAGAGCCGCAAAAACGAAGTACGTACGCGAGAGCGAAATGGCTGAGGATGGGGTGGCGCTGCCGGAGCGGGAAGACGTGTCTTTTGAGGACGATCCGACGGTGGCTCGGGAGGACGGAGGAATTGGCGACGAGGTAGACGGAGGGAGAGGCCCTTCCGGGGTAAACGAGCCCCTCCTCTACAAGACTGGCGACGAGGGCGCTGTCGAAAAGCCAACGATGCGGGAGGTGTTTGGGCCAGGGGGATTTTTGGAACGGTGCATGATTGGCGGGTATGAGCACCGGCGCGGGCAGCTAGAAATGGCGGAGATGGTTCACGATGCGTTCGAGAAGCATCATCATGCAATTCTGGAGGCGGGGACGGGAACCGGGAAGACGCTGGCGTATTTGGTGCCGGCGATTTGCAGCGGGCGGCGGGTGGTGATTTCCACGGCCACGAAATCGTTGCAGGAGCAGCTCTATCAGAAGGATATTCCCTTCTTGCAGAAACACTTTGCGCCGAATTTGAAAGTTGCGGTGATGAAGGGGCGCTCGAATTTTTTGTGCATCGCTAAAGTGAATCAGATGGCGGACCAGGCGCTGCTCAAGGGGATGGATGAGCTGGACGCGTTTCAGCAGATCAAGCAGTGGGCGAAATTGACGGAGACGGGGGACCGGGCGGAGCTAACTTTTTTGCCGGATGATTCGGATTTGTGGTCGCGGCTGGATGCGCGGCGGGATACATGTTCGGGGCAGAAGTGTCCTTCGTTTAATCCGTGTTTTGTGACGGGGATGCACCAGCGGGCGAAGGATGCGGACCTGATTATCGTGAATCACCATTTGTTTTTTGCGGACCTTGCGCTGAAGCAAGACGATTTTGGCAGCATTTTGCCGGAATACTCGGCGGTTGTGTTTGATGAAGCGCATGAGATGGAGGATGTAGCCAGCGATTATTTTGGGCGGCAGATTTCGAATTTCCGGTTTGAGGAGTTGGCGCGCGACGCGGATCAGACATTGCAGCTGATGCATTTGGGGACGCCGGGGCTTTTGCGGCGAACGCAGCGAATTCGCGAGCGGAGCCGGACTTTCTTTGAGACGTTTCCGCCGCGGGACGGGCGGTATCCGTTTTCGCGGAATGAGCGAGAGGCGTTTTTGGAGCAGAACCGCGAGGCTTACGATGATTTGGCGTCCGCGCTGAAGGGATTTGAGACGGAATGCGCGGCTTTGACGCAGAAGCCGGAAGAGATTTTGCGGATTTCGCGGAGAAGTTTTGAGATACGTCAGGAAATGTCGTTCCTATTCGAATCTAACGAGAAAAATTTTGTGTATTGGTACGAGCGGCGGAATAAGGGTGTGTTTTTGGCGGCGACGCCGATTGACGTGAGCCAGATTTTGCGGGAAAAACTCTTTGAGCAATTCGACACCGTCGTTCTGACTTCGGCGACTTTGACGGTGGGGAACCGGTTCGAGTTTATTCGACACCGATTGGGACTGGATCACGCGAAAGAGCGCGGGTTGCCGCCGGAGTTTGATTACCCGGAGCAGGCGATGCTGTATTTGCCGCAGAACATGCCAGATGTACGGAATCCGGCATATACGGCCGCGGCTGCGGATGAAATTGTGAATTTGCTGGAGACTAGCCAGGGGCGGGCGTTTTGTTTGTTTACGAGCTACTCGCAGATGAATGAGTTGTTTGAGCGCGTGAGGTCGCGGGTTCCATTTCCGCTGTTGCTGCAGGGGACTTCGCCGCGGTCGGTTTTGCTGGAGAGATTCAAGAACACGCCGGGAGCGGTGCTTTTTGCCACGGCTAGCTTTTGGCAGGGAGTGGATGTGCCGGGGGAGCAGCTCTCTTGCGTGATTGTGGACCGGTTGCCGTTCGCCGTGCCGAGCGATCCGATTGTGGCGGCGCGAGTGGCGGCTTTGCAGGAAGACGGGCGGAATCCGTTTGCGGAATTTCAGGTGCCGCAGGCGGTTTTGGCTTTGAAGCAGGGGTTTGGAAGGTTGATTCGGACGAAGACGGATCGGGGAGTTCTGGCGCTGCTCGATAACAGGATTCAGCGCATGGCGTATGGTAAAATTTTTCTGGAGTCTTTGCCGAAGTACAAGATGACGAATAGTTTGGCGGAGGTTTCGAGGTTTTTGGCGAGGAAGAAGTCAAGAAGTAATGACGTAGAGAAATAACGAAAAAAAGGATAGAGACGACAGACAAAAGGGTCTGTCCTATTATGTTTCAGGTCAGCGTGGAAGAGACATTTTCGGCGGGGCATGCGCTTCGGGGTTATAGGGGGAAGTGCGAGAACGTACACGGGCACAATTATCGTGTGCGCGTGACGCTCGAGGGGCCGCAGCTGGATTCGATCGGGTTGCTGGTGGATTTTACGCGGTTGAAACAGATTGTCCGGGAGATCATGGGGCGGCTGGACCACCAGTTTGTGAACGATTTGGAGCCGTTCAAGACGGTGAATCCTTCGGCGGAAAATATGGCGAAATATTTTTATGATGAGGTGACGCGCGGATTGAAAGATTTGCCACACGGAGCGCGCGTTACGGATGTGGTTTTGTGGGAGACGGATACTAGCAGAGCGCAGTACCGGCCGGGGACTTGAGAAGAGGGAAAGAGGCAACGAAATAACGAGGTAACGACGGAAAAAGAGAGAGCGCGGCTGACGAGCGCGTGGTAAACGAGCGAGGAAAGTATGAATCGCGGTTTCTACATTATTTTGGTTCCGGCGTTTCTGGTGGCGATTGGATATGTTTTGGTGTTTCGGTACATTGGCGTTTCGCCGGCTTATTGGCGGCTGATCCTGCCGGTGATTTTGTTTGCTGGGGTGATGTGGTTGGTGGCGAGGAGAGCGCGGAAGGAAGTAATGAAGTAGGGAAGTAAAGATAGAAAAAAGCGGCGGGCGGCACGTAAGGGGCGCTTGGGACAGCAGTAGAGCGCGGGGAGATTGGGGCGGTTGAAAAAGCGGCAGCTGGGCTGCCGCACTCCAAAGTCATGTTCATTACGGAAATATTCAAATCGATTCAAGGAGAAGGGACGCGCGCGGGGTTGCCGTGTGTGTTTGTGCGGCTGACAGGGTGCAACTTGCGCTGCACCTGGTGCGATACGGCATACGCGTTTCACGGCGGGACGAAGATGAGCGTCGAGGATGTACTGGCGCGGGTGGATGAACTGGCTGGGAGGAGTTCGGGGGCGTCGGGCGGTGCGGCTCGCGTGCCGCTGGTGGAATTGACAGGTGGGGAGCCGCTGTTGCAGGAAGAAGTCTATCCGCTGGCGGAGAAGCTGATCGAAGCCGGATACACGGTGATGATTGAGACGAGCGGGGAGCGCTATACGGGGCGGTTGCCGGGGGACGTGATCAAGATTGTGGATGTGAAATGCCCGGACTCGGGCGAGGCGGATACGTTTGAGATGCGGAATCTGGAAGTGCTCGGCGCGCAGGACGAAGTGAAGTTTGTGATTACGACGCGGCGGGATTACGAGTTTGCGCGGGAGTTTACGGCGCAGCACGGGCTGGCGAAACGGGTGCGCCAGGTTTTGTTTTCGCCGGTGTTCGATGATCCGGCGGGGAAGTGGCAGGGACTGGAGTCGCGCAAGCTGGTCGAGTGGATCCTTGAAGACGGTTTGCAGGTGAGGCTGGGGCTGCAACTGCACAAGTTCGTGTGGGACCCGGCCACAAAGGGTGTTTAAACAAAAAGAGTTCCGAAGTTCCCCGCGGTCACTCGCAGAAGATTTTCACTTTTTTGCCGCCTTCATCCACGTCGACATTTAGCTCGCGCATCGCCGGGCCCAGATCATCGAGATTCATTGTGGCAAAGCTGCCCGCGTTGATGCCGTGCTCGGCCAAGCGCTCGTTCACGTGTTTGGGCATGATGGCGAGAAGACTTTTTGCGGAGCCCAAGAAGGAAAGAGGCACGCGCACGTTCACTGGATCGCGGCCGGCTTGATCCACCACGATGCGCAGATACTTTGGCTTCGCGTTTCCTGGCGCGGCAGAGGCGGGTGGCGTTTCAGCGCCGGGCATTGCGTTCGAAGCGTTGCTGCTCAGCTTATCTAGCAACTTTTCGGCTTCGTCCGCGGTGATTTTTCCTGCTGCCAGCATCTCTAGTATTTTCTTTCTCTCTTCGGACATGATGACGGTCTCCTTTCAGACTGCTCAGATGTGGTTCGTTAACTCAATTTCTCCAGGGCTTCTTCAACGGTCAGTTCTCCGCGGGACAGTTGCTCCAAGACGTAGAGATTCGGCGAAGGGCTTTCAAAATTCTTATCGAGAGTTCCGGCGATGGCGTTCAGACGATTTTTAACGGTGGGATAGCTGATCCCAAAAATGCTTTCCATTTTTTTCAGCGAGCCGTGGTGGCGGACAAAGGCGATTACGAAGGCTTGGTCGTCAGGGCCGAGTTTGCCGAGTGGGGAGACCTCGAATGCGCCGTCGAGAGTAAGCTTGCAGGTTGGGCAGGCTAAACGCGTCACATTTAGCGGTTGCTTGCAGTCGGGGCAGAGGGCTTTGGAAATATCCATCTCAATATCCAGGAGCATGCAAACAATAGCAAAGAAGATTCATAAAGTCAAGTAAAAAATTAAATTAATTAAGTTAACTGGCTGAATCTATTCACATTTTCAAGGTGGTGCCGAAGTGACGAGTGGCCGATTCTGGCCGCAAGTTTCGGGCGCTGTCGAGAGAGCGCCTTGTTTTGTGAGTCGGGCTATAATGAATCGGGATGTCAGCCGAATCGCACAGTTCGAAAGCTGTCGTGCTTCTGAGTGGAGGGATGGACTCGTGCGTTTGCGCGGCCATTGCACGGGAGCGCCATGGAGCCGCTAATATTGCGCTGCTGCATGCGGGCTACGGACAGCGGACGCAGGAACGCGAACGGCGGGCGTTTGAGGAGATTGCGGATTTTTATGGCGTGAGTGAGCGGTTAGTGGTGCAGCTGGATCATTTTCGGGCGATTGGCGGGTCGGCCCTCACAGACACAAAAATTGCAGTGCCGGAAAATGAATTGGGCGCGGCGGGGGCGCACGGAAGCGCGATTCCGGTGACGTATGTGCCGTTTCGCAACGCGCACTTTCTTTCGGTGGCGGTGAGCTGGGGGGAAGCGATTGGAGCGGGGGCGGTTTACATTGGGGCGGTGGCGGAAGATAGTTCCGGGTATCCGGATTGCCGCGCGGAGTATTACCAGGTATTTCAGGAGTTGGTGCGAGTGGGGACGCGGCCGGAAACGCAGATCGAAATCGCGACGCCGGTGATCACGCTGAAGAAAAGCGAGATTATCCGGCGCGGGATCGAGCTGGGCGCGCCGCTGCGGCTGACGTGGTCGTGCTACCAAAATGAAGACAGGGCGTGCGGAGCGTGCGATAGTTGCTTGCTGCGATTGAAGGCGTTCGCGGAGGCGGGAGTGACGGACCCCATCACGTACCGGGTGGCGGTCTCCGCCCACTCGTAGGGTACTTGGAAGAGAGTTGAGGTGACAGGCAGAAATGTCTGTCCCACTTGGAAAAGAGCTAGGATTAAGGATAATAGGGCACATCCCGCCAGCCAGGCCGGGCAGGGTACGCCTCGGCAAAAGGAGAAAAAGCATGAAGAGATTTTTGAAGTCCATGATGTTTGCCGCACTGCTTGCTGGCACGTTGGTGACAATTCTTTCGCCGAACGCAGCCGCACAGAGTGGATCGATCGTCGGCACGATTTTGGATTCCAATGGAAAGCCATGGTTTGGACTGACCATCGAGTCTGTGAGCGAGCAAGGAGCGAAGACGGAAGCGAAAACGGACGCGGACGGCCGGTTTGTGATTCGCAATCTTCGTCCGGGGATTTACACGTTGACGATTACCGTGTTTCCGCCGCCGAACGAGAAGCAACCTCCCTTCCACCTGGGGCAGCTGAAGGCCACGAGCGGCGAAGAAACCAAAATGCCGGACATGAACTTCAAAGAATATATTGCGAAGCAAGGCACGGCTGCGGCAGAGAAAAACAAGAAGGATGCCGAGGATAAAGCAAAGTTCGAGGGTATGAAGGCGCATTACAATGCGGGGGCTGCCTTTCTCGAACAGGAGCGCAAAGCAAAAGACGATTTGTCGAAAGCAACTCCGGATCAGCGGGATGCGCTAAAACAGAATCTTAAGGATCTGTCCGACAAGGCGGCGGCGGAATTCGAGGCCGCGCAGAAGACGGCTCCGGAAAAGGATCCGAACCAGCATCTGCTGTGGGCGAAGCTGGGCGAAGTGTACGACCTTGCGGGCCGAAATGAAGAAGCGGCCCAGGCATACCAACAGGCCATCAACGCGAAGCCTGATGATCCTGGCTATTACAACAATCTGGGCAACGTGCTGGCGCGGGCGGGAAAGATCGACGAAGCCCGTGCGGCGTACGCGAAGAGCGCGGAGCTGGACCCGACGAAAGCGGCGACGGCGTGGCGGAACTTCGGAATCAGCCTGTATAACGCGAACCGCGGAGCGGATGCCGTGGAGCCGCTGCAGAAATCCGCAGAGCTGGATCCGAAGAGCGCGCAGACCTGGTACCTGCTGGGAGCCTGTCTCATTTACAAAATGACAGTGAAAAAAGTCGGGGACAAAGATGTGCCCGAGTTTGCGCCCGGGACGATCGAGGCGTACCAGAAGGCGGTAGAGCTCGACCCTGACGGGATCTTTGGGAAACAGGCCAAGGAAGGACTCGAACAACTGCAGCAAATGGCGCCGGGAATCGACATCAAAGTGAACGCGAAGAAAAAGAAGTCCTGAGCGAAATCGCATTTTAAATCAATGGGCCGGTTCCGCATTGCGGAGCCGGCCTTTTTTTGAAATACCCGCGCGCGGTCAATCCGAGAAGGGGCGGGGGCCGTACAGGGTAAACAAGCCCCGCCCCTACAGGGAACGGACGTGAGCAGTCTTGAGGTGCTGGGATTGTTTGGAGCCCACTCGGGAATGCGATATTAGCGATGCATCAGCGTGCCGGTAGTTTTGGTGCGGCGAAGCGCCCAGGCGAAGACGGCCATCGAGAGAGGCAAGAGGACCGCAGCGAAAAGAAGCAAAACCAAGAGCGGGCGCCAGACGGCGTGAATATCCGCGCCGCTCAGGAGCGCGGCACGCATGGCGTCGAGAGCGTACGTGACAGGATTCAGCCGTGCGACGAGCTGCAGCCAGTCCGGGAGGATACTGACTGGAAAGAGCATGCCGCCGGCGACGCTCGAAACACCCAGAAGAAACCACTTCGCAGGATTGCCACGCTTGAAAAGCAGAACATAGCTTGCGGAGAGAATTCCTAATCCGGAAAAAGCAAGCAGAGTAGCCAGAAGCGCGGCCGCGACGGCAAGCCAGTTAGCGTCGCGAAGCGGAAAACCGAAAAGCACCGCGCCCCAGGCGATGTAGACGGCGATGCGCAGAGTGGTGATGACAAATGGATAGATCGCCGATCCGGCAAGAATAACGGGAAGCGAAGTCTGCGTCACAAGGAGATGTTCGAGCGTGCCGGTGTCGCGGGCTTCCGTCAGGCTATGGTCGAAAGTGTCCATCGCGGCGTTCAGATAATCGAGAAAGACGAAGCCGATCAGAGAAAAAGCAAAATAGCTGCCGGCCTGAGGGAGGGCGTGCCGCAATTGCGGGCTGTCCACGAAGCGCGCTACGTAAAAGAACATGGCGACGCCGAAGAGAGCCTCGACCGCTTCGAGCACGAAGACAGTGCGGTAAGTGCGCGCGATGGAGAGGTCGCGCCAGAAGAAAATCCATAACTCGCGAAGGGAGCGGATCATTCCGGCGCTTCCTCTAACGTGAGTTGCGGGGCGCGGCCGGTGAGGCGCATGAAAGCATCTTCGAGAGTTGCGGCACCGGTGGTCCGTTTGAGGGCAGCCAGGGTGTCACATGCAAGCAAGCGCCCCGCGTCGATCACAGCGATGCGATCGGCTAGCACCTCGACCTCCGGCAAAGTGTGCGAGGCGAATAGCAAGGAAGTCTCGCCGTTGCGAAGAACCTCGGACTTCAGGAAGCGGCGAAATTCGGAAGCGGCGATAGCGTCCAGGCTGCGCGTGGGTTCATCCAAAAGAAGAACGCGGGGCTCATGGAGCAGGGCGCGAGCGAGGCTTAGCCGCTGCACGGTGCCGGAAGAGAGCGTGCGCACCTGACGGTCGAGAGCTTCTTCAAGATGGAACTGTTGCGCGAGATGAGCGATTCGCTGTGCGGCGACGGCGCTCGAAAGATGGTTGAGACGGCCGAAGAAGCGCAGGTTTTCACGGCCCGTAAGCCGAGAGTAGAACCCGATGTCGCTGCCGGCATGATAACCGAGCTGCCGACGAACGGCGCTCGGATCGAGAACGGCATCGTGCCCGGCGATTTGCGCGCGGCCGCCGGTGGGTAGCAGCAGCGTGGCGAGAATGCGGAGCAAAGTGGATTTGCCCGCTCCATTTGCGCCTAACAGCGCCAACGCTTCACCCGGGCGCACTTCAAAGGAAATCCCGGCCAGAGCGATTACAGTCGGTTTTTCGAAAGGCTGGAGAAAGGCACGCCAGCCGCTGCGCGCGGGAGGAAAAGATTTCTCCAGGTTTGCGACATGAATCGCGGCTTCGGACACAACGAAACTTATAGCGTGTCTGTGGCTCGAACACAATCTGTCCGAGAAGGAGGGCAAACGGCGCCAAATCGAAAGCTTTTTAGTGTGCGTAGCGAAGAGGCCGATTCCCCGGTAGAATGGAGACCTACGAATTCACGACGCAGGCAAGAAGCGGCGGTGCGTATTTACGGGGGAGTGAGGAGCGGGGCTGATGGTGTCATTTGCGGATCGCGCCGAAGTACTGCCACACGTTCTTGTGCGTTTTTTGGACAAGGAATCCGTGCTCCTGAATTTGGAAACGGAGCGCTACTTTGGGTTGGACGAAACCGGGACGCGCATGTGGCAGGCAGTGACCGCCGCGCCGAACATCGACGCCGCATATCAGGAACTCCAGAACGAATTCGACGTAGAGTCCGAACTGCTTCGCCTGCACCTAACGGAACTTCTGGGGCGGCTGGTCGACAATGGGTTGCTCCAAATCCAGCCTGCCGATGTGGGAACGGCTTCGACGGTTTAGCGCGCTGGAGCGCACGGCGCGCGGGCTTTTTCTGCGCGCGGCCGTTTTGCTGCCCCTCATCTCTTTGAGTTTGCGTCTGCGAGGATTCCGAAAGACGCAGGCATTTCTTCAAAGACTTCTTTCCACTTCCAGCAGCGAAGTTGATTCTAGCGCGGCCGGACGCACCGATTTGACGGTGCGCATGGTGCGCGCTGCGGTCCGTCACAGCCCCGGCCATCCCACCTGCCTTGAAGAATCCCTCGCGCTTTGGTGGCTGCTGGGCCGGCAGAAGATTGCTTCGGAGCTGCGCATCGGCGTTCGCAAACACGAGGAAAAATTCGAAGCGCACGCCTGGGTCGAGCGGGCCGGGATGGCGCTGAATGAGCCGGAAGCGCTGCACGAACACTACGCGGCGTTTGACGCGGCACTTTCGTCCGCGCCGCCGGGGCAGCGATGAGCGGCTTTGCGGGGGTTATCTACGCGGACGGCGAAACGCCAGATGCAAAGCTGATCGAGCGGATGGCCGAGGCGCTGGCGTTTCGGGGACCCGATGCCACGCAAATCTGGACGAGCCCTGGCGCAGGATTTTGTTTCACGCTGCTTCGTACCGGTCCCTCGCCGCAGGCTGCAACGCAACCTTATTCCCTGGATGGACGAGTGTGGCTGCTGGGCGATGTGCGGCTCGACGGCCGCGAAGAATTGGTGCGCAGGCTCGAGCAGTCTGGCGAAAAAATCTCCGCAGAGGCTCCCAACGAAGAATTGATCCTCCGGGCGTGGAGGGAGTGGGCGGAGAAAAGTTTTGAAGTCTTGATCGGCGATTTTGCGTTTGCCCTTTGGGACGCGGAAGCGAAGAAGTTGTGGTGCGTACGCGACCTGATGGGAGCCAGGCCTTTTTTTTATGCGCATGCGGGTGGCCAGTTCGTTTTCAGCAATACGCTTGATATCGTGCGTATTGCGCCGGAAGTATCCGCGGAGCTCGACCGCCATTTCATAGGCGACTTTCTCTTGCAGTCCTGGTGCCCCGATAGAGAGCGCAGCGCATTTCTCGATGTGCGACGACTGCCGGCAGGTCATGCGCTGCACTGCTCGAACGGCAAAGTAAGCGTGCGACGCTATGTGACTCTTGCTATCGAGGAACCTCTTTTTCTAAAGCGCCGCGAGGACTATGTCGAACAATTTCGCAGCCATTTGGAGCAGGTGGTTCGTGATCGATTGCCGGCGGGACCAGCGGGCTTTTTCATGAGCGGGGGACTGGACTCGACAAGCGTCGCGGCCACTGGAGGCAAAGTGCAAGCCGCAAGGGGCATCCGAGATTCGCTGCATATCTATACAGTGGATTACACCCCGCTATTCGAAGACCAAGAGGGCGCTTTTGCGACAAAGGTCGCGGAACAGCTCCGTATCCCAATCGACATCCTGGCTGGAGCTTCTAGTTCGCCTTTCAGCGGATGGGAAGAGGCGCAGCTCAGTACGCCAGAGCCATGCTCAGAGCCGTTTTTCGCATTGCATGTGGAGCACTACCGCCAAGTAGCGCAACGGGCTCGAGTGGTTCTCTCCGGAGACGGAGGGGACGACATCATGACGGGGCGGGCCTGGCCATATCTCACCTATCTACTGAAGCGAGGCCGCCTCGCCACGGTGGCCGCAGCCTTTGGCGGATATATTGTTCGCCACGGCAGGCTTCCGCCTTTGCGTGCAGGGATACGAACGCGTTTAAGGCGATGGATGGGCCGCTCGGAGGAGGAGCTTGGTTATCCGGAGTGGCTGGAGCCTGGATTTGAACGGGACTTGGGTTTACGCGACCGCTGGCGGGAGTTGCAACAACCAGTGAAAGTAGTGCATCCGCTTCACCCTCAGGGTTACGCGGCGCTGACAGGCGCATTCTGGTCCAGCGTCTTCGAGGTCGAGGACGCCGGTTGGACGGGCGTGCCGGTAGAAACGCGCGCGCCGCTGTTCGACCAGCGCTTAGTTCGTTTCCTGTTACGCGTGCCGCCCGTGCCCTGGTGCATGCACAAGGAACTGCTGCGAACAGCGATGCACGGTTTGCTACCGGAGGAAGTACGTGTGCGAAAGAAGACACCGCTCCGAGGGGACCCGCTACTTCTTCACGCGAAGAATAATGGCTGGAAGGCCGTGTTGCCAGACGGGGCTTGCGATAGACTGAGTAAGTTTGTAAACTGCAGAATGCTCAGCGCGACTTCCCGCCCTGCACTGGGTTTATCCTTGTGGGCCGACCTTCGGCCTATCGCTCTCGATTACTGGCTAAAAAGCGTTGAAAACAAACAGAGGATTCAGTACAGTCGAAACGGGGGAAATTGAATGAGGCCGCAGTCCGAGGCATCTGCGAAAAAGCCCTACCAGGCACCCGAGCTTCTTGTCTACGGCAACTTAACCGAGATGACCCTGACTAAGACGGCCGCTAAGGGGAATTTGGACGGGTCCAAGAATTTAAACATGCGAAAGACGATTTAATGGCGATTCCTTCGCTCAAACTCTGTCATCATTGATTCCGTTTTAGCCAGTGACTCTGAGCTACACACTCTACGGTCTGAACCTTTCTTCCGACTCACCCATCCCTGGACTACGCGTGCAACCGGGCGATTCGCTTTGCCCCGACGTTTGCGTTGAGTTGGGCGAAGAGCCTCAGTGGGTGCGGGAAGCGTTGCAGTTGCCATCGCTGATCCTTCAAAGCATCCCAGCCTCCCCGGAAACCCACGACCCCGCTTTCTTCCTCACGTCATTCGGCGAAGGACAATTCTTTCAGCTCGCTTATTCGGATGGAGCCTGTTTTGTGGTGGATGGCTCGGCGACGCAAATTTGGGGCACCGCCGGCGAGTCCCAAACGATGGAGGATCTCTCTACCTACTTTCTCGGGCCGGTCATGGGATTTATTCTTCGCAAGCGTGGTGTCACCGCACTGCACGCCAGCGCGTTCGGCGTCGAGGGCAAGGCGATCCTACTGACGGGCGATGCTGGAGCAGGAAAGTCAACAACGGCGGCTGCGCTGGCGCTGCGCGGGGTGCCGGTTCTCTGCGAGGATATTGCACCTATTGAGCAAGAAGGCGGGGACTTCAGTGTAGAGCTGGGGCATCCACGCATCTGCTTGTGGCCCGATTCCGTTGAGATGTTGATGGGGCGCCCGGATGCGCTGCCGCGGTTAACGCCGAACTGGGACAAGTGCTACTTGCCCCTGGACGGCGTCCGGGCAAGCCACGAGCCGCAGAAGCGGCCGCTTGGAGCAGTCTATATTCTGGCACCGCGAGAGATGTCTGGTGATGCTCCGCGTATAGAGGATGTCAGCAGCCGCGACGTGCTCGTAGATCTTGTGCAGAATACTTATATGAACTGGTTTCTGGATCGAGGGCAGCGGGCTGCGGAGTTCGAATTGCTTTCGCACCTGGTGTCACAAATCCCCGTGCGGCGAGTTGTCCCTCATCGTGATCCCGCGCGCATCGGCGCGTTGTGCGACCTCATCCTTGCGGATGGCAGACGCCTTCTGGCCAATCGATTGTCCGCTGCTCACTCGGCTGGCCGCTAGAATGTACTTACTCGAAGAATTCGGCGACATGGTCGCCGACAAAGCTCGATTTGGTGCGTACGCCGACGCCATTGAGCGCGCTGTGCGGCCCGGTGATGTGGTTGTCGATCTCGGTTGCGGTCCCGGAATCTTCGCTCTCTTGGCTTGCCGGGCAGGCGCGAAGCGAGTTCACGCGATCGATGCGGGAGAAGTGATTCAATTCGCGCGGCAGCTCGCCGTTGCGAACGGCTTTGCGGATCGCATCGAGTTTTTCCATGGCGATTCAAGGCAAATGCAGCTGGCCGAGCGCGCCAATGTTCTCGTTTCAGATGTCCGCGGCGCTCTGCCGCTTTTCGCTGATGCGCTACCGTCCATTGAAGATGCGCGGGAACGCTTTCTGATAAAAGGCGGAGCTCAAATTCCACTGCGCGACACGATCTACGCCGCTATCCTCGAGACTCCAGAGTTTTACCAGCGACTGACATCCCCTTGGAAGGATGCGGGGCGCGCGGTGGATTTTACGGAGGCGCTTCCGCTCATTCTAAATAGCGCGTACAAGGTGCGCTCGCAAAGCAGCCAGCTTTTGACGGAGGCGCAAAGCTGGTGCACGCTGGACTACACTGCGCATCCGAATCCGCGCGCTGGCGCCAAACTGCGTTTTCGAGCGACGCGCAGCGGAACGGCGGATGGAGTCACCGCTTGGTTTGAGACGCAGCTCTTTGAAGACATCGGATTCTCGACCGCGCCTGGGAACATGGGGACTATCTACGGCCAGGGATTCCTTCCGTGGCTTGAGCCCGTGGCGCTGGACGCGGGGCAGGAAATTGAAGTGGACTTGCACGCCGATCCGGTTGGCGGCGATTATGTCTGGCGCTGGGATACGAAGATCGCCGCTCATAACGGGCAGCCCGAACGGAGCTTTCACCAGTCGACGTTTCAGGGGGCGAAATTTACGCCGGACAGACTCCGTAAGCGGGCGACGGATTTCGTTCCGGTGCTTTCGGACTCGGGGCAGGCGGAACGCTGGATTCTCGAGGCCATGGACGGCGCCACGCCACTGCAAGAAATTACGCAGGCGGCTGTGGAACGATTCCCGAAAGTATTTCGCGGACAGAACGATGCATTCCGGCGTATTTCGACGCTGGCCGAAAAATTTTCCCGTTAGCGCAAACCATCGAACATTCGAGTAAGCTTCATCGAGACCGCGGGGGAGGGTGTGACAGCAAAGTTGCCACAAGGGGCGGAGGTTCTCGACGCGGAATGGGCGCTGCTGCTGGAGTGCGCAAAGCCCCACCCGGATCCGTGCCGCCTGGGTGAGCTACTGCACGCGTCGATTGAGTGGACTTCGTTGATTGCGTTTGCGGAGGATCACGGGGTGCTGGGGCTCACGGCTGAGCGCCTGCTAAGCTACGACGAGAACGTCATAACGCCGGACACTCGGGAGAGCTTGCGCACATGGCGCCGTGCGTACACGCTTTTCACGATGAATTTGACTGCGGAGATGTTCCGTCTGTTTGATAGTTTCGCGGGGGCCGGTGTCGAGGTGCTGGTGATTAAGGGACCGGTTCTCTCGGCCCGTTGTTACGGCGATCCGGGGTTGCGGCACTACGGCGATCTGGATCTAATTGTGCGCGACAAAGACATTCTGCGCTCCACAGAGCTCATGATGAATCTCGGATATGAACCGAATGTTCCACTGACCGCGATTCGGTCGAAGAAGATTCCTGGCGAGTACGTCTTCCGGCAAGCGAGTACGAAGCTGCTGGTTGAGTTTCACACGGAGCTTACGTTCCGCTACCATCCCCGGCCGCTTCCAATGGAAAAACTCTTTAAACGGCAGGCGCGGGTAGAGATCGATTCGCACAAAGTTCCCGCTCTCTCGCCTGAGGATGAACTCATCCTGATCTGTATCCATGGCGCGAAGCATTTCTGGGAGCAGCTGAGCTTTGTCGCGGATGTGGCAGCGTTCGTGTCGAATCAGGAGCTCGACTGGGAGCGCGTAAGATCAGCTACCGAGGAAGTTGGAGGAGAGCGCATGCTGTACGTTGGGCTGCGACTGGCGGCGGATGTATTGGGCGCGCGGTTGCCAGAAAAAGTCGCGGAGCTGGTGCGATCGGACCGAGCAGTTGGCCGGCTTGCGGGTCAGATCGTGCAATGGCTTCCTGCGGCGGGTTCCGAGCCGCCGGGAATTTTCGAGCGTGCGACGTTTCGAATGCGTATGCGCGGAGGAGTCTTTTCCGGTGCGGCGTATCTGTTTCGACTTTCGTTTTCTCCTACCGAGGAGGATTGGGTGGAAGGCGCGGAAGACAAGCGCCACTGGTTTTTGGATGCTCTGGGACGACCGTTTCGTCTCGCGCGAAAATATGGGAACGACGGCAAGTCCTGAATGGTGCGCCATGGATGAAAAGCCCATCACGCACTTGTGGCCCAAGAGGAAAAAGCCCGGACGTACTGTCCGGGCTTTTTCCTCGAAACTTCCTTATGTTTTGGTCTTAGATATTGGTGCGGCGCGAAATGGCACGCGGAGTTTTTGAGGGTGGCGGAGGCATCTCAACGGTGATCGACACCTCGCTCTTGTTGCGAAGAACGCCGAGTTTCACTGTTTTTTCGTCGTGCTTGGCGGCAAGTTGTTCACGTAGATCGCCGAGCGAGCGTATCCTTTCACCGTTGAGCGAAGTAATCACGTCGCCGCTCTTCACGCCTGCTTTTTCTGCAGCAGAACCGGAGTTCACTTCGCGAACGAGAACACCCTCGCCATCTGGGGCGCCAAAATAAGCGCCGAATTGCCCGCTCAAGTCCTCCGCGTCGATTCCCAGGCGTGGCCGTGCACCGGCCAGCACGCCGTAGCCACCCCAGTCCATACCCGGCGCGGGCGCCACTTCGGGGATTTCAATGTTCGGGAGCTGGAAGGAAAAGGCCCGCGGAGCCGTCTTGAACCACATATTGCCGTGATCTTCCGACTTGCCTAGCGTCACGCTGACCGTTTGCGCCCGGCCCTCGCGCCACACTGTAAATTGCACGGAACGTCCAGAGGGAATCTCGCGAATCATGCGTCGGAACTGAGCCGCGCCTTCAACGCGCTGGCCATTAATCTCCGTGATGACATCGTTGTCTTTCAGGCCGGCTTTGGCGGCAGGGCTATCCGGGACGATGCGTTCCAGCAAGACGCCGCGTTCGGCAGGCAGTTTCAACTCTTTAGCCTTCTCGGAGGTAATTTCCTGCGATTCGACGCCGAGCCAGCTTCCGCCCTCATCGCCGAGAAGCACCATCGTGTCGTCGTCACCGGGTTCCGGTGTTACTTCAATCCGCCGCTGCTGCTCTTGAGCTTGCTGAACCGCGGTTCGCAGGGACGCTTGCATTGCGCCGTCTTCTAGGCGCTCCGCCAATCGCTCCTGTTGGCCAGCGAGTCGCTCCGCCAAACGTGCTTGAAGCTCTTCCATCTTTTCCTGCATCTGCGCCGCTTTTGCGTCCACCGGCTCCTGCGAATGCGCAGAAGGGCTGGGAAGCGCAATCAACGCTAGACCGAGCCCCACAACGCCGCCACCCACAAACAGATTTCGTTTCGTCATAAAATTTTCCGTCCTCCTATTTCCCTTAGACGCGGCTCTCCTTAAACCGTCGACCGCAAGATTACGATTTGGATTCCGCCATTGACGGTATTCAGCCGGATGGATGCGCCGCCCTTGCCGAATTTTCCGCGCATTTCACGGGGACGCATCGCGGCTTCTTGGGAAAACGGCAACTCCGAGTAGAAGTTTCCATTCAAAGAGCGTGCTTCCAGATTCGCCTGGGTATCCTGCGGCACGGCCAGAAGCACGGAGCCATTCGTTGTCTCCGCCGCCATGCCTTTTTCATCCAAGACATGCGAAAGCTCGAGGTGTACGTTGCCGTTGGTGGTGTGCGCGTGAACGCTTCCGCCTCCCTCGTAAACCTCGATGTTTCCGTTCACCGTGCGTAGTTCCTCGACCGACTCGACACCTGCGATTTTCACCGTGCCGTTCACTGTGCCGATATGCTCCACATGCGCGCCGTGCGGAACGCGGATCGTATACTCGACCGCGACTTCCACGCCCTCATTTTGCGGGTAGCGCGTGATGACGGAAACATCGTTCGCCTTGGCGTCTACTTCGATTGAGACGCGATCGAGGTCCGACTCTTTTTCCTTGGCGATTTTTACCGCATGGATTTCGATCACATTGCGGTCCCATCCCTCGATTTGCACGGGGCCATTGACGTTTTGCAGTTCGAACGTGCCCCCCGGTTGCAGCGGATAGGATTGCTGGAAGTCCTTGCTTCTAGCAAAGCCCGGGGCAGCCGAACCCACCGCCAGCGCAAGGATAAATAACACCATCGTGCGTAAGCCAGGACGTAGCATCGCGTTCTACCCCCTCCGTATACATCTCACGAGCCATTGCCCGTCGCTGAGAAGCGACCGAGGAACCAAGAGCCCGAAGAAAATTTGCGCGCCGCCTTGCCCGCTGCACTCGCTGTCAGTGCGGCTCAAAATCGAATGTGACCGTCGAAATGGTTTCGACGGGCGTGCCATTGATCGTAGCTGGGTTGGCACGCCACCTTTTCACCGCGTCAACCGCGGCGTCGGCCAACACCGGCTCGCCCTGCAAAATCTTTTGTACTTCGACGCTTCCATCCGTTTTCACCTTCACTTGTAGTTTCACGACTCCTTGGATGTGCGCGCGCTTAGCAAGTTCGGGATAGGCGGGCCGCGGCGCCGCGATGAGCCTTTTGAAGAAATCGCTGGAATCCTCCCGCAATCCGCCCATCAGAGCGATCTCGAGCTTGTCCATCCAGCTTTCGAGCCAGTCGCTCGTTTCTCCAGGCGGTGGAGGCTCTTCGGCTTTTGGCCCGTGTTCCGTCGCCTTGACGGGCAAAATATCCGACTCGTGCTTGCGATCGATCCTTTCGCGCTGCTCGCGAATCAGCGAATCGCGCAGTCCGGTATCCGCATCGAGGAACTGCAGACGGATTCTGCCCACGGTCGTGCGCAGCTTGAGGACTTCGCCTCCGCCGTTCAGCGCTCCCGTGGCACGAACGGGGCCTGCGCTGCGATTTCCGAGCGGCTGAATGTTCAAGAGGAGCGCCGGGTCGGCATCGATCCGGCTCAATCCGCCATTTTCAACCATCGCATCAATGTTGGCTGCGAGATTCCTCGGCAAAAAAACAATGATGTCTCCGGCTCCAGAGGAGAGCTGCGAGGCACCCGGAAGGCTAACCTTGCCGCCAGAGGAATTCCCATCCGGATTTATCCAAGCTTGAATCGTGCCACCGGCGGTGGCCGCCTGTACTGCACCTGCCACACGGGTCAGGCAAATGCTTCCGCCGTTGGATTCAACCTCCATCGGTCCGGAGACGGTGATAATGCGGATGCCGCCGCCACCGGTTTGCGCTCGAACGGAGCCGCGGACTTCGCCGAAGTCGATCTGGCCGCCGCCGGTACGCACACTTACGAAACTTCCGGCTTGCTTCAACGTGATGTTGCCGCCGTCGGTTTCCAGTTGCGCGCGCCCGGCGATCTGCCCTGCGCGGATGTGCCCGCCACCGCTTCGCAGCACCGCGTCTCCGGAAATATTTCCCGCGACAATATGCCCGCCGGCGGTGAAGGCATCCAGGTTGCCCGCAACGTCTTGCACCTGAATGTGCCCGCCTTGCGTCGAAAGTTTGGCGACTGGATGGCCTAGCGCTGCGTTGCGAAACCCGGTGAAGCCGATGCGCCCCGTTCGAACGTTGCCGCCCTCGGTGATCAGGCTCGCAGCGCCGCCGATGTCTTGCGTTTCGATGTCCCCGATGCCCGTGCTCACCTCGACGCTATAGCCTGCCGGAACAGCCACTTCATATTGCAAGTAAAATTGCGCGTTCGCCCCGCTGCGGCCCGCTTGCTGCGGCGCCGCTCCGACAATCTCGACACCATACGATGTTGCTCTTACCGTGAGCGAGTAACGATCCAGAAGACTCTGCGCCAGCGGCGCGCGCGCATCGGTCTCAATATGCGCGGTGTAGCGAATTACTGGCGGCGCATTGGGGGCCAGCGCGACGATGTGCACCGATCCGACGTCCGTCGTCAGGCGCAGCGTCAGGCCATCTCTGGTTTGGAGGGTTCCCGAACGGTCGACGGACGCGCGCGGGCCAGGATCGGCGGGAACGGGCGGATTGACAGGAAGCGGATCTAAGTTGTTCGCGCCATAAACCAATCCCGGCAGGAGCGCGAAGGTGAAAACCAGCGAGAGAACGATGCGAGGGAACTCTTCGCATGGACCGCTGATCGTTTTGAAATTTGTAATCGTGCTCATCTCTCGCCGGGATCTCTTCTCAGATGGCTGAATCTTTTGCTGCACTTCTTGGTGAACTTCTCTCACTCAACTTCCTTTGCTGAACTTCACTGAACTTCGCGCGGGCCAATCTGCCGCAAAGCCGCGGCGCTCCGCAGCCGGACGTAGCGGTTGGGGTCATTGCGTTGAAGCTCCTGGAGAGTGCGCACCACATGTTCCATGGAGGGATCGAGGGGACGATCAACACCATCCGGCGCGAAAGCAGGTGCGGCGCTCTCCGAAGCATCCAACGCGCCCGGTTCCAGAGAGCGAACCAGCAGGTTGACGGCTTCCACGCGCACGCCCGGGTTCGCATCGTGCTCCAGCGCATCAATCAGAGCTTCGCGCACGGCCTCATCCGTCACGGCGTCGCGCAAGGATTCCAGCGCCTTCATGCGAACCGCGGGGTTTTGATCCTTGCGTGCCGCAAAGAGCAAAGCCCGGCGCACGTCCAGATCGCCGTTGCGGGCCCGCAGCGCTTCCAGGCAATCCAGCCGCACTCCCGCCTCTGTCTGGTCGCCGTTCTCGACCACATAGGTCAAAACACGGCGAAGGTCCGGGTCGTCCACGCTGCCGGAAAGCACCAGCGGCTCTTCCGTGCGCACGTGCACTTGCAAAGTTCCCGGTGCGCCATCGGACGGGGGCGCCAAATGGATGCCCGCGACGGCCATCTTTGAGAGTTGGTCATCCGTGAATCGCGCTGCGGGCGAAACATTCACAGTCTGCCCGGTGGAATTGGAGTCGAGCCGCCCTGAAATCCACGGCAACAATTGTGTGCCGAGCGCCACGCCAACCAAAACGAGGAGGGCGCCGTTCAAGACGGGGTGCATGACCATCGCGCGCCGCAGCCATCCAAACGGCTGCCAACGCTCTTGCAGCGGCGGCGCGGACAAATCATCAAGTGCTTCGGCAAGTTCACTGCGGCATTGCGAAAGAAGAATGCCGCCCGTATCGATGTGCTCGGAGGCTTGCAATGCTTCCATCAACGATTCGTGGAGCCCGCGTTCTTCGGCAAGCTGTCCGGCGCATGCCGCGCAGGTGGCAAGATGGGATTCGATCAGCGCGTTTTCCTGTTCGCTGGTTTCGCCGCAGGCGTAAAAGACGAGCAGCCCCGCAACCTCTTTGCAATGCATCCTCTGAGGCGCACTCATCGCAAGCCTCCCAGCTGGCTCCGGAGTTTGCGTGTCGCGCGGAACAAGGAGTTCTTCACGGTTTCTTCCGTCGTGCCCAGCGCGTCGCCGATGGCACGCAGTTTCAACCCTTGATAGTGCTTCAACTCGAAAACGAGACGCTCGCGCGGCGAAAGCCGTTCCATCGCCGTGGCGATTCGCGCTTGTATCTCTTTGCCAAAAAGCTGCCGTTCGGGATCGAGTGTCGGCCGGTGTTCGCGCTGGCGTTCAAAGAAATCGGTGATGCCTTCGTCATGATTGCCGGAGTTTGACTCCGGCGCCTGGTCTTCGGGCCGCGCCTGGCGGCGCCGCAATTGGTCGAGACAAACGTTGGTGACGATGCGGTAGAGCCAGGTGTAAAAACTGCATTCGAAACGGAAGCGATGCAGATTGCGGTAAACCTTGAGGAAAGCTTCTTGATAAACATCGCGCGCGTCTTCGGGACGCTTCATCAGATTAAGCGCAAGCCGCAGCACATCCCGGTCGTAGCGGTGAACAAGCTCCTCAAAAGCCGCCCGGTTACCGGCTTGAGCTTCCGCCACAAGGGTGCGCTCGTTTAGGTTGGGCAAAGAGTCCACCGCAGCCAAGGAGGCGCCGGTACCACCCGCCAGGCCTGATTCATTAGCCAAAGCTAGAGCCCATCTTGGAAGCGGCATATTTCGCTTTCTCTTCTCGTAGGCGGGTGCTACTGCTTATTTAACAATGTCTTAGAACGAAACCGCCAGCCCGCCACAGTAAGAATATTACGCGACCACCCAATTTGGACGTGCTAGGAGTCCACTGGGTGAGCATCCACTTCCCATTTAGAGAACGAACCTAGAAGCCTATTTGTTTCGGATTTCCACAGCGGGCCAGAGGTTGCCCCGCTCGGTGGCGCGAATCCCTCCCATCAGTGGTTTTCCATCTCTAACCCCGGACTTGGCTGGCGCGCCTAAGCGGTTGACGATGCTCGCACTCGCCAAATGATGAGTGGCCAGACGAGCAGCACCAGCACCATCCCAATCACAGCATAGCCGTTTGTGCGGTAGAACGCGTCTGGTTGTGCCAGCAATGGAGCGGCGGCTCCGAGCAATGTTAGGAGTGCCACCACCAGGAGACAAGCCAGCACATTGAAACGAATGACTCTGCTGATGCCGAAGACGATGGCACCCAGAAGAATCGCTTCCATCAGGAATTGTTTGGCGAAATCGGTCCCGGTGGCCCAATCGCTTCCGGCAAGAAACATGGCGCCCAACAGGAAGATTGCGAACCGCAACCAGCGAGCTTTGAGAACGACCGCTACAAACGCGGCGAGGAAAGCAATGACACCGGTCAAAAACAGGCAGCTCCTCAGCGTGCCGCCGAAAATCGCGCCGGAAGGCAGATTGGCGTCGAAATAGGGCGCAAGAGAAAACGGCAAACTCCGATGCACGGTCTGCCAGTGGAAAGAGATGAATTCCAGCAGGCGTCTGAGCCCGAGAAATCCGGTCGTCCCGCAGACGCCAATCCAAAGCGCGTCACGATAATAGACTGCAGGCATGCGAGAACCCACGGGGAGGCGCTCGCTTCCGAACGCGCGATTGCTGAAGTACGAAGCGAAACCGAACAGCGCCGCGAGTCCCCCGACATAAAGAAAAGCCAACACGAGAAGGCCAACGGCAAGACCGCCCATCATAGTTTTGAAGGGTATCGCCGTCTGGTAGGAGTTCAGGAAGTATTGAAACGCGTTGCCGAATCCGACGATCAAGATGTGGGCAACTACTCCTCCTATGGCCCAGAGACTTAGCCGGCGCCAGGGAACTGCGCGCATGGCCTCCGAACCGAGATTTTTGAAAAATAGGATGAGCGCGGTTATTCCTATCCCGGCGAATAAAAGAATCGGAACCGAGAAACCATAGATGGTACGGAAAAGAGTTTGTTCATCCTGCTTGCGCCGCCACTCATCGGGGATCTTGATGAACATCCAGCCGGTTCCACCCTCCCGGGCTTCAAGTTCCTCCCGGGCTTCCGGTTTCGAATAGTAGGTGCCCCGGTATTCGCAGACTTCATCGCCGAGCACCGCTAGTTTGATGCGAAGAAATGCGTGGCTCACGGCATCATTCGATGACGTTGAACCGGAATCGATCGGCGTACGCTGTTGCCAGGCAAGCTCGTGATCGGTGCGGTGAATGCGTTTATCGGAGTTTGCTTCGACGAGACTCCACTGGCTCAGGTCCAGCTTTTTCACTTCTCGCAAATATTTTTCGGCTTTGGCGACGGCTTCTTCTTTACTCAGGGAAGCTCCCGGCGCATCTTCGGCAAGCTTGTGGTTGACGGCGAGCAGTGAACCGTCGGGACTTAACTTGATCGAATACTCTTCCGTCTGGCCATCCCGGAAGTAGCGCACCTGCCAGATCGCCCCAGGGACTTCGGTGGCATAAATCTCGTTGAGGCGAGCGATGCCTACCCGCTGGCGCAGGAATTCGTTGGTGACGGGATCGGTGAAGTTCGTGAAGATCGTTGCGTGGCGATACGAGTTTGGATCAAGGCCGCGCTGGCGAAGAACCTCATCGGCGCGAGCCTTCGCGGTCCGCGCATCGACGGAGAGCTTCAGATAGTCGCCTAGAGACGGAGTCTTGAAGCGCCAGGCGGCTGCGGCGCCGAGAACCAGGCAAGCCGCAAGGAAGATCATGGTTGCGGACGTTAAAGAGTCATAACGCTGCCCCGTGTTTGCCACCGCCTCTGGTGCCTCCGGAGGAGACGCAGAGCTGATCTCTTTAATCGGCTCAGCGCGGTTGAGCAAATCCTCATCCGGTTCGAATCGCCCGCGCGCCAGGTAGGATACGTACGCAAAAATCAACGGCGCGAGTGCTGCTGCGCCCACGATCACGCCGGAGATCTTGAAGTACAGGCTGTTCGAACGCACCAGCAACAGCCCGACGAGCGAAGCGTCCACCGTGTAATGCCAGATGAGCGTCGCCAGAATGCCCCAGCGAAGCATCACGATGCCCGCGACGATGCCGATCAGTCCGACTTCGAGGCCGCGAATGTACGGCGGCTCGTTCGGATAGGCGGAGTGCAAAAAACTCCAACAGAACGCGGGTACAATCACCGCGATAATGCTCGATCCTGTCAGCCGTTTTAGAAAGGGAATTGCAAACAGCCGGAAGAGAAATTCTTCGCTGGTTGCGGCAAGCAGGCCTATCGCCACGCCGGAAATCCACGGGAAAGTCGTGTTCACCGAATTTTCGTAATTCAAATCCTGCGGCGCCCAGGCTCCGAAGTGGCGCGCGACGATGTAGAACGCCACGATGAATCCGATGTGCGCGGCTGCAAGCGACAATCCAACCGTTGCTGCCGAAAAAAATTCTTTTGAGCGCAACCCGCGCAAAGTGAACGCTTTCCCTAGCCGCAGTTTTCCTGGTTGCGACGCTCGATACAGCGGTTCCGCGCCGGGAATGACCAGAGCAACGGTCAGCGCCGAAAACACCCCAAAAAGAAGCGCATTCTCAAATTGCCTGAAAACAAAGGATCCGTAGTCGGAATTCGTGTCGTAACTCATGCGGTCCAGGGGCCAATTGTTGAGCTGCATGAAAAACAGCAGAATCGCCACGACGATTCCGAGCTTGATTGCTCCGCCCCAGCTGGTTTGTTTGCGGATGGTCAGCAAAATTCCCATCCCAATCACGGCGACCATCAGCGCGAGGTAGGGAACGATAGCCACTTGATTGTAGAGTATATTTTTTGACCGAAGTTTTTCGTAGCTACGTTTCCAGGCTTCCGGCACCTGCAGGGATTCTATCGAGCTCCCGGGACGATCGCCTTGCAGCTCCACGGTCATGCGGTACGGCGCATCCTTCGCACGGAAACCTCGCTTCTCCCACGTGAAAGACCAGTCCAGTCTGTTAGGACGTTTGCTCGAGTTGGCTTCTTCGGAGAGAAAGTCCCACTTGCTTAAGTCCAAGTCCATTTTATTGCGCAGGAAATCCTGCGCGGCAGCTTCCGCGGCGGCACGATCCGGTGAGGCGCCCGCGCGCCCCTCCTCGATCGTGTGCGTGTACCCTACAATTTCCCCGGCGGGGCTGACTTGCACTCGAAACTCTTCTACCTGCTTCGGCCGGAAAAAGCGCACATCCCAGTACCAGATGTTCAGCTCGCTCGACATCAGCCGGTTGGCTTGCTGAAGTCCGACCTCCCGCTCCAGATAGGTCTTCGCGTTTTCATCCACATTGAAAACGATGGCCGATTGATAGCTGGTGACGTCTTCTCCCAGGCTGCCAAGAAATTTCTGCGCTCTCGCGAGGGCTTCCGGGCGTGAAACCTTGAAATCTACCGAAGCTTCGGGAAACGCCTGGAAAAAATATTGGTGCGCAAACACCGCGCCTGCGATGCCCAGCAGTATCCACAACAGCAGCGCGCGCTTGTCCGAACTTGTCAGCCGGTCTTCCGCCACCAGTGCCTCCCGCACGATTCGCGACGCAGAATGCCCACTCTAATGATACGCAGCAGGATAGCGCAAGTATCGGCGAATCAGTGTGTTTCCACGAGGAATGATATAAAGAAGTGCCAATGGCACTGAGCCTTTCCACCGAAGTGCGCATGATTAAGGGTGTCGGCCCGCAGCGAGCCGAGCTCCTCGCCAAGCGCGGCATCTACACTTTCGAAGACCTCCTCGCCTATTTGCCCTTTCGCTACGAAGACCGCATCCACTTCTCAAACATTCGCGATATTCAGCCGAACGGCACGTACACGATTCGTGCGCGCGTCATGAGCGGCCAGGCCATCCCCAATAAATTCGCACACAACGCCATCTATCATTTGCTCGTTCAAGACGCGGCCGGCGGCTTGCTCCCCTGCAAATTTTTTCACGGCGGCTACCTTGAAGGCCGCCTCAAACCCGGCCAGCAGCTCATCCTTCACGGCAAAGTCGAGGTCGACAAGCTCCGCCCCGCGCGCCTCGAAATGATCAATCCGCAGCTCGAGATGCTCGGCGACGGCGAGCCGGACTCCACCGAGGTGGGCCGCATCGTGCCCATTTATGAAGCCATTGGCACGTTCGGCTCGCGCGCCATTCGCCGCGCGATGTACGCCGCAGTGCAGCTACTCGATGCGAACATGCCGGATGTTCTCCCCGAGGTTTTGCGTTCTCGGCTCGGCTATCCCTCGCGCCGCGAAGCGCTGATCCACGTTCATTTCCCCGAGCCCCAAGAATCGCTCGACGCGCTTAATATTTTTCGCACTCCCGCACAGCAGCGCCTCATCTTCGAAGAGTTCTTTCTTTACCAGCTCAGCCTCGCGCTTGACCGCAAGACCACCCGTAAGGAAAACGCCATCGCGTTCCGCATCCGCGAAGAAAAAATCCGCGAAGCGCTCAAACGCATTTTGCCCTTCAAGCCCACCACTGCCCAGAAACGTGTCCTGGCCGAAATCGCGGCCGACCTCGAAAAGCCCGCGCCCATGAACAGGTTGCTGCAAGGCGACGTTGGCAGCGGAAAAACCATCGTCGCCCTGCAAGCCGCCGTCATCGCCATCGAAAACGGCACTCAGGCCGCGCTCATGGCACCCACGGAAATTCTTGCCGTCCAACACTATCTCTCCGCGCGCCGCATCCTTGCCCCCGGCGGCTATCGCGTCGAGCTGCTCATCAGCGGCCTCAAGTTCGCCGAAAAGCAAGCCGCCCTCGAACGCATCCGCTCGGGCGAAGCCCAGCTCGTTATCGGCACGCACGCTCTCATCGAAGACCAGGTCCAATTCGCGCGTCTAGGCTTCGTCGCCATCGACGAGCAGCACCGCTTCGGCGTCCTCCAGCGCAAACGCCTCATGGACAAAGCCGCCTCGCGTGGCCACGCCCCGCACGTCCTCGTCCTCACCGCCACGCCCATCCCGCGCACGCTCTCGCTCACTCTTTACGGCGATCTCGACGTCTCCGTCCTCGATGAGCTTCCCCCCGGCCGCACGCCCATTCAGACGCGCCTCACCTCCGAGCCGCATCTCCCCGGCGTCTGGGAATTTCTACGCCGCGAAATTGCCGCCGGCCATCAGGCCTACATCGTCTATCCGGTGATCGAGGAATCGAAGCTTGAACTGAAAGCCGCCATGGACGAATACAAGCGCCTCTCCAAAGAAGTTTTTCCGAAGCTCAAAGTTGGCCTGCTCCACGGCCGCCTCTCCAGCGAAGAAAAAGACGCCGTCATGGAAAGTTTCCGCAAAAACGAAACGCAAATCCTCGTCGCCACAACGGTGATCGAAGTCGGCGTCGACGTCCCCAACGCCACCGCTATGGTCATCGAACACGCCGAACGCTTCGGCCTCGCCCAGCTTCACCAGCTCCGCGGACGCATCGGCCGCGGCGCCGCCAAATCCCATTGCATCTTGGTCGGCCCGGTCCGCATGACAGAAGAAGCCCGCGCCCGCCTCGAAACTATGGTCCGCACCGCCAACGGTTTCGAAATCGCCGAAACCGATCTCCTCCTCCGCGGCCCCGGCGAATTTTTCGGCACGCGCCAGTCCGGCGACCTCGGCTTCCACATCGCCAACCCCATCCGCGACAAAGATCTCCTCGAAGTAGCCCGCCGCGAAGCCTTTGCGCTAGCCGAAGACGCCGATCAGTCCGCGTCACTCAAGCGCCTGCTCAGCCAACTTCCCAAAGAGTGGCAACGCCGTTATCACCTGGCCCGCATCGGCTAGTCTAGTAGAGTCCGCCTTCGGAGACGGACCGATCTTCGCTGTGAACGTTGGTGATACACTTGCGCCGCAGAGAGCGCGGCCAATCCGGTAATCTAAGCAAAGATTTCAAGCATGGCATTCGATCTGTGTCCACCGGCTCTAATTGACAAGGTTCTGGCAGAAACATTCGATCTGCCTCTCGCTGACCTTTCTTTTCAGAAGATCCGCCATCGATTCTATGTTCGTTCGCGCCTTCCCGAAGTGAACGAGGTTATTGAATTTCATAGGGACAGGCTCGATTTGAACTTTACTTGGGGTCTCTCATTAAATTTTGTTCCTCACATCACGGAGGGCGTAGAGAACGTTCGTTGGCATCGAACACAAAAATCTGCGCGTAGAGATCTTTCCCTCTCAGGGTTTGGCAAGAGTCCGCAGCTTGGTTGGTCGGTTGGTACCACCCAAGGAGAAGCGTTCCTAAGACGCAGCGCCGAATTGACCCGGACGGAAATGCTACCAAAGGCGCTGGCTTTTTTTGCTTCCATACGAAGCCTTCGAGATCTCCTTCCCAAATTCAGGGAAGCGGCCCAGCCCAACGATTGGGGATGGACACTTAAGATGCAGCCACAACTGCATCTTGCCTATGCGTTTTATTTGGCGAAGCAAGGGCAAGCGCAGGAAGCCGAGAAGATGATGTCAGACTGGCTTACTCGGAATTTGGATTTTCTTAGACCTGAAACGCTTGAGAGGATTTCCGATCTCTTCAAGCAAGCAACTGACTCACCGTTCGTCCTGCAATAGCGAACGGATTGAACTCTTTAACTTTGAACTCTTGGACTGTCCGCTCATGCGCATCATCGCCGACAAATACCGCAGCCGCATCCTGAAAAGCCTTAAAGGCCTCGCTCGCCGTCCCATCGCGACCGCCTCCCGTAACCCATTTATTCACAATGATTTATTCGGCTTATGAAATCCTAACCGCCGGCTCCTGACTTCCTTACGCCCGTTTCTCTACCATCATTTTGTGAGTCGCAATCCGCACCATGCGACCCCACGGAGAAACCTTATGTTATCTGGTCCGAAAGGCTGTGAAGAGCCGCCTAGTTCGCAGTGCTGCGTTTGCGGCCATCGAGCCGAGCTTTTTGATCTACCAGGAAGAACCGGGAAATACTGCCTCGAATGCAGCGCCGACGTAGCCACATCGATACTGCTCACCACCGAGATCGACGCCGCAACCATGTCAGGCCAGGACGCTCGCAACTTGATCGCCGAATTTTCCCAGCTAAGCTCGCGGTTACTCGAAAGAGCGCAGTCGGCCTAACTCCGCTACAGCCTGCGCAGAACGCTCTTCCATGGGCACCGAAGAGGCGAACCTTCAGTTCAAAGGAAAACAGTCCAGATCGTTTGCAAACGTGAGAGGACCTGAGAATCGTTTTTCGATCTCGGACTGCGTCTGACTTTCCTTACCCAAAGTCCGCAGCATGCGGTGAGACAAGACCAGATGTTTGACGTGCGCCTCCCCTGCAATTTGTCCAATCACTGACGGCGGCATGTGCAGATTCCTTTCCACTCCGGTGACGCCTTCCGGCACGGCGTTATGAGCAACGAACAAATCCGCGTTCGCCGCCAGTTGCGGCAGGCCTGCGCCCTCGCCGTTCGTGTCGCCGCTGAAAACGATTACTTTGCCGCCCATCTCCAGTCTCCACGCAAGTGCCGGAACTCCTCCGTGGATAACGCGCACCGCTTGCGCAGCAATGCCGCTGCGGCGCAATACCTCGGCAGGCTTCGCGCTTCCCGCAACGTTGTGCGGCTGCAACTTATAGTCGCCTTGCTCTCCGGGTACCAGCAGCTCGCTGAGATAGCGATAAGCGCCGTGCTTATGTCCGAAGAAATCGTAAACAAACTCCACCGTGGAAGGCATGAAGTCGTTTCCCTCCGGGCCATAGACCGGCAAAGGCCGATTGCGATCTTCAAACCACGAAGACTTGATCAACGCGGCAAAGTCGCCGCTATGATCGACGTGAAAGTGCGAGAACAAAATCACATCAAGCTGCGACATTTGCGCCCCGCTCTCGCCAAAGCGAAGCGCGCTTCCTCCTCCCGCATCCACAAGCACTCGCGCTCGCCCGTCTTCCCAGAGGAGATAGCTGCTCGAAGCCCGCTTGTCTTGCAGTTCGGGCCCGCCAGACCCAAGCACCTGCAATGCGATCCCCTTCGCTCCGCAGGACTGCGCCCCGGCCGGCGGCAGGAAGGTGCAACACAAAGCTAAGCTAAAGGCCGCAAGCGTGCGAATGACTATGTAAAGTTTTGGCATGAAGGAAGTCCTCTAAGTCGGCGGTCCGAGTCGGCCAACTCATCTTATTTGTTGCTTCGCCCATTTGATTCCGTCGGCGGCCGTTAGACTATGTTAATTTTTCCCTAATGCGTATCATCGCCGGCAAATACCGCAGTCTCGCCGTGACCTAGAGTTGCCCAGATGTTGCTGCCTAGCAGATCGTTTGAAGACACATCGCCTGTCCCATTTTCGTTTCCCGTCTCTGCGCACTCTGCGTCTCCGCGCCCCTCTGCGATAAATCCTTTTCCTTCTTTTTCTTTCTCCTCTTCCTCTAATATCTCCAGGTGCGCATCATCGCCGGCAAACACCGCAGCCGTATCCTGAAAAGCCTCAAAGGCCTCGCCCTCCGTCCCACCAGCGACCGCCTCCGTGAGACGCTCTTCAACGTCCTCGGCCCCGGCATTGTTGGCTCGCGCTTCCTCGATGTCTTCGCCGGCACCGGCGCCGTAGGCATCGAAGCCCTCAGCCGCAGCGCCGCCGACGTAACCTTTATCGAAAATCACGCCCCCGCCGCAAAACTCATCCGCCAAAATCTCGACTCACTCCAAATCACTTCCGGCTACACCATTCTCACCGCCGACGCCCTCGCCGCACTCCAAAAACTCGCCGCGCGCCACACGCAGTCCACTCCGGGCTTCGACTTCGTCTTCGTCGATCCTCCCTACGCTGCCCACATCGACTATGCCCGCACCCTGGAATTCCTCGCCACCGCCAATTTCCTCGCCCCCGACGCCCTCGTCATCTTCGAGCATCACCACAAATTCCAGCTCCCCGAATACTTCGACCGCCTCCGCCACACCCGCGTCCTAAAACAAGGCGACGCCACCCTCACTTTCTTTCTGAACAGCACTTTCCCCGGTCCCCCAACAAATCGAGCCGACTGAGCTTCGCGCTAAGCCTTTCGCACCTCGCTCCGATGGAACGGTATCCGCTAGCTACTCGACACGCAGGGCTTGCACGGGATCGATGGACGCAGCGCGCCACGCGGGAAGAACACATGCAACGGCCGCGACCAGCACGAGGGCCAATGCAGCTCCGAGAAGTGTCAACGGCTGGGCCAAACTTCCGCCGCCCCACGCAGAGACAAGGGGACCGATCATCGCGCTTATTACCAGGCCTCCGGCTATGCCGACGCCCAGCATGGCTGCCGTCGACCTGAGCACGAGTTGCACGACCGAGCCGCGCCCGGCGCCAAGTGCCATTCGGATGCCCACTTCTTGAGTGCGCTGCGTCACGGCAAAAGACACCACGCTATAAAGTCCGGTGGCCGCCAGCACCAGAGCGATGACAGCATAGAGCGCGAAAATGGCGGCGATCAGGCGCTCGCGACCCCATCCCCAGTTATCGAGTTCCCACTGCAACGTACGGGTTTCTTCCACGACCACGCCAGGGTTGACTTCGCGCAGCCGGGCCTTGGCAGAACGCATCGCCGTCTCCGTGTCGCCGCTGGCACGCACGTAAAGTACTCCGCGGAGGACAGGATCGAAGCTGCTCGGTAAAAAGACCGCCGGCCGCACCCGGGGATGGTCGAGGTCATCGTTTGTTGCGTTGCCGACAACGCCGATCACTTCCACCCAGTCATCAAGAGGTCGCGATGACATCGGAGGCGAATCCCATTTCTTCAGGAACGGAATTCGCACACTCTGCCCAATCGGGTCTGCGTCCCCCAGGTATTGCTTGACGAACGTTTGATTCACCAACGCCAGGTGAGCTAGCTGCGACACTTCCGCGATCGAGAAAACTCTGCCCCGCAACAGCGGAATGCGCAGAACGGAAAGCAGCTGCGGGCTGATGGGTGAGAACACCGCTTGGGCATCGGTCAAAGCAGGCTTGCCTTGAATCTCGATTTTTGTATTGAATCCCCAGGTACCTGGATTCCAAATTGCTGACCATCCCGCTTCGGCCACTCCCGGTGTTTGGGCGACATTTTGTCTTATCGTCTCTTCTTCGTTGAAAAATTTCTTCGCACGTTCCGGCCTCGTCGCTCCCTCTGGCCTCGGCAGTCCGAGGGACATGGAGAAAACGTGATCCGGATCGAAGCCTTGGGGAGCATGGAGCTTCGCGAGAAAGGCTTTGGCGGCACCACCGGCTCCCGCGAGAAGCAGGAGAGTCAAAGCCACCTGTCCGGCAATGGGCAGCCGATGCAACACCCGTGTCCGCGTACTGCCCGCGACCTTTGTGCTGCCTGATTGGAGCAAAGAGCCAGGGTGGGGCCGCGATATTTCGAGCGCGGGCGATAGCCCGAAGAGGATGCCCGTGATCACGGCAACGGCGGCGCTGAACAACAGCACCGGAATATTCAGTTGTATGACGACTTCGTGCGGAAGCAATTCGTCCGGCAGAATCCTGCGAAGCGTGTTCACGCCCCACCAGGCAGCCAAGACTCCGAACGCCGCGCCGGCCAGCGAAAGCAGTACCGACTCCGTCAACAGTTGGCGGACAAGTCGTCCGCGACCGGCTCCCAGGGAAGTTCGCACCGCAAACTCGTGCTGCCGCGCGGCGCCGCGCGCAAGCAACAGAATCGAAGCGTTGGCGCAGCCGATTACCAGCAGGAGCACGGCTGCGGCAAACAAACTCGCAATGGTGCCTCGAGTGCCCCACACATCGCCGTTCAGGGCGACTATTCTCACGCGGGGACTCTGCCCGTAAAGATCGGGTTCTAATTTCGCAAAACCTGCGACGAGCGCTTGCAGCTCCGCTTCTGCGGCGGGATAGCGTGTCCCCTGCTTGAGCTTCGGGTACGCCATCCAGAAATCGTGGACGTCGCCGGTGGGCTTCCCTGGCAAATATACATCGGAGTCGAACCAGGCAAAACGAGGCGGCATCACGCCAATCACCGTGTAGGGCGAGTGATCCAGTTCGACGGTTTTGCCAATGACGTCGCGGCTTCCGAAATAGTGCTCCTGCCAGAAATGAAAGCTTAGCACCGCAACGGGCGCGGGATTCCCTCCCGGCGCGTCTGTCGGGGTGAACACCCGCCCGAGCGACGGCGGGACGCCCAGGAAGATGAACGCGTTTGACGAATATAAACCGGCGCTTACGGCGACGGGGGAATTGTCGCCGGTGAGATTCTTGAACAGTCCCGGTTGTAGAAAAAAGACATCTTCGATCACTGATACGTTGCGAATGGCATCAAATTGGCCAGCGTTTACTGGAATCGGCTGGTATCGGCCACTGCTTTTGTTGAGCAATTCGAAATGCACAATACGATTTGCGTCTTTGTAAGGATAGGGATCTAGTAGAACTCCATAAACCACGCTGAAGAGCGTTGTGGTCGCGCCAATTCCCAGCATCAGCGAGACAACGGCGCCGATGGCAAACCCCGGTGACTTGAGGAATTGTTTAAGCGCGTAGCGAAGGTCGCCCAGAATGGACTCAATCAAATTGGCCTCCGGCTTTGCCTCTCAGCTGCATGTCGCACGCGACGCAATCCTCAAGACTAACGCTGGTGCCCCGTTCCCGCGGCGCCACGCTTTTCGAAGTTGCCTGCGGCAGCAAAGCAGCTGCCTTCCAGAACACACGCGGAAAGGTCGCTGTTGACCTATATTATCTATATATGTAGACTTTGTCTATGAAGACTCCCCGCCTATCCCCGCAAACTCTTCGCGTCCTCGAACGCTTCGTCGAGCGCCCTACCGCCTGGCGCTACGGCTACGAACTCAGCCGCGAGACCAGCCTAAAATCCGGCACGCTCTACCCCATCCTCATGCGCCTCGCCAAATACTCCCTCCTCGAAACTAAGTGGGTCACCACCGAAGACGGCGTCCCCCCGCGCCACACTTACCGCCTGACTCCCAACGGCGTCGAATTAGTCCGCGCCACGTTTGCAGACTCCCGGGCAAGCGCTCGCGCCGCGCTAAAAGCTCGCCGCCCCGCCTTCAGCGGAGGCAAAGCATGATCCCCGCCGCCTTTCCACGAAGCGTCGCCATCGCGCTCCTGCGCTTCGCCATCTGGATCGCTCCCCACGACACCCTCGACTGGGGCCACGGCATGCTCAGTGAACTCAATCACGTCGAAGGAAACTGGTCAGCGCTGATTTGGTCCTTGGGAGGCGCGGGCGTTCTGGCCAAACACGCCATCGTCGCCGTAATTCTCCCCGGCACCCATCGCCGCACTGTCTCATCCGCCAGCGAACTTTTCTCCAAGGAGATTCCCATGCGCAAAACCACTCTCGCCGTGATCGTGTCCTGCGTCATCGCCTCGCTTCTCTTTTTCCTCGCTCCCGTGTTCCGCCAAGCTTTCCAAGTTTCTCTAGCCCAGTGGCATGACGTTTTTGATACGAAGCAGAGCTTTGGCTATCCAAGCTCTGATCAAGAATTAGACGCTCTAGCGAAAAAAGCCGAGCAAAATCAAGATGCAGAAGCTCTCGCCTTCGTCGCCGTTCGCTACCCCAACGCAATCCAAAGGGCGCACTTCGCCGACGAAGCAGTGCATCTCGATCCAAATCTCACCTGGCTCTATGCGGTTGCCGGCACGGCGTATCTATCGCCTTCCGAGATAGACCGTCGAGTCTCCTTGCTCAAACAATGGGATCCGCAAAACGCGCTTCCTCATCTATTCGCGGCTCAGAAAATTGGCGCCACCGTCACGTATAGCAAAGAATTCCCGCAAGGCAAGCTCGAGCCAAGCCCAGCCTGGGAAAAGGAAATGGACGCCGCGTTCCAATCTCCCAAACTCGACTCTTATGTCGTCAGGCTAAAGCAGTTGAATCAGCGGGTCATCTCACGCTATCACCTCAACGACCCGTTTCAGGCCGCCTCTGACGAAAATTGGTATGGCTTTCCCAACTATGGAGTTTGGTACTGCGTTCTTTACGCGCAATCGCTTCTCGAATCTGGCCAAGCGCTCGAGTCTCGCGGCGATCGCAAAGCCGCTTTTGAAAAATATTTGGTGGTAGCCCGTTTTGGCCAGTTCATGAGTATTGACGGTGAATTCACCTTTTTCATGAGGAGGGAAATGAAGGAAGCCTACGGCCGGCTCGCAGCGCTTTCTCAAACAGAAGGCAACGGCGAGGCAGCTTCGTTCTACACCTCACTCGCCGATCAGTTCGATAAATCCGAGGAGAAAGAGCGCACGTTCATGCGCAACAGAGCGGGGGGTACCGACGTTTCCCTCTGGAACGCTTTCCTAGTGCGACTCTCAGGACTGGCGATTCTCCTTTGCGCTGCCCTTGTGTTTCTTTGCGCGCTCGGCGTAGTGATCCGGAACCGCTCGCTGAGGTTAGCTTCGCTTCATCCCAGCCGCCTCACTCTCGCGCTTTGCTCCGGCGCGGCCATCGGTTCGCTGCTCTCCAGTGCCATACTTTTTGTGAGCTATTGGCCTTATTCCGAAATCTTCCGGCGTTTCCTCAGTAAGGGCGATGATGCCGGCTTAT
Organism: Candidatus Acidiferrum sp.; assembly: GCA_035272765.1. Lineage (GTDB taxonomy): Bacteria > Acidobacteriota > Terriglobia > Acidiferrales > UBA7541 > Acidiferrum. Next base: position 37,586 of record DATEQG010000083.1, read on the forward strand.
CTGAACTCTCCATCTTCCTTCGTGACGTCCAACGCCCCTTAGGCTCGCGATACAGCCTGGGCACGTGGATCGTAAGCTCGTCGATGGCGGTGTTTTACTTCTGGCTCGCCATAACAATTGTGTGCGCTCTCGCCCTTCTCATCGCGGTCTTCCGCCATTTCCAAACTCGCCCGCGAGCCAGCGTCCCAGCCTAGTGTCAGCGTTCCAAAACTTCGCGCTGTAGGGGCGGGGCTTGTTTACCCTGTAAGGGCCCCGCCCGTCTTCGCTACTCAGTACTCACGACTCGCTACTCACTGCTTTCTTCAGGCATCCCTCGCGCCCAAACGCGAATCCATACCTCCTGGTCCCCAGCCACGATATACTACGAAGCTTATGTCATTGGGCCAGGTCAATAGTGGGTTCAACCTCTTGGGGCAGGGCGCGGCGACTGCCGCGCGCATGGCTCCCATTCCTACCCCTCCGCCCGAATCCGTCATCGCGGAGCCCAAGCTCGACGTACCCTGGGGCGATTTCCGCCAAAGCCTCTGGAGCAGCCTCCGCACCCTCGTTTCCGGCCCGTTTACAGCGGGAAAATTTCTCGGCGGTGACTACTTCCGCGATTGCTGGGTCGAGCGGCGCATGCCCTGGCGAGCGGTCGTCGCTGCGGCGCTATGGCACGTCGTGTTCGTTCTATCTCCGTTCTCGCTTCTTCCCACGACGGTTCGGCATAACTCGGCCTTCTACAATACGCAGCTCACGTGGTCCGGACCGATCGAAGATTTCCCGGCGCTCGAAATCCACGCCGCAAAGCCCAAAATTGTCTCACACGGCGAGCCGGACAAACCACTTCCGCCTAAAGGCGCCGATGCATTTCATCCCCGCCAGCGCATCGTTACCGATCCCGTGCATCCCACGCATCCGCGGCAAACTCTTCTAAATCCTGTTGCGCCACAGCTTGCGCCCAAAATTCTTCCCGAGATGCCCAACATCGTGCAGTTGCAGGCTCCGTCAGCTCCTGCGCGGCCGCATATTCAAATCAGCGCCGAAGCCCTTGCAAAACTTCATCCCCGCCAGCATCACGTCGCCGCGGTTACGTCAGCTCCGTTGCCAGATGTCCCCAATTTTGAGCAAACGCCAGCTGAGCTGTCTCTGGCGGCATCGCCCAACGCTCCAGCTAGGCCCAAGCTCGATCTAAATGCGGGCGCCGCGCCACGCGTCGCCGAGCGTGCGCAAACCGGCGACTCCGTCGCCGCGCCTGAAATCGGTGCCGCTCAGCCCGCAGCGAACGGAAACCCTGCCACGCTCATCGCGCTGTCCGCCTTGCCTGCGGCTCCAAAGGGGGATGTTCAACCGCCGCAAGGCAATCTCGCGGCGCGCATCTCCATTTCGCCCGAAGGCACAAAGCCGGGCGTGCCCGATGGCTTAGCGAACGCTTCTGCGGATCCATCTGGCGGTGCTGGCGCGGCTGCAGCGAGCAGCGGCGGAGGAAAGAGTCCCATAGGCATTAGCATCAGCGGCGGAAACCCGCAGCCAAACGCCAGCGTTTCTGGCTTGGGCAGTTCGCATGCAAAACTTAGCTTGCCGTCGTCGCGCGCGTTGATGACTCGGCCGGATGCTAACTCCAAGAGCGAAGACTCCCCCGAACGTACCGGGCCTCCGAACTTCGCGACACTTCCCCCCGGCGCAAAGCCGGAACAAATTTTCGCCGCGAAGCGCGTCTACACCCTTGCCGTCAACATGGCCAATATCAACAGCGCCAGCGGCAGCTGGATTTTGCATTTCGCCGAACTCGGCTCTGGCCCGGGCCCTGCTCTTTCCGCCTCTTCCGAGCTAGCCATGCCTGTGCCAGTCAGAAAAGTCGATCCCAAGTTTCCGCCAGATCTCGTCGAGCAGAACGTCCAAGGCGAAGTCGTGCTGTATGGCATCGTGCGCGCCGACGGTTCCGTCGACAGCATTCAAGTCGCTCGCGGCCTCGATCCCCAGCTCGACGCCAACGCCAAGTCCGCCTTCGCCCAATGGAAATTCCAGCCCGGGTCTAAATCCGGTACGCCCATCGAACTCGAAGTCATCGCCCACATCCCCTTCAAAATCCGCGACGACCGCTAACTCTTCGTCATGGCGGGTCGATTCGGTTTATTCACGGAGCGCTTTCGACCGTTAGCCGTAGGCCGATAACTTTGGTGACCGCGACTAACGTGGATAATCGCGGATTTCCTTTTTCCGATAGGGCTCGGTAGAGGCTCTCTCGTTCTATTCCAGCGGCTTTAGCGACTTTGGCGATGCCGTGTGCCTGCGCCAAATGACGGAGGGCCACGAGCAGAACGCGCGGCTCGTCGGATTCCTCGATAGCGGCCTTGAGATATTCCGCTGCGAATTCCGAGTCCTTGCGAAGCCGCCGAATCATCGCCTCACTATGGGGCACGCTTGTCTTGCGTCTCATTTTATTCTGGTCCTCCCCTTATAATCCCTCAGATATCCAATCGCCCGTTCTATGTCCGCCGATTGCCTTCGCTTATCGCCTCCGCAGAGAAGCAGAAGAGTTTCTTTACCAGTTCTTGCGTAGTAGACGCGGTAGCCGGGCCCCCAATCGACTCGCAATTCCCACAAACCGTCTCGCAAGAGCTTGCAGTCGCCCATGTTGCCCACTGCCAATCTGTCAATTCTCACGGCAATCTTCGCTTGCGCCCGGGCGTCTTCCAGTTGCGATAGCCACTCGTCGAAAATGTCGCGTCCAGAGGGGCTGACGTAGTGGCGAATTTCGATCACTGATGTATTGTAACTTATAAATTACATCGAGTCAATCATTGCCAACGGTACACGATGAGTGCTTCTTCGACTTTTGGGGAGAAAGGATTGCGAGCAGCCCGGACGCCAATGCAATACAAATCAGTGTGCTGAGTCCGAGAAGTTTCAACAAATCGCAAACTTCAGCCCTGGGTTTCATCTGGAAGACTAATTCCTTCTCTGAAGCTTTCACCAAGGGAAGTTACGATTGCCCTGCACTCTTGCTACATTCTTCCTTCCGCCAGTTTCACCAGCGTGTACAGCGCATGATGGACCGGCGTCGGCACGCCAAGCTCCGCACCACGCCTTGCGATATACCCGTTCAGCGAATCGATCTCTGTGCGTTTCCCGCGCATCATGTCCTGCGCCGTCGAAGAGTACGCGTCCGCCAACTGCGTCGCGATCTTGAACGATCCTGCCAGCGCTACCTTCGGATCTTCAAATCCCGGCGGATGCACATTCGCCGCCTTGGCCACCGCCAGCAATTCGTAAACGGCCGTTTCCACCAGCTTCCGCGCATCGGGACTTGCCGCGATCTGCCCATACGTCGCGCGCCCCAGCGCCGAGACAGCATTCAACGCGCAATTCCACGTCAGCTTGGTCCAAAGCTCGCCTTCGATATTCTCCGCAGTGCGGCACCCGACTCCCGCGCGCGCAAACATCGCGGCGAATCGCTCGCTCCGCGCATTCCGCGGGCCCACCACGAGATCGCCACGCCCCGCATGCTTCACGTGCCCCGGCTCGGGAACTGCTGCCGCCACGTAAACCACCGCCGAAAGCGCCTCGATACCGGATGCGGCGCGAATCTGTTCTGCGTTGTCCACACCGTTCTGCATGCTCACGACGATTGCCCCTGGGGCGAGCAGCGGCGCCAGTGCGCGCGACGTCGCGGCATTGTCGATCGTTTTCACGCAAAAGAGAACGACCTCCGCGCCGCGCACATCGGTTAATGCCGTCGAAGCCTCGACGCGCACGCTCTCTTTGAATTGCACCGTGTCGAGAAACAGGCCATTCTTTTTCACGGCATCGACGAACGCGGAGCGGCCAATCATCATCACCGGTGCGCCCGCGCGCGCGAGCATTCCGCCGAAGTATCCACCTACCGCGCCTGCACCTACGACAGCAACTCGCGGCCAGTTTGGATTTTCTGTCATGCGGTAACCACCGATATCAAGCGGTCGATGTCGCGCTCCGTATTGTAAAGATGAGGCGACACGCGAATATTTCCCTCGCGCAAACTCACAATTACATTTTCATTCCGCAATTTATGATAGAGCTCGGCGGTCTTCTCCGGCGTCCGCGCCGCAAAACAACCGTAAGGACCGCGCTTCGCGGCATCCAGCGGGCTCGCTGGAACACAACGATCCTTCGGCAGCCGTTCATACATCAGTTCGATCAAAGAGCGATTGTGTCGCTCGACGGTTTCCGGCCCCATGCGCAGCACGAAATCCAGCGAAGCGTCGAGGCCCACGAGATTGAAATTGAAATAGCTGGCCCATTCCGGAGCATCCCAACGCTTGGCGCTGTCCGCCGGTTTGGGGTCTGCGAAGTTCAGCTTTGCGAAATCATCCGAACCAGCGACAGCCATCCAGTAGAAGGGCGCGGGACGAACGCGGGAGAGCAGCTCGTGCTTAATCCAAAAAAATCCCGTGCCGAAGGGGCCGAGGAGCCATTTGTAACCTGCGCAAACAAGGAAATCGGCACCGAGCTCTTTGACGTTCATGGGAACGGCGCCGCAGCACTGGCTGACATCGAGCAGCAACAAGGCCCCTTGGGAATGGCATGCGGCCGCCACGCGCTTGGCGTCGAGAAGAGAGCCGTCGTCGAAGCGGACGAGGCTCACAGAGACTAAACGCGTGTTCGGGGTCATCGCGGCGATGAGATCATCAGCTGTTAAGAAGCGGTCGCGGGGCGAGACGATTTTCAGTTTGAGCCCGACGCGATCTTCCATGGGCTTCCAAATGGTGTAATGCAGCGGAAATTCGCGCGCGGCGGTTATGACTTCGTCGCCAGGCTTCCAGTCAAGGGCGTAGGCGACGGCCGTCACTCCGGCACTGGCGCCGGTGGTGACGGCGATTTCCTCCGGCTTGGCGCCAATGAGCTGGGCGATGTTGGTGCGAATGCGGTTGGGGATTTCGTAGAAGACGGAATCCGCTCTGTGGTGCGGGTGCTTCTTGTCCTCGACGGCGGACTGGATGGCCCGCAGAGAAACTTTCGGCATCGGCGATTGCCCCGCGAGATTCAGATAGGTGGCGTCCTCAAATTCAAACCATTCCTGCCGCCAGTCGGTGCGAACGAGAGTGCTCGGTGTCGCCATAAAAATCTCCTTTGCCTGCGCCAGTCCCTTACGGGAGCCAGAAGAGATTAGACTGGCGCGCAGCTCAGCCATTGCCAACATCCAAATTGGAAACTCACCGGGTCGCTATTTGGAGTGCGGCAGCCCCGCTGCCGCTTTTCTCAGGGACACGCACGACTCGATATTCGCCGAGGCTCAAAAGGTCGAACTAAAAATGCCCGCGCAGTTCGCGAAATGCCGGGACGATCACGAGCTTTCCCGCGCCCGCCATGAGGGGTTCGTGTTCGAGCTGCCAGGTATGCTGGTGCGGAATGTAGACGGCGTTGAGTCCGATCTTTAGTGCTGGATTGATATCGCTGCGCGGACTATTGCCGATCATCCAGCCTTGCGACTTTACAATTTTGTATTTGCGTACGAGTCCGCCATAGGTCTCGGGATCTTTTTCGCTCACGATTTCAATGAACTCAAAAAATCCCTGCAGACCAGAGCGCTCGACTTTCGCGGCTTGCTCCGCGGGCTCGCCTTTTGTGAACAAAATCAGGCGATGCCGCTCGGTCAGATAGGCCAGCGTTTCCGGGACGCCATCGAGAATTTTCGGCGGCGTGCGTTCCAACTCCATGACGCGGCCATGAATTTGCGCAAGTGTTTCTCGGCGAACCATCTGGTCCGCAAGCTTCAGGTAGGTTTCTTCGAGCGAGCGGCCAAAGCTTCGTACTCCGTAGCCGTATTGGCGGATGTTCTTGCGTTCCGTCTCATTCAGGATATGCCGGATGTACGCGCGCGTGTAGCCGCACGGCTCGACGAGGGTGATGAAATCCTCGATCAGCTTTTCGAAAAACACGTTGTTTTCCCACAACGTGTCGTCGGCATCGATCAAAAGCGTGTTGCGTCGCATGGGGACTCGTGTTCAGCAACCCTTAGGAAGCGAAATTGGATGTGTATGTCGCTTGTATGCCTACGTCAGTCTACCAGCCTTAGAGCATCTTCGGCGATGGCTGCCGCCGCGCCGGGCTTGCCCATCCCTCGCGCAGCTTCGCGCATTTTGCTGAGCCGGGCAGAGTCATCCAGTAATCCCGCGATTTTCCACGCGGCCGCCGGAAGATTGTTGCAGCGAATCGCGGCGCCGGCCTCCAGTAAATGATCCGCGTTTCGCTCTTCCTGCCCGGGTATCGGCTCGATCAACGCCATCGGCAACGCTCGCGCCAGCGCTTCCGATGTAGTGAGACCGCCAGCTTTGCCGACGAGTAGATCAGCCGCCGCCATATATTTGTCCATGTCCGTGGTGAAGCCCACGGGAACGAGTCGCTGGGCGCCATTCGAAAGTTTGCCCGCGCCACTCGAGATTTCTTCCAGCCGCTTGCGAACTTTCTCTGCTTTGCCCGCGATAGCGGCAATTTGCCAGGGACGCTGCAGCGCCAGCAAATCGTTTACAAGCTGTTCAACCGGCCCGATACCGTAGCCACCAGCAGAAATCAAAATCACGGGCGCGGAAGAATCGAGGCCCAGAGCGCGCCGCGCGTCCGCGCGTTCCAAAGGTTTGGCAAAAAGTGGGTCGACTGGAATACCAGTAACGCGCAATTTGTCACGCGGTACGCCGATTCGCGCCAAGTATTCGGCGGCTTCGTCGATGGCCACATAGTAGCGATCGACGGTGCGGCAGAGCCACATGGCGTGCACGTCGTAATCGGTCACAACGATGGCGTTGTGCGCGCGCAATTTCCGTTTGGCGATTAGCCAGGCGACGATTTCCGCGGCCAGGAAGTGAGTGGCCACGCACAAATCCGGCTGCACCCGCTTGAGCAGTCGAATCATCGGCGCGGTGTTCAGACGATCCATGGCGAGGCGCCGCCGCGGATGATGCCAGGGTTGATCGAGGCGGTCGTAGAGCACACCCATCAGCTCCGGCGCACGGCGCACCATCGAGATGTAAGCCTTGTCGTAAACGCGCTGGAAAAGTTTGCTGACGTAATGAATTGTGTCGATGTGTTCCACGGCGCAGTCGCCGCGCGCGCCGAACGCTTTTTCGAGAGCCTGCGCGGCGCGGACGTGCCCCGCACCGGAAGATGCGGACAAAAGGAGAACGCGCGGCTTCGATTTCATCCGCGCTGCGCTCCCGCTTTTACTAATTTCATCACGAAGCCTTGCGACGCCCGGCGGCAATCTTTTCGAGCACTCCGCGCGCCACGTTCTGCAACTCCCCGAACCTTGTCAGATAATCCTGGAATTCGTGGTTCAGCGTCTTCGCCTCTTCCGGTCCGAGCTGCGTGCGCAGGATCATGTCGCGCAGCCTGACGGGGTGCGGCAGAAGCGCATCCTCTCGCAATTCTTCGAGCGCAATGCTCGCGTCGTAGTGATACATAAGTTCCCCCGTGGAGAAACGAGCTTCCGTCGTTTAGACGTGGACCTGGCGGCCCAAGCTATTGTACTCGCCGAGCGTGGCCGCAAGCGAGCGCCAGCGAACGGTCGAAAGCCGGGGAAGATTTACGCAGCGGTAGCTGTGGCGGGCATGAATTCGTAGCGCTCAATTTTCGCTGCGATGCCCATGCGCCCGTTCGAAGTGGGTTCGACGCGCACGATCTGCCCGAGGCAGCGAATATTGACGTCGCTGGATTGCGTCACCTGTTCGGGCAGTGTGATGACAAATTCGATTTCGCTGCCGACGGGAAAATTTGTTTCAGCAAGGAAGTAGAGACCACGGTAGCTGACATCCCGTGTTTGCGCCGTGAGTTCGGGCCCATGCGGTTCGTGCGGAAGCACGCGCAGCGGCAGCGTCATGTTAAAACGCCTTGCTTCGCGGCGATCGGCTCCGTCGCTCATTACTCCTCCACTCGGGCTGGAATTTGAGGGAAAGCTAACATCGGCACCCGTAAACTGCAACGCGAAAGTCAGGAAATTATGTCCTAGTACGAGGTTTTGGGCCCAAAGCGTATACTTTGCGGTATCTCGTAATTCGCGTAGTACTGTTACTCCCTTAGAATGCCGAAAGCCTCGAAGAATGCTCTGCCTTTCAGAGCGACTTCCATTTTGGAACATGACGCACGGATGCAATTTGCACTTCGCTCCAACTTAATTGATGAAAGCGGATTGCTGTTCCCTTTCTGGGAGTTCGGCCTTTTCACTGCGTTGCGGTACACTCGCCCTTCTCTTGATCCGGTCTATGAGCGCACGACACGAATCTCGAAATTTCTTTCTTGCAGGACCTGCAGGGCGTTTGGAAGCTATTCTCTGGAGCCCCAGCGCGGGTTCGCCGCCGATGGCTGCGGTGGTTTGTCATCCGCATCCGCTGTTCGGCGGGACGATGCATAACAAAGTGGTCTATCAAGCGGCAAAATCGCTGGATGCTCTGGGACTTCCGGTTTTGCGCTTCAATTTTCGCGGCACGGGAATGAGCGAAGGGAAGCACGATCGCGGCGAGGGGGAGCGCGGCGACGCGCGCGCAGCGTTGGATTTTCTCGCCGCAGAATATCCAAACGTTCCGCTTCTGGTTGCAGGATTCAGTTTTGGATGCTGGGTAGGACTTCGGGCCGGATGTGAGGACGCGCGCGTCACTTCGCTCATCGGGTTGGGAGCGCCGGTGAACAACGCGGACTTTTCGTATTTGGCGCGATGCGAAAAACCGAAGCTCTTCGTGCACGGAGCGAATGATATTTACGGCGCGGTGGATAAATTGAAAAGCGTCGTTTCGACGGTGCCCGGGGAAAACAGAATCGTGATTGTGGAAGACGCCGACCATTTTTTTGTCGGCAAGCTTGATCAAGTGGATACGGCGATCACGAACTGGATGAGAGAGAAGCTTCCAGATCCGGGTAAACGAAGCTGAAATCGAAGAGAGATTCATCGAGCAAACAGCGCTCGATGGCGCAGAGTTCCTCCTGCGCAGGCCGACACGTTCGCAGGAGCGAACGTGAAAAGGCGTCGGCCTGCTCCGCTCGGAATGACGGTTTTGTGGCGGCGTTGGCATTGGGTCATGCGCCCTCGCCGCGGCTGAAGAGTTGCGTGAACTGATCTACTGTGGCGGGCGCTACATTCACTAGTTTGGCGTTCGCGCGGACATGCTCGACGCGTGACATTCCGACCAGCGCTGTCGTGATTCCCGGCGACGACCTGACGAATTGCAGGGCGCGTTCCGCATCATTTTCGAGGCCCAGGGCTTGGGCAACAAACGCCGGTAAATTGCGCGCGACCTGGCCTTGCAGCAGTGACGCGCTGGCGACCAGCGTGATTCCCAATTCGCTTGCGGCTTCCATGACGGTACGGTCGCGACCGCCGATGGATTGGTTGCCGAGCGTCAGCGCCTCCGTCATTCCGAGATTGAACGGGAGTTGCACGAAACGGAAGCGGTGTTTTTCGCCGGCGATATCTGTTGCGATTTGCGCGAATTCGGCGAGTTGCATGGCGTCTCGCGCTTTGGCTTCCTGGCGGAAGCCATTCCAGGTCGCCATGCCGTAGAACTGAATTTTGCCAGCGTCGGCGGCGGACTCGAGAAAAATGAACGCATCACGCACGCGTTCGAGAAAATCGGGGCGCGAGACTTCGGTGAGCTGCGTTTCGGGATTGTGCAGGTAGTAGACGTCGATGCACTCGAGCTGGAGATTGCGCAGGCTGCGCGCCATCTGATCTTCGAGGAAGCGCGGAGTCATACAGTGGCTGCCGGCGACGAGGTCCTTTGGAGTGAAGATGCCGGGTTGGATGTATTCGTGAAGAAAATATTCGGTGGGTTCCTCGGGCATCGAGCCGTCGGGAGTCAGGTAGCCCCCTTTGGTGCAGATGACGAGTTCTTCGCGGGAAAAACCTTTTGCGGCGAGTTGCTGGATGGCTGCGCCGATGCTGCGTTCGCTGCGTTGGAAGCGGTAATTGATGGCGGCGTCGATGAAGTTAATGCCGGATTCAGCGGCGGCGGCGATAGCGGCGGTGTAGCTTGCATCGACCTTCGGATCGGGCTGGCCGAGATAGGTGCCGATGCCGAGCGAGGACATGACGAGGCCTTGCGATTCGCGAAAGTGGCCGTTGGCGGCGCGCCCTGCGAATCGGTTCGCGTAGCGTTTTGTGCCTTCTAGTGTGGCGGATTTGGTCATGATTTCCTTATCGTTTGCAATCATGCATGTAGGGGCGCGGCATGCTGCGCCCCTACAAAGACGGGCACGATATATCGTGCCCCTACAAATTCAAAATCGTTACGGCGGCGAGCCGTTGTCGGTCGCGGGCGGCTCTGTCGTTGTTGGCGCCTCGGCAGTTGCTTTCGGATTTAGGAGGCGGCCGCAGGCACGGAGAATCTTACGGTACGGCCAGTCTTTTTCGCGAAAGAAAATCTCGCCGGCGCGGGGATTGCTGTAGAACCAGCGGGAGATGAGCGCGAGATGTTCGCCGAGTTCTTCGCGAGCGGCAGCCGCGGATCGTACGGCGGAAATCTCGCCGCTTTGTGGAACAGCGGTTGTAGAGATTGCGGCGGATTGTTCCGCGCTTTGCGCGCTTGCAGCATTTCCTTCGAGATAGTCCTTGAAAATGTGTTCGGCGGAGCGCGGCTGGCTGGCAATTTCGCCGAAGCGCAGAAAGAATGGCTCGGCGAAGCGTCCGCTGTGGATGCCGAAGACGCCGATGGATTGCTCTTCGGCGGCGCGCTGAAGAATGACGGCGTCGAGATCGGCGATGCGGCGAGCGATCTCGGGGCGGAAGCGCAGCGCGGCGTCAACTTTTTCGACGCGTTTGTGGAGTTGCGCGGCGCGCTCGAAATCGAGATCGGCGCTGGCGCGTTCGCGGTCGTCTTCGATCGCAGCGCGGAGCGAGTTGCCATTGGTGTCGAGGAATTGCACGAGGCGCTGGACTTCTGCGTCGTATTCCTCTTTGGAGCACCCGGCAAAGCACGGCGCCAGGCACATTTTCATTTCGGAATAGATGCAGCCGGGGAAAGTGGGATCGCGACGGATTTTGATCTGGCAGCGGCGCACTTTGAAGAGGTCAAGAGCTTGCTCGGAAAAAGCGAGCGCGGATTTTCGGGAAGGGAATGGGCCGTAGTAAGCGCCAGCCGTGGGCGCGCCGGTTTCGTCGACGGCGATGCGGCGCGTGACGTAGCAGCGCGGATAGGCGTTGCGCAGGCTGATTTTCAGGACGGCGGGCGGACGCAGGCGCGTGAGTTTGCGATAGCGCTGCGGGAAGAGATGCTTGGCGTGCTGATAGTACGTGAAGATTTGTTCGAGCGCGGAACCGGTGAGGCGATAGCGAATGCCGCTCGCGAGTTCGCGAAGATTGAGCCGTTTGCTGGCGGGATCGGCGGGGCCGAGGAGGCGCTGCAGGCGGCGCAAATCCTGCGTGCGAATCAGAAACGGCTCGGCGTTTTCCGCGCGCGATTCGATCAGGCAGACGGCGGGTTTGGGCGGCAGGGCGGCGAAAAAATCTTCGTCGCGGGTCGGGTCGAAATCCTGGCCGCAGTCGAGTTCAAGCACGGTGACAGGATATAACGGAACGGAGGCGAGGATTCGCGTCGGAAGAGGGGATACCCCACCCCCGGTGTTTTTTTAAGAGTGGCAAACACAGGACTTATGCTTGAAGCGGCGTCAAGAATCATGACGAAAGGGCATAGGGGGATAGCGGCGATTGGACGGTGCCGAGTGCTGGGCGGATTGAGTGGTGCGGAAGCGCGTGTGGATCTTGGGCGGAGCCATGAAGGAGCACAGGCTGAAGCCCGTGCCACTGGTGCCCCCACCCGGGGGTGTACGCGAGTTATGAAGTAACCGCGTGAGAGGAAAGAGTTTGCGGCGTTTCCTGCGTGTACGCGGAAGAGGATAGTGGAGTGGCAGGGAGTGAATCGCGAGTGGAAGGAATGCCGGTGCGTGGAGCGGCGCCGAATCATAGAGAATGGTAGCACTGATGTAAATTACTGTAAAGATATAGTACCATAGTTTTATCATTCGAGCGTGAGACGGGGAAGTAGAACGGTTGGAAGGAGTTGGCGGGAATTTTGTAGTTTGCTGAGACGAATTACGTCCGGCCTGTCCATCGGTCGCAGTCCCCTTGGCCTCACGTGTCGCCGGCACAATTCTCCCGGAGCCCGTGGGGATCGCCGGTGGAATTGTTCTGGAAAGGCGAGTATATTTGAGTTTAGGGATGGCATAAAGATGACTATCGTGCTAGATTCCACATTTGCTAAACCTGAGGACGTCGGGAAGGTGCTCGGCGTTCCAAAGGCTCGCGTTAAGTGGCTGAAGCGGCTCGGAAGTTCTCAGACGATTTTTTCAAGCAAAATCGCCGAAAAAAAGAACGGGGCCAGGACTTCGGCTTCTGCCAAAAAGAGAAACCACGCTCGTGGCAAAGCCAAAAAAGCGGCGCGATGAAGCCTTCCTGAATATTCCCTACGACAACAAGTTTGAGAAGCTATTCGTAGCCTACATAGCGGGGATCAGCGCGTTTGGATTAGTGCCTCGCGCGACGCTGGAGATCCCAGACAGTTCGAGACGGCTGGAAAAGATCCTCAGGCTGGCGAGGAACTGTAGATACTCGGTCCACGATCTATCACGCGTGCAGTTGGACCCCAAGAAGCCGCGCGTGCCACGATTCAATATGCCTTTCGAGCTTGGGTTGTGCGTGGCGTACGCCAGCCAGAATAAGACGCAGAAACCGAACTGGTTCGTTTTCGAAGCCGAGGCAAATCGTATCGACAAATCGCTGAGCGACCTGAAGGGCACTGATCCGAGGATTCATGGCGGCGCCGTGCGCGGGGCCTTGAGCGGATTATGCAACATATTCCGGAGGCCGGGGAGGCAACCGAGCGTGCCACAGATGATGCAAATTTACAGGGGCCTAAGGAGAAAGCAGCCGGCCATTCTCGAGGAAGCTGGAACAGAGGATCCATTTGCGAAGAGAGTGTTCGTGGACATTTGTGTAGCGGCAAGTGCAGAGGCGGACCGGGTTGTGGCGGATTGAGTATTCCGTGAGACGCGGAAGTGGAGTCGTTAAAGGGAATTGACGGGAATTTTGTAGTTTGGTGAGACGGGAAGGGGGAGAAGCCAAGATGGGGATCAGGGCCTAATTCAAAACCCGCACCCGCAAAACCGGCGAATGCGGCACCCCATCGGCACTCTGCGCCACTCACCTGATTTGCACTCTACGCGAGTCACCCGGTTCAATACGTCCACATCTGGACATCACCACCCAGACACCTTTACAGTTAAGATTGTGGAGACTATTCGTGCCCATCCCTGAAGATAAGGCTAAGGACATTGTTAATGTGGCCGCGCAAATCGCCCGCGCTCAAGGCGGCGAGCCAGAGGCCACCGTACTCGGGAACTGCATCGCCACCCTAATCTTCGACGGCGAAGACTACGACGTGTCTCTCTACACTTTGACTCTCGAGGTCCCCGTCCAGACATACGCGAATATCGAGCAATATCGTGAAGGGCTCGAACAGTCCATCCGAGATCGCATACGACCCATTGCGCGCCGATACCCTGACAGTCGAATCAAAGAGGTCATTATCACGCCGGAGTTATCCCCCGAGGCTCACTCACCAGCGAAAACGGCGGAACAACCACAACAACCTGAGGATGTGCCGTCCTTCTGGAAGACTGGCTTCTTCCGCCTATTCATCAGCCACACACATCCAAACAAACTTTCCGCCCACAATTTAAAAACGGCAGTTGGCAAATATGGGATCGCCGCATTTGTAGCGCACGACGATATCGAGCCAACCAAAGAATGGCAGCTCGAAATAGAGCGCGCCCTTCGAACCACGGACGCGTTGGCTGCCATTATCACGCCTGACTTTGTCGATAGCCGCTGGTGCGATCAGGAGGTAGGCTTCGCGTTCGGGCGAGGAAAGCTTGTCGTACCACTCTGTAAGGAAACGGCTCCGCACGGCTTTCTAGGGAAGTACCAAGGATTTCCCGCCAAAGGCTTGCAAGCGCCCGAAGTTGCCGAACAGCTTTTCCAAATCCTTCTCAATCATTCACTGACTTCAGGCAGAATGGCCGACGCGCTCGTAGAGAATATGGCTCAAGCAGGTAGCTTTCAGGCAGCGCGAGACGCAATGCCCCTCCTCGAAAGGCTTCCCAAGCTCACGCCCACGCAAGTAGCAAGACTGATGCAGTCTGTCACAGACAATGATCAAGTGGCCAAAGCCATCCGGGTACCTGAGCGCATTAGCGCCTTAATCTCTCACGTCGGCTAAACTCCGGACACTAAAGAGTCGTGTGTGATTAGCACCGACGACTAGCGGGCGGAGGAGGCGAGGAAGACGACAGCGCCGGCAACTTCGACGGGTTCCCCGATGCGGTGGAGGGTGACGATGCGCTCGACGTGGTATTCGCGGGAGTAGCCGTTGCCGCCGTGGATTGGCATGGCCCTCTTGTTATTTGAGCCAATCGAAGGCTAGCGACTCTGTACCCATGGCCTCGTTTATCACGGGCTTGGCGATTTCCAGTCCATTCTCGCTGTTTGCGAACATCACTACGCCTGACTTTGTTTTCGGTTCCGCGATCACAAAACACTTGAATGCGCCGTTGTCTCCCCAATGCCACAGCAGATCGCTTCCATCCTTGCGCTGAATACCCCATCCCAATCCCCAAAACAAATTCTTCGATAGTTGCTTCGGCTCGCGCTTAATGCAAATCCTGCACTCCGGATCGAGCGCGATTTGCGGCGTCTCCATCTCGTGGAGCGTCGCGGGCTGGAGGCCTTTCCCATTGAGAACCGCCTCAACAAATAACGCGTAGTCCTTGGCGGTTGTGTTGAGTGTTGAAGCCGCTCCCGCCTCTTTTGGCTTCCACAATCCGGCCGGCTTGCCGTTCGCGTCGTGGCCCGTAGCGGTTAGCGCATCAAAGTCTGGCCGCCATACATAGCTGCTGCTGGTCATACCCAGCGGCGCGAACACGGCTTCGGTCATATATTCGTTGAGAGGTTTGCCGGTGATCTGCTCGACCACGCGCTGAAGGTAGATGTAGCCCTCACCCGAATAGCTAAACCGCTCTCCTGGGGTGAAATAAATTGGGAGCAGACCGTCATCTCCTCGCCAATTTGGGAAACCGGTGCGATGGCTTAGGACGATCCGCGCCGTAATCTTCGCAAGGCGCTCGTCACCCGCAATATAAGGCTTCGGCAAATAGGTTGTTAGTGGAACGTCCAGCCCCAGCTTGCCAAGCTCCACCAATTTCAAGACGCCGTATGCAAACACTGGCTTGCTCAGTGAAGCCGCTTCAAAAACGGTTTCAACCGTCACCGGCTGGCCGGTGGTTGCTTCCTTGATCCCGAAACCATGCACCCATGTCGTCTTTCCGCCCCGAATCACAGCCATCGTTAGGCCCGGCACGCCGTCTTTCTTCATTAGCTCAGGAACATCCCTCTCCAGCTGCAGAATTGTTGCCCCCGCGGGTGCCGCAAGCTCCTTCTTTGCCCGCAACATCGGCGAAAAGAAGGGCAAAACCACAACGACGGCCCCAAGCACGACAGCCGTTCGCGCTCTCATCCGCGAGCAATTCATTTGTGCCTCCAAAGGCGACCTCAACCCACCTATATAGACGAACCAGAAGGGCCGCGGTTCCTCTCAGGCACTCCCGTAAGTGGAGCTACGAGAGATCTAATTCCCTTGTTCCACCATCTTGAAGGACCTTTTGAGAAACGTGGAGTCTAGCGCGAACTACTTAAAGCTTCGAGTGCCGGAGATGACTAGGCGTTGGATTTCGCTGATGGCTTCGCGGATTTCGGGGATTGGAGTGTTGCAGTGGTTGACAAGAGCACAGGCAAGAGTGCCTGTGCTACGCGGCGGAAAAAGAGAGAGGCGCTTGGTAAACTCACAAGCGCCTCCTCAACTACTTCAACGTAAACCGTACCTCACTGGATCACCTCCTTCTCGGCGAGAGCGCCGATGTCGACAAGTGTGTCGAGTGGCCCGGATTATAGCGCTGGAATGAGGGAAATGTCAGCCGAAGCCTTTCTATAAAGCTTGGGTTTGGGGATGCAAAAGCCCGCCAGCGATGTTCTGTAGGGGCGTATTTCATTTTGAAGATGCCGCCAGGGAACATGCCGCCCTGAAGGGCGGCGCTACGGTTGGTCGGTGGCTTTGCGTTCGGTGGTGTCGGGATTGTTTTTCATTTCGCAGGGCGAATCGAAAATCATTGTGGGGCACTTCTCGGCGGTGAAGGCGGGCCAAGCAGGAATCCCAGCATGGTTCGGATTGCCGGTGCGTGCAAAGTGAATCCAGGCGTCGCTGACTTGGGCCGCAAGGTGATGCGCTTCCGCGCCGTTTCCGGTCATGTTCTCGCAGCGCTCGGCGTTGTCGAAACAGAACGCCAGTTCGGCGCAGTGGAAGGCGCGTGGCCTGGCATCCAAGACCGGGGTCTTCCAGGTGAACCAGTACAAATACGCCGGGGCGGCACCTTGCGCGGCTTTGCGTTCACATTGGGATACGGCTGCTTGACGCACGCCGGATGCAGCGATTCTGGAAAGAATATCGAAGGGCTTTTCTTTGGGATGAGCTTGCTGGAAAACTTCAATGATCTGTCCGCTCTTATCGGGGAACATATCGCCGACGCGTTTTTTGACGTCGTCCATGGTCATGAGTTCGTATTCGGGATGATTGATCCCGTTGAGGAATTCATTCAGCACTGTTCCCACGAGCATGGGAACTTGCGCCGAGATGGCGGGAGCGTCGGGATCAAAAGGATGGCGGGGCACGACCGTGCCGTCGATGACCGGCGCCCAGACGAGCGTTTCGGCCATTCTGCGGATGTTGGGCAAGCCGACCCGCGCGTTCTTGCGCTGGACCGCTCCGCCGGCTTCAACCAATTTTTGGTAGGGCAGGTCCTGGAGTTGCGCGACTTGCGAGCCGTTCAAGCCCAGTTCCGCGAGAAGGTCAGCAGCAATTTTGGCGGACCGTTCCACGCTGGCGCCGCGCGCCATGGAGCCGCTCTGGACGACAGCGCGATGAAACAGGCCTTTGGCTGTTGGCATGATCATCAGAGTGCTAACTTTTCCACCACCGCCGGATTGGCCAAAGATTGTCACGTTGCCCGGATCGCCGCCGAAATTTGCGATGTTGTCGCGCACCCACTCGAGCGCCGCCACGAGGTCGATCATTCCAAGATTTCCCGAGCCGGCATAGGACTCGCCGTAGGCGGCGAGATTCAGGTGGCCAAGCACACCGATGCGATGATTGAGACTCACGACTACGACATCGCCACGGCGGCTCAGTCTCTCGCCGTCGTAGGACTTCAGCTCCTGACCCGAACCCGCCTGGAAGCCGCCGCCATGCAGCCAGACCATAACAGGGCGTTTTTTATTGTCGTTGGCGGGAGTCCAAATATTCACGCGCAGGCAGTCTTCGTTTGGAATGCCATCGTCCCAGGAAAACATCCAGGCTTCTTCGTCATTGGCCCAGCCGCCGCGTGGGCCTTGCGGACAGACGTAGCCGTATTGCATGGAGCTGCGGACGCCGGTCCACGGGGTCGGCTTCGACGGCGGCAGGAAACGCGCTTTCCCCGCGGTGCTCGCAGCGTACGGAATTCCTTTAAAGGTGTAAATTCCGTTGCGTGTGTAGCCTCGCACTTTGCCCGCGGTGGTTTCGACGATTGCGTTTTCGTCGTCAGCAACGATGGAAGGCTTGGCTGTGGTTTCGGCCGAAGTCTTTTTCTGAGCGGCTCCGGCGACAGGCAATGGCAGCAACGAGGAAGCGGCAACGCCACCAGCGAGAGTGGCGGCCCCGCAGATTGCGCTGCGACGGCTCATGGGGTGCTGATGCGCCTCAACCATCTTTTCTATTGGCGTCCGATTATTATTTTCTGGCACGAAGGATTCTCCTTTTGCGCTTGGAGCGGAAGTAACTTACTTCCTTGTCCCTGGGCTTGGCAACTGGCGACCTTATCGCCAACGCTCTTGAATCAGCTCGCGTTTGAGATAGGCGGGAGAGCTCTCGGATTTTGGCGATGGCTCGATGATCGCGTGATGTTCGGAACCGACCAACTGCTCTGGCCCAGGCTGAAGGCCTATTCGATCAGCATCATCCAGAACGCCACATACCTGACGACGCTGCAGAAACGCGGCATCCTGTACAACAACGCCGCGCGATTTTTGAGAATGGATACGGCTCAGGGCAAGTGAGATTTTCTCGAGGCGTTGGCGGTGTTCTAAAAGTTTGAGGCGGTGCTTATGGCAACGATGCCAGAGCTTTGAAGAGAATTGAGCACCTTTTGCATGCGCGCGCGGTAGAGCGATCTGCGGATGAGGGAAGTGGGCCAAAGCGACTTCCAGGCCACCAAACAAGCGCCTTTCCACGTGAGACGGTAGTGGGTGCCATCCGAGGCGAGCCGCATGTATCCTGCCTCGGCCTGGCACGGCCCGAAGCGGCCTACTTGTTTCACAATCCGAGAGGACTCTTCGCCAACGGGGGGCAATTGCGGATGCAGGAAACCGGCATGCTTCTGAATTAAGGCACGATGAACCTGGTAGAGCTGGGAAGGCGATGTGATCTGGGGGAAACGGAAGATTAGGATGTCGGACGGCGTGGAAGTGACCGAAATTGTTTTGTTGGCATTGGTATCGAGCGTCAGGCCGTTCGTGAAACTGGAGGAGAACTCGAAGTAGCCCTGCGTTTTTGTGTCTTTCGTCACAACCGAGATGTCCGCAAAATCGCCCGCCGAGCGGTTTACAAAGTAGGCGAGGAAACTTCGCGTGTCAGAAGCAAGTTCTCCCATGTCGTAGATGCCCACGAGTGAGAAGCCTGCGGATTGGATTTGCGACGACCAACGATTGATCATCGCTCGCACGGCGACGGGAAGCGCGCCGGGATCAACCTTTGCGGGTTCGACCCGTGCGGAGTAACGAAAAGTGAATCGCAGGGCGAGGGGTCCTATGATGTGCATGATTGCCCAGACTAAGAGGATTTTTTCCCACAGTGGCAGCGGCATCGAGGCTCCTATCATCGGGCGGGATTTTCATTCCGGGTCCGAATCGCGCGAGGCGCCCTTACCCCATTTTTTCAGGTAAGAGCGGGGAGACAAAGAGAGATACGCCGAATTTGCCGCAATGCACACCTGTCCTGACGGTCAGGGACACGACGCGGTGCTGAATTTCGCTGGTGCAGGTAGGGGCATGAATGGGGCGCAGCGGGCTGCGTCCCTACAATGCGTTTGTTGAAACAGCAGGCCGGGGAAAATACTAAGGAACTGGCTTGTACTTGATTGCGACGCCAGCCACGCTAGGCTTCTTTAGGAATACTTGCGTGTTGTTCGGGTAAGAAATCACAAGCGACGAGTTTGATTCCCAGATTGCTATGATTTCGATTGTTTGCTTGGCGCCCGCTGGCTTCGCGCGGTTTTCATCGCCGGCGATGAAGGCATTTCCGCGGCCTGATGGCGAGGATGCGCTGCTGCTCAAGATACTGATTTGCTCGCTAGAGTCGATGGGGGTTCCGCAACCTCTCTGAAACACCACGACTTTCAGTTTGCCATCTGGGGATTTCGTTTCTGACAGGGTCTCGTAGTCGCACGACTCGCCGCATCCACAAACAACGATGCAAGCGACGAGCGCGGCATAAAGGGATAAACGTTTCACGGTGATTTCAGAACCCAGGAGGAGATGACCAGGCGCTGGATTTCGCTGGTGCCTTCGTAGATTTCGGTGATGCGAGCGTCGCGGTAGTTGCGCTCGACGGGATATTCGCGGCTGTAGCCGTTGCCGCCGTGGATTTGGATGGCTTTGTGGGTGACGCGGGTGGCCATCTCGCTGCCGAAAAGTTTGGCGATGGCGGCGTCCATGCTGAAGCGAGCGCCAGTGTCCTGCTTCCAGGCGGCTTTGCGGGCGAGGAGGCGCGCGGCGTCGAGTTCCGTGGCCATGTCGGCGAGCATGAATTGGATGGCCTGGAATTGCGAAATGGGATGGCCGAAGGCGAGGCGTTCCTGGGCGTACGTGCGGGCGGCTTCGAAGGCGCCTTGGGCGATGCCGGTGGCTTGCGCGGCGATGCCGATGCGGCCGCCGTCGAGCGTAGAGAGAGCGACTTTGTAGCCTTCGCCTTCGTTGCCGATGCGGTTGGCGGCGGGGACTTCGCAGTCGGTGAAGATGAGTTCGCAGCAGGCGGTGGCGCTGATGCCGAGTTTTTTTTCTTCCTTGCCGGTTTTGAAGCCGGGCGTGCCTTTTTCAACGACTAGCGCGGTGATGCCTTTTTCGCCTTTTTCGGGATGCGTGTTGACGTAGACGATGGCGGCGTCGGCGGCGCCGCCGTTGGTGATCCAAGCTTTTGTGCCATTGAGAATATATTTGTCGCCGCGGAGGACGGCTTTGGTTTGCAGAGCGGCGGCGTTGGAGCCTGCTTGCGGCTCGGTGAGGGCGTAACAGCCGATTTTTTCGCCGCGGGCGTAGGGTTCGAGGAATTTCTTTTTTTGCTCGGCGGTGCCATAGCGGTGGATGGGGTCGCAGTAGAGAGAATTTTGGACGGAGAGAATTACGCCGGTCGAAGCACAGCAGCGGGAAATTTCTTCGATGACGATGGTGTAGGCGATGTGGTCGAAGCCTGCACCGCCTTCGGATTCTGGGATGGCGATGCCAGTGAGGCCTAGCTCGGCGGCTTTGGCGAAGAGGGCGCGAGGGAAATGGCCGGTTTCGTCGAGTTCTTTGGCGAGCGGGCGGACTTCGGATTCGGCGAACTCGCGGACGGTTTTTTGGAGAAGGGATTGTTCTTCTGTGAGATCGAGATTCATGGGTGGGAGTAGTTTAGCGCAGAAGGAGAAAAGATTTAACGCAGAGAGCACAGCGAAGAGAAGATCCCACCCTCAAAAAACGAGGGTGGGGCACCCGCGGGGGACACAGAGAAGAGAAAAGCAGATTCCTCGCTTCGCTCGGAATGACAATGTGGACGTGTGTCTGGTGCCAGCCGAAGACGGGCACGGCATACCGTGCCCCTACGGGTGAGGGGGACTGGTCGTTCGTGTGAGAGGCACGATGAATCGTACGGCCGGCAGCAAGCCGCCAAAGAAGGGCGCGATGAATCGCGCCCCTACAAGAGTGGTGTTCTTGTGGATCGCTAGATGGCTAGGGCTTTGCGGAGGCGTTCATAGGTGACCTTTAGGTCTTCGGGGTGGACGCGGGTTTCGGCGATGACGGTCATGAAATTGGAATCGCCGAACCAGCGGGGGAGAGCGTGAAGATGCAGATGGCCGGCGACGCCGGCACCTGCGGCGCGGCCGAGGTTCATGCCGAGATTCATGCCGTCGGGTTTGTAATTTTGCTGGAAGACTTTTTCCATGCGCTGCGCGAGATGCATCATTTCGTCGAGTGCGCCGGGATCGCAGAGGTGGAGTTCGGCGACATGGGCATAAGGGACGATCATGACGTGGCCCGAAGTGTAGGGAAAACGGTTGAGAATGACGAAGACTTTGGCGCCACGATAGACGATCAGCGTTTCGTCATCTTTGTTGCGCGCGACGGCATCGCAAAAAATGCAGTCGGGCTGCTTGCCGGCGGTGACTTGTTCTATGTACTGGTAGCGCCAAGGAGTCCAGAGATAGTCCATCGACACGCGTCCTCAAGAACAAAAGTTGCGCGGACAGAATAGCGCAAAACGGTGCGCGCGTCGCACGGGCTTCCGGTGGCCGTAGAGCGACGAGTTGTTGATAAGTTCGGAGAAGATGAGAGAAGACCCACCCTCGAAAAACGAGGATGGGGGCACGCGCGCCAAAGCGGTCGAAGAGTTCAAGGTTTAAGAGTTAAAAGAAGAACCATGAAGATCCGGCGGTGTGCGACGGAAACGAGCACAGTCGTGCAGCGGCTCCGCAGAAAGTTCGGTGGAAATGGGGAATAGATGCGAGCACAGGCTGAAGCCTGTGCCACTTAAGGATGCTTCGCGTCGCCGGAAGCTGGCCCCGGAGAGGTTGCTCCTGCCGAGGCTGCTGCCTCCGAGGTGTTCACAAAATCCTTCAGTTCTTTGCTGGGCTTGAAGAAAGGAATTTTCTTCGGGGGCACTTCGACTTTTTCACCTGTTTTCGGATTGCGGCCCACTCGGCCGCGGCGCTGGCGCGTGCGGAAGCTGCCGAAGCCTCGAATCTCGATTTTGTCGCCATTCTGCAGGGACTCGATGATGCTGTCGAAGATGGTCTCGACGATGGTCTCGGACTCCTTGCGGGGGAGTTCGGTGATGCGCAGCACCTCTTCGATGAGGTCGGCCTTCGTCAGCGTGAGTTGCTTGGTCATCGTGCCTATGCCTCGTTGCAGAGCCAGTGTATCAGCGCCCGCAGGTTCATGGTGCGAAACGGTTTAGAGGGGCGGAACGCGCCCGGTTGACCCTCTTCCTATCATTAAATTGACCCGCAGGTAAATGAAATTGTGCTGCCCCATTATCTTGCACCGGGCCCCCTGGGACCTGCTGCCCGGTTTGCTACAAGAAAGCCTGCCGAGCGCCGTGTGGCGCGTGCCGTCTACCAAGCTCAGCGTGCCGACAACTTGGACTTGAGCGCGTCGCCAATCGTCGCCGTCGATGAAGACTTCGACGTGGAGCGGTACTGCTCGATTTCCTTTCGCTCGATTTGCTTGGCGGCGGCGCGATAGCTCAATCCGATACGGCGCGTCTCCGGGCTGATCTTGATGATCTTGAAATCGTACTCCTTGCCCGGCTCGAGCGGGCCGGCGCTCTTCAGCGGACCGGTGCTGGTACGGTGCATCGGTGAATGGCCGTCGTCGCGGCGCTTGCGCTCCTCGATCTCTGTATTGTGGCAGAGAGCTTCGATGTTATCGCCAAGCTCGACGAACGCGCCGAAGGTGGCGATGCGCGAGACTTTCCCCTTCACGATCTGGCCGACCTTGTGCTGCTTGAACCACTCGCCCCAGATGTCGTTCACTTGCTTGATGCCGAGAGAGACGCGGCGATTATCCGGATCGATCTTCAAGACCTTGGCGGTGACAGGTTCGCCCTTTTTGAAAACTTCATGCGGGTTCTTGATGCGCTCCGTCCAGCTTACGTCGCCGACGTGCACCAGACCGTCAAAGCCTTCTTCGATTTCAACGAAAGCGCCGAACTCCGCGATGTTGCGGACTTTGCCGGTGACGATAGTGCCCACGGGATATTTTTCCGCCACGAGCAGCCAGGGATCGGGCAGCGCCTGCTTGATGCCCAAAGAAACGCGGCGATCACTGGGCTTGATGTCCAAAACCACGACGTCGACTTCTTCGCCGACTTTGGCGACCTTCGAGGGATGCTGGGCTTTTTTGGACCAGCTCATCTCAGTGACGTGGACTAGGCCTTCGATGCCTTGTTCTAGTTCCACGAAAACGCCGTAATCGACGACGCCGACCACTTTGCCTTTGACTTTACCGCCAGCAGGGTACTTTTCCGCGGCGTGGACCCACGGGTCGGGCATCAACTGCTTCAAGCCGAGAGAAACGCGCTGCTTTTCCTTGTCGAACTTGAGAATGATGACGTCGAGCTCTTGCTCGGGCTTGACCACGTCGGAAGGATGCTTGACGCGGCCCCAGCTGAGGTCGGTGAGATGGAGCAGGCCATCGATGCCGCCGAGATCGACGAAGGCGCCGTATTCGGTGACGTTTTTCACATGGCCGTGGACGATTTGGCCTTCGGTGAGCGTTTCCATCAACTGGGCGCGCTTGGCGTGGAGCTCTTCTTCAAGAATCGCGCGGCGGCTGACGACCACGTTGCCGCGGCGGCGGTTGAGCTTGGTGACGCGGACTTGGACTTCGGTGCCGGTTAGATCGTCGAGATTCTGCGTGGGGCGCAGGTCGAATTGCGAGCCGGGGAGGAACGCGCGGACACCGATGTCGACGACGAGGCCACCCTTGATGCGGTCGACCACCTTGCCGGTGATGGTTTCCTTGGCTTTGTAGGCGGCTTCGATTTTTTCCCAGGTGCGGCGGCGAAGGACTTTTTGATAGGAGAGAATCGTGAAGCCGTCTTTGTGTTCGCCGGTGCGCTGCACTTCGATGACGGCGTTGGGTTCGGGGCGGGGAATATCCGTTTCGGAGAATTCCGCCGCAGGAATCAGGCCTTCGGTTTTTCCGCCGAGATCCACGACCACGCCGTGTTCCGTGTAGGCGACAACCTTTACTTCGATAATTTCGTTTTGCGAGGCAGCTTCGTGCTGCTCATCGTACTGCTCCATCAGCTTGCTCATCTCTTCTGAGCCGGCTGCTTCTTCGGCGGCAGCGGTGGCTTCGGCATCGGCGGGGGACGGAGCGGTGGCGGCAGCCTGCGCTTCGGCAGGAGCCGCAGGCGCAGCGGCCGACGACTTTTCCTGGGCGGCATCCGTGGTTGCTGCTACCGGAGCCGGGGCACTTTCGGGCGCAGCAGGTTCGGGAGCGCTTGCCTGCGCGGTGTTCACTTCTTCTGCGGTGCTGTTCGGGGCTGGTTCTGAATCCGGTGCGGGAGCGGCTGCGGCTGCTGAAGACTGGTTGTCGTGGTCGGGTAACATGGTTGTTGGCCTCCGGAAGATAACTTCTATTCTGTCCAGCCCGGCTGAGCCGGGATAACGCAAAACGTCGATAAGATTCCTTGCGAATTCCCTGACAGGGTTCCTACAAGGAGGTTAACCGCCAAGCGGTCTTTCGGGACAATGCTGCGGGCGTTTCGAGGCGCGCTGCAACCTAAAAAGGATACTCGCCGCGTTGCGTCCGTGTCAATGAAACCGGCTTCGCCGAATGGCCTCGCACCTAGCTTGCGGTTTCTATGTCACTTGGATGCAAATGCGGGGGGAATATTTGGCTAAGACGGAGATTTTTTCAACAGCTTGCGGGCACGGGCTCGCATCGCCGGCGTCCCGGATTGCACAGCATCTTCCAGGAGTTGCTTCACGTTGCCGCGCAGGGCAGCGTTGTCTCGCGCAAGGTCCGCGAGCCCTTGAAGAGCGAAGGTCTTCACTATCGAACTGCGATCGTTCAGGTAGCGGTGCAATGCTGCCACGGCGCGCTGGCATTCGGCGGGCGTGAGACGGAGTCGCGGAATCATGGCGGCAAGGTGCCAACGTAGCTCGATCTGTTCCGCTTCGGCTAGCAGGCCGAGGAGTTCTGCTTTGTGGCGATCGAGGAGGCGGGGTTTCTTTGCGGATACTTTTTCGGCGGCGTCGGCGGCGCGGCTGCGGAGCACGGGATTTTCGTTCCAGAGGCACTTGATGAGTTCGCGAAAACGGCGGGGGTGGCGGAGAACGAGGCGCGCGACTTCGTTTGCGCGGCCGATCGAGCGGCGATCAGAGCCCTGAAGCGCCGCCACAATTTTTGCCTTCCCCGTCAGCATCAGTTTCGAACCAAGCTCCGGCCTGGCTTTGGAACAGCCGGATCATTGTACGTGTCTAAATGACTAGAATCGGTGGCGAAACATTGAGGTGTGCGATGTATCTGAATATTGCGATTCTATATCTACTAGTTTTGGTCACAGCAAATGCGCTCTCACAGAATGAAGTTGCCCCGGTCGCGCAGCCAGAAGATCTCGCTACGGTTTCGATAATTCCCGCCAAACGTTCTTTCAAAGTGGGCGAGCCAATTGCAGTCACAGTGCTGCTGACTGCCGGTAAGGAAGGTATTTACGTACAAAGAGGTTGGAGCCAGGCTGGGGCAGCGATTCCAGGTTTCTACGTTGACCTGGAAACAGCGCACGGGCAGCAGATTCGGAGCTGTCAACCTATCGTGGACGGTATGCCGAACGAGGAACCAGATCCATGGACGGTCCTGGCGCACAACTTCATTTTCTTGCGCGCCGGCGAGGTGATCGGTTGGAGCACAACGATTGATTGTCCTCCACGCAAGCGGGGCGAGTACCGAGTTCACGCGAGGTATTCGCCGGACCGGCCATTGAACGGGCGCATTGCTGTGCTCAAAGAGGTGGGAGGCCGTGTCGTACTGAACCTGCTCGACGCGCAGCCCGAAGAAATCCTGATTCGCTAGTTCTCTCCGGCTAAGCGCGGGCGCGGCCGGCCTGGGTGCTTTCGCGGCGGAAATCGGGCGCGATGACTTCCACGGTGCGGCACATTTCGAAGAGGCGGGAGCGCATGCGGCTGCCGATGCGTTGGTCGAGGGAATCTTCGCGGGTGGGCATGACGAGTTTTCCGCTGGGGAGGCGGGTGGCTTCGCCTTCGGCCGCCGGATTGTCATAGTAGTTTGTCGTGATGATGGTGGTGCGTCGCTCGTTGTAGCGGGCGTTGAGGACGATGCCGACGATGTCGCGGACCCAGTCGGAGGGTTTGCTGGCGCCGAGATCGTCGAGGACAAGAATTTCCACGGTGCGGATGGGTTCGAGGATGCCCATTTCGGTGGATTCACTGGCAGGATTGTAGCTGGCTTGGATTTCTTTCAGGAGTTCGCGGTAGTCGCAGAAGAGGCCGGCGTGTCCCCGGCGGATCAGATCCTTCAGCGCGGCTACGGCTAAATGCGTTTTGCCGACGCCGGAGGGGCCCATAAGGAGCAGGCCTTTTTCGGCGGCTCCGGGATAATCGCGAACAAATCCTTGCGACAGCAGCTTGGCTTTTTTTAAAGAGTCGGTTTGCTGCGGCGTGGCGCCGACGTCGGTGCTGTAGCTTTCAAAATCGCAGTGTTCATAGCGCTTGGGGATGTGGGCGCGCTCGATGACGCGCTCGGCGCGGTCTTGCATGCCGCAGTCGCAGGCGAGGGCGACTTTGCCGACGGCTCCGTTTGGGCGCGGGACGAGCTTCCAGCCGGTTCCTTTGCAGAGCGAACAATTCTCTAGCGCCATGCGGACAGCATACGTTCGCGGAGGGTTTGCGGCAAGGTGTCAGCCTAGGGAAAGCTGTGGGCGCAAATGCGCCGACCGGAACGGTCCGGAGCCATTACGGAGGCTTCGTCATAAAACCGGGCGGGACAAGCCCCGCCCCTACAGAGTCAGAGCAAGTTCGGCCCCCACCTAGTCGGTGCATGCGGATTCATTCTGGATGCTTTGCTAGGATGTGCGAGAGAAGCGAGGAGTGGCGCGCACGATGGCGTGGCGTGGCTCTTTGTTCTGCGAATGCAACGATGCGACGCGCGAGAGCTCCTGCTGTACGACAGTGGCGAATTCCGTCATTTGGCGTTCCATCTCGACCATTTTTTCGCGCATGTTCAGGATGATTTCGATGCCGGCGAGGTTTACGCCCATGTCGCGCGCCAGAGTAAGGATTACATCGAGGCGTTCGAGGTCGGAATCGGTGTAGAGACGCGTATTGCCTTGCGAGCGCGAGGGCTTCAGCAGGCCGACGCGTTCGTAGAGGCGGAGCGTTTGCGGGTGGAGTTTGTAGAGCTCGGCTACCGCGCTGATCATGTAGCCGGCTTTGGCCCGTTTTCTGGTGCGTGGTGGCATTTGTTGCTCTCTCTACAAGACGGGCACGGCATGCCGTGCCCCTACGGAATTCAAACCCCTGCCTTTGTGAATAAATCTTTGCGTGGATCTTCGGGCGCGATGGTTTCTAGTTCTTTCATCAGGTTGCGCACACGTTCGTCCGTTGGCTGTGGGACGACGACTTGGATCTCGACATATTGATCGCCGCGCGAGCCGTTGCGCGCGCTGGGCACGCCTTTTTCTTTCAGGCGCAGCGTCTTGCCGCTGTTCGTGGCAGGGGGAATGCGCACCAGCGAGCGGCCATCGATCGTAGGCACTTCGACCTTGGAGCCTAGCGTGGCTTCGCTCACTGTGACCGGGACTTTGGTGTAAAGGTCATCGCCACGGCGTTCGAAGAAAGGATGTGGCTTAACGTCCACGCGCAAATACAGATCACCGGGAGGCGCGCCCATCGTTCCGGCGTTGCCTTTACCCGGCACGCGCACGCGCGAGCCGCTGGCCACGCCTGCAGGAATGCGCACGTCGATGGTTTCCGTGCGGCGCAGGCGGCCTTCGCCGCCGCACGTCGGGCAGACCTTGCGAATTTTGCCGGTGCCTCCGCAGCGCGTGCAGGGCACGTTGAATTTCATTTTGCCAGCTGCTTGCTGGATAGTGCCCGAGCCATGGCAGACGGGACAAGTTTGCGGGGAGCCGATGGCGCCTGTGCCGTGGCACGTTTCGCAGGTATCGAGGCGCGTAATCGTCAGCTTCTTGACGGCGCCGCGGACGGCATCCCAAAAGTCGATTTCGATTTGGTATTCGAGGTCGCCGCCGGGCTCGTGCTCGGGTTCTTCACCGCCTCCCCGGCCGCCACGAAAAAACTGACTGAAGAGATCGCGGAAACTTGCGTTGCCGCCCTGCGCCCCCGAGCCACCGCCAAAATCAAACCCGCCGAAATCGAAATTAACGCCTTCTCCGTCCTGCTGCGGTCCGCTTCCGGCCCCCCCGGGAGGAATGTTGTCGCTGTAAAAGCCGTACTGGTCGTACATCTGACGTTTTTTCGTGTCGGAAAGAACGTCATAAGCTTCCTGCAACTGCTTGAATTTTTCCTCGGAGGATTTATCGCCGGGATTCAGGTCAGGGTGGTATTTGCGCGCGAGTTTGCGGAAAGCCGTACGAATGTCTTTCGCGGTGGCTTTCTTCGCGACCCCTAAGAGATCGTAATAATCTTGTTTGCTTGTTGTTGCCATGTTTGAGATTGTTGCCGCAACAAAATTGTAGGGGCACGATATATCGTGCCCCTACGGTTGCAGCCTTGGTTAGTTCGGGCGCTTAGTTTCGTCGACGTCGACGTATTCGGCGTCGATCACGTCGCCGGGCTTTTTGTCCTGTGGAGTGCTGCTCGAACTTGAGCCTGCACCACCGCTTGTTCCAGCACCTGCGCTGGCAGCCTGCTGCGCTCCTGCTGTCTCATTCGCTTTGTAGAGAATCTCGGCGATCTTGTGCAAAGACTTCTCGAGGTTCTCCGTCGCAGAGCGCAAGCGAGCCGTGCCGCCTTCGGCGATGGCTTTCTTGGCTTCTTCGATGGCGTCTTCAGCCGTCTTGACGTCCGATTCCGCAATCTTCTCGCGATTCTCGCGGATCATCTTTTCCGCCTGGTACATGATGCCGTCGAGCCGGTTGCGCGATTCGACTTCTTCCATGCGGCGGCGATCGTCTTCGGAGTGGGATTCAGCCTCGGTGCGCATCTTCTCGGCTTCTTCCTTCGTCAGACCGCTCGAAGCAGTGATAGTGATCTTCTGCTCCTTGTTGGTGGCTTTATCTTTCGCGCTGACGTTCAAGATGCCGTTCGCGTCGATGTCAAAGGTCACTTCGATCTGCGGAGTGCCGCGCGGCGCCGGCGGAATGCCGTCCAGCTTGAACTTGCCAAGCGAACGGTTGTCCGAAGCGAACTTGCGCTCGCCTTGCAGCACCTGGATTTCGACGCCGGGCTGATTGTCGGCAGCCGTCGAGTACGTTTCGACTTTGCGCGTCGGAATCGTAGTGTTGCGCGGGATCTGCACGGTCATCACTCCGCCGAGCGTCTCAACGCCCAGAGAAAGCGGCGTCACGTCCAGCAGCAGGATGTCCTTTACTTCGCCTCCGAGTACCGCGCCCTGAATCGCCGCGCCTACGGCCACGACTTCGTCAGGGTTCACGCCCTTGTGCAGTTCCTTCTCGCCGAAGAATGTGCGGACGAGCGATTGCACTTTCGGGATACGTGTCGAGCCGCCGACCATCACGACTTCCTGAATGTCGTTCGGGGACATTTTCGCGTCTTCCAGCGCTTGCCGGACCGGCTTCATGGAGCGTTCGAGCAGGTCGTTCATCAATTGCTCGAGACGCGTCCGCGTCAGCTTCTGCTGCATGTGGATGGGGCCGTGCGGGCCCGCCGTGATAAAGGGCAGGTTGATCTCGGTTTCCATCATTTGAGAAAGCTCGATCTTGGCTTTTTCCGCGGCTTCCTTCAGGCGTTGCAGGGCCATGCGGTCTTTGCCGAGGTCGATGCCGTGCTCTTTCTTGAATTCGTCAATCAACCAGTCCACGATGCGCTGGTCGATGTCGTCGCCGCCGAGGTGCGTGTCACCGTTGGTGGACTTCACTTCGACGACGCCCGCGCCAACTTCCAGCACGGAGATATCGAACGTACCGCCGCCGAGGTCGTACACGGCGATGGTTTCGTCGCTCTTTTTTTCCAAGCCGTAGGCCAGTGCCGCCGCTGTGGGCTCGTTGATGATGCGGACGACTTCCAGGCCGGCAATTTCGCCTGCCTGCTTGGTCGCCTGGCGCTGCGCGTCGTTGAAGTAGGCAGGCACAGTGATTACGGCTTTCGAGACCTTCTCGCCGAGAAAATCTTCCGCGGCGGATTTCAGTTTGCCGAGAATCATCGCTGAAATCTGCGGCGGACTATAAACCTTGCCGAAAATCTCGATGCGCGCATCATCGTGCTCACCCTTGACGACTTTGTAGGGGATGCGCTTCATCTCTTCGCCAACTTCATCGTGGCGGCGGCCCATAAAGCGCTTGATCGAATACACCGTGTTCTCGGGATTCGTCACGGCCTGGCGTTTCGCTACTTGCCCCACGAGGCGCTCTCCACCTTTGGTTATGGCGACAACCGAAGGTGTGGTGCGCGCGCCTTCTTGGTTCGGGATCACTACTGGTTCGCCGCCTTGCATGACGGCTACAACCGAGTTGGTGGTGCCCAGGTCAATTCCTATAATCTTGCTCATCTGTTGTTTTCCTTCCGGAACCCGTCTACATCACTGGCCGTCCGGAAGGTAAGGGTTCCGGAGCGGGCCGAGGTCAAAGGCGTGCTCCTTGGTCCAGTTCGGGCGGCAGTATATAACTTGAGTGCGTCTTTGTCAAGTTTTCTTTTTTCCCATCTAAAGTGTTGTATTTAAACATCTTACAATACATGCCGCGCATCTACTGGCCCACCTAATCTGATGCTGCGATCCAGGTGCTTGGTTACTGGAAATATGCGCCCTAGTGGTCGAAGGATTCTGGAGCAGAAACCTGTGATAATCTGACCTAGAGATTGCATCTCACCCTATCGTGGGCATTTCAGGAGGGTCGCGTGAGTCGTCGCGCTGTGATTGCTGTAGGTCTGGTTTTGGTTGTGATTTGTGGGCGGCTTCTGGTTAGCCGGGACATCCACCCCGTAGCCGCGGCGCGCTACAACGCTGAACCGCATGTCGCGTCTTCGCCTGAGGTAACGCCTACGGCCGCGGTGAGGGAAGCGAGCGGCGTGCGGCAGCCGGCCGCGCCCGATTCCGTAGAAGGCGTGAACGATATCGATCCTCACAAGGCCTTCGGCTCGAAGAGTGCGCCTATCGTAATGGAAGTGTTCAGCGACTTTCAGTGCCCGGCCTGCAAGACGCTCTTTACGACCACGAACCGCCAGCTCATGGACAATTACGTGACCACTGGCAAAGTCTATCTGGTTCATCGCGATTTCCCGCTGCCCATGCATGCTTATTCTCGCATTGCGGCTCGTTATGCGCGAGCTGCGGCAGAGCTCGGGAAGATTGAAGTCGTTGAGAAAGCTCTGTTTGATAATCAGGAGAAATGGGAGCAGACCGGCGACGTCGATGGAACGGTTGCCGCCGTGCTTTCTTCCGCGGAAATGACGAAGGTGCGGGCATTGGTAAAGGGCGGAACGCTCGAACTTCTGATTGACAAGGATTACGCTCTCGGACAAATGTACCGCGTGACTTCCACGCCGACTTCGGTGTTTCATTCCAAGGGGCAGACCTATCCGTATTCGGGAATCATGAACTACGAGATACTGCACCAATTTCTGGACCAATTGCTCAGCCAGAGGTAAGAGGGTTTTTTGCCGGGAGGCATGAGAAGCATTCCATGATGCAATCCAGCCCGCTCAATTTTCGCCGCGTGGTTATCTGGATTGGGCGCCTCGTTCTCGGCTGCATTTTCATTTACGCGGGCTACTCGAAGATTTTTCTCCCCAACAGCAATCTGTGGCCTTTCTTCATTCTGAAATTTTCCGTGACCATGAATCTGTCGAATTTCGCGACGCAAGTGGAAGCTTTCAAAATGTTGCCGGCCTGGGGGGTTCAATTCGTGGCCCACGCGCTGCCTTTCACGGAAATTGTTCTCGGGCTGCTGCTTCTGATTGGCTGGCGGCTGCGCATTTGGGCTCCCGTGCTCACGGCTATCATGCTTGGTTTCTTCGTTGTTGTTTTGCGTGCGTATCTCTTGCACATGAACATCAATTGCGGCTGTTTTGCGACTCCTGAAATCATCGGTCTCAAGAAGGTGCTGGAAGACGCTGCGCTTTCGGTGCTTGCAGTCCTGATGACTCTCTTCGCCTTTAAGGAAGCGCGCCAGCCGCATCCATGGACGGCGACGGAAAAGGCGTAGTGCTCATTTCGGAGGCTTCGTTGGTGTCGAGTTTCCGTAGTCTCAGAGCAAGGGCTTCCGTTTTGATGCTGGGACTCTGCCTTAGTCCAGCTTTTTCACCTGGGCAGAAGCAACCGCCGGATTCAAATTTGCGACTCGCTGAAGAGGATATTCGCCTTGCGGCTTTCCTGTATCTTTTGGATGTTGACAGGGGGCCGGACCCGGACTACTCCATTTATTGCCTGACGGTGGATTCCAATGCGCCCGGTGATCACCACGATCCGTCGGATTCGCTCCTGAAGCGTTTTCCGCAGTCACATCGCACAATCCGAAAGTTTTCAGAATGCGAGGTCGTCAAAAAACCCAAGGACCTCTTCCACGCAGTGAAGGACAGACAGTCCGGCAAGCCGGCATGGATGATTTCCTTGTCTTCGATTGAATGGGTGGATGAGCAGAAAGTTCGTCTGAAGGCTAGCCGCTATTGCGGCGGCTTGTGCGGATGGTGGTCGACAGTGGAGTTGACCTTCAACGACGGAAATTGGAAAGCTGCCATAGCGCCTGGAGCAGACATTTTCGTCTCCTAGGCAAGGTTGCGGGATGTCAGCGGTATAGAATCGAAATCCAGTGAAAACCCTCATCCAATATTTGGAGCTTGCGGCCGTAGCGCACGGGCATTTATGTGCTGGGCAAGTTTTAGGTGTGCGGCTGGCGATGCTTGGGCTGCGAGAGCTGGGGATTGAAGATCCGATCGCAGAGCGGAAGCGCATCGTTACGTACGTGGAGATCGACCGTTGCGTGACGGATGCCGTGGCGTTGGTCTCCAACTGCAGGCTGGGCAAGCGGGCGCTGAAGTTTCGCGACTGGGGAAAAGTGGCCGCGACGTTCGTCGATTTGCAGACGGGCCGCGCCGTGCGTATCGCCGCAAAGGAATCGTCGAAGCAGGTGGCCCGCGACATGTTTCCGGAGATGGCGAAAGATGCAGGGCAGCAAAAAGCTTACGCCGCGCTCTCGGACGACGTCCTCTTTGACAAGCAGTGGGTAAAAGTCGAAGTGCAACCCGAGGATCTGCCCGGCTTTAAAGGTCCGCGTGTGGTGTGCGCCGAGTGTGGCGAAGGCATCAATTTCAAGCGCGAAGTCATAGTAGAAGGCAAAACCGTCTGTCGCGCTTGCGGCGGTGAACGTTATTACGAAGAGCTATAGCAGGCACTGCGTTGCGGAAGTTCTAAGCAAGATGTGCTCGGCGCGGAGGCGCAGCCTATTTATTGCCACGCGTTGACCGGCTTGCCGCCCACGTCACCAAGCCACTGCCCGCCAAACACGCATTTGCCCCACGAGCCGCTGTCACAACAAGTCAGGTAGGCCACCATCTTGATTTGCGCCGACTTCAAAAATTTCTTACACGGATTTGGATCCGGAGAAGGATACATCCACTTAACCCCCCGATCAGCCGTCACGAGTGCTCCGGTGTACAGTTTTTGAATGGCCTCGTTCCTTTGTGGTCCTCCGGCATACTTCAAGACATCTTTGTTTGTTCGACCATCGATCACTTCACAGGACTGGACGGTGATGGTGATGTTCCGTCCATCGGATGAGAACGAACAATCCGCCGCCGCGGGGAATGGAACCGCCGCGTTTGAAACAGTGAGTGCAACCAGCAAGGCCACCCTGGTTAGAGCGTTTCCGATGCTCATGAGGCGACTCCCCTTTCGACAAATCCAGCAACAGGGTTAGAACGGCGGGCATGCGATTTCTTGCAGAGCAACGTTGCAAGGTCTCAGTCTGCGGGACCGCTCATTCTGCGATAGAATTGTCTTTCGATGTTAAGCCTACCTCCCATCACACTCCGGTTGCGCGGATGGAAACTGATTGACCGCGTTGCGCTCGCCTTTTTGCTGCTTTGTTCGATCGCCCTGGGCGCGGCTTGCGGATTGTTGTTTGTCTACGCTAGCGATTTGCCGGAAATTCGGGCGCTCGAAACGTACCGTCCTACCGTTGTCACCGAGGTCTACGCCGACGACGGGCAACTTGTGGGTAGCTTCGCGCTGCAGCGGCGCATCTTGATGACGTACGAGCAGTGCCCCAAAGTTCTCTACAACGCCGTAACGGCTATCGAGGATCAGCACTTTGAAGAGCACTGGGGCATCGACTTTCCGCGCATCGCCGGTGCCGCGTGGCGAAAGATATTGCATGGCGGCAAGGCGCAAGGCGCCAGCACAATCAGCATGCAGCTCGCCGGCAACCTCTTTCTCGACCGCAGCGAGATCAGCTTCCGCCGCAAGATGCAGGAGATTCTGCTGGCTCTGCAAATCGAGCGGCGGTATACGAAACCGCAAATTTTCACCATGTACGCCAATCAGGTCTATCTGGCGCATGGCAATTATGGTTTCGCCGCCGCCGCGCAATTTTATTTTGGTAAGTCCGTTTCCGACCTGAAACTGCAAGAAGCCGCGCTGCTCGCCGGAATGATCCGCGGGCCGATTTACTCACCATTGGCCGACCCCGCGCGCGCCCTGGCACGTCGCAATCTGGTGATCCATCGCATGGAAGAGGAAGGCAAGATCACTCCAGTCGAAGAAGAAGCCGCGAAGAAAACGCCGCTGGGCCTGCACCTGCAATATCCGCGAAACGACCTGGCGCCCTATTTCTTCGAGGAAATTCGCAAGTATCTGGAATCTACCTACGGCACGGAAGCGGTACATGAGCGCGGCCTGCGCGTTTACACCACGCTGAACATCAAGATGCAACAAGCCGCCAATCAATCGCTGCGCGACGGCCTGCACAGCTACGACCGGCGCCACGGTTGGCGCGGCGAGCCTGCCAACATTCTGCGCGACAATCTCGGCAGCCTCGATAACTATGACGACGACGACTGGCGGCATCCGATTGAAAAAGGCTCGTACGTCACCGGTTTGGTCCTGTCCGTGGACGAGAAGTACGCCACCATCAAGATCGGCTCCTACCGCGCGATTCTTTCGCCTCCAGATTTTGCCTGGACCGGCCGGAAGAAACCCAGCGAGCTTCTGAAAGTGGGCGACCTCGCCCAGTTTTCGATTCAGGAACTGCATGAAGCCACGGCTCGCGTGCAGCTTGAGCAGCAACCCGCCCCGCAGGCCGCCATTCTCGCGATCGATAATTCGACGGGCGAAATCAAAGCCATGGTCGGCGGCTATAGTTTTGAAGATTCGAAATTCAATCGGGCCACGCAGGCGTACCGGCAGGTTGGCAGTTCCTTCAAGGTCTATCTCTATGCCGACGCCATTGAAAAAGGCGCTTCGCCGTTCGACACCATCGTCGATACGCCGTTTACCACGATCAGCGGTGGACAGCCCTACTCCCCGCACAATTACGATGAAAAGTTCGAGGGCACGATTACACTGAGGCGCGCTCTCGCTGGCTCGCGCAATGTTCCCGCCGTCAAACTTGCGGAAAAAGTCGGCATCAATTCCGTGGTGGAAATGACCAAGCGATTCGGCATTACCACTTCGCTGCCCCCCTATCTCCCACTGGTCTTAGGCGCGGCCGATATGAAGCTGATCGAGCACGTCTCCGCCTTCACGGTTTTTCCGAACGATGGCATTCGCATCGACCCCCACATGATCCGGCGCGTGACAAGTTACGACGGCGCGCTGCTGGAAGAGGCGCATCCCGAAGTGCATGACGTTATCTCGCCCGACGTCGCGCGGACAATGACGGCCATGCTCGAAGAGGTCATTCAATTCGGCACAGGCGTGCAGGCAAAGGCGATTGGCCGGCCTGCCGCGGGAAAAACAGGCACGACGCAGGATTACACGGACGCCTGGTTCATGGGCTTTACTCCGCAGCTCACCTGCGGCGTCTGGGTGGGCTTTGATGACAAGCAGATTTCGCTGGGAAAAAAGGAAACCGGCGCCCGCGCGGCGCTTCCTATCTGGCTGGAGTTCATGAAGACCGCGCTGGAAGGCCAGCCTGCGCTAGATTTCGCGAATGTTGTTACGCTCGAGCAGCAAGCGCTAGACCATAAAGTGAACGTAGACACGCCCGACACCGCTCCTGAATCGGACGAACCCGGCGCTCCAAGAGAGAAGCCTCCGGTACCAACGCCGCCAACCAAAACGACAGCGACGCCGACAACGCCCGGCGTATCACCCGGGCGCTAGCGCCAGCCTGCAGTACTTCTTCGTTCCTAATGAGCTTTGGGGAAGACTCGTATTGAACCAGGCGGTCAAATAGCAGTTGTCGCTTTTCATCGATGATTACGGAACGGGTCCCACCCGCGGTTTGGCAGCGGGATTCCGCGGCCAGCCTTGTCGATGAGTAGCAAGGTGCGTTCCTTGGTGATCACCCCAATCGCTGTGAGGAGAGTTCCATACTGGGAACGCGGAATGTGCTGCAACTTGCTCCGCGGCACAGTGAAGAGCAATTCGTAGTCATCGCCGCCGTGCAAAGCCAAATCCAGCGCGGTCGCACCGCCTCTTCGCCCACCCTTGGGAAGCCGCACTCCGGGAATCTTCGCGGCTTCGACCTGCGCACCTACCCTGCTTGCAGCGCACAGCCGACGCAGGTCGGAGGAAAGACCGTCGGAGAGGTCCATCATCGCCGAGACTAGACGTTTTTCGGCTAGCCAGTGGCCCAACGCCAGCCGGGGTTCCGGGTAGAGATGTTTCCTAAAGACAGGATCGCGGCTGTTTGGCCGCCCTTTGCTGTTGCGGAACAGCCGGAGACCCCGCTCTGCCTCGCCCAGCCGGCCGCTTACGAACACTGCATCCCCTGGCCGGGCTCCGGGCCGCAGAACGGCCTCGCCAAAGCGCACCTCACCCATCACTGTGACATTAATAAGAATGTCCTGTCTTCGGGTCGTGTCACCGCCAGCTAGGGCGCAGCCAAATCGCAGGGCTGCCCGCCGCAGTCCCCGTAGGAACTGATCGAGCCAGAGGCCGGTGTGCGAGGTGGGCAGGGCAAGGCTCAACAAGAAACAACGGGGCACACCTCCCATTGCGGCAACGTCGCTGACGGCCCGCGCCAGACATTTCCAACCCACCGCATCCGGCGGATGCTTGTCTCGGAGGAAGTGTGAACCCTCCAGGAACCAGTCACAGGTAAGAATCTGGTCGAATCCGCTTCTGACTTTGAAGAGCGCCGCATCATCCCCTATTCCCAAATGTAATCCAGAGCTGCGGGTTCGCGTCTGGGCGGCGAACTCTTCGATCCGGCACAAAACGTCACTCTCCGTGATCCCTTGGCGCTTGGCGAGTAGGTGCTTTGTTTTCTTCATAGCGGCGTTGAGTATAGCTCTCGGCACTCTTTCGCGGGCGTAGATGACCAAGTTCGCGAACGCAGCCGATGCTTAGGCTGAGGCCTTGCGCCCCTGTCCTTCTGGACAGGATGGACGGTTTTTCACACCCTGTTCTTAATACCGCAAAATACAGGGTTGACGGGCAGCGCTACAAATTTTAGTATTGGCCAGGTCGCGAACCGAGACTTACGGTTCAGATTTAGATGCTTGCAGTTCCGAAGTGGTTCTCTTCCGCGGGCGCCAGGGTATGTAGCCCGCATATGGCAAGTTAAAGGCCTGAGGGGCCAAGCTTGTGATCACGAGCAAGAACTATACATTTTACATTGCGACGACGCCTGGCAAGCTGCAAAAGCTTGTCGTTCCGGCGTACGTGCTGCATAGTCTCGCCGTTCTGGCCATCATCGGCGCGGTTACTGTGGCTGTCGCAATCGGTTCTTACTCCAGGATGCTTTGGAAAGTTGGGAACTACAACGCCCTCCGGCACGATCAGGAAACTCTCAAGAAGCAGTACCAGCAACTCCAGAGCACGGTCAACGACACCAATCAGCGCCTTGACTCTCTCCAGTCTCTGGCCACGGAAGTGGCCATGACTTACGGGGTGCTTCGTTATCACCCCGCGGCTTTCGACACGACGGAAAGCCAAGTCACGCCCGAAGACGCTTTCGACCGCTCCATTGAGCAATACACCTTTTTGAAGAGGAACGCGGCAGTCATCGCCATCTCCTCCGGCGGAATGCAATTGATGCCGGCTATGAGCTTTGCGGATTCAACGTACACGCCATCGATCTGGCCGGTGATGGGGCACATCACGGATGCATTCGGAGAGCGGCTGGACCCGTTCAACGGTGAGGGTGCATTCCACACAGGCGTTGATGTGGCTTCGGATTACGGAGCGCCGGTTCACGCAACGGCGGATGGCATTGTGACCATTGCGGAAAACCACTCCGGGTATGGCCGGCTGGTTGTACTCGACCACGGTTTCGGCATCAGCACCTGGTATGCGCATCTCTCCTCCTTCTCGGCGGTGCCCGGCACACGGGTTAAGCGCGGCGAGGTGATTGGCTACACGGGCATTAGCGGCCGTTCGACGGGCCCGCATGTGCACTATGAAGTTCGCGTGAACAACGCGCCGGTCAATCCTTGGCGCTACATGAAGGGAAGCACCGTAGGCGATTAAGCAGTGCCGCTTGCTTCCGTGAGTTTCTCGCGCCCCGGTTCCTTCGGGGCTTTTTTATTGCGCGTGGTTAGTTCCGGATGGTGCCCTTGTTTGACAGGGCTTTGTTTGGTGGAGCCGCGGGCGCAACTGGCATTGTGGTGCGTGCTGCCTCGAGAAACCTGGGAGTCAAATCAAACATCAGCCGTATTGATTTTGTGTCGCCTCGGTCAATCTGCGAGACATCCGCGCTCTTTAGCAGTTCCAGGTACGCTTCTCGAACGTCTGGTTGAAGCTGTTGCCGCATTTTCTGATTGTAGAGCCCCGCCTGCGCCAGCACGAGCAATCCGTTGATCACGTCGGACAACTGCCGGGTGGTCGCATCCGAAGTGCCCTCGCCTTCAAAAACGACACGCAGGTGGTCGGCTTCCGGCTTTCCCGCGACGGTGATCCACTGGAGCTGGTCAATCAAGGCCGAGAGTTGGGGCGATTGCAGTCCACCGGGAGCTTGCGCGCTCAATGCCGCACCCGCGCCGGCATCCTGCCGGACAACAGCAAATAGCGGTGATCCCGCGAGCCGCCGGAATCGCTCGCGCCAGGCCAGCGAGTCAGAGTCGGCGTGTGGCAGAGAGAGAGATGATTCGAGAGTCGAGGCGTTGGTCAACGCGATACGGTCGTTGCGCAAGAACGTGAACGTGATTCGCCGTGTGCCGCCGGTCACCGGAACAGAAAAAATCTCCCTGCCGCCACGGGATTCGCGCGTCCCTGTTTGCGAAGCGTACGCGGAAATTTTTTTTCGATCGAATCGCCCCTCGGCCACGGCAAAAAGTGTGCTCTCTTGACCGTGCTTTAAAAGTGCGATGCTCACGAGGTTCAAATCGGTCTCATAATTGAATCCCGTGGATTGCAGGAACTGAGCGTAGTCTGTGTCTGTCTTGGGCGGCGGCGCCCATTTGTACAATTCGGCGAGAAATGGCGATTGCCGCAGCGCATCCAAGTCGAGGAAGAGAACCGCGCCTGCGTCGGCAGGCATCTGCGCGAGAAGTTCGTCGCGGGGACTGGATCTTGTGCCGGCCCAGCGCTGGTAGCCATAGAGCACGATCGCGCCAACCACGAGTACGGCCACAGCCGTTACAACAATCCTTTGCTTACTCATCGGGTTGGTGCCGACCCCTCGGTGTCTCGACAATAGCTATTTACCGCGCTTCTACCTAAACAGAGAGTGTTTGAGAGAGGCCAAATTTCACTTAAGAAATGGGGCCTTCGGGCTCTGCCCTGTTTGCACTGTGCAGAAACGCGGCGTTTATGCTAAACTATAGAGGAATCGAAAGATAGAGCCGCTAGGAGTGCGACACAGGGAAACAGGTTTTCCACAGACTTGGTCCCCGACGTGCTCCAAAATTGAATGACCCTCTTGCAATTTACTTGCCCCTTCTGCTATTCTTACTCGGTTTGAGCGACGCTGGCGTAGCTCAGCTGGTAGAGCATCTGATTTGTAATCAGAGGGTCGGGGGTTCAATTCCCTCCGCCAGCTCCACCAAGAATTAGCAGGGGAGTGAGGCGGAGCAAATCCTTGCAGGAAAAATAAACGGGCTGGTGTCTTTTGACACGAGTCCTTTTTGTGTTTTCGTCTGGACGGAAGTTTGGTACGCGAGGATTTGCCTGAAAAGATTTTGGGGGACAAGCAGTTAGCGTCCTTTTGTTTTCGCGGGACGGGTGGGTGAGTGGCTAAAACCAGCAGACTGTAAATCTGCCGCTCCTTGCGGGCTACGAAGGTTCGAATCCTTCCCCGTCCACCAGTCGCTCGCTGTTCGATTCGGCCGATCCGTTGGGTGATCGTCCGTGATCAGGAAACCGCAGGGCAATCGCATCAAGCGTTGATCGCTTCGCGATCGCGCATAGTTTGATCGCTCGCGATCACACAAAGCGATGTTCGAGCGCGGTCCAATTCGCGGCAAAGGCGCTGCTCAGGAATAGTGCGCCAAGAACGGCTGATTTTTGGGGGAACACGGGTTCGGCCTGGGTAGCTCAGTTGGTAGAGCGCGTCCTTGGTAAGGACGAGGTCACCGGTTCAATCCCGGTCCCAGGCTCCAGAATTAGATGGTGGCAGTGAGGGGAAAGTTCGCAGTAAAAGGGCGGGGGTAACTCAACGGTAGAGTCTCACTCTTCCAAGGTGATGGTTGCGGGTTCAAATCCCGTCCCCCGCTCCAGATTCAGAAGTAGCGAGTCCATCGGTAGGATTCGCGCAGAAGAGAAGACTTGACGCAGAGGGCAAAGGAAAATGGCCAAGGAGAAATTCGAGCGCAGCAAGCCGCATTGCAACATTGGGACGATAGGTCACATTGACCATGGCAAGACGA
Source organism: Candidatus Acidiferrum sp. (assembly GCA_035272765.1). Classification (GTDB taxonomy): domain Bacteria; phylum Acidobacteriota; class Terriglobia; order Acidiferrales; family UBA7541; genus Acidiferrum. Next base: position 78,557 of record DATEQG010000083.1, read on the forward strand.
CCCTGACGGCGGCGATTACGAAGGTGTTGTCGAAGCACAACCCGAAAGTGCAGTTCCGGGCG
>DATEQG010000084.1:0-21048 GCA_035272765.1 Candidatus Acidiferrum sp.
GGTACGGACCGGGGGGATGCTTGACAAAATAGACCGGGAGGATCCCTGACACTGCGAAAATGGCGGGCGCTAGGAGGAAGGAGCGCCGATGCCGTGGAAAGAGAGCAGTGTTATGGAGGAAAAGCTGCGATTTATCTTGGAGTACGAGGCAGGCGAGGAGTCGATGACCGAGCTGTGCCAGCGGTATGAGATTTCGCGCGAGACCGGGTATATGACGCTGCATCGCTACCGGGCGTCGGGTCTCGGCGGACTGCTGGCGAAAAGCCATGCCGCGCAGCGGCATGACAACCAGACGCCGAAGGAGATCGAGCAGAAGGTGTTGGAGCTGCGGCAAGCGCACATGCGCTGGGGGCCGCGGAAACTGAAACGCATTCTGGAGCGGGACGAGCCGTGGCGACACTGGCCGGCGAGCAGCACCATCGGAGTTTTGTTGAAGCGCGAGGGACTGGTGGTGCCGCGCAAGAGGCGCTTGCACACCGCGCCGTATACGGAGCCGTTGGCGCATGCCGAGGAAGCGAACCGCGTGTGGTGCGCAGATTTCAAAGGCTGGTTTCGCACCGGAGATGGAGAGCGTATCGATCCGCTGACCATTTCCGATGCCTACAGCCGGTATCTGCTGCGCTGTCAGGCCGTGGAGAAGACCCACACGGAGAGAGTGCAGGCGATTTTCGAAGCCGCTTTTCGCGAATATGGGATGCCGGAAGCGATCCGCACGGACAATGGTGCGCCTTTCGCATCGCCGGCGCTGGCGGGACTATCGCGGCTGGCGGTATGGTGGATCAAGCTGGGGATCGTGCCAGAGCGCATCGCAGCGGGACATCCGGAGCAGAACGGAAGGCACGAGCGGATGCACCGCACGATGGACCAGGAAGTAGCGCAACCGCCAGCGGCCAACCGGCGCCGACAGCAAGAGGCGCAGGAACACTTTCGCAGGGAATACAATGAGGTGCGTCCGCACGAAGCGCTGGGCATGCAAACGCCTGCGGCGCTCTATCAACACTCGGCGAGAGAATATCCAAGGCGGGTGCCGGAGCCGGAATATCCGGCGAGCATGGAGGTGCGCAGCGTGCGGCCCAAAGGACATATTCGCTGGAAGCAACAGGACGTGTTTTTGAGCAGCGTGCTGTGGGGAGAAAACGTGGGGCTGCAACCCGAAGACAGCCGCTGGTTCACGATCTATTTCGCGCATCTGCCGCTGGCGCGATTCGATAGCCAGAAGTTGCGGGTAACGCCGTTAACGAAAATGGGGGCCGCTCCGGCTGCCGGGGAGGGGGACGCGTCCCCCTCCCCGGCAGTCACCCCCCACGACCTTTACGAACAGAAACTGTCAGGCATCCTCCCGGTCTAAAATGTCAACCATCCGCCAATCCGCACACAGTTCGAGCGCCACGTAACTGGCCCCAGTAGGACAGATATTCCGGGTGTTAACTTTTCATGCCAGTTGCGATGCAACGCTCAAGCGATCATGGTCGGGCCACCGGCGAACGGAAAGGCTCACAAACTTTCGGTTGACCCTCCTCAAACTCCGGATATGATGCACCCTTGAACACGCGCCCCAAGGTTCGCGCCGCCACCTAATGCCCCCACTGCTTCGCACCCTCCGGCTGCGCGACCTTTTCTTACTCTTCATCGGCTCCGTCATCGGCTCAGGCATTTTTCTAACTCCCGGCCTCATCCTCCGCCAGCTTGACGGCTCCGTCGGCTTCTCTCTGCTGGTCTGGATCGCCGGCGGTACGCTATCTCTACTGGGCGCACTAACTTACGCCGAGCTCGCCGCCACCAATCCCGAAGCCGGCGGCCTCTATTGTTTTATCCGCGACGGTTTCGGCCGCATCCCCGCGTTTCTCTACGGCTGGTGTCTGTTCCTGGTCATCGCCAGCGGCTCCGTCGCCGCTTTAGCCCGTGCCTTCACCGAGCACCTCGCGGAGGTCATTCCTCTTTCCGCCCTTGGAAAGACCGTCCTTTCCGTCATCATGATTGCCGTCGTCACCGCCATCAACGTCTGGGGCACCCGCAAAAGCTCTAACCTCCAAAACTGGACCACGCTCATCAAGGTCGGTATCATTGTCATTCTCAGCGCCATCCTACTCGTGCTTGGCCACCATGCGGGAGACTTGCCCTCTGCGTTCGGCGCAACCCAGCACGGTGTCGACCTTCTCTCCAGTTTTGGTTTAGCTATGATCTCCGTCCTCTGGGCCTACGAAGGCTGGCAATTCGGCACCTATAGCGCCGGCGAAGTCGTTAATCCCCAAAAGGCTTTCCCCCGCGCGTTCCTGCTTGGCTCGCTAGTCCTCGCAGGGCTCTATCTCGTCGCGGTGGTCGCCTATCTAGTCGCCCTCGGCCCGGCGGGAGCCACCGCCAGCAATACCATTGCTTCCACCTCCGTCGGCGTCGTCCTTGGCCGCAGAGCGGAGATTATCGTCGCGCTTACAATCCTCGTGTCCACGTTTAGTGCCGCCAACAGCGTCATCCTCACCGCCCCGCGCGTTTTCTATGCGATGGCCAACGACAACCTATTCTTCAAAAAACTCGCCGAAGTCCATCGGCGCTTTCAGACGCCCGCCGCTGCCATCGTTGCGCTTGGTGTCTGGTCTGCAGTCCTCGCCTGTGCTGGTAAATTTGCCGAACTCATTGGCGGCGTTATTTTCATCGGCTGGATCTTCTACGGCCTCGGCGCCGCAGCCATTTTCCCGCTACGCCGAGCCAGCAAAGGTTTAGCAATTCCTTATCGCGTCCCTGGCTATCCCTGGACTCCTCTACTCTTTGTTCTTGCCGCCGCCGCCATCGTCGGCAACGCGATCTACCAGGCCGTCCTCGACCCGTCGAAGTTCGCCAATCTGGCCATTGCCATCATTCTCTTTGCTCTCGGTTTGCCCGCGTACTATTTCTGGCGCAAACGCGCCGCTCCCGTTCCTTGAGCGGCCACATCCATTTCGTCAATTCAATGAATTGACTACCTTCTTCAGTGCTCCTAACATGGCACTCGAAAGTTTCGCTCTACTCCATGATTGGCCAAACCATCTCGCACTACCGCGTCATCGAGAAGCTCGGTGGCGGCGGGATGGGAGTCGTCTACAAGGCCGAGGACACGCGTCTCCACCGTTTCGTTGCGCTCAAGTTTCTGCCCGAGGATTTAGCCCGGGATCCGCAAGCGCTCGCTCGGTTCCAGCGCGAAGCACAGGCTGCTTCGGCCCTGAATCACCCCAACATCTGCACGATCCATGACATTGGCGAGCAGGACGGGCATGCGTTCATTGCGATGGAGTTTCTGGAGGGCGCGACGCTGAAGCACCGCATTGCCGGCCGTCCCATGGATTTGGAGATTCTGCTCTCGCTTGGAATCGACATCGCCGACGCACTCGATGCCGCGCATGCCAAAGGAATCATTCATCGTGATATTAAGCCTGCCAACATTTTTGTCACGGAGCGTGGCCACGCCAAAATCCTCGACTTCGGCTTGGCCAAACTTTCTGCCAAACCAGTAACGGGAACGGAGCCGACCGCCGCGAGCCTTGACGCGGCGGAGCATCTCACGAGCCCCGGGACGGCCCTCGGCACCGTCGCCTACATGTCGCCGGAACAAATCAAAGGCAAGGAATTGGATGCGCGAACCGATCTGTTTTCTTTCGGTGCGGTGCTCTATGAGATGGCCACCAGCCAGTTGCCATTCCGTGGCGACACCTCGGGAATGATCTTCAACGCCATTCTGGAACGCCCGCCTGTGCCTCCGGTGCGAATCAACCCCGAAGTTCCACCCATGCTCGATGGCATCGTCGGCAAAGCACTGGAGAAGGACCGGGAGTTGCGTTACCAGCATGCCTCCGAACTGCGCGCCGATCTGAGGCGGTTAAAGCGTGAGACGGGATCGGGTGGAGCAGCCGCACATACGCCTTCCGAACACTCAGGGGCGGCGGCGTCCGTGCGCCCCGCTGCGCGCAGTTCGGCCGATCTACTTCAGGCATCTTCAAGTTCCATACTGATGGCTGAAGCACGCCGACACAAAGGGGCCTTGTTGGGCACGGCGTTGGTGGTCTTGCTATTCGTGATCGCCACTGCATTCGGGATCCACAAGCTGCTGGGACGGAATGCGCCCGCCATCGACACTCACAACATCAGCATTCGTCAGCTTACCGATCACGGACAGGCGGTGATTGCGACCGTGTCGTCTGATGGCAAATGGATCGCCTATGTAAGGCGCGAGGGCGAGCGCAGTCTGCGCGTGAAGCAGGTTGCCACGGGGAGCGAGGTGACGGTTGTGCCGCCGCAGGCCGGTTTCTTTGGCCGTGGCGCCACCTTCACGCCGGACGGCAATTATGTGTACTACGCGCATCCCGATTCTGCAAACCCTAACAATACCAATCTGTACAGCGTGCCCTCCCTGGGCGGAGCATCGCGACAGATCGCCAGCGATGTAGCCAGCACAGTGGCATTCTCGCCCGACGGCAAACGCATGGTGTTTCGTCGCACCGTAAACGACAAGAGTGAGGATCAACTCCTGGTTGCGAACGCAGATGGCAGCGGGGAAAACATCATTTTCCGGCATGAGTCCCAGCTCAAGGCCCTTAGCACTGATCCTGCCTGGTTGGCTGCGGGAGATCTCATCGCCGTAGGCGCCGATGAACAGGGCAAGAATACTCTTTCTTCCATTCTAGTGCTTACGCCGGAGGGCAAGCTAGTAAAGAGCTTTCCACTCCCAATGGCCGTGAACGCACTCGCATGGCTGCCCGACTCTTCTGGGCTGTTCTTCATTGGCGCCGAAAAATCGACGGGTTTAAGCCCACAGATATGGTTTCAGCCTTATCCAGCAGGAGAGCCATTCAAGGTCAGCAACGATCTGAGTTGGTACCTGTCGCTCAGTGTCACGGCTGACGGAAGAGCGCTCGTAACCACCCAGCAACGTCCTTCGGCAACTGTCTTCGTGGGCGATTCTCCAGCCGTGCTAAATGACAAAATCGATTGGAACCTGACTCCAATCTCGACCGAGCAAGCGACTGGCTACACCCTTTCCTGGACGGCCGCCGGCAAATTGCTGCAAACGGATTACGCGCGGCACCCCTATGTTACAGGCGCTGACGGGACGAACAAGGTTCGCCTTCTGGAGAACGAAGCGTTGCTTACATTCGACGCCATTGCCTGCGGACCAGGTGACGTGGTCGTCCTGTCTATATTCTCCGAAGAGAACCAAGCGCACTTGTGGCGGCTGAATGCCGCGACGGGTGAGTTGAAGCAGCTCACGTTTGGAAAGGGCGAATGGGATCCTTTCTGCACGCCGGACGGTAAATGGATGGTTTACGTTTCAGGAGTTAGCAACCTGTTTCAGGTTTTCAAAGTTTTGACCGAGGGAGGCACACCCGTGGCACTGGCCCCCAGAGCCAATGCCCGGCTAGCAGTTTCTCCGGATGGCACCTTAGTGGCATACGGCAGAACGGACGGACAGGGGCATAGTGCAAAGTCAAAGTTCATTGTTCAGAAGCTGGAAGGCGGCGCGCCATTGCAGGAGATCGAGGCTCCTGCGAACTACGTTCTCCTCGGGTGGACGCCGGATGGGCACGCGCTCACTTACGCGCGTACCACGGGCAATACGCAGAATGTGTACATGCAGCCACTGGCCGGGGGCGCGGAGGTTCAGTTGACCCGCTTCAATTCAGAACCAACAAGGGTGAATGCTTATGCTTGGTCGCGGGATGGCAAGAAGTTCGCGGTCACCCGCGCTCGCTACAACGATACCGACGTCGTGATGTTCAGCAACTTCAGATAGGTCGGACACTCCGGAAGCAGCTTGGCGGGGCCGCGGACGGTAGGGCCGCATTCAGGGGCATTTAATCGGCGGGGCATTTCGACCGGTGTCTCTGTTGCATGAAAAGGAATTCTTCTCGCGGGAAATTCAATTTTGCGAATTCATCTTTGCCAGCCTTTTCGTCGCCGCCTCACGCACACGTCGAGCTTGCTCGCTCGCAGGGCCCTTAGGCCGCAATTTCAGATAGACATCCAGATCCTGGATCTCGACGCGGAAGTCGCCTTTCCTCTCGGCCAGATCCGCCAGCGCAAGGTAGGTGCCGGCGAAGCCCGCGTTCCGGAGAAGTGCCTGACGCACGCTTCTTTCGGCTTCGTCCAGCCGGTCGAGCCGCATCAGCGCCTCGCTCAGCATGACGTAACCTTCGGGCCCCGCGTTCTCCACTTCCAATCCTCTTCGGATGACTCTCTCCGCCTCGCCCGGTTTTCCCTCCTGGCACAGCATGTAACCATACCCGAACTCCGCCAAGGCGTAGCGCCCTCCGCTGAGATCGATGGACGTTTGGAACGCCGTGATCGCATCAGCATTGCGGCCCAGCGTGGCCTCTGCCAGGCCCAGACGGTAGTATGCTTCGAAATATCCTGGGAACGATTGTGTCGCCTTTGTGAAGTGGCTCAGACTCCCGGCAGGATCATTCTTTGCCAGGCGCTCCAATCCCTTTTGGAACTCAGCCTGCGCTTTGCCAGGGATTTTCAACTCGCGCACGGAAACCGAGTAACGGTCCGGAAGATTAGCCCCCGGCCTGGGCTTCAGGTACACCACGAGCTTCGCCGAAGGCCCATCGAGCTGCGCACTGGCTTGCGCGGCCTCGTATCCTTCTTCGTCCACCGCGATATCGTAGGTGCCTCGCGGAAGATTTTGCACTTTGAAGTGACCTTCCAGGTCCGTCAAAACGCTGCGAAATATGCCCGCTGCACGCGATCTCAGATTTACCGCTACTTGGCTCGCGGGCCGCTTGTTCGCTTCCAGGAGCACGGTTCCGGAGATCTCTCCTTCCGTGTTCTCGTAGCTGGATACTTGTGCCTTAGCACTCGGAGTCCAGACTATTAGCGTAAGGTTCAGGAAAATGCTCAGAACTAGGAGGGGCAGGAATTTAGCCCGTAGAAACGCATTCTCGACTGTCGACACTTCAAGCTGCATCTCGACCTACAGCGCACTTTTGAGGGGGGCTTCGGGAGATTTGGCGGTTGCGGGAGTTAATCCGTGCGGTCGCGAACAGCTACTTCCATTACCCAGTCCCAGGCTGCGTTCGTGGTTTCGCCAGCGCCGCCGGTGCACCTTAACGCCTCGATGACAACCGTCGCGTGCTGAGCAAATTGTCTGCTGAGGGAAAAGTGCTTGTCTGTCACGTTTTGCACAGAGCTCATGAGCGCCAGCTCTTTTGCCCGCGAAGGCGGCATTCTGTCTGGAAACTTTTCGCAACCTAGCGGTGTCAAACGAACTATCCTGGGATTCGCTCGAAGTCTGTTTGCTCGCAGGAAGGCGCCCGATGCTCGAAGCGCAAGGGCTCACGAAGTATTACGGCTCGGTGCTCGCCGTTCAAAGCATCGACTTCCGTCTCGAACCGGGTCAGGTCCTGGGCTATTTAGGGCCGAACGGCTCCGGAAAGAGCACCACCGTCAAGATGCTCATCGGCCTTCTGGAGCCTAGCAATGGCCAAGTTCTCTTCCACGGCCAAAACATCCAGCAGGATTTGGTCGGCTACCGCAAGCACCTCGGTTACGTTCCCGAAGAAGCCAATCTTTATCCCTACCTGACCGGCCAGGAATACCTCGAGCTGGTTGGAACGCTCCGAAGCATGCCGCAGCCGCGCATGAAAGCAAAAATCGATGCCTTTCTCGAGCTATTTTCACTTTTTCCGCATCGCCAGGTTTCGCTTGGTTCGTATTCCAAGGGCATGCGCCAGCGCATACTGCTTATCTCCGCCCTCATGGACAATCCCGACGTGCTCATTCTCGACGAGCCTCTCTCGGGTCTCGATGTAACTTCCGCGCTCATTTTTAAAAACCTCATCCAATCGCTCAGCGCAAAAGGCAAAACCATTTTCTATTGCTCCCACGTTCTTGAAGTCGTCGAAAAAGTTTGTTCGCGCCTGCTCATTCTCAGGAAAGGCCAGGTCATTGCCAGCGGTTCCACCGAGGAAGTTCGCCAGCGCATCGGCCAGACTTCGCTTGAAAATATTTTTCTTCAACTGGTGGAAGATCGCGACGTCGCTCAGATCGCTGACAATATCGTTGACGTGGTGGTTTCGCCGTGATCGAAGGCGCAACACAATTCCTCCGCGCAGCCTGGGAGCCCTACTCTCGCCGGCCGTTCCCAACGCTTCTTCGCGTTTTTATCGGGCGAGTCTTCCACGGCGGCGGGGACTCCGGCGCGTCCGAGATGGATGTGGGCCTTGGGGTCATTCTGATTCTGCTAGCCATGCCCGGTGTCATGATTTCCCTGCTGCTCTTCGAGAAATTTGGCACGCTCATCCGCTGGATGCGCGGCGAGGGCGCCTTTGACCCGTTCAGCGCAACGATCCCCGACGAATATTTCTTCATCGTCCTGAGCATGGTCGTCACCGGAGCCGCGGCCATCTGGCGCTGGGACTCTCTGTTTCTCGATCGCCGTGATTACATCAACATCGTCCCGTTGCCAGTCTCTCTGCGACGAATTTTTCTGGGTAACCTTGCCGCGATCCTCCTTCTCGCGGCCGCGCTCACTCTCGACGTCAACGCCGCCAGTTTCGTTCTCTTCCCCGTCGCCGTAGTCGGCGCGCAAGACTCACTTTCCCTCTTTCTTCGTTTTGGAGCGGGCCACGCTGTCACGGTAATTCTCGCCAGTGCGTTCAGTTTCTTCGCCGTGTTTGCTGTGATCGGGCTGCTTATGGCTGTGCTTCCTTACGCACTCTTCCGTCGAATCTCGCTGTACGTCCGTTTCCTTATCGCACTTTGTTTCCTGGCCCTTCTTGCTACCAGCTTTGCGGTCCCGTCACTTCTCTCAGAGGCTGAGCGAGGCGCCGCAAACACAATCCGCGCGCTTCCTCCCGTCTGGTTTCTGGGAATAAATCAAACGCTCTGGGGGCGCGGCAACGATCCGTTTTTCGCGGCGATGACGCGCGCCGGTCTGCTCGCGCTTGGAATTTCCCTCACAGTGGCTATTCTTTCCTACGCGCTCAGTTTTCGCCGCTCCTTCATCCGCATTCCGGAAACCGCGGAGGTCGGGCCGCTTCCGCGCTCGCAATTCCATCTGCTTCCCGTCAATCTCTTTGACCGAGCCATTCTTCGCGACCTGCCGCAACGCGCCTGTTTTCACTTCATCACACGCACGCTGCTGCGCAGCGAAGCGCATTTGCAAATTGCATCGGCTTTTGTCGCCATGGGCTTGGTCGTGGGCGCGCAAGCCGTCGCGCCGGCTTTCCACGCCAACGCAGCAGCTTCCTTACACCATCCCTCCGAAGACCTCCTCTCCATCCCCTACATACTGAGTTTCTGCATCATCATCGGCATTCGTCTGGCCTTCGAAATTCCCTCGGACCTTCGCGCCAACTGGGTTTTTGCTCTCTGGATAGACCCGGACGCGCTGCAAACCCGCCCTATCGCCAGAAAAGTTCTTCTCACTTTTTCGCTCGGCCCGCTGGTCCCTATTTGCTTCGCCTCGTCCGCATTTCTCTGGGGCTTGGACACGGCTCTTTTGCATACCGCCATTTTCACGGCTTGCACCGTAGCGTTCGTCGAACTTCTTCTCCTGCGCTTCCGAAAAATCCCTTTCACGTGCTCGTATCCCCAGTTCCAGAGCCATTCCGCTCTGATTTTTGCTGCCTACCTTTTCGGCTTCCTGATTTTCACGAGCTACGTCCCCGAACTGGAACTCTGGTCCCTCGCCGATCCTTGGCGCGTCTTACTCTTCATCCCGCTTGTAGTCGCGATACTCCTCTCCATTCACCGATACCGAAAACAGATGCTCGACATGGACAAGCACCTCATCTTCGAAGAAATCTCCGCTTCCGGCTTCTAACGTATCCCTCTAGTTAGCCTGAGCCGGTGACCATTCCTATTTGTAGTGTTGATCCTTGAGTGCTACCACACATACGTTCCCACGGCTCCCTCCTTCAGTGATACCTGGAAGGTCTTGCCGTGGCACCGAACATGAAAAACTTGTGGTGACTTTCCACTATTCGCGACAATCAATACGGTCTTGCCGTCGGGAGCCTTGAAAGCCACATTGGGAAGCGTGGAGGGTGAACTGGAATCGATTCGCACTGATCCCGACCGGACAAATTTTGAGAAATGCGCCATCGCGTAGTACGCCAGGTTTCGAGTCACTTCGTTGCCGTCGATCGTGATCGCCCCCTGACAAATGCCACAGCCCCCATTGCCGGTATGCGGTTCAAATTTGGAGTTCGCGGCGAGATTCCAGAGGAGCACGTTGCGGCTCCAGTTCCGCAGCGCTCCGATAAAAGTGCCCTCCACAGGTTTCGCGATCGAGATTCTTGCACTCTCGGTAGGCTCGACAGCCATGTATTCCGTGAAATACAAATTCTTTTGAGGGAATGCGTTGTGAACAGCGGACATCGCCCCGATCTCCCCGCCGTACAGATGAAATCCAGAACCGTCCACGTAGGGATTCGCCAAAGGATCATTGAGAATGGAGATCGGGTACTCGGGGACGTCGCAGTTGTGATCGTAGAGGATGATCTTGGTGTGGATGCCTGCGGCTTTGAATGCAGGTCCCAGATCGTGCTTGATAAAGAGCGCCTGTTCCTCCGCGGACATCAACATACTTGGAGTATTTTTGTCGTTAAGCGGCTCGTTCTGAGTGGTGATGGCAGCGATGTTGATACCTTCCGCCTTCATTTCCTGAGTGTACTTCACGAGATAGTTTGCATAAGCCCGGTAATACTCCGTCTTTAGCTTTCCACCCTTCGCGTCGTTATTTGTTTTCATCCACGGCGGCGCCGACCACGGCGAACCCAGGATCTGGATTTCGGGATATATGGCCAGAATCTCTTTCAAGACAGGAAGGAGATCCTCGCGGTCCGGGGCCAAGCTGAATTTGGCCAACGTGAGATCGGTTTCGCCCGAGGGCAAATCATCGTAGGAAAAAACATGATCGTTCAAGTCGGAAGAACCGATGCTGATCCTCAGATAACTAATACCAATGCTTTTGCCGTCCACGGCAAAGAGCTCTTTGAGCAGCGCGGCCCTCTTCGGCGCGTCCATGTGCGCGATATGCTGAGCACTTCCCCCGGTGAGGGCAAATCCAAATCCGTCGATGGTCTGAAAAGTCTTCTGATCATCGATTTCAATGGCAGGCTCTTCACTAGCGGCCTTGGTGAAGTGGGGAGAAGATTTCTGCAGCTCGAAGAGCGCTGACTTGTCGGCGTTTGTCAGCCATACTTGAACTTCTCCGTTCTTTTGCGCCCGAAGCGGCGCAGGTGCGATCGCCAATCCACACACCAACGAACAAATGACAAATCCTGATTTCATGCCGCTCCTCCGCAGCGAGTCTCGAGCCGCTTTCGCGGCTATGAGCATCCGAGTCAAGGGGGCGCATGTCAACTCCTGCTGAACCAATAAGCAGGAAGCTGGGTCATGACTTCCGGTAATCCACCCACACAAGCAGGTTCCCCCATTTTCACGATGGACCACTCGGCGTTGGAACCGTTTCCGAATTCTACGTACTTGGCCATGAATCTTCATTCCGAGCTCCTCTTGGGGGCAGCAGGGACCTATTGAGCGACCGGAAAGGAGAAACCCGATTGCGTTAATTTTCCGTTAAATTCTCCGCTTCCGATTGACCGCGGTCTATTGGGCCTTTAATCTGAGCCGACTATGAGCAAAGCAGATCTTGATCAGTTGCGTCTTGCCTACAAAAAAGCCGTGGATGAGTGGGTGGACGCCATTCGCGCTGAGGAGGCGTTGGCCACGCCGGACCACTCGATGGTTGCGATGGAGCACTGGGATGCCGCCCACTTCACGGAACACGACGCGCACACGAAAGTAACGGAAGCGCGCGAAGCCTACAAAGACGGACTTCGTGGCGCGAACTATGACATTTAGTTAGTTGCAGTTCCTCGCGCTAAAATTCCAACAGTAAACAATCCAGTTTAATTACGCTTCAGCGTGGCGCGGATAACCGAGCGTTGCGTGACTGGCATCTCTTCCGCCCAGTCCTGGTGGAAACGGTTGTGCCACAGCAGAACTTCCCGTGATATTGTGCGTCGGAACTGATATCCCCGCAGGAGAGTGGATGATGCAGAGGCGTGCATTCATGAATTTTACGGCCAGCGCCGCGACGGCACTGGCTTTCCATCCGCTGGCGCGTGCTGCAGAGCAAGCGCAGAAAACTCCAGTGCTGTACCCCGATCCGGCCGTCGAAGTGATTGACCCGCGCTTTACGAAATACAAAGTTATCAACGCGGCGGTCGAGCGCCTTTACACGGGCACGCGCTGGGCGGAAGGGCCGGTGTGGTTTGGCGATGGCCGCTATCTCCTCTTCAGCGACATCCCCAACAACCGCATGCTGCGATGGCTAGAGGACACGGGAGAAATCAGCGTTTTCCGCGGACCTTCGAACTTCAGCAACGGCAATTACCGCGACCGCCAGGGCCGCCTGCTCACCTGCGAGCACGACTCGCGCCGCCTGACGCGCACCGAATACGATGGCACGGTCACCGTGCTGATGGACGGGTATCAAGGGAAAAAACTTAACGCGCCGAATGATCTAACCGTGCATTCCGACGGAGCCATCTGGTTCACCGATCCGGGCTACGGCATCATGTCGAATTACGAAGGACACAAGGCGCCGTTTGAGCTGCCCGCCAATGTTTACCGGCTGGATCCGAAAACGCGCGAGGTCACGGTCGTGGCTACTGACATGGATAAACCCAACGGTATCTGTTTCTCGCCCGACGAAAAGCTGCTCTATATCGTCGACACCGGCGTTCCAAAACATCCCACCGACCCGCACCAGATTCGTGTTTATGACGTCGTCGATGGCGTGCGGTTGAAGAGTGGCCGCATGTTTGTGGATATGTCCCCCGGCAATTCGGATGGCATTCGCTGCGATGTCGACGGCAATGTGTGGTCCGCCGCGGGATGGGCGGGAGAAAACTACAACGGCGTGCACGTCTTCGCCCCCGACGGCAAGATCATTGGAAAGATTCATCTTCCGGAATCGTGCGCGAATCTGTGTTTCGGCGGCGCCAAGAAAAACCGGCTCTTTATGGCCACGAGCCAGTCTTTGTATTCCGTGTACGTGGGGACCGAGGGCGCGCAGGTTCCTTGAGGGCACAACTGCGGGCTGACTGCAAAATTACCTGCGTTTATTTTGTTAATCGTGAAAGACTCTGCGGAATAAACGAATCATCTCCGCGAAGGCAAGATCCGTCGCTTCGGGATCGAAACGCGGGCCCTCGTCTCGCGTGAAGGCGTGCTCCGCCGGATACAGCAGCGTGTTATAGCACGTACCGGAGTTTCGCAACGCCCGATCGATCGTTTCGCGTCCTGCGTCGGGAACGTGCGGATCCTTGGTCCCGAATATCATCAGGAGCTCACCGTGAATTTCTTTTGCGCGGGCTAAGGACCCCGCATCTGCGTCTTGCCCGAGCTTGCCGTCATGGATGCCTGTGCCGTAGTAACAGGCCGTGGCGCGCACATCGGGCTGGAACGCCGCGCGAAACGCGAGATGACCGCCGATGCAGAAACCGACGACGCCGATTTTTCCGCGCGCGACTCTAGGGTGTTTGGAGACCCAGTCGAGCCCAAAGCGGCAATCCTCATCGAAATGAGCCACTGGGGTCTTAGCCGCGTCTTGCTGGCCACGAGTGCGGCCAGCGTCATCAAATGGGATCGCCGTTCCCGGCGGTTCGATGCGGCGATAAATCTCCGGGGCGGCGGCAACAAATCCATATCCGGCAAGCCGAAAGCAGAAGCGTAGCAGCGGCGGCGTGAGCTGGAAAATGTCGGAATAACACCAGATGCCCGGAAATTGACCTTCGGCCTTCGGCGCCGCGACGAAGGTTCGCATCGGAGAACCCGGCAAAGGAATATCAGAGTATTCAGTTTGGACGATCATTCGCTTGCCCTCGGCAAATCTTCACGGAGAAACACACGCAGTCGATTCCCCATGATCCAACTATTGGTCCTCGACAAATATGGAGTGGTGCGGGCCGCTGAGAAAAGCGGCGGCAAGGCTGCCGCACTCCACATCAGGTCCTACCCGATGGCTACATGAGGCCGCTTTGCCTGGCAAGTTTTAAAGCTTCGATAGCCGCGCCACGCGCTCCCGCGGTGTCGCCATTCGGCATCACGTAGATGGGAACGCCGGCCTGTTCCTCTCGTTGAGCAGGCATGCCCACGCGGATCTCATCCAGGAACCAGCGTTGGAACTCTTGACTCGTCTCCAGAGCTCCTCCACCGACGATGAGCACATCGGGATCGAAGGTATTCACCATTTCGTCGAAGAAGAGTCCCAAGGCATGGGCTTGGACCCTGAATACTTCTTTGCACATCGGATCGCCCTTGTCGGCGAGACCGCGCACGAGTTTTGCCGCCTGGTGGGGTTCCAGTTTTGCAAGATCGTGGTTGGGATAGTGCGCGAGAAAATACGGCACCAAATTTCTTTCGATGGCGGTGAGGGAACAGAGCGACTCCAGGTCTCCTATGCGTCCGCAATTGCAGAGAGGCTTAAGGCCGCTGGTGCCGGCAATGCTTTGGTAAGGAAGCAACACATGGCCCAGTTCTCCGCCAAACCCGTTTCTGCCCTTTACGACGTTGCCCTCCAGGATGATGCCGCCGCCATTGCCGGTGCCAATGATGGTCGAGACCGAGGTCTCGCGGCTGTTTGAGCCAAAGATGGTGTAGTGGCCCCAGAGCGCGGCTGCATTTCCGTCGTTCAAGTAGGAGACAGGCTTATCGAGCGTCTGCGCCAAACCACCGCGAATGTCGAATTCCGCCCACTTCGGATGCACGAAATTGGTGGAACCGCGTGCGCTGAGTTGGCCAGCCGCGCTAGCTGGTCCAGGGGTATCCAGGCCGACAGCTACCACGTCGGAGAGGAGGACGCCGGCACGTTCTGTGGCAATCTTGAGACCGTCCGCGATTTGGCGGAGGCAGACCTCAGGTCCCTGCTTGGAAAGGGCAGGATGCTCGCACAGACTTTCGATGAGAAAACGCTCTTGCTGGTCCACCAACGTATAGTTGATGGCAGTTCCTCCGAGATCCACACCGGCCACGACTGGCACGCCGTTTCTCCTGTACTTTTTGATGATTGCTTCGCCAAGCGTAGCAGAATTCTCTCCAGCTATCTCAGAAAACGACGATTCCAAGATACTTAGCGAAGGGATAGAGCGATCTCTTAAGCAAGCGGGATCGTTTTGCGCACCAAACCGTGCCTGCCGCGCCGGTTCCGAAAACTCCGCCCTTCGCGCTACTGATACACTAATCCGCGCAATGAACTGGCCATTCTGCAACGTTGCTCTGCCCGTCCCACTGCGGACGACGTTTACTTACGCCATCCCAGAGGCACTCCGCGGTGCGCTGCAGCGGGGGACTCGCGTGCTCGTTCCCTTCCGCAAAAAGTCTATGGTCGGCGTGGTCGTCGAAATGGTTGAGCGTCCGCCCGCGAACGCTAAGGTCCGCGAAATCACCAAAGCTATGGAGTTTGCCCCGGCGCTGACCCCAAAGCTGATCGAGTTGGCACAATGGATCGCGAACTATTACCTCGCACCTATTGGAGAAGTCTTCCGCGCCATGCTGCCTCCGGTCACGGAGCTGAATTTGCGCAGGGAGATTGTCTTGACGGCGGCAGGCCGCGGCGCCGCGGAGAGTCTCGGCGGCGGAGAGCTTTCCCATGGTTTGAGCGCCGCGGAGGCTGCATTTCTCGATAAGGCGAACACAAAAAAAGGCCCGGTCCTGTTCAGCTTTGCGGTGAAGTTGGGCATGTCGTCCGCCGCTTTGCAACGATTACAGCGGCTCGGGTTGATCGAAATTCGAGAGACTCTGCAGGACACGAAGCGGAAATCGCAAACGATCATCGCCTGGAAAGGATTTGAAGACAAAGTAGAAAAAACACTGAAAGAGAAGGAAGAAAAGGTCCGGACGCTGCTGGAAACCGAGCGCGGGCCGCTGCCGATGCCTCAGCTGCTCAAGCTAGCGCAGGTTTCACGAAGCTTGATCGACCGCATGCTCGGTGATGGATTGCTCGAGAGCTGGGAAGAACCCGTCGATCCCGCGGAAGATCCATTTGATAGCGGATGCACGCCGCCTGCTCATGCTTTGAACGAAGAGCAAGAAAGCGCGATGAAAAGCATTCGCGCGCGGTTCGAGCTTGGCGAATTCGGAGTGCAACTGCTTCACGGCGTGACGGGCAGCGGAAAAACCGAGGTTTACTTGCGATGCGTGCAGGAAACTCTCGCGCGCGGGAAGACGGCGATTATTCTTGTACCGGAGATCGCGCTGACTTTGTGGATCGGGCGGCAGTGCCGGTCTTGGTTTGGCGCGAAGTATGAAGGCGTTGCGGTTTTGCATTCGGCTTTGAGTGACGTGGAGCGTGCTCGCGAGTGGTGGCGCGTTCGAAATGGCGAGGCACGGGTTGTGGTGGGAACGCGGTCGGCGGTGTTTGCGCCGTTGCAGAATCTCGGGCTGATTATCGTCGATGAGGAGCAGGAGAACAGTTACAAGCAGGAAGAGACGCCGCGTTATCACGGACGCGACGTTGCGATCGTTCGCGCAAAGAGCGAGGGCGCGCTGGCGTTGCTGGGTTCAGCGACACCTTCACTGGAAACCTATCACCACGCGCGCAGCGGGAAATACGACCTGCTCACCATGTCTTCGCGTGTGGAGAATCGTTCCCTTGCGAGCGTCGAGATTGTGGATCTGCGCGAAGATTTTCAGAAGACGCATCAGACCAGTCCGATTTCCGCCGCGCTGCATGCGGGAGTACAGGAATGTCTCGCCAACAAAACACAGGCGCTCGTGCTCATCAACCGGCGCGGCTATTCCTGGTCCGTTTTGTGCCGGAGCTGTGGCGCGAGCGTGCAATGTGTCAACTGCAGCATCTCGATGACGTATCACAAGAGCCGCAACCGGCTGGAATGCCACTACTGCGGCTCCATCCAGCAAGTGCCAAAGCAATGCCCGAAATGCCAGTCGCAGTACGTCTATTTTTTTGGCGAGGGTTCGGAGCACCTCGAGGAAAGATTGCGAAAAGAGTTTCCCGGGGCGAGGATCGCGCGACTCGACCGCGATACGGCGCGGACAAAGCGGCAATATCAGGAGACGCTGGGAGCCTTTGCCGGAGGAGCGCTGGACATATTGGTTGGCACGCAGATGCTCGCTAAAGGGCACGACTTCCAGCGCGTGACGTTGGTCGGCGTGATCTCCGCGGACTCTTCGCTGAGCATGCCGGATTTTCGCGCTGCCGAGCGTACCTTCCAATTGTTGACGCAGGTCGCGGGACGCGCGGGGCGAGGCGAGTTGAAGGGGCGCGTGCTGATTCAAACATATTACCCGGAGCATTATGCGATTCAGGACGCGGTGAAACAGGATTACGCTTCCTTTTTCGAGCGCGAAATGCATTTCCGCAGAATGATGGCGTATCCACCGCTCACTTCTCTGGCGAATGTGATTGTGAGGGATGTTAACCTCGAAAAAGCGATCCGCTTTTCGCGGAAGCTCTCCGAATATTTTTCGCCGCACGATGGGCATACCGTGCGCGTACTCGGCCCAGCAACCGCGCCTCTCGCGCGATTGAAAAAAGAGCATCGATTTCAGTTTCTGCTGAAGTCGCCGAAACGATCCATCCTCACAAAACTTCTAAGCGGAGCGATGACGTATTGCGATGCACAGGGAATTCCGCAGACCGCTCTATTGGTAGATATGGATCCACTTAGTTTGTTTTGATTTGGTTTAGTGGACTTGCCTGGGCGGGGCCCTTCGCGGCTCCCATCGTTCCTCAGGGCAAGCAGGGTGAACGGAGCCCCGGCTCTGCAGATATTCCGGTGGGGCGCTAGCGGCTGATTAGGAAAATGCCGGCGAAAATTGCGATGATTCCGAGCCATTGCCAGGGCGAAACTCGTTCACGCAAGAAAACCGCAGCCAAACCGACAGTAACTGCGCCGTACAGCGAAGCTAACACGCTCACGACAGCCACTTGCTCGATGCGCATTCCGAAATTGTTCATGACGAACGCGCCGGTGTCCGTCAGGCCCATTCCGAGAATCCATCCTGCAACGCGGTCCGTAGGTGGTTTGATGGATTTGCGTGCTGCGAGAATCGACGCAGCCGTGAGCGCTGAGCTTGTCAGTCGAATGAGCCAAACCGTTTGCGCCGCTCCGGTGGCGGGCACGATTCGCGTGCCGAGCAGCCAGAACAAAAATCCAAACCCAATCGCGGAACAGCACGCCAAGGTGATTCCCTTTCCGCTGCGTCGTAATCCCTCTTCATCATCTGCATCCGGAGCCTTCTCTCCGCCTGCAACAAGCACTACGCCGAGTAGCGTGCAGGCGATGCCGATTGCACGCGCCGCTCTCAAGTGTTCGCCGCTCAGAAGGGAAAGAAGAACTGTCAGGACGGGATAGCTTGCGGAGATCGGCGCGACGACGGAGAGTTTGCCGATTTCAAACGAGCGATAAAGAGTTAGAGTCGCGACAAAATTTAGTGCGCCTGCTAACGCGCCCCAGGCCCACGGTTGCCAGCCGGAACCGTCGGTGAGATGGCCCCAGCCGCCGAGCCAAGGGAGAAATATCGTGAGCAGGAGGAAGCCGGTGAACTGCATGTACAGCATGGTTCGAAGCGTTCCGATGCGATGGGTGGCGAAGCGGGCGAGAAAATCCGAACCGCCCCAGGAGAGAGCCGTCAACAGGCCCAGCAAAATTCCCATGATGGGTTACGAAGACTTGCCCGCTTCGGCGGACTTGCCTTTCTTTGCTTCGAGGCCGAGAACTGCCATGACTTTTTGCAAATCTTTCCAGACTTCGCTCTTGGCGCTGGGATTGCGCAGCAAGTAGGCCGGGTGATACGTAGCCATCAGTTTTCTGCCCCGAAAATCGAGCCATTGTCCGCGGAATTGAGAAATGCCGCGGTTTGTTTCGAGAACGGTCTGCGCGGCGGTGCTTCCGAGACAGACGATTACTTTTGGCGCGATCGCATCGATTTGGCGGAGCAAGAATGGCGAGCACTCGGTGACTTCGTCTTTTTCTGGAGCGCGATTTTCGGGCGGACGGCATTTTACGACGTTGCAGATGTAGACGTCTTTTCTTTGCAGGCCCATCGCTTCGATCATTTGCGTGAGCAGTTTTCCGGCGCGGCCGACGAATGGAAGCCCTTGCATGTCTTCATCGTGGCCGGGACCTTCGCCGACAAAAACAAGCTCAGCCTTTGGATTGCCGTCGCCGAAAACGATTTTGTTACGCGTCCTGTGGAGCTTGCAACGCGTGCATTCGCCGAGGTCAGTTCGAATCTTCAAGAGGGTGTCGTCGGGGACTTTGTCAAACGCTTCGAACAGAGATGGTCCTGCAGGCACTGGCAATATATCGGGCTTTTGCATAGGGCGCGAGGACTCGGTTGAGGGCGGAGTAAATCGCGGCGCGAGTTGCGTGACTTTCGGTGGTTCCGGTTTTCGGATGGATTTTGGCAAAGCCGCTTCCTCGTGGGAGATTTGTTGGCTGGCTGGTTCTGCGAAAGATTCTGCGGCTGGCGTTGCGGCTGGCCGAACTTGCAAATCACCGCGCTGCTTGTAGAAGAGGCGAACGCCGAGATCTTCGTAAAAATGCAATCGGTCGGAAAGTTTTTTCTGGAGGGATTCGGGAATGCGTCCGGACATGCTACGCATCATACAGGAGAATGGTGGGCGGCGCGGAGAGTTCGCAAGCGCAGGACTTCGTCGAGGATGCGCTGGGCGACTTCACTTTTCTTCAACTTCGGGAGAGCGAGATCGCGGCCATCACGGGAAAACAAAGTGACGATATTGGTGTCGTGGTCAAAGCCGGCGCCTTCTGAGGTGACGTCATTGGCCACGATAAGATCGGCGTCTTTCGCGACTAACTTTTTACGGGCATTTTCCGCAACGTGGTCCGTTTCGGCAGCGAAGCCGACGACGATGACTTGACCTTTGCGGCTGGTTACGGATGCGAGAATGTCCGGTGTCGGCTCCAGCATCAGAGAAATCAGCTCTTTGTTGCGCTTTATTTTTTCTCCGGCGGTTTCCACCGGCCGGTAGTCCGCGACAGCGGCGGCAAAAATGGCTATGGAGGATTCAGGAAATCTCTGGGTGACAGCTAAATGCATCTCCTTGGCCGAGCGAACATCAACGCGTTCGACTCCTGGCGGAGTATCGAGATTAACCGGGCCACTTACCAAAATCACGCGAGCGCCACGGCGCGCTGCTGCTTCCGCGACGGCGTAACCCATTTTGCCGGAGGAGCGATTCGTCAGATAGCGCACGGGGTCCAGGTCTTCACAGGTCGGCCCGGCGGTGATCAAAACCGTTTCGCCTTGCAGATCCTTCTGCGCATGGAGCGTTTCGCGAACGGCGGCGACGATTTCCTGTTGGCCAGCGAGGCGGCCAGCGCCGGTCATGCCGCAGGCGAGATAGCCTTCATCGGGATTGACGATTTTAACGCCGCGAGCACGAAGCATCTCGACGTTTTCCTGGGTAGCAGCGTGGTTCCACATGTTGACGTTCATTGCGGGCGCGACGATGACTGGCGCGATCGTGGCCAGATATAGGGTGGTGAGAAAGTCGTCGGCGATGCCCCGGGCGAATTTGGCGAGGATGTCCGCGGTCGCGGGAGCCACCAGAAGAAGATCCGTGCGCTGAGCGACAGCGATGTGTTCGATGGCGCTTTCGAGGTTGGCTTCGCCAGTGGAGGATTTTTCGAAGAGGTCGGTGATTACTTTTTGGCCGCTGAGGGCGGCGAAGGTCAAAGGCGTGACGAATTCCCGGGCGCCGCGCGTCATGACGACTTGCACGGTGAAACCGTCTTGTTGGAGAAGGCGGACCAGCTCAGCGGCCTTGTAGGCTGCCACACCACCGGTTACGCCGAGTGTGATTCGCATCGGTTTATCTCAAGACATCTTGCCAAGCTCGGGCGGGGGCCCTTCGAAGCTCGGGGTAAACAAGCCCAGCCCTTACAAAATCCGGAGAAGAGCGGGCACGGCATGCCGTGCCCCTACAAACCGCGCGCAAGCGGCTTGCGCCCACGGCCTGCGGCCGTTTACTTGCGGCGCTTGTTGCCGTCTTTGTCTTCGTCGATGGAAGACGGCTCG
>DATEQG010000085.1:0-51443 GCA_035272765.1 Candidatus Acidiferrum sp.
TCTTCCGCTTGTGCACATCCAATCCGATGTAATACATAGGTTCCATGGGGGAGCCTCCTTGGTGTTTCTGAATCAGCGTCCGCTGAGTTCAGCTTTTCTACACCAAGCGCTCCTCCTTTGACCTATACATTCAAACTAACCGGGAGTTGGCTGGTCGAAAGTTACCGTTTAGAGTTTTTGTTCGTTATTTAGACCACTATGCTGACTTTTCCTGGTACGTTTTTTGTATGGTCTCTCTATTTTGGCGATTACTCTGGGCGTTTGTCGTTCTGCTCCCTGCTTGCTTGCGTGCCACTGCTCAAGAACCACCGTCGCTGCGAAAATTCTTGCAAGATTGGGCTCAGAGTTCAGAGCTGACCCTTGGCGACGTCAAAAGCACGCGGTACTTCGCAGCGGTCGTGCACCTTCAAGACAATGACACGCCGCAAGTCATCGTGTACCTCATTGGTGCTGCGTGGTGTGGAACAGGCGGTTGCACAGCGTTGATACTCGTTCCTAAAGACTCTTCCTACAGGGTCCTTACTATCATGGGTGTGGCGCAGCAGCCCATCCGTGTTCTCGACGCCAAATCCAACGGGTGGCATGACTTGGGAGTTTGGGTGCAAGGTGGAGGGGTCCAGCCCGGCTACGAAGCAAAGCTCTCGTTCGACGGTAGGGAATATCCAAGCAACCCTACCGTGCCCCCTGCCCAACCAGTAAGGACGAGAATCAAGGGAAGAATTGTAGTGCCCCAGACCGGGACTGGAGAGCCGCTCTACCCTTAGTTGGTCTGCAAGGTCCTGGTAAACGCGGTTACCGGAAACTGACCCACTACCGGCCCGCCGCGCCGCGGAACAGCGGTGAACCAAGTGCGGCGCTGTTGCCTGTGATCGTCACCGCGCAGCGTTCTAAGTAAGGCAGTGATCGTACGCAGAGTGGCAGGATGTGCAAAGGGCGGGTGGGGCAGCTTTTGCCAGGTGCGGCATCCCCTTGTGGTTTCGAAGGGTGCGGGTTTTGCGCTTTCCGACCAGCTCCGTTCCTTGTGCACTCGCGCAACCCCCGCTAAACAGACAACTTATAGTTTATACTTGACAATAGGTACTAACATGTTATAATGCTTGTTTTGATTGAAGCACGGACCCCGTCCATGCCCACGCAAGCCATGTGCGCCTTTTGCATCCCGGAGGCTTCTGCGGGACGCCTCCGCTGCGCAGTCCTCAAAATCCCCGCAAAATCCTCAATCCCACGTGGGTTACCACTTAATAAAAAGCGCTCTCTCCGAACCCATTCAGAATCAACACTTCCACAACTATTGATTCCGCTCCACTTTAAGTCCCGTATCAGCAACACTTACAGAAAACAAGGGGAGGGGGCGCCCTGTCCAAGCCCCAAACTTTTGCAACTCGTCACTCCCCACGTTGGCCCGTCCCTTTGCCTCTTTACATCGTTACCTCGCTACGTCATTGCATCGCATTCAAGGTTCTGCACACGCAGGAATCCCCGCAACCCCAATCCCTTCTATGCTTTACTTCATAACTCCTGTACACCCCGGGGGTGGGGTCCCCTCACAGTGGTACAGCCATCCCTGGCTGCCGCATTCCGGATCACGGGTCACGGATCACGGAACACCGGCCACCGGCCACGGCCTTACCGGTCCCGACGTACCGTTGCGCCGCAACCCGCAAAGTGCCAGAATCGCAGATGTTAGGGCTTGGTGCCCGCCGGGAAACATTTCCGCTACCTCGGTGTCTAAGATACCGAGAGCGGACATCGGGTTCGGCATCCGCAGACTGCCAAACCCGATAGCAAGGCGATCCCAGAACTCAGGACAGGGATCGCACTCGCAAGAAGGCCTGGGTCCAGCGTTCTAACGGGGACCTAACAGCAGGGTGGTCCGGGCAAGCCAGCAAACGGACCGGAAAGGCCGGCAGTGTCCGAATGGGTCAGCGCCCTTTCTTGGGGCCGCGATGAAGCCGAACTCGTCTCTGAGCTGCAAGCCGGCTCGGAAACGGCATTCGACTGGCTCGTCACCCACTACCACGCCCCGGTCTATAACTTGATTTTGAGCATGCTCGGCGACACTTCCGACGCCGCCGACGGTTCCCAGGAAGTTTTCTTGAAAGCCTTCCGCGGGATTCGCAAGTTCCGCCAAGGCAGTTCTTTGAAAACCTGGCTCTACCGCATCGCCATTCGTGAAGCGCTGAATCACAAGCGCTGGTTCAAGCGTCATCTGCAAAAGAATATTTCGATCGACGCCGAACCGGAAGAAGGCCACGCGGCCATCGAAATCGAAGATCTCGGCGCGACCCCTTTTGAGCAGTTAGCCTCGCGAGAAATTCAGATTGCCGTGCATCATGCTTTGCAAGAGGTTCCCGACGTGTTTCGCACCGCGGTCATCCTGCGCGATCTCGAGGGATTGAGTTACGACGAAGTAGCCGAAGTGCTCGAATGCAGCGTCGGCACCGTGAAGTCGCGCATCCTTCGCGGACGCCGGGCTCTCCGAGAAGTCCTCGAGCCTTTTCTTCGCGACCAGGAATCGCATACTTCTTCGCGCGGTAATGTGCACGGTGCCGCGCACGGTAGTGCGCACGGCGCAATGGTTGAGCCGCAGCCTTCGCCATTCGGCGACGCCTATACTGCGGCGCGCCGGGTCAATGATTCTTCGCAAAAGCAGAGTGATTCCCTGCGTGCAACTGCTGCGGGGGAGGGGCTCCCATGAAGTGCAACACGGTACGGACAAAACTCGCGGGCTATCTCGATGACGCTCTCACCGGCACTACGTCGGCTGCCGAGCGCGTACAAATTGGCGAGCACCTGAACGGCTGCGCGATTTGCCGAGCCGAATTGGAAACCTTTCGCAAACTTTCCGTCCTGCTTTCGCGCATGCCGAAAAATGTTCCGCCGGCCGATCTGGCCGTTCGCATTAAAGTAGCTGCGGCGCAGGCGCAACATTCGCACAATTGGTCCACTCGCCTTCGCAGAATGCGCGACCGCGCGGAAATTCTTCTCGACAATGTTTTTCGTCCGCTCACGGTTCCCGCCACCGGCGGCGTTTTTTCCGCCATCGTGGTTTTCGTCTTCGTCCTGCAATTGATGGCGCCGGGCATCACTGTGCAGGCCGTGCCGAATGACGTGCCGCTCGATATACTCCGTCCCGCCGAGTTGGTTTCCATTTCGGATTATCCGCAAGCTTGGGCGTCCGAGCAGCATGAAATCGAGCTTTCTCTTCCGCAGGGACTCCAGGTCTATGTCACCGTCGATGCTCGCGGCCAGATGGTGGACTATGAGATTCTTTCAGGCCCCGCGAGCCCGGCTTTGCGCCATCAACTGGACGAGGTTCTTCTTTTCTCGCGATTCCGTCCCATGCTGAGTTTTGGCCGGCCCACTTCCGGCGGCCACGTCATTCTCAACTTCAGCGCGGTCCACGTTCGCGGCTAACTCTCGATGAAAATCTTGCGCTTCCTCAGAGCCGCGGTCGCGGTCGCGATGCTCAATTTTATTTTCTTCATTTGCGCCGGACACTCTCAAGACCATTCGCAGAATCGCCCTCCAACTTCAAATTCACCGATCTCGGCGCATCCCTTGGCGGACGAGAAATTTCTTCTCGACGCCACGAATCGCGAACGTGCTGCCGCGGGACTGCAGCCTCTCAAGTGGGACGACACCCTCGCCGCCGCTGCACGCAAGCACGCGCTACTCATGGCCCACGAGAATCTCCTCTCGCATCAACTCCCGGGTGAGCCTCCGTTGGACCAGCGCCTCGCTCAAGCCGGAGCGAAATTCGCAATGATCGCTGAGAACATTGCAGTGGGTCCCAATCCTGAGTCGATTCATGACGGATGGATGCATTCTGCTGGGCACCGGAAGAACATTCTCAACCCCGAACTCACGGCCATAGGTATCGCAACGACGCGGGGAAGCGGCGGACTCTTCGCCGTGCAGGATTTTTCTAGGAAGGTCGCGAATTTGAGCCTGCAGAAGCAAGAAGAGGAAGTGGCTTCGCTGCTGCTTGAAGCGGGTCTGCCAACCGTGGATGCAACAGAAGACGCGCGCAAAACATGCTCCATGGATCACGGCTATTTGGGCAATTCTGTCTTGTACTTAATCCGGTTTGAAGTGACGGATCTCGGTAAGTTACCCGACGAGCTTTTGCAGAAGATTAACAGCAAGAAATATCGAAAAGGGGCCGTGGGTGCATGCCTGGGAGGCGATAGCGGGGGTTTCACGCGCTACCGCATTGCCGTGCTGCTTTATTGACATTTGGAGTCAGCGGTTTCGGGGCTCGACGCTTCGGCGAATCGGCCGCGTTTTGCGCTTGAGATAAAGAGATTCGCCGGCGAAACCTGTCCTATGAAATATTTGTTGTTTCTGGGGGGAAGACGAAATAAACTAACAGCCATGAATCGCGGCGCTCACTCGTATTGGTTTCGATTTTGGTACCCACGCATCTAGGAGGCGAGGGGCGATTCTGTAATTAGAAACAGCGCAAAAAGTTTCGACCCACTCGCAGCGAGTGGGTTTTTTTGTTTTTGGAGCGGGGAATTTTCGAAGAGGTTTTGCAACGCGGAGTTTGAGAACAAAAAATGGATGTGAGAGGACGAAGCCATGATTATTTCGATGAAGATGCACGCCACGCGTCAGGAGATCGATGAAGTGCGCAGCCAGGTGGAACATTTCGGCTACAAGGTGCACTCGATCGAGGGAGAAGAGCGCGTGGTGATCGGCGTCGTGGGAGTTGGTGATGTGACGGCGTGCATGGAGTCGGTCGAGTCCATGCCGCAAGTGGAGAAAGTGGTGCGTATCTCTGCGCCGTACAAATTTGTGAGCAAACAATTCCGCGCTGGAAAGACGCGGGTGCGTGTGAACGGCACCGAAGTTGGCGGCGACGAATTTGTGGTGATGGCGGGGCCGTGCTCGGTGGAATCGGAAGCGCAGATCATGCGCGCCGCGGAAGGAGTGGCCGCAGCGGGCGCAAAAATTCTGCGCGGAGGCGCGTTCAAGCCGCGAACTTCACCGTACGATTTTCAGGGCATGGAAGAGGAAGGGTTGAAGTTGTTGCAGAAGGCCAAAAAGGCGACGGGATTGGCGATTATCACGGAAGTGATGAGCGACCGCGATGTGGATTTGATTGCGCAGTACGCGGATATTATGCAGGTGGGCGCGCGCAACATGCAGAATTTCGTGCTGTTGAAAGCGCTGGGAAAGTGTGGGCGACCGGTGCTTTTGAAACGCGGCATGAGCGGGACGATCAAGGAGCTGCTGATGTCCGCCGAATACATTGTGGCGCACGGAAATTCCGACGTGATCCTGTGCGAGCGCGGCATTCGAACATTTGAAACGGAAACGCGGAACACGTGCGACATCGCCGCGATTCCGGCGCTGAACGAGCTGACGCACTTGCCGGTGATTCTTGACCCGAGCCACGCGACAGGGAAGCGCAGCCTCGTGCCAGCAGTTTCCCGCGCAGCGGTAGCGATTGGCGCGGACGGGTTGATCGTGGAAGTGCATCCCGCACCGGAAAAGGCAATCAGCGACGGCGCGCAGTCGCTCGACATTCCGCAATTCCAAAAAATGATGAATGATCTTGAGCCGTACATCGCGTTGTGGAAGGCGTCGAGGCCGAAAGAAGCAGTGGCGACGGTTTGAGACGTAATGAAGTAAAGAGGTAACGACGCAACGAAACACCGGAAGTGAGAAAAAGACAACGCAGAGACGCAAGGTTCATGGAGCCTGCGCAGAAAAGAAGATTGGAGCGTGGAGAGTGGACTAGGGACGGTCCCGAGCGCCGTGAAAAATGTGGAGGATCTCCACGGTCTGCTCTTTTATGCGGTACGCAACAATATAGGGCAAGCGCGTGAACACTAACTCTCGCGTTCCTTCCTCGCGCCCAACGCGACCACGGTGCGGTGACGCCTTCAAGGACCGAATGGTTTCGTAAAGATCGAGAACAGTGGACTGCGCAAATTGGGGATTGTGCTCCGAAAGGTAGTCCTTGATATGCTCCAAGTCCGCCGCGGCGGTTGGAGTCCAGCGGATGCGCATCAGGATCGGAACATGCGCTTGACGCGGGCATCCATTTCTTCTTCTTCGACGAACTCGCCGCGGTCAGCTTGTTCGAGGCCTTTTCGGACGCCAGCGCGAAAATGTACGTCGTCCTCCAACAAGCGCAATGCCGCTTCCTTCACCAGCTTTTCGGGGTCGACGCCTTCCTGGGTCGCGATCTTGGAGAGCCGCGCTTCTTGCTCGGGGGTGAAGTGCACTTCCATGTGCTCAGTGTAAAAGCCCTCGCGGGCCGTGTCAAAGCGTTTGCGAGCGCGTAGGCGTGGCAATCGGCGCGGCTGCAGCAACACATTAAAGCAGGTTCCCCCATTACTCTTGGCCACTGGCCGAAGGGGCAAGTACGTCTTACGCAAGTTCTATTGTTCGTTGAAGACCCAAGTGTTTTCGTGGAGTGAAGGGAACTTTTTCCCTTGTCGCGCGGGGCTTGCTCGCTTTTGAAGCAGGACCGTGCGCGGGAGACTCCATGGGTTTTCCGGATTTGCGAACGTCACTCGGCCGGCTGGTGCTGGGCTGCGACAGCGACGCGAAGATTGAAAAAGTTTTGCGTGCGGCTCAGGGCTTTGCGACCGGCTTTGCGAGAATTGCTTTGTGGGCAGCATGTGTTTTCGTTATGGGCTCCGTAAACGCGATGGCGCAGACGGCCTTGCCTGCGAAGGAGAATATTCCGAATGCGCGGTTGATGAGTGTTGCAGAGGGACGTGCGATTGTGCGGGCGGCGCTTCAAGGTGATGAACGTGAGCAGGGAGCGCGGGATTGTTCACACGCGGTGCACGCTGTGTACGCGACTGCTGGATTTGCTTATCCCTATGCGAGTTCGTTCGATATTTATTCCGGTGACGAGAATTTTGCGCGCGTGAAGTATCCGCGAGCGGGAGACGTGATTGCATGGCCGGGGCATGTCGGGATTGTGGTGAATCCGGCGCAGCACAGCTTTTTCAGCCTGGTTCGAACGGGCTTGGGAGAGCAGGACTACGAGACAGCGTATTGGCGGTTGAGAGGGCGGCCGAGATTTTACCGGTTGAGGATAGGGAGCGGCGCTGTGCTGAGCGCAGCGAAAAGTTCGATATCGCCCAAAATCAAGAATTCGGCGGCCGAGAAGTAAGAAGAAAGGAAGCGGTGATGTAAAGACAAGACTTCGGAGGATTCGCCACAAAAATTCGCCAGGAGCGGAGTCAAACTGCGGGCGAGTGACTTGCAGTACAAATCTTTCGAGTGTTGGTTATTGAGAGTTAGGCAACTTTTTTGTTGGCGTGGCGTTCGAGGATTTCATGGATGTAGGTTTGGTAGGGTTTGGATTGTTGAGCGGCGAGGCGGCGAAGCTTGGCGAGAACGCGCGGGGCGATGCGAATAGCGATGAGTTGCTTGGCGTTGCCAGTGACGGGACGGCCGACGCGGCGGGCGCGACGAGCTCGCCGGAGTTGCTCGTCGGTTGCTTCGGGGATATCGGAGAAGTCGATCTCGCTATCAGGGATATGCCTCGCGCTCTCTACGGCTCGCGCGGCGCGCGCTGATAATCCGGATAATTTCTTTGCCATCTTCTGACCTCCAGGGTGCGTAGGCCACCACCAAAATTCTGCCGGTTTTGGAGACACCCAAACGTTGGGACCGATACTCCCGATCGGAATGTTCGACGTCTTCCCACTCAAGCGCCCAAGGATCGCTGAAAATCGATTCGGCCTCTTCGAAGGAGACCCCGCGTTTCTTGAGGTTGCTCAGGGCCTTCCTGGCGTCCCAAGAGAACACATTAATGTATATACGCTAATTGGTGAGATGTGTCAAGAAGCCTGTTGGCGAGCCATGGGCGATGACCGCAGGGGCACGGTTCACCCCGAAGATGGCACGATGAATCGTGCCGCTACGAGGAGAAAAGCTCACTCGTAGCGCAGGGCGGTGATGGGGTCCACCTTGGTGGCGCGGCGGGCCGGGAGAAAGGCGGCGAGCAGGGCCACGGCGAGCAGGGTAGCAGCGACGGCGGCGTAGGTGAGCGGGTCGCTGGGCGTGACGTTGTAGAGGAAACGGGTCAGCACACGGCTGGCGGCGAGGGCAAGGAGACTGCCTGCCGCGATGCCCACCAGCGAGAGTTTCAACGCGAGGCGGATGACGAGAGCGAGCACGTCGGTGGTTTCCGCGCCGAGCGCTACGCGGATGCCGATTTCGCGAGTACGCTGGCTGACGTAGTAAGACATAACGCCGTAGATGCCCATCACGGCGAGTAAAACGGCGAAGGCGCCCAACGATCCCAAAACTTTCATGAAAAATTGGTAGTCACCGGTGCTGCGGTCGAGAAGTTGATCCATGGTCATGACGCGCTCGACGGGCTGCTCGGTGTCGAGGTCAGTGACGATCTTCTTCACGGAGAGAGTAAGGTCTTCGGTGCGCATACCGCGCGCAGAGCGGATGGCGAGTTCCTGGCGGAGGTGGCTGATGATCGTGCCGCCAGGAAAGACGGCGGGCTGCTGGAAGATCGAAGAGTAGACGTAAGGCGGCGTGTCGTTGCCGAGGCCGTATTGCTTGGTGTCGCCAACCACACCGACGATGACGCGGGGGCGTTCTTCCTCGACGGGATAGGGATCGTAACGGAAGAGCAGCTGATGGCCGATGGGGTTTTCTGTGGGAAAGAAGCGGTGAACGAAGGTTTCGTTGACGACGACGGCCCAAGGAGCGGTGGCGGAGTCGTGTTGATCGAGGTAGCGGCCTCGTTTTAGCGGAATCTTCAGCGTCTGGAGAATCGCAGGAGAACATTCCGTGTAGCCGGTGTTCGGGCGCTGATCGGGTGGCGGCGGAGCCTGACCGAGAATCGAGAAGGTGTGTTCTTCGTAGCCGTGGCCGGGAAGGGCGGTCATGGAGCCGACGGATTCGACGCCGGGAAGGGCGGCGACGCGTTCAAGAAGTTGTTGATAGAAAGCCGTGACTTGCGGCGTGGCGCGCTCCATATCGCCGCCGGGAACACGTTGCATGTAGCGGCCGCCTTCGGGGAGTTCGATGCGCATAGTGAGGAGGTTGCTGGAATCGAAGCCGGGATTGACGCGTTGGACGCGAAGGAGCGAGTTGATCATGAGGCCGGCGGCGATCAGGAGAACCATGGCGAGAGCAATTTCGGAGATAGCGATGGCGTGGCGGGCGAGGCTGCGGGAGCCCGTGGAGGTGCGGCGCGAACCTTCGCGGAGCACGGCGTTCAAATCTGGATTAGCCGCTTGGATGGCGGGGAAGAGGCCGAAGAGAAACGCGGTGAACAGAGAGACGGCGAGGGCGAAAAGTACGACCCGAAAATCCACGTTGATCGTGGCGGAGCCGGCAAATTCGCCGGTGAGGCTGCGGAAAACGTTGATGCCCCAGAAAGAAAGCAGGACGCCGAGAAGGCCGCCGGATAGGGAGAGCAGAGAGCTTTCCACGAAAAGCTGCTGCGCCAGACGAGCGCGGGAGGCGCCGAGAGAGGCGCGGACGGCGTATTCGCTGCGGCGGGTTTCGGTGCGCGATTGCAGAAGATTAGCGACATTGGCACAGGCGATGAGGAGAACGAACATGACGGCCCCGAGAAGGGGATACGTAGCGTTCTTGGCGAAGCCGAAGAGCGCGTGTTGGAGCGGCTCCACTTTTTTGCCGATGCCCTTGTTGGTTTCGGGATGCTGTTGCGCGATGCGCTGGGCAATGACGTCCATTTCGGCCTGCGCTTGCTGGAGAGTGACGCCGGGCTTCATGCGGGCGAAGGGCATGAGCCAGTGGTCCTGGCGGGCGGAATAGCGCGGGCTGGCGGCGTTTTTGGGCTCCCAGAAGTCCAGGAGATTGCCAGAGAGGTCGGTAACGCCCGGCGGCATGACGCCGACGATGGTGCAAAGAATGCCGGTGCTGCGAATAGTGAAGGTCTTGCCGATGACGCCGGGGTCGCTGTGGTAGTGCGTTTTCCAGAAAGAATTGGTGAGTACGACGGTTTCCGTGAACTCCTGCATTTCGTCGGCGGTGAAGATGCGGCCGAGAAGAGGCTTGGCGTGGAGCATGGAAAAGTAGTTGGGAGTGACGTCGAGCTCATGGGCGGTCTCCTGGCCTTCGGGCGTGGTGATGAGGGCGGAGTCGGTGTAGCCGGTGAGAGCGATGTCTTCGAATACATCGTTTTGCGCTTGCCAGTCTAGGAGTTCAGCGATCGGAGGGGCTTGCCATTGATCGGGGTGGCCGATGGGGGTTTCCCAGATGGCGACGAGGCGTTGGTGCGGGTCGTAGGGAAGCGGACGGTAGATAAGCGCGTTCATGACGCTGAAGATGGTGGCGTTGGCGCCGATGCCGAGGGCGAGAGAGAGGACAACGATTATGACAAAGCTAGGGCTCTTGCGCAGCCCGCGCGCGGCATAGCGAAGATCCAACAGGAAGTTATGGAGCCAGGAGAAAGGGCGCATGTTCGCATTACCTCCCGAAGTAGGCGTAGGCCACTCGCGACCCTGCACGAAGAGTTGGCCGATGATAGCGTATTTTACGTAGACGGAGTGGGAGAGGTTCCGTTTCCGCGTTGACGCGCCTGATGAATCAGTTCCTGCAGATTGGAGCATCGCCCCAAACGAGAAACACGATTGCGATATAGTTCTTCGGCGGTTCTGCGAGGAAACCTTGGAGATTCGGCCACAGTTAGCCACGATTCGAGAGGCGCGGGAGTTTCTTGCGCGGCACTTTGCGGTGACGCGACTGGTTGCGGCGCCGTTTTTGAGTGAGAGGGTGGGGAAGCGGGTTTGGTTGAAATTGGAGGCGGAGCTGCCTACCGGGTCGTTCAAGGTGCGGGGAGCGTTGTGGGGGTTGGCTTCGCGGCTGAAGCGGGGGCGCGTGAACGAGGTGGTTGCGTCGAGTACGGGGAATCATGGGGCGGCGGTGGCTTGGGCGGCGAAACTGCTTGGAGTTAAGGCGCGGATTTTTTTACCGGCGGGGTGCAATCCGGTGAAGCGGGGGCGGATTGCTTCGCTGGGTGCGGAGATTGTGGAGAGTGGCGGGACGGATTTGACGGCTGCGTTTGTTTTGGCAAACGAGTACGCGAAGCGGCCTGGGGTTTATTTTTTGGATGACGCTACCGATGGGAATTTGCCGGCGGGGCCTGGGACGATTGGTTGCGAGATTCTCGAACAGCTACCAACGACGGACACGGTCGTCGTGCCGATCGGGGATACGGCTTTGATTCGCGGGGTGGCGGCAGCTGTGAAACAGATTGCGCCGCGGGTGAGGATTATCGGCGTGCAGGCAGAGCGTGCGCCGGCTTACTACCGGTCGTGGAAGGAAGACAGAGTCGTGGGAACAGAGACGTGCGACACGATTGCGGATGGGCTGGCGACTCGGACCCCGGATCCGTCGAATGTGCGCGATATCAGGAATCTTGTGGAAGACGTGGCGCTTGTGAGCGAGGAACAGATGCTGCGCGCGATTGAGATTTTGCTGGTGGAGGAACACATTTTGGCGGAGCCGGCTGGGGCGGCAGGCACAGCCGCGCTTTTGAACGCGGGCGCGGATTTCGGCAACAACGTCGTGTTGGTTGTGAGCGGTTCGAATATTTCGCGCGACGTTTTGCGACGGGCGGTTGGCGCTTCCTAGACCACGCGGGCGGGGCCCTTACAGGATAAATAAGCCCTGCTCCTACAAGTTATTATGAGTATACGGAATTTTTTCCGGGACACGACACCTGCCGCGAGAGGGTTCTTTCAAAGAAGAGAAAAGATAACGCAGAGGCGCAGAGCTCGCAGAGATTCGCAGAGGATCTCGGGTTAGGCCGCGAATTCGAGGTTCAGCGCGATTGCTTCGCCGAGAAGGAGTGGCGAAGGCCGAGGACGCGCATCAGGGTCGCCTGTACTCTGAGGAGTTCCTGCTCGCGCTCATGCTCTTCTTTTGTGCGGTCGACGAGGGCTTCCTTTAGAAGGATCAGGTTGCGGCGAAATTCCATCTGGGCTACCACGAGGCGGCTCAGGGCCTTGAGAGCTTCTCTTTGTTCGGGCGTCAGTTCGCGCGGCGTTTGATCGACCACGCAAATTGTGCCAAGCGCGTACCCGTCCTCGTTGATAAGCGGGGCTCCGGCGTAGAAACGGATGTGCGGGTCCGCAACTACCAAAGGATTATTGCGAAAACGCTCGTCCTCGAGCGCATCGGGAACCACGAAGAGTTCCGATTGCAGAATCGCGGTGGAGCAAAAGGCGACCTCGCGGGGCGTTTCGGTAGCCGTGACACCGATGCGCGACTTAAACCATTGACGGTCGTTGTCGATCAAAGAGATCAGCGCGACGGGGGTTTTGCAGATGAAAGAAGCCAGGCGAGTGAGATCGTCAAAGGAATCTTCCGGATCGGTATCGAGGATGGCGTAGCGCTCGAGGGCCGCGATGCGGGATGTTTCGTTGAGAGGTTTGGTCACGGGCATTATTGGCTCCGGAAGACTCGACCGGCCGATGGAGGGCATTCGGCGGCGGCTATCATACTCCAACTCATCGAAGCGCGCCTCATGGGACGCTCGGGGAAGGCATCGGAGAGAAAAGAGAGAAAAGAGAGAAAAGATAACGCAGAGACGCTGAGGGCGCGGAGATTCGCGGAGAATTGGCAGATGGGGTTTGAGGTGGAGTTGGAATACTCGCGCGGCGATGGAATCAGCTGAATCGCAGAATACAAAAGCGGCACCCGAGAAACACGAGGCACCGCTTTTCGTTGGGCCGCAGAATTATTAGGCAAGGCGCGCCCGACTAGTTCGTGGGGCGAGCAACATTCTGGACCTGAGCGGGCATGTAGGTCTTCAAATCCACGAAGATTCCGACGAGCAAGGCGAGGAAGAGCGTGCCGTCGAGCAAATAAAAGATAACGATAAATCCCTGCCCAGGGATGAGTCCAGACGCGAGGAGGACGCATGAGCCGGCGACAATGATCTTGAACGTGACGGAATCTCGCTGCGGAATGAAGGCCAAGCAAATGGAGAAGAATATCGGGAGCCAAATAAATCCTGGATCTGACGAGAAATTACGCGGGGATAAAGTGTTCTGTGCGGAGGAATCCAAGTACGACACCATTTGAAAGGCTAGTTTGAGAGCGGCCAGCGACAATGGGACAGCCGCAATTTGGCGAGTGTGATTGTCAAGGCGGAGGAGGAGGCAGCCGAGGAGAACCAGCAGCGTCAAAGGCGAGACGAGGAGAGGCTCACCGCGCCTGAAAGTAAAGATGAAGAAGAGGAGAGGAGCGGCGATACAACGAGCCATCGGATCTCTTAGTTGGCCAAAGTAGTCTCGAAGTGAGGACTGCAGGTGTTTTTGCACGTCGTCAAGCGTGACGGGGTTGTAACCTTTTTGCTGGGGCGTATGGCCCGGTTGGTTGGATGAGTTTGTGGTCATGGTTGCGACTCCTGAAAGAAGAGCTGCTGCGGGGAATCATGTTCCGGCAAAAGGCCGGCGTCGCGGAGAAGTGTGAGGATGCTGCCGCGGACGGGCTTCAAGACGGAAAGTTTTGCGAGAGCGAGAAGGCGCACGATCAAGGTGAGGACGCCGTCGACTAAGCGGCGGGTGCGCTGCTGCTCGGGAGAATTATCGTAGATGAAGTAAAGAAGGATGCCCATGTGGAGAGCCCAAAGGGCAGCGGGGAGAATCGTGCGAATGTCGTCCGGAAGGCGCTCGTCGCCGAGTGCCGTGAGAAAAACGGACATGCTTTGTAGGCGATTTTTGCGCGTGCCGTCGCCCAGGGCAGAAAGCGGGTGGTTCGGCTCGCCCGTATAGCGAAACAGGGCGCTGAGGAGTTTGCGGTCGCTTTGGAGGATGTCCAGCTTCGAGTGAAACGCGGCACGGAGGCGATCTTTGAGATCCAGGCGATTTTCGGCGAGAGCTACGGCTAGCCGGCGAGCGTGCTCGGCTTGAACCTCGTCGTAATACGCCTGAATGATGGCCTCTTTGCTCGGGAAATAGTAGTAGGCGGAACCGAGGGAGGCTCCAGAGGCGGCAGCGAGTTCGCGCATGGTGGCGGCTTCGAGGCCGCGTTCGCGGAAGACACGAAGAGCGGTGGAAAGGATGTGGGAGCGGGTGAGTTGGGCTTTGGGAGAGGGGGCAGTAGTATTGAACATGTTCAAATAATAGACGTGAGCCATGCAATTGTCAAGGATTATTTTGAACACGTTCGAATACGCGCCTAGATTCCAATTAACTATTTTATTTTCAAAAGATTACGAGAATACCGCGAGAGACCCTCGCCCATGATTCGCGAGATTCTTGTCGCCGACGGGGCGCTGGCCCCTGGCTTCTAGCTTCTTTCACTGTTTTTGAGCAGATTCCCCGAGTTTCAGAACGAGGACTTGGCCGTTGGAGTGGAAGCTGCCACCGGTGGCGGTTTTGGCTTCTTGCATCGGATTTTGCGGCAAGACGTGGGTGACCTCCGCGACCAGACCTGTCGAGGTCAAGGTTTTTTCGACATAGTCGCGCTCGAGGTCGATATTGGGGTCGATTTTGTGGGTCAGGCCGTTATTGCGCTGATCTTTTTCGAAGCCGACGTCGTGGGTAGCGGCGCCGACCCAGAGCGTTCGGCCGTTGACCGCGAAGGGAGCCTTCCAGATGCGCAGGTGATTGCGCGAGGCGACAACGGTGATCGGTTCCGCGTGAGCCCAGCCGTAATCCTGCTGGCGGCCGAAGAGGTAGAGCGGGCTCATCGGCATGGTGAGATAGGATTCCTTGGACATGCTCTCGATAAAACCGTGGAGAACGGTCTCTTTGACGTTGGCGTCGACCTTAACCCAGCCGGCAGTGCTGAAGACTTTTTCCATAGCGTCTTGGGAGCCGATGATCAGGAAGTTGACCATATCGCCAGGGTCGCCGGCTTTATCAGCGATGCGGCGCGGGATTTTGGAGAACAGACCATTGTCGACGCCGGAGATGGAGGGCACGGCTTTGGCGGTGTAGAGGATGGTAGTAGCGTCCGCAGGGTAAATTTCGATGCGCACCGAATAGGTGCCATCGCCGGTGTCGCTGGTAAGTTGATTTATACCGACCGAGAGGCGGCCTGAGAGGGGCGAGACAAGGTCGCGTTTGGCTCCGATGAGAAACGGTTGCGAGGTGTCTTTGTCGCCGATGCGGCCGATAACCGCGCCGCGTCCCGCTTCGTTGAATGGCAGATTTCGGAGAAGATCCTTGAAGCCGCGAGCGATTCCGGAGGGAGAAGTATCGGTTTGTTGGTCGGCGTAGCGAAGGGTACCGCTTGCCGTGGCGACTACGTGTTCACCCGCTTGCACGTCGATGCCGGTATCCACCCAGGAAGAATCCCCTGAGAGCTGAACTTCTTGCGAGACGCGGCGTTTGCCGGCAGGGGTGGGCGCGGCCGTAGAGGTCTGAGCAGAGGAAGTGTGCGCATAATTCTGCGCCTGCGGGGCGGTGTCCTCGTGAACGAGCTGGGCGTCCGGCGCCAGCGGCAAGCCCCCAGCGAGGGCGCAAACAGCACAGAAATAACCAGCTATATTTGTGAGAAGGGAACGCATAAGGCCGAGCCATCCCGCGGCGGGTGTGAACGCATCCTCACTGTTAACAGATGCTTAGTCGAGTTGCAAGAGTTGGATGACGAGCGGTTGGACAAGCTCCGGTAGTGTCTTAATTTGTACGATGCGTTGCGAAGGGTGAAAGGTGGGAGAGAGTCAGTTGCCCTTTCAATCGGTCAAAGGCTATACGCCAGCGGATGTTTGGGCTCGTAAAGCATGATGTCGTCCGCGCCAGGTACGGCCATCATGACGACGAGCCCGTACCCGTGATCCTGAACTTCGCCGTGGAACTCCGCTCCTTTGCCCTTCAGTTCAGCGACCGTACGTGAGATGTCGTCGCACATCAGGGAGATCAGATGGTGCCGCGGCGATTCGTACGTCTTGCCATCGTAGATGCTGTGGGTCGGGTGCACGCCCATCTCACTTCGCCCGGACTTGAAGATCAGCCAACCCGCGCCTCCGCCCAGCGCATCTTCGACGTAGGGCCAGCCGAGGACGTCGCGAAGGAATGCGCGCGTTGCGGGGGCATCGTCGGAATAAATCAGGGTGTGGATGCTGGTGATCATCAGACTGAACTACTGAAATCGCCTAAAGTTATACTATTTCGGTCTGTTGCCAATCAAGAGGCCGTTTATCGCACAGGAGATCGAAATTAGGACACTGCCCAAGCTCCGGGTTCCTTGACGGATGGGAAGTGCGCTTGTAAATTGACAGGATGCTGCAGGGTTGCCACAGGCCAGTGAGCGCCCCAGGGGATTCTGGCGGAGAAGTTGGGAGGCAGACGCGACGTCTGCCTCACCTCAGAAGTTGAAGAAGCAGTAGAGAGAGTATCCAGTTCGAGCGAGAACTGCGGCAGAGTTCATGACAAAACAACTACGGCGAAGAGTGATGGCGGGATTGTGCGCAGCGGCGGTCTGTATGCTTGGGCCGCTGGCGGCGAAGGGACAGGTACCTCTTCCCCCAGCGCCCCAACGACCTGCCCCTGTCACCAACGTTACGGTGGACGGCAGCGAGGCCATGTTCACAACGATGTGCGCGCTGCTGGCGGCTGGATTCGAATCGAACGTGAGCGCGGAGAACTGGCATCCGCTGCGTGCGCGCCTTCGCGAGCAGATGCAGCATCAGCAAGGGCCGGCGGTGGATGCGGTTAGGGAGTTCTACAAAGAGCATGTGCTGCGAGATTCGGGGGCCACGCTCTCGCGGTACATTTGGTTTGGGCTGCTTTCCGGACCCGCCCCGAACTTCCTGATGACTGTGCGGCGAGATGACCAGCCAACGGAAGTGCTGGCACTCGAGGGCTTCAGCGAAATCCTTTCAAATTACTACAAAGAGCAAAAGATCGGGCAGCTGTGGAGGGGGTTGCAGCCCGTCTACAACGGAGAGATCGAGAAGGTGCACGACCCCGTGGCGCAGATTGTATTTGTGGCGACGGGTTACCTGCGGCAGTTGCAGGATAGTTCGACGGCGAGGACGTTCACGATCATTCTGGAGCCGCTGGTCGGACGCATCACCAATGTGCGGAATTCGGGCGAGCATTATTCCATCGTGTTGAGCGGTTCGGACGATATTCCGACGGACATCATTAGGCACGCCTTCTTGCATTTCCTGCTCGATCCGCTTCCCCAGCAATATCCGCATGTGATTGCGGCAAAACGGCAGCTTTTTGAGAAGGCGGCCCAGGCGCCCCTGCTAGCGCCGGACCTGAAAGAGGACTATGAGTCTTATTTCGCCGAGTGTCTGGTGCGTGCGGTCGAATTGAAACTGAAACGACAGTCGCCTGGGGAAAGGGACGCGGCGATCGACAGAGATGACGCGGACGGCTACGTGCTTGTCAGGCCCCTCTTTGTCGGGCTGGCGAAATACGAAGGTTCCGAGCCCTCCATGGCCATTTATTTCCCGGACTTGGTCAGGGGCATCAATCTGACGACAGAAGCCAAGCGCATTGACGGCATCCAGTTTGCGGTTTCAAATCGAGGGCAGAGCTCGGACGATACTGCGAGCGAAGTAGTTACGCGGCACCGGGTGGCTCAACCGACGACTGTTCCAAACGATGCGGAAGCGATTGCGGCGCTGACGGAGGGCGAGCAACAAATTGCGCAGAGGAATCCGCGCGCGGCAGAGGTCTCCTTTCAAAAGGTGCTGGCGAAATACCCGGACCAGATCCGCGCTTGGTATGGCCTGGGATTAGTAGCATTGCTAGAGCATGATGGTCCCCGCGCGAAAGAGGTTTTTGGCAGGCTGACGACGGGAGCACACGCGGCGACGCAGGACCCCATGGTGATGACGTGGTCGCATGTCTATCTCGCGCGGATTTATGATGATGAGGGACAACAGGGACTCGCCAAGGGCGAGTTTCAAGCGGCACTCGCCGTGCCAGGAGCACCAGAGCAGGCAAAGCAGGCGGCACAAAAGGGGCTCGAAGCCGTTAACCTTGAGAAACCTGCCGAGCGGCCTTAGAGTTAGGAACAGCAAACCGAAGAACTTGGGAAGAACGGGACGGTAAAACTCGAGCCTATCGACTCGGGAGACGACTTGAAGGAACAACTAGGAGGCGAGAAATGAAGGGAACGTGGCAGAAGTGGATGGAAGCGGGGGCTTTTGCAGGATTGCTATTAGTCGCATGCGTTGGAGCAGCAGCGCAGAGCGGCAGCAGCCAAAGTGGTCAGAGCGGTCAAAGCACGCCGCCTGCACAGACGCAAACCGACAAAGACAAAGCAAGCACGATGACACTGGATGTGCCGGCGCCTCCTGTGAACCCGGAAGAGGATAAAGACTTCAAGGCGTTCGACGCCATACCGCCTCAGACGGACGGTGCCAAGAAAATTCAGGCGGGAGAAGCATTTGTGGCGAAATACCCGCAGAGCCGCTACCTCGCGGCGGTGTACTCGAACCTGGTCAAAGTCTATCTGGCGGAAAATGAGATCCAGAAGATGCAAGACGCTGGCGAGAAAGATGTCAAACTGGCTCCGAACGACGTGCAGACTCTAGCGATTCTCGGCCAGACAATTCCGCGTGCATGGAACTCGGGTATGCCCAATGCCGCGCAGCAACTGGATAAGGCGGAACAATTCTCGAAGTCGGCGATCGAGCTCACTCCAACGATTGCCAAGCCGGATGGGATGACCGACGCGCAATTTGCGCTCGCCAAGAACCAGACGCTGGCGATGGCTCATAGCGGGCTAGGGCTTGTTTATTTCCGGAAAGGCAAGTACGACGATGCCATTCCGGAACTGGAGGCATCCGCGAAGGTTGATCCGAGTCCCGAGGCAGATCCCGTGACCTTCTATGTCCTGGCGATTTCGGAAGAGAAGACTTCGCATTTTGATGCCGCGGCGGCAGCGTTCGGCAAGTGCGCCTCGATTCCCGGCAGCTTGCAGCCCACGTGCAAGAACGGTGTCGATGAGGCAAAGAAACTGGGCGCCACACAATTGAGCGCACCGAAATAAGAGCCGCTAGCGCTCGGCGCGCTGCTCAAGGACATGACACAAACTGACGCAGGGCAACTTGAGGAGCGTCTTGGTCACCGGTTCAAAAGGCCGGAACTTCTCAAGCGCGCTTTGACGCATAGTTCCGCGGTTCCGGAGATGCGTGCAGAGCGCGGGGAAGAATCCGCAGAGGCGGCTTCCATCCAGGACAATGAGAGGTTGGAGTTCCTGGGAGACGCCGTTCTGGAATTGCTGGCGAGGGAGTATCTGCTCGAATCGTTTCCGGAGTGGAGCGAGGGCCAGCTGTCCAAGAGCCGGGCGCGGCTTGTGAATGCGCATTCGCTGTACGATACGGCAAGCCGTGTGAGGCTCGGTGAACATTTGCGGCTGGGACGCGGCGAAGAAAAGACCGGGGGGCGTGAAAAGCCGGCGCTGCTCGCCGATGCTTTCGAGGCGGTAGTCGCCGCTGTTTATATGGACGGTGGGCTGGGACCCACGCGCGAAATGCTGAAGCGGCTGCTCTTCGAACAAGCCCTTGAGGAACGCGGCGAGCGAATCTCAGACTCGGACCGCAAGTCCGCGCTCCAGGAATTCTTGCAAGGGCATGGAAAGCCGACTGCCGAATACCGTCTGTCGGGCGAGAGCGGGCCGGATCATCAGAAAATCTTCCAGGTGGAAGTCTGGATCGACGGCGAACGCATGGCCAGCGGCGAAGGCAGCACAAAAAAAGAAGCCGAGCAGCGGGCGGCGCAGAGCGCGATGGAACTGCTGGAACGAACGTGACACGGGTGTGAAGCGGAAAGGCTGAGAGCGAATGGCGGAAGAGACTGCGCTGAAGGTCGAAGAGCCGGTGGATCCGGTTGCTCCGGCGGAAACGAAAAAAGAAGAGCCGCACGAGGATCAGACGACGATCTCCGAATATCTGGAATCGTTGCTGGTGACGGTGCTGCTGGCGCTGTTCGGGACCAGCTTTGTCGTTCAGGCGTTCAAAATTCCCTCGGCTTCGATGGAAGGCACCCTGCTCATCGGCGACCATCTACTCGTCAACAAATTCATCTTCGGCGGCAGCGGCGCATGGTATGAGAAATTGCTTCCGTACCGGCCGCTGGAGCGTGGCGATATCATTGTTTTCAAATACCCTTATTCGGACCACCAGCACTTTGTAAAACGAGTGATTGGCTTGCCGGGCGACCGTTTGAAGATGGTGGACCAGCAAATGTTCGTCAACGGAAAGCCGCTGAACGAGCCGTACGTCGTCCATGACCACGACCAGCTGGCGAATTACGATCCTTTCAACACCTCGTTTCCGCCCCGCGGGGATCAGATGATTTCGCAGCAAGTGGTTGAGGAATCGGGCTGGAGGAAAACGCTGCGGAACTACGTACAAGGCGACGAAATCGTCGTCCCGCCCGGAAAATTATTTGCCATGGGTGACAATCGAGACCACAGTTCGGACAGCCGTTACTGGGGATTCGTGGATCGCAGCGCGATTATGGGGCGCCCGTTCCTGATTTACTGGTCGGTGGACGCTACGAGCAACGATTACACGCAAACTACTTTTTTTCAGCGGCTGGCCGGAGTATTCGAGACACTCGCTCACCTCCCGTCTCGCACACGCTGGAGCCGGATGCTGCGCACGGTTCATTGAGCTTCGCAGTTTTTCTCTGACGGATTTTCCTGGAAGAAGGCGTGGAAAGCCGTCTTTTGGAACGATAAAAAGGCAGGCCGAAGTTAGTCTTGCAGTAGCTTTTCATTTGCGGGCCAGTCTGCGAAACTTCCGGACAAGATGAAAATCCCGCGCAAGTGGTGGAAGCTGGCGCTCACAATGGTGGCCCTGCTTGTGGCCCTGCAAATTGGCGTGTCGCTGCTCGTCCGTACACGCCGCATGCACGCCTACTTGACCGCGCAATTGGAGAGGGCCTTCGGCCGGCCCGTCGAGGTGGGAAGCTTTGCGGTGTCGCTGCTGCCTGCTCCCCGGCTGGATGCGGGACGAGTATCGGTTGGCGAAGACCCCGCGTTCGGCAATGAATATTTCTTGCGCGCGGACAACTTGTCTGCGGGACTGCGGTGGGCCGGATTGCTCCGTGGCCATTTCGAATTCGGCACACTATCCTTGAGCCGGCCCAGTCTCATTCTGGTGCGCAACACCCAGGGAAGATGGAACCTGGAGCGCTGGCTGCCTCCGGCGAAATCGGCAGTGGAAGCAAGCACGCGCGTTTACGGGCCGCCCGCGGCGATCGCACCCGTCAACCGATTGCTGAAAATCGATTTTGACGAAGGGCGCGTCAATTTCAAGAATACGGACGATAAACTTCCCTTTGCGCTCACGGGCGTCTCAGGAAGCGTGGACCAGGTGTCGCCGGGTCGCTGGCAACTTCGCCTCGAAGCGCAGCCGTGGCGCAGCGGAGTGGTCCTGCAATCGGCGGGAACCGTGAGGGTGCAAGGAGACGTCGCGGGAACTTCGGCGCGATTGCAGCCGGCGCAGATCACGGTGCACTGGGAAGAAGTTTCGCTTGCGGACTTGTTCCGGCTGCTGCGCGGGCGCGATTACGGCATGCGAGGCGTGTTTACGCTGGACGGAACGCTGAAGAGCGGCACGTCCGACGCCGGCTTGATCTCTGAAACGCCCGCAGGACAATGGATTTTTTCCGCAGAAGCCCGCGCGGCGCAAATCCATCGATGGGATTTAATCGAGCGAAGCGACGATCCCCGCCTAAGACTTGGCGTCAAAGGCCACTGGAACGTGGCGGCGGGAAGCGTAAGCGCGGAAGAAGTGACCATCGAGGGCCCGCGCTCGAATTTGCGCGGATCGGCAAACTATGTGACGGGCCCCGCGCCCGGCTTCGAGGTGCATCTGGATTCTTCGGGGATTCAGGCCGCAGATTTGCTGGCGTGGTACAGAGCGTTTCATCCAGGCGTAGACGATGGAATTTCTGCCGAGCAGTTCTTCACTGGCGCGATGACGCTGCGCGGCTGGCCCTTGGAAATCGACGAGGCCGCATTCTCCAGCAATGGCGGCGTTGTGAAAGTGCCTGGCCTGAAAGTTCCTGTACGGATTGGTGCTGTGCGGATTGGACGGGAGCGAAGTCTGCTGGTGTCAGAGCCGATCCGCATCGCTCTCGGCGGCGCAGCTCGCGACGTCTTCGCGCCCAAGAAGCGGCGCATGGCGACCCTGATGGATAACGCCGCGGACATTACCTTCAATCAGGATCTGAATATGCAAACAGGCAGCATCAGCATTGAAGGGCACGTGCAAGAGGTTGAAGAGGTGCTGAAGACGGCAGCGGCATTCGGGCGGCCTGTGAATCACGGATGGGAACTCACCGGGGAAGCGCTTGCGGTGACACGGTGGGAATGGCAGACGTCCTTCAGCGGCCGCTGGAACGGCAGAATACTTTTCAATAAAGCGAAACTCGCGGTTGCCGGATTGAACCAGCCGCTCGCGGTTCAAGAAAGCACATTGAATTGGAAAGACGGAGCGCGTTCCGTGGACATTACCAAGGTCGAGGGATTTGGCGGCACTTGGTCGGGCTCCATCACGGAGAAAAATAGCGCCGGTGGTGAAAATCTCACAAAATGGAATTTTAGTTTGACTGCGGATCGCATGAACGCCGCCGAGTTGGACCGCTGGGTCGGCCCCCGCGCGCGTCCAAACTGGCTGCAGAGATTGTTACCGTCGCTACTTGGCGGATCGTCGCCGAGCCCCGCGGCAAGCGAGCTGGTTCGCCAGATGAATGCCGAAGGGGAATTAAACATTGGCGAATTGACGGTGGAAAAACTAAAACTTGCAAACGTGCACGCGGAAGGAGCATTGCACGATTTAGAGCTGGAAGTGCGCGAAGCCGATGCGCAATGGGCCGGCGGCACGGTGCATGCGCAAGTACACGCGAAATTCGCGCCTCTTCCGAAATATGAGGTTACGGCAAAGCTCGATCGCGTGAACCTTGCGGAAATTCCCGCGCCCGGTAGGTTCACGGAGCGGCTTGCGGGGTTGGCTTCGGGCACGGTGCACGTCGAGACGGAAGGAGTCGGCCGCGACGAACTCCTGCAAAAATTGGCAGGCGGCGGCGAGGTGCAGCTCAAAAACACGGAATTTCGGGGTTGGGACGTAAGTGCCAGTGTGGCCGACGGCGCGCCTCACACCGGCACTTCGCGGTGGACAAGCGGCGAAGGGACGTTTACGATGCGCAACCGCGGAATCACAGTCGAGAATTTGGCGCTGGAATCCGGCGGTGAGAAAACTTCGCTGCAAGGCACGGTAAGTTTCGCGCGCGACGCGGACCTGACGATCGAAACGTTGAGTGCGGGAAAAAGACGCGGCCGTATCATCGGTGTCAACGAAGCGGGGCACGTGCTAAAAATTTCCGGGCCGCTGGACGGACCGCGCGTTTCCGTCGAAAAGGTGGCCGCGCACCAGCCTGCGGATTGAGTTTTGAGCAGGATTTAATAAGACGAATTTGGCGGCAAGATTTTATGACCCTTGGAGGCTGTAGATGAGACGTATTTTACCGATGGTGATCCTCGCAGCGCTGATGATCTGCCCGGCGGCGAAAGCGCAAA
This sequence comes from Candidatus Acidiferrum sp., assembly GCA_035272765.1. Classification (GTDB taxonomy): domain Bacteria; phylum Acidobacteriota; class Terriglobia; order Acidiferrales; family UBA7541; genus Acidiferrum. The sequence goes on from DATEQG010000085.1 coordinate 23,473, forward strand.
AGTCGCCGACGCTCGAACAGTTTTTGAGCGCTCCGTTTCCGACGGAGTTGACCGCTGCGCCTGCCAAAGGGCGCGTTGCCTGGGTTTTCAATGCCAGTGGCGCGCGCAATCTTTGGATCGCGGAGCCTGCGGCGGACGGAAGCTACAAGTCGCGGCAGATTACGTCTTACAAAGACGACGACGGCCAGGATCTGGGCATGCTTAGTTGGGCGCCGGACGCGGAAACGATTGTCTACACCCGCGGAGGCGATCTCGAATTTGCCAACGCAGTGTATCCGAATCCGCAAAATTCGCCGCAAGGCGTTGAGCAGAATATCTGGGCCGTTTCGGTGAACGGCGGCGCGCCGAAAAAGCTTGGCGAGGGCCATTCACCGGCTGTTTCGCCCAAGGGAGGCAGCGTTGCCTTCCTCTTCAAGACGCAGGTGTGGATTGCCAAGCTGGACGGCAGCGAAAAAGCGGAACAGTTGATCCATTCAAATGGCGGCGCGAGTGAATTACGGTGGTCGCCCGATGGCTCGAAGCTTGCGTTTGCGAGCCGGCGCGGAGACCACGGATTCATCGGGGCCTACGATGTTGCGGCGAAATCGCTGATTTATCTTGAACCAAGTGTGGACACGGATATCCAACCCGCGTGGTCGCAGGACAGCCGTAGAATTGCCTTCATTCGCATCGCTGCCGCAAAGGGCAAGCTTCCGTTTAGCCCGAATCGCGAAGGGCAGCCATGGTCCATTCGTATCGCTGACGCCACGACGGGCAAAGGCCAGGAAATCTGGCACGCGGACGCAGGCGGCGGCAGCGTGTTTCATGAAGTTGTCGCCGAGAATCAATTGATCTGGACCGCTGGCGACCGCATCGTCTTTCCGTGGGAGCGCGGCGGGTGGATTCATCTGTGGTCCATTCCAGTGAGCGGCGGGACGGCAAAGCTTCTCACGCCTGGAAATTTCGAAGTGGAATATGTCTCTGCCAGCGCGAACGGGCAAACAATCGTCTTTTCCTCAAATCAAGATGACATTGACCGTCGCCATGTTTGGAAAGCTTCGCCCACCGGCGACCGTCCAGAGGCGGTGACCTCAGGCAGCGGAATCGAAACTGCGCCCGTGGTCGCGAGCAACGGGAAAACAGTTTTGGTTCTGCGTTCCGATGCGCACACGACCATGCGCCCGGCGATTGTCTCCAGCACAAATGAAATCCACGACCTTGCGCCGGAATCTCTCCCTGCCGATTTTCCCGCAAGCGCCATGGTCACGCCGCAGCAAGTGATTCTTTCTGGTGTCGACGGCGTGCAAATTCACGCGCAGCTCTTTCTGCCGCGCAATGCGGGGGATGGAGCGCGTCATCCCGCGCTCTGCTTTTTCCACGGCGGTTCGCGCCGACAGATGCTGCTCGGCTTTCATTACATGTTCTATTACAGCAACGCCTATGCGATGAATCAGTACCTCGCCAGCCGCGGCTACATCGTTCTCGCGGTGAACTATCGCAGCGGCATCGGCTATGGTTTGAATTTTCGTGAGGCACTCAACTACGGAGCAGCAGGTGCGAGTGAGTTCAACGACGTCGAAGGCGCTGGACTTTATCTGCGTTCGCGGCCGGACGTGGATCCAGCCCGAATCGGACTGTGGGGTGGCAGCTACGGCGGCTACCTGACGGCGCTCGGGCTCGCACGCGCTTCCGATCTTTTTGCTGCGGGCGTTGACATGCACGGCGTCCACGATTGGAACACCGAGATTCCCACGTTTGCCTCCGGGTACAGGCCAACGGATCGCACCGATTTCGCGAGACTCGCGTGGGAATCGTCCCCGCTCTCTTCCATCAGCACATGGCGCTCTCCTGTGCTCTTGATCCAGGGCGATGACGACCGCAACGTTCCTTTCGCGGAAACGGTTGATCTGGCTGAAGCGTTGCGAAAACAGGGTGTCGAGTTCGAGCAATTGGTGTTTCCCGATGAAATTCATGACTTCCTCTTGCATCGAACTTGGCTGGCCGCGTATCACGCAACGATCGAGTTCTTCGATAAGCATTTCAAATCGCCGGAGAAATGACGCCCGGCAGGGGCACCTGCCATGAACAAATGTTTACGATGGCTCGGCTGTTGCCTGATCCTGGCGGCGGTTCCGTGTGCGGCGAGCGATAACGCTGACCGCGTGGTGCTCTTCCCGAAACTTAGCGTTGGCCAGACTTTTCGCTATCAGATCGGCTATCGCTCTGCAACCAACACGAATACCGAAAGCACTGTTGCCGCGCCGATGGCCCCAACCGGCGCCCAGACGAATACGAGCTTCATTTTGCAAGTCGAGGTGGATGACTTGCGCACGGATGCTGGCAGGACAGCAGCGCGATTGCGCACGCGGATCGTTGATCCGGACGCCTCCGTCTCGAATGCCGCGCCCCCGGACGCAGCAAAATCCGCGAAACGCGAAAAGATTGTGGAATTTGTTCTGCATCCAGATGGCCAAGTCACCGACGTAGAGGGGCTGGATAAACTTCCTGCTGATGAGCAAGCGGCTTGGCAGGAATGGGTGGCGCGATTTGGAGGCGGCGCGGCTTTCCCTGAGAAAGGCATAAAACCGGGAGAGAAGTGGAAGGCAGAGGAGTCGATTCTCAATGCGCTGCTGGCGGGGCTCTCCTGGGAAAAAGAATCGGAATATGTAAGCGACGCGCCCTGCGGCGCGATGACGCTAACGCCTCAGGGTGATCTCACTGCGGTAGAGCAAGGCCAGGAAACCTGCGCGGTGATTCTGACCACCGCGATTCTGAAACAAAAATCTTCACAAAAAGACGCGACGCCGGAGGACTACAAGCTCCACGATCTGCGCACGATGGGTATCGCCGCGGGCAAGAACGAGACCATCACTTACATCTCGCTCAAAACCGGGATGGTCGTGCGCGCGACGGAAGACGCAAATCAATCGATGAACGTCATCGTCGCGAAAACAGATGGCTCGAATCGGGTTCACTACATGATCGACGCGGAGAGCCATGCGCAAGTGATGCTCCTGGCAGAGACTCCGGCCAGTCATCCCTGACACGCGGTTGAATATTTCTTCCGAGGAAAATAGCTATGCCGGAACGCACATTGATCGAGCTGCTCTATGGAAAAGGCGCGCACGCGAATCCAGTCGCCTGCATCGAAGACCTCCCCGCGGAACTGGCCGGCCGGCATGCGGAGGATCTTCCGCATTCGGTCTGGCAAATCGTGTGGCACGTGAATTTCTGGACGGATTATGAACTCCGCAGAATTCGCGGGGAAAAACCACGTTACCCGGACCACGCGGCGGAAAGTTGGCCACCAGGGGCCCCTCCCAGCGAGGCCGAATGGAAAAAAGAAGCCGCGCGATTCGCCGAACTGATTGGCATTTTGGCCGCGATGGCGGAAGGCGATTCGAACGAGCTTAGCTGCGAGGTGCCCGCGATGCACCCAAATCAAGAAAAGCACAGTTCCACCGCACTCGCGATTCTTTGGCAGATATTGGCCCACAACAGTTACCACGTCGGCCAAATCGTTTTAGTGCGCTGCGCGTTGGGAGTCTGGCCGCCGCTTGGTGGCGGAGATAGCTGGTAATTGCCATCCGCAATCGTCTTCGGCTTCAAAAGTTTGTCAGTGCGAAATCCCGTCGCCTTTCCGGCGTGAAAACTCCGCTCACACGAAGACAGTCCAATATGGATAATCTCATTATGGACGGAGTCGGCACCGGACCGAGATTGATCGTTGTGTGTGGTTTGCCGGGTTCCGGTAAGACCACGCTTGCCAAGCTACTTGAAAACAGGTTGCATGCGGTCCGTTTTTCTCCCGATGAGTGGATGGATGCTCTTTCACTAAACCTCCGGGATGAAGAAAAGCGCGGCAAGATCGAGGCACTGCAGTGGAGGTTCGGTCAAGAACTCCTTGCGCTCGGCCTCACTGTAATCATTGAATGGGGCACCTGGGGAAGGGCCGAGCGGGATACCTTGCGGCTCGGAGCCCGGGCGCTTGGCGCTGCCGTTGAGTTGCATTATGTCTCTGCGCCTGCGGATGTCCTCTTCGAGAGGATTCAACGCCGCAGAATGGAAATGCCACCCATCGAGCGAGACGTGCTGTCCCGATGGTTTGAGATATTCCAAGTACCGACACCCGAGGAGATGGCGCTCTTCGACAAACCTCTTGTTGCGAACCCCGCCTCCGGCTGAAACTGGCCCACCGCCGAATTCGCGTTCTCAGCGACTCCGATTTGCATCGAGGAGTATAATGAAGGTTTCGGCAGTGCCCGAAATTCGTGCCGGGAGACCCCTTCCATGAACTTCAAGCTGCGCAGCAATTATCAGCCGCGAGGTGATCAGCCCGCGGCCATCGAACAGCTTTCTCGCGGCATCGAAGGCGGAGAGAAGCATCAGGTGCTCCTCGGTGTGACCGGTTCCGGAAAAACCTTTACGGTGGCCAAGCTGATCGAGGCGTTTAACCGGCCCGCACTGGTTCTCGCCCATAATAAAACGCTCGCCGCGCAGCTTTATCACGAGTTCAAGTCATTTTTCCCGGAAAACGCGGTCGAATATTTCGTGAGCTACTACGATTTTTACCAGCCCGAAGCCTACGTTCCTTCCGCGGATATTTACATCGACAAAGAAGCCACCATCAACGACGAACTGGACAAGCTGCGCATGAGCGCGACTCGTTCACTCTTCGAGCGCCGGGACGTCATCATCGTCGCCTCTGTGTCCTGCATCTACGGCATCGGTTCGCCGGAAGCGTATTACGGCATGCTCATCACGCTCGAGAAAGGGCAGCATACTTCGCGCGAGGCTCTCCTCCGCAGGCTCGTGGATATTCAGTACGAACGCTCCGAGGATTTGCGCCGCGGCACCTTTCGCGTTCGCGGAGACATCATCGAGATTTATCCGCCTTATCAGGACGATGGATTCCGATTTGAGATGTGGGGCGAACAGATCGACGTGATCCGGCAGATCGATCCGCTTACCGGCGAGGTCAAGACCGGCCAGGAAGATTTGCCGCGCGTAACGATTTTTCCCAAAACCCATTACGTGATGCCCGCCGAACAACGCGACCGCGCCATCGTCACGATCCAGGAAGAGCTGTGGTGGTGGAAAAAAGAGCTGGAGAAACAGGGAAAGTTTGTCGAGGCACAGCGCGTCGTCCAACGCACTATGTTTGACATCGAGATGATGCGCACCATCGGCTATTGCCATGGCGTTGAGAACTATTCGCGGCACCTGAGCGGGCGATTGCCGGGCGAAGCTCCGCCGACGCTGCTCGATTATGTGCCGCAGGATTTCCTGATGTTCATTGATGAATCGCATCAGACTGTGGGGCAAGTGCGCGGCATGTTCAACGGAGACCGCGCGCGCAAACAGACGCTGGTTGATTACGGATTTCGCATGCCCTCCGCGCTCGACAACCGTCCACTCACGTTCGAAGAGTTCGAGCACCGATTGAATCAAGTTATCTATGTCTCCGCGACGCCAGGGCCTTACGAGCTGACGAAGTCAGGTGGAGTCGTGGTCGAGCAAGTCATCCGCCCGACGGGCCTGGTCGATCCGCAAGTGGAGATTCGTCCAGTCAAAGGCCAAGTGGACGATCTGCTCGAGGAAATTCGCAAGCGTGCGGAGAAGAACGAGCGCGTCCTGGTGACCACGCTGACCAAGCGCATGGCCGAGGATTTGTCCGAGTATTTTACGGAAGTCGGCGTGCGATGCCGTTATCTCCATTCCGAAGTCGAGACGCTCGACCGAATTAAGATTTTGCGAGATTTGCGACGCGGAGAATTCGACGTACTGATCGGAATCAACCTCTTGCGCGAAGGATTGGATCTGCCGGAAGTGTCGATGGTGGCGATCCTGGATGCCGACAAAGAAGGCTACCTGCGAAGCGCGACGTCACTGATTCAAACCATGGGCCGCTGCGCGCGCCATATCGAAGGCCGCGCCATTTTGTACGCCGATCGCCGCACCGGCTCGATGAATCAGGCGATTGATGAAACGAACCGCCGCCGCACAAAGCAGCTCGAGTACAACCAGGAAAACAACATCACGCCCATGTCCATTATCAAGTCCGTGGACATGGATCTCGCGCGAATCGTCGAAGCCGATTACGTGACAATTCCTGCCGACGACACCGAGCTCGATGCCGCAACGTCCAAGATCAAGAACGAACAACAACTTGCAGAAATGCTGCAGCAGCTGGAATCACAAATGCGTGAGGCAGCCAAGAAGTTCGAGTTCGAACGCGCCGCCCAGTTGCGCGACCGCATTCGTTCGCTGAAACAAAGAGACATGGCTGGCCTTTTTAGCATCGAACCAGCGCCGACAGCGGAACCGGCCAGTTAATCAACTGCGCTAAACAAGGCCGCGCTTCAATTCCTTTAATGGATAGAACGTGCCGCGCCAGGTCACTCCGCCCTGCCACAGCGTCACTGTAACGGAGCGTACGATCATGTAACAAAACAGCACGGCGCCAATCGGGTGCGTCAGCGCGTAGAGCGGCGAAACCTTGTTCACCACGCCCACGCTGCCTTGCATGCAAATCGCCACGACTACTGCGATCGCCGAGAAAATGCGGATCCATCCATGCGCGGCAAAAACGGAAAAGAACGGAACTACGTTTAGCACAAATACTCCAGTGAGGGAGACCACGGCGAACGACAGGTTGTATCCCAAAGCGGCGAACAAATTCTTTGTCACGCCGCGAATCACATTGCGCGCCCCCGCATGCCAGCGAACCGAAACGAAATCTTGAGCGATCGCGACGCAAGAGCGAAAACCGGATTGCTTCACGAGTTTCCCAAGCTTCATGTCGTCTACTACTTCCATTGCCAAACGCTTGTGTGTGCCAATCGCTTCATAAGCGCTTCGCCGCAACAATTGAAATGCTCCTATCCCCACATACGCGCGTGAATTCGGATTGCTCACGCTGTAGGCGTCTGTCGACAGATGAAATGCCAGGCCAAAAAATGTCAGCAGCATTGTTTCCCAGAACCCGTGCATTTCCACGTTGCAGACCAGGGTGAGGTGATCGAGTTTGCGCTCCTCTGCTAGTCTGACCGCGCGCCGAAGAACATCAGGCCTAAATCGCACATCCGCGTCCGTAAGCAAAAGCCATTCGCCGGTGGAAACCTCATACGCTTTTTGCAGCGCGTGCGGTTTGCCGAGCCAGCCGGCCGGAAGTTCAGTGACGTGCACGACGCGAAAACGCGGATGCGCCGCGGCGAAATCGTCAAGGATGCCGCCCGTCCTGTCTTGCGATCGGTCATCGACGCCAATTATTTCAAGACGGGGGTAGTCAAGTGCAGCGAGAGTGGCGAGCGCCGCGGGAAGTTTCTCTTCTTCATCCCGCGCAGCGAAAATCAACGAAATGCTTGGGCATGCTGTGTCTTCCGCCGGGGCGAAATCCTTAATCCAAGGAAGCTTCGTTGCGCCATACGCGGCCCGGAAGCCGTGGAGCACCCAAAAGGCAGCGATCAGCAAGAAAACAACGAGTCCAAAAGTGTGCATCAAAATTGGTATCGAGCGACAAGCTCAGGTTATCCTAGCATGTAATGCCAGGGAGCCTTTCGATCATCGGTGCAGGTCGCGTAGGCCGCGCGCTGGGGCGCCGCTTGCGCGAGTTGGGATGGAAGATCGGCGCTGTGGTGACGCGCAGTGAAACCAGCGCGCGCAAAGTAGCGCGCTCCATCGGAGCGGGGCACGCACATGCTTTTTTAACGCGTCAAGTGCTCGCTGCGCAGGTCATCCTCATTACTACGCCCGACCACAGTGTCGCGGCGGTTACCGAGGATTTGGCACGCATCGGAGCGGAAGAGCTGCGCGGCAAAATCGTCCTGCACACGAGCGGGGCCTTGAGCTCGGACGTCCTCGATCCCGTGAGGCGCTGCGGTGCAGCCGTTGGATCGATGCATCCTCTGCAGACGTTTAGCGGAGTCGGAGTGCCTCCTCTCGAAGGAAAAGTTTTCGCAATTGAGGGGGATACCGCTGCGGTACGTATGGCCCGGCAGATAGCTCGCGCGCTCGGCGCAGTTCCCGTGCGCATCGAGGGATCGAAGAAGCCGCTTTATCACGCAGCGGGAGCACTGGCAGCGGGGAATGTTTTAGTCCTGATGGAAGCGGCGACACGCCTAATGGCAGCGGCCGGAATGAAGCGGCGAGAGGCTGTGCGCGCGCTTCTGCCGCTGACGCGGCAAGTGCTGGAAAACTTCGAACGGCTGGGACCGCGCGCGGCATGGACCGGGCCGCTTTCGCGCGGAGATTATGGCGTCGTTGCGGTGCACACGGAGGCGATGAAAGATTTGCCTGTAGAATTCGGGCAGGCCTATGAGGCTGTGAATCGCCTGGCGGCGCTGGTTTTGGCGCAGGATTCCGCGGCGATGCTGACGGAGCTCGAAAAAGTGGCTGCGAACAAGAAAACGAAAATGAAAGCATCAGGGGGACAAGCGTGAAGCGACTGCAGATTGCGATTGAGAGCACGACGCTGGCGAACGGATTGAAAGTGGTCATCGCGCCGGACACGACCGCGCCTGTGGTGACGGTCGGCGTGTACTACAAGATTGGATTCCGGCTCGAGCCTCGCGGGCGCAGCGGCTTCGCGCACCTCTTCGAGCACATGATGTTTCAAGGTTCGGCGAATGCGCCGAAAATGCAGCACATCAAGCTCATCAATTCGAGCGGCGGCGTGCTCAACGGATCGACGCACTATGACGTCACGAATTATTACGAGGCCGTGCCATCGAACGCTTTGGAGAGGGTGCTGTGGCTTGAAGCGGACCGCATGCGGGCGCTGAAAGTCGATGATGAAAACTTGCGGAACCAGCGCGACGTGGTGAAAGAAGAAGTGCGCGTGAACGTCCTGAACCAGCCCTACGGTGGGTTTCCCTGGCTGGATTTGCCGCCAATAGCGTTTCGCAACTGGGCGAATTCTCACAATTTTTATGGGGACTTTAACGACCTCGATGCGGCGGACCTCGCCGACGTACAGGCTTTTTTTAAAACGTATTATGTGCCGAACAATGCGGTGTTGCTGATGCTCGGCGACGTAAAGCCGGAAGAAGGATTCGCTCTGGCGAAAAAATTCTATGCCGACATTCCTGCTGGAGCGCCGCCGCCGTTTGCGGATCCAACCGAGCCTGAGCAGGCCGAAGAGCGGCGTGGCGAAGTCGAGGAAAAATTCGGAACCCTCCCAGCAATGGCCATTGGATACGTCGTGCCAAAACGGCGGACTACCGACTGGTGTGCCATGGCACTGCTCGATCAGGCCTTGCACGGCGGGCGCGCGGGAAAACTCTACCGCGAACTCGTGCTGGAAAAGCAGGTCGCGGTGGAACTCGACGGCGGAATCGAGGATATTTTTGGCTACAACGGGCCGACGCAGATGGTGACGCGCATTCTGCACAAACCGGAATATTCGAGCGAGCAGGCGCTGGCCGCCTTCGATGAGGTGATCCGCGAAATTCAGGAGAAGGGCATCAGCGAGGACGAACTCGCGCAATTGAAAGTGAAATGGCAGTCGGATTATTTCTCGTTGCTCGAAAGCGGGCACGGAGGCATGCCGCGTTACGGTTTGATGCATCTGCTTGCATGTTTCACGCTGTTTGATGGCGAACCGCATTTGGTGAACACTATTCTCGATGGTTTTCTCTCCGTCAATCGCGAGGAAATTCAAGCAGCGGCGAAGAAATACCTGCGTAAAGAAAAGCGCGCGATCGTGTTCCGGCTCCCGCCTGCTGCAGGCGCGCCCGCCGCCGCGGACAAAAGGGAGGCGGCGTAATGGCGACTCGCGCGGTGGAAGTAAATGATGCGGTGCCGGCGCTGTCGGCCGAACGGCAAGTTACATGGCCGAACCGGAAGCGGGCGCAGCTCTCGAACGGACTCGAAGTGATTCTCGTGGAATCGCATACGATTCCGAAATTTCATGGTGACCTGTATTTCCGTTCCGGAAACGCCGCGGCCATTGACCGCGGACCTGGGCTCGCGGAGATGACGGCAACTATGGTGCGAACGGGCACGGCCAAACGCGCCAGCAGGCAGATCGAGGAAGATCTGCGCCGCATTGGCGCGGACCTCGCAACAAGTGCGGGTTCGGACACGAGTTCGATTTCGTTTGCCGGACTTTCCGAATTCGCCGAGCCGCTTCTTGGCATGGTCGACGATCTGGCAAGAGAAGCTGGGTTTCCGGAAGCTGAGTTTGAGCGCGAACGGCGGCAAAAACTCGAAGAGGTCAAGCTGAGCCGGACGGAGCCGGGATTTCTGGCAGGTGAGCGCCTGCGCAAAGTTTTGTTCGGCGCTCATCCTTACGCACAGGTTTCGCCGAGCGAGGAGCAAGTTGAGGCATATAAGCGCGACGATTTGATCCACGTATACCGCGATTTTTACACGCCGGAGAACGGCTTGCTGCTGCTCGTCGGCGATTTTCAGCCGGAAGCGATGCTGAAAACCGCCGAGAAAGTGTTCGGCGCGTGGCATGGAAAAAAGCCGCAGCCGAAATCGTTTGTGGCCCCAGCGAATCCGCGTGGACGACGGGTCTATCTCGTGCATTTGCCCGGCGCAGTGCAGACGCAAATTCTCGCGGGCTGCCACTCCACCACGCGGAAGCATCCTGACTGGATCAAGCTCGGACTGACGAACAGCTTATACGGCGGCGCGTTTAATTCGCGGCTAGTGATGAACATCCGCGAGGACAAAGGCTATACGTACAGCCCGAGAAGCGGCGTTACGGCGTTGCGAGAGCACGGATACTTTTCCGTTTCGGCTGCGGTGCGCAACGATGTTGTTGCGGCGTCGCTAACGGAAATTTTCTACGAGATGGACAAGTTGCGCTCCGTGCCGGTGCCCGAGGCCGAACTGGCTGATGCGCAGAATTATTTAAGCGGCATCTTTTCCATGGGACTTGCGACGCAGAACGGATTGCTCGGGCAGATTGCGGTGGTTGCGCTGAACGAATTGCCGGACGATTATCTCGAGACGTATCGCGCAAAAGTCCGCGCGCTCACACCGCTCGATCTGCTTGAAACGGCGCGCAAATATCTCGACTCCGCGAACATGCAAATCGTAGTGGTTGGCGATCGTGCGCAAATCGAATCGCAGGCCGCGCTTTTCGGCGAACTCGAAGTCTTCGACGCCCAAGGCAAACGGCTGGAGTAGTTCAAATCCGCGGATTGTTTTGGCCGGAGTCCCATGTCTGTGCCCACGCCCATTCGTTATCTCGACGAGATCGATGCGCACATTACGCGCCGCTTCGGCAAGAATTCCTTCGTGCTGCACGAAGAGAAGTCGTCCACCGTACACGTCGACATCCATGTGGTCATGCCGAGCCCCGACAGGCCGTTCTATACGCTGCTGACTTCCGGAATGAGTGATCTGGACATGACGGTTCCGGAAGGAGCCGAAGGCCTGGCGCTGGCGGAGGTGTGCCTGTGCCTGCCGGAATATTGGCCGCTGAACATGACTAATTTTGGCTGGCGAGAGCCGAACTATTTCTGGCCAATTGGCATTCTCAAGCAAGCGGCACGATATCCACATGTGTGCCAAACCTGGCTCGGCTGGGGACATAGCGTGCCACGCACGCCAGCGCCGGATGCGACTCCGGACGAAGCAAGATTCACCGGCATGCTGTTCGTACCTCCGCAGACGTTCGCAGAAGGGGCGGACGAGGTAGCGACGAGGGATGGCAGAACCATACGCTATCTGGCGCTGATTCCGTTACTCCCACCTGAGCTGGCGTTCAAGCGGACTTTCGGCCTGGAGAAGCTCGAAGAGCAGTTGATCCGTTCTGAAGTCACCGAACTGCTCGACCCGCACCGGCCGAGTGTGGTGAAGCCAAACTGAACCGAGTTCGACTAGCAAGACCCGCTTCGGCCGATCCTCAATTATTGACTTATTACTATTCTTTATGCATTATCTTGCCGCTATGGTTTGCCGACAAGCCGTCCGTGTGAGCCTGTTTCTGGCGCTCTTTTTTTTCGCCGCAATGAGCCTGCCAGCCAATAAGAAGCCGCCGCCTGCGCCCATCAACTTGAATACCGCTACGTCAGAAGAGCTCCAGTTGGTACCGGGAATTGGGCCGGTCACGGCGGAAAAGATTTTGCAGATGCGCAAGTCGTATGGTGCGTTCAAAGGCGTTGACGACTTGCGCGCGATTCGCGGCATCGGCCCTAAGCGGCTCGAAAAAATGCGCAAGTATCTGACGGTTGGTAAAACGCCATCACAAAGCAAGCCACCATCAGCGGCCAAACCTGGCAGTGTGGCGAAGCCCACGACTCCGCCGAAGCCTTCTTCTGCACCTGCAGACCCTCCGTGTCCATTGCTGTAGCCTGCAGCGTTCTCAGCGCCGGGAACAATAAGCAGATTCCTCGCTTCGCTCGGAATGACATTTTTTTCGGGGATTGCCTCGTCTCGGAACTTGCCGCACTTCGAGGGTCGCCTCGATGGAGAGCGGGCGGGGCAAGCCCCGCCCCTACAGCTGAGAGGAAGGAAGTGAATTCCTCGCTTCGCTCGGAAAGGCATTTTTTGGGCTGGCGTGCCAAAGGGTCTTAGACCGGCGCACGAAGAAGTCGTGATCAGAGGACCTGGTGCGTGAGTTTGGGCTGCTCGATGCGGAGGGGAACTTGGTCGGCGATGCGGATGCCGTAGCCTTCCAGGGCGACCACCTTCTTGGGGTGATTGGTTAGGACGCGGATGTCTTTTAGGCCGAGGTCGATCAGGATTTGGGCGCCGATGCCGCTTTCGTGCTGGACCATGCGCTGGCGGGCGGGTTCGCGGTCGAGTTGGCCGCGTTTGTGGAAATGGATTTGTGGTAGCGCGCCGGGCTCGTCGGCGGTTTCGACGCTGAAGCCGCGGCCAGTGTGATGAAGATAGAGGAAAACGCCGCGGTCTTCCTTGGCGATGGTGGCGAGCGAGCGGGAAACGAGTTCGCTGCAATCGCAGGCCGTGGAGCCGAAGACATCGCCGGTTAGGCAGTGCGAGTGGACGCGGACGAGAGCAGGTGTTTCGCCTTCCAGATTGCCGCGGACGAGAGCGATGTGTTGGTCGTGGTCGACGTCGCTGGCGTAGGCGATCATGCGGAAGTCCCCGTAGCGAGTCGGGAGGACGGCTTCGGCGACACGGCGGACGTAGCGCTCATGCTGCATGCGGTAGCGAATGAGGTCGGCGACCGTCAACATTTTTAGATTGTGCTGTTTGCAAAATTCGTGGAGCTGCGGCACTCGGGACATGGTGCCGTCTTCGTTCATGATTTCGCAGATGACGCCGCTGGCGTTGAGACCGGCGATGCGGGAGAGGTCGACGCTGGCTTCGGTCTGTCCAGCGCGAACGAGGACGCCGCCATTGCGGGCGCGAAGAGGGAACATGTGGCCCGGCCGAGCGAGATCCTGGGGGCGTGTTTTAGGATCGATCGCGGTAAGGACAGTGATGGCACGGTCGGAGGCGCTTATGCCGGTGGTGATGCCGACTTTAGCATCGATGGCTTCCGTGAAAGCCGTGCCGTGGACGGAGGTGTTAATCAGAGACATGAGCGGAAGATGGAGCTCGTCGCAGCGCTGCTCGGTGAGCGCGAGGCAGATGAGGCCGCGGCCGAACTTGGCCATGAAATTGATGGCTTCGGGCGTAATTTTTTCGGCGGCCAGCGTGAGGTCGCCTTCGTTTTCGCGGTCTTCGTCGTCAACCAGAACGATCATGCGGCCCTGGCGGATTTCTTCGACGGCTTCCTCGACAGCGGCGAATGGAGAGTTAGTTTCGCTCACGGTTGCCTCAAAGGCATATTGTAGCTGATTGATTGGGAGAGTGAGTAGTGGGTGGTGAGTAGTGAGTGGCGCGCCGGGGCGAGGGCGGCAGGAATACGAGCCGACGCTCATCCAGCACAATGAGGTGAAGAGACAGTTTCGAGATAGCCCGAATATCGCTGCTTGTGTAATCTTGATTTCGAACCAGGTTCCCATGAGGCGCAACCTCTCGCAAGCTACAGAAGGACTTATCGAGCTGCTCTATATAAGAGCGGGGCTCTGGAACCGGTTCGTCCAAGCCGAAAAAGCGGAAGATATTATTCGGAAGTTATTGGATGCCGGCGAGCCTGAAGCCATTCCCGATCTTCTGCCCCTGCTTTTGACAGGCGACAAACGGTCGGTTAAAGCGAGCGCAGTGGCGATTCACGGGCTGCTGCGACAACTCAAGCCTGCTGACTACGTGAACTTTGATCAATTCGTGAGGCAAGGCTGGTCGAATTGGCACGAGCGCCGTGGTCCCTGGTACTGGATGAAGCCAGGCGACGTCAGCCACCTTGCAAACTTCGGAGAGGAGTCCATTTCGATTCTAGGGATCGCCAGTTTTCATGGCAGCGGCTATGTTCGGGAGGAGGCAACTCGACGGTTAGGAAAGGTCGTCACGGGGGCCGAGCTTCCATTCCTTCTTATTCGAGTGAATGATTGGGTGGAAGCCGTTCGCTCTCTGGCGCGCAGCTTGCTAATGGCTCGGATCCGATCCGATTATCTGCCTCACTTTCTGATGTGGCTGCCGCTGGCGCTCCGCCTGGGCGGGGCGAAACGGAACGATGACTCGACGATCGCGCAGGCGATTCGAGAGCTTTTCGAGAGGCCCGAAGCTCGAAATGCGTTAGAAGAGGGGTTCGAGTCGAAGGACAAATTCACAAGGCGGTTCTGTTTTGATGTTGCGCTCAACTCCGATGATGCAGGCTTGGAATCGACCATAAGACAGGCATTCGCGATACAGGATCTCGATGTCCGCAAAGCCGCGGTGAGCAAGTTAGACGCAATCTTGCCAAACAACAAATGGAATGACCTGCTTGTTGTGGCCAGGCGGGACGCGTCCGCCAGCGTACGGCGAGAAGCCTTAAACTTCTACTTGGAAAAGTTTGGCGAGCAGGCGGAACAGGAGTTTGAGTCTGCGTTGCTGGACGCGAATATTTCGATTCGAGAAATGGCGCAGCAATTTTTCGCAAAGCAGGGCAATGTCGATGTTCGTGACTTTTACGCACAGAGCCTGAATGCGAGTGGGAGCCGCAAACTGTCTGCGGCAATCGCCGGTCTGGGAGAGGCCGGTGGCGCAGCCGATGCAAGGCTTGTTGAGCCTTTTTTCGCGAACTCCTCCGCGAGGGTCCGCGCATCCGCCCTGCATGCAGTTGGGAAGCTCAACCCGGATGCGTACATCGAGACGTTCGTCTTCGCGTTGGAAGACGCGAGCGCCGGGGTGGCTAGGGAAGGCGCACTGGCGCTGATCAGGAAGGCAAATTTCGTTGGAGGGCTGCGGCTATGGGAGATCTACATTCGCAGCCTCTATCCGCACAACAAACGATTCGTTCTCTATCTAATATCGAGAATCAGCAAGTGGGACAGCATTTTTTATTTGGTCCAGTCCTTGAGCGAGACGGACGAGCGTCTGGTGGAATTGAGCAAGAGATACGTCGCGCGATGGTTTTCCAGATATAACCGAAGCTTTGCAGTGCCAAGCGCGGATCAATTGAAGAGACTAAGGAAACTACTCGACGAGCGCAATCTGTTAGTCAGCGCCGAAACCGAGCAGTCACTTGAGTCCCTCATGAAGTCCTTCGGTTAGGCGACCACCTGACTGGGCTTATTGCACGATAAACTGCGAAGGCTCAACGACGGCTTGGGCTTCGGGGTTGTAGTAGTCGTAGAGGATGGAAGGGGCGGAGAGAGCCTTCAGGCCGAAGCGGGGTTTGAAAGTGAAGGAGAATTTTGTGCCGCCGGCGCGGGGCCAGAGGTAGACGATCAAGCGATCGGGCAAGACGTCGTACTGGTTGAGCTCCCAGCCACCGGACTTCATGGCTTCCTCGAGGGAATTGCGATCGACTTCGGCGCCGGGCGGTAAACCAATTTCGGCGAGGAGCATACCGTAGCCGCGGAAGCCGATTCTTTCGGCAGCGACGTTGCATTGGACGACTTCGCCGACATTGGCTGAGAGCTTGTCGAATTGGACGGTAAGGCGTAGCGCGTCAGAAACCATTTCCTTCTGATAAAGAGCGGTTCCTGTGGCGTTGTGTGCCCAGGGAACGTAGTAATTCGCCAGCAGCTGAATGGAAGCGCGAGAGGAGCCGCTTGGGCGGAGAACCTCGATGTGATGCCTGCCGGGCAGGACGAATTTAGACAAGTCGACAGTGACTGGAGCGCTGAGGACATCGGGCGGGGGCAAGTCGATGGAGAGAACCTGTTTGCCATCCACCAGTATTGCGGCCTTCGATCCAGCAGTTACCTTGTCTGCGATGTGCTCCGACTTAAGCGATGTTAGAGACGCGATGGCTTCGAGCACGTTGATGGTGGCCTGGGTGGAATACCAGATGCCGTAGCGATCTTGATTGCGGAGGAGAAAGAGCAGCCCGCGCGAGACCAGTGCATCGGACTCAGCTGAGGCAGCGGAGTCCACGCTGAGCGCTTGAAGGACGAGGGCTGTGGTTTCCACGCGTCCGGCCAATCCCCAACCGTAAAAGGGAGTGTTCATTTCAAGCGACCAGTAGCTGGAATCACCCTCGCGGCGTTCCAACTTGTGGAGCCTTGAGACGCTACTTGCGAAGGCGGACTTGTCGCCAGCCGCGAGTGCCGCGAGAGCATAGGAGGAAATCACGTAAGGCTCATCGAGCGCATCGATGTGGGGTCGGAGATAGCTTAAAGCGTGCTGGATGGCCAGCGACGCGGATTTGGCGATCTGGGGATTTCCGCCCGAGCCATCGGTAGTGAGTTTTGAAGTGACGAGCATTCGCGCGATGTAAGCGGTGAGCATGATGCTGCGCGGAGAGACTTCGATGCCGCTCCAGTCGAGGGCAGCCCAATGACCATCAGGCTGGAGCTGGTTTAAGACCCAAGTCGTGGCTTCCTGGATGACGGAATCATCGACATCGACAAATTCTCGGGCGTCGCTTAGAAACTTAATCGCGTAGACGGTGAGTGCCAAGTCTGATTTGCCCCTCCCCCAATAGGAGAATCCTCCATCCGGCGCACGATAGGAGAGAAGACGCTCATAGCCGAGCTGGGCGTAACGGCGCGCACGAGGCAACAGAAGAGATTTCTCGGAAGAAGACTCTTTCGCGAATTTGAGAAGCAAGACGCTGGGATAGGTCGAGGAGATAGTCTGCTCACCGCAACCGTAGGGGCGTTCTAGAATCGCCTCGATGCTTTCCAAAACGTGGGCGGTGAGATTCGGATAGATTTTAAGACTCGTTTGAAGTGCGCCGGAGATTGCCGAATCGGGGACCTGGAGGTCTAGGGAGACGGTATCGCCAAAAATCTGGCTAACGCTTTCGGTCTTCTCTTCACCGTTGGGCCGCACGGTAACGGAGCGGGAGATGGCGTCGCTGGCATCGGCGCCGATGGCGCGCACTTCCTGCTTGCCTTCCTTCACGATTTCCACGGCCTTGAAGCGGAAGACATCCCGCGCGGAATCTTGCGGCGCAATGCTGGTCTTCAGCGTGGTGGGGCTCAGGGATGTGAACCACGTTGAGGGCTTCATTTCGACACTGACCTGGAGGCGCCGGTCGAGATAATTGCGGAGAACCACGGGCAAGGCGATCTCGTCGCCGATGGTGAGGAAGCGCGGGGGATCATGCTCGACGAAGAAGGGTTGAAAGGCGCGAATGGATTTTTCCGAGGTGCCCATTTCGCCGCTGACGGTGGAGGCGACGGCGGAGAGCTTCCAGGTTGTGATGTTGTCCGCCAATGGGAATTTCAACTGGGCGCGGCCTTTGTCGTCGGTTACGACTTCCGGACGCCAGAGCAAAGTTTCCGGAAAATACTCGCGGAGACGGGGAGTGGCGAGCTGAAGCTGGGTTTGAGGCAGAAGCGGAAGACCAGCGACGCCGGGTTGGATCGCAACCAGCGCGCTCGTCGCGGTCTGCAATTGGATAGCTTGGGCGGTGACTTCGACAGTTTCCGTAACTGCGCCAATATTGAGTGTTGCATCGAGTTTGGTCACATTCGAAGAACGGACCGGCACATTGGTGATGGAGTAGGCGCGAAAACCGGTCGCCGAAAACTGAACGACGTAGAGCCCCGCCGGCAGATTACGCAGCACGTAGTCGCCGCTGTCGCCACTCCTGGCGGTGAACGTGGCAGCGGTCGCGGAGTTCTTGGCGCTGATTTCCGCGCCGGCAATCGTCGCCCCCATCGGGTCGACTACGGTGCCCGAAATGGCGCCGCTCGATCCTTGCAGGACGGTGGAATTTCTGATCGGTACGGGCGTGCTGTCCTTGCTGCTCTGTTCCACGACGCCCCGGGAGAAGGAGGCTACATTGAAGTCATCGGATGTGCCTTCGAGGCCATCTTCGCCGGCGCTCCGAATTTGGACCCAATTGATTTGCTGCGTTACGGGCACGGTGGTGGTGCGCGATTGTTCTTTTTGGGTGTGATGCTCGTAGGTTTCAACGTTCAGGTCGTCGGAAAAGCGCATCTCCCGGTGAAACGTCGCGTAATAGAGATGACCCCAGGGGTCACGAAGGCCATCGAAGCTGATTCCCGAATGATCGAGGGCTGTCTTCAACTGGTCGAGCGTCTCCGGAAATGACTGGTTCCGTTTGAAATTCGCCGTGAGAGCCGCATCGATCTGCGCGCGCGTTTCGGCGAAGTAGTCGATGCCTACGGTGACCAAAGGAAAGTCATCTTCGGAAGGAACCTGCTTTGAATTGAAACGTCCGTCCGGTCCGGCACTTGTGACAGTCACGGTGAATTTGGTGCCATTCACGCCAAAAGAGAATTGATAAGCATGTCCCCACGGATCTTTCAAGGAATCAAAGTCGATGCTCAGCCGGGCTAGCTCCGTTTTGAGCGTTTGTGCATCGCGAATGTAGGAGCCGGTGCGCGCATGAAATTCGTTCACGGCCCGTTGGATGGCCTCGGAATTGGATTTGAAATACGGCCTGCTCATCCTGGCCACGATGAAGTCGTCTTCTGTGCCGAGGATTTTGTCCGGACCGGCGCTGGAGATTTCGAGGACGTCGGATTCCCGAGCGACGCTGAAGGCGGCGTGGAAGGCCGTTCCCCATGGGTCTTTCGCGTTCCGCCATGCGGATCCGGCAGCTGCCAAGTCATTTTCAAGAGCGGCTTCCGTCTTCGGATATTCGCCCCTTTGAGCGTAACGGTTATCCAAAGCCGTGCGTATGGGCACAATTTGAGGATCGATTTCCGAGGCGAAGAGTTTTGCTAAATCTACAAGGTCAGAATCGCTGGCGAAGGTTTTGGGCCAAAGCGAGTCTCCTTGGAGAAGGATTTCCGCGACGAGTTCGAGGCCGTCTGGAAGCGGTTTGGAGAGGTCAAGCTTGTCCAGGTCGCTTTTGCGGATTCCGCCGAGCTCCGAAGTGCCGCCCCAGTAACCGCGAAAATTTAAGAATCCGCCTTGCCCGCCAAAGTCGCCGTCGGTGCGCTCGCGTTCTTCTACGGCTTGATCGACGACTACCAGACCGAGGGCACTTTTGGCAGGCTCGCCACCGGGGCTGGTTACCTGCAAGCTGGCGGTGGCTTCCTCTCCTGGGCGGTAGACCGATTTGGCGAGTTTTACCTCGACCTGCAATTCGTGATTCTTGGGAAACGAGACGGTGTGTGAGCCTTCAGCGGCGGAGTTGTAATAGTCGTCGCCGGGCTTAAGTCCAAATACATAAGCGAGAATGCTCACTTCGTTTTCAAAGTTGTCGGTCGAGTCAAAGACGACCTCTGCGGTATTGTGGCGAACATGAACAAGCTTCGAGGTGATAACTTGAAAGTCGTGGACGGCTTCTACCACGACCGATTGATCCGGGGCAGCGGTTGTAAGCCGAATCTGTATTGGTTCGCCGGGCTTATAGAGTGTCTTGTCAGTCTCCACGCGGATTCCGGGGCGATTGTAAGACCACAACGATTCGATATGGTGGCCGACCGCGCCTTTACTGTCTTTTGCGCGGAAACTTAGATCGAAATTGCTAGAGGCACTATCAGCCCGCTCGGTGATGCCCGGCACGGATAACCCCGTGACTTTTGCTACTCCGTAACGGTTGGTGTGAACACGCCGGAGGAACTGCTCGACTGGTTCGCCGGAGCCAGGATTCTTCGAGGAGGGCTGCTCTCCCGCCCAGTTGATTTCAACCTCGCATGACGCGGGCGAGCCATCGGCATAATCGGTGGAAAGATAGAACTCCAGAGGAAGGCCATTCGGTTGGGAACGGTCCGCACCGATGACGTAGATGTGAATCGGATCCTTGGTGACGCGCAAATCAAAGCGGCGCTGTTCCGTTCGGCCGGTGGAGGAATCGGTGAAGTAGGCGGCGAGTTTCAGGTCGTGAAAGCGGGAATAGTCTTGTCCTTCGAGGTCCTCATGGTCGTCTGTCAAATCGACTTTGGCGGCGTAGTGGCCGCGGTCGTCGGTATCGCCTTCGTACGTTGCGCCCTCTTCTGCTTCCCATTTTTGTTCGCGGTAATTCCATTGGCGCTGGGTTTCGCGGACAACGCGAACATGGCCGTGACGCACCGGTTCTCCAAAAAGGTAGTCCGCGTGAATTTCAATCGAGGCGTTTTGATCGGGGAGATAGAAGGCGCGATCTGGCTTGGCCGTCACGGTGAACGTTGGAAGCTCATAGCGGCTTATTTTGATGCTGGCGGACGCTCCAGAGTCGGAATAGCGGCCTTCGCCAAAGCTGGCTTGAATGCTATAGGTGCCGAGACGCAGATTGTCCGGTATTTGCCAATCCGCAGATGCAATTCCGAAGGTTGAGGTTTGCGCCTGGGCGCGGTAGACGAGAGTTTGATCGGGGTCGAGGAGCTTCAACGTCACGGGCTCACCCGCGATGGCCTTTTTGTTGGAGTCGAAGGCCATCAGGCGCATGTGGAGAGCCTGTCCTGGTTGATAGATGGGTTTGTCGGTGCTGACCGAGACGTTTGAGAAATGAACTACGCGGAAATTGTCGTCCGCTTCGGTAGAATAGTTTGCGAGCTTTCCGGTCACCTTTATATCGACTTCGTCTGTTTCGATCCGTTGCGGAAGCGTGAACGGAAGAGTGGCGAAGCCGCGCCGATCGGTGGCGGCGGGCTTTGTTTGAAGAGGCTTGCGGTCGTCGGTGTCGAGATCGAGGGATGCCTGGACGGCGACGTCGGCGACGGGACGGCCGCTAACGGGGTGAATGGCGCGAACGCGGATGGTGTAATGACCGGATTCTCGAACGAATTCCGGAGCCGCCACGTGCAGCTCAAAAATTCCGGGTGTCGCTTCGCCAACCGAGAGGATTCCCGTGAGGGGCGCAGACATGGAGTTCGCGGGTGCGTTCGCGGTGATGGTGTAACGCAGGCGATACCACAAGAGCTTTTGTCGATCAACTTTGTCGATCAGGGCAGAGGCGAGGGGCAAAGAGGCTTTGAGCTTCGTTACGCCGGGGGACAGAGAGGCGTCCTGTTCGGAACGACCGCGAACTTGGCCGGACGGGGCCACCAATTCGAGAAGGACGTGCGCCGAGATCGTGGCGCGCGTTGGGTTTTCTACAGGCAGATCAACGGCGGCTTTGTCGGAGAAAAATTCGATGCGAGCAGCTTCCTCCTTCACGCGCAGGCCCGTCTGCGC
The DNA here is from genome assembly GCA_035272765.1 of Candidatus Acidiferrum sp. GTDB lineage: Bacteria > Acidobacteriota > Terriglobia > Acidiferrales > UBA7541 > Acidiferrum. The sequence goes on from DATEQG010000085.1 coordinate 44,986, forward strand.
GTAGCACGAGCTGAGGGAAAGAAGACAGAGAACTAAGGGTCTGAGAATACGGCTGGATCGGTAACGCATCGCCCCCACCCCAAGGTTACGAATGCGATATTAACACTTGCTGCTGATAAGTTGCGTCGAGGAGATAGAAAGGTTGCATGCAAAGCAACTATTGCAATAGGGAGATCAAGGCAGCGGGAGAATTAGCTTTTCCCCGTTGAAATTGTATTCCAACTTGTATTTGGCGTCTTTTTTGCGATTGTGAATGGAAAAGTACAGGTACCCTGACACGGGGGCTGCAGCTTTCCCCTCCGGCAGTCCCTTTTGGCTCAATTCCGTTTCCATGATCTGGCGATCCCGCGCCGTGGAGCCTGGGGCGGGTTTTGCATCGCTCACGTCAATTTCCGTTCCCGTGTAGACGCCATGAACTCTTATGGGCAGGCCCGTATTTGGATCAGTGGAAGTACCGGATTCATAGCCAACGGTTGCGCCACCGTGTACCGAAACTGGGGGCCCAGAGCCGGCCTTCTTCTGCAGCGAAGCAGCGACTAAAGTCGCGCTCTGCGGCTTTGTCCCAATATCGCTCCCGGAAAGGTATAAGGCGAAATCATCCAGAGACAAATCGTGCGGAACTTTTTCCTTGCTGGGATAGAAGGCAAATTCCACAACGATGCAGCAACGATTCAAATCGGCGACAAAAGCTTTCTGCACCTGCTTGGGAGTGAGAATATCCGCTCCGACACTCGTTCCGTCGCTTTGGGTATGCGAATGATACCGGCTCGCGGAGGACCGGGGAACGCTGCCTCGGGGTCCAGAGGAATCGTCCTCCGAGCTCTGAGCTTTGGACGGCGTCGTGAGGAGCAGAGCAGCTGCAAGGAACACTGCGGAAAGAACCACAAATCTCATCGAGCGCATCGGGCACCTCGTCAGCGGATGCAATTCCTCGGGCCAGATTCTATGTTTCTCCAGCGCGGGACTTGTTTACCGGAGGCTATCCTCAGGCATTGTACCCCTTTGATGCGGTTCCAATACGAATTTGTCGCCCTCTATAGCTTGCGAAGCGGAGCGGGAAGAACGCTGGTGAGCGAATACTTGCCGGGACCGGCGAGCAATAGGCCGAAAGAGAGGAGCAGCTCAGTGAGAGCGTATTCGAGGCCGCCATGGCCGATATCGTAGCCGTGCGGGAGATGGACCATGAAAATGGCGCCGAGCATAACGATCATGACGCAGACGGCCCCGACGCGGAGGAGAGCGCCGAGAAGGATGGCGATGCCTCCGGCGAACTGGGCCAGGCCCACTAGATAGCCGACGGCAACGGGCACGTGCATGAAGGCGGCGAAACCTTGAGGGCCTGGGCCGCCGAACATTCCAAACAGGATGGCGCAGCCGTGGTAGATGAAGGGAAGGGCGCAAGCGACGCGCATGATCAGCAGCTCAAGATCCAGTTCGCGTGCGCCGCCTGTCAATCGAGCAAATGTGCTCATGCATACCTCCGTTGTTTGGATGGAGATGGTGTATCAAAAGAATCATGGAAAAGCCAAGAAAATCCCAGGAGTGGGGCAGACTTACTGGCTAAGAAGAGTGGTCGGGAATTCAAACGGGGGAGCAGCGGAGGAAGTTATCGTAAGGGATTTGAGCAGGGCGCCAGCGGGTCATCCGGGCAGGGCAATGGTGAAGACGACAATTCCGTAACCTGTTCGTGCAACAATCTCCTGCTGTCGAATCTCTCCGCCCTGCAGGTGCCAAACCATGGAAATGTATCTGCATGTCCGCGTGCTATTTTCGATTCTCCTTGGCCTGGGTGTTTCCCGCCTTCTGAGTGGAGTCGCGCAGATTGTCCAGCATCCCAAAGCGAACAAAGTGTATTGGGTACATCTTCTGTGGGCGCTATTCCTCTTTCTGTACCTGATCCATTTTTGGTGGTGGGAATACCGCCTCCAAACTATCCAGCAGTGGACATTTGCACTTTATTTTTTCATAGCCATGTATGCGGTTGTGATGTTCCTGTTGTGCGTGCTGTTTTTTCCCGAACAGATGGGTGATTACGACGGCTTCAAAGCCTATTTTTATTCCCGGCGGCAATGGATATTCAGCCTGATGACGATTCTGTTTTTGGCAGACCTCGTGGATACCTTCATCAAAGGCAGCGCGCATTGGCACGCGATAGGGGCTTTCTATTACGTACGAACAGGCCTGTATATTCTGTTGAGCGCCGCGGCCATTAAGATCAAGGATGAGCGATTTCATGCGGGATTTGCGATCCTTGCGATTGCTTCCGAGATTGCTTTGATTTTGAATTCCTACATGACGCTAGATTAATGCAGGCCGCGAATGGCTTGCGCCCCGATCTGGATATTCTCGGCTCCTCATGACTCTCCCCTGAAGAATCTGTGAAGAGGCTCGACGAATTTGGCAGAGAAAGTGGACCAGAGGAAAGGCGGGCTGCAGGATCGTCCAGCGCGTGTAACTTAGAGGATTTCGCGAATCTGTTTGGTCGCCCTCTCCATGTATAGGAAACCATTCAAGATACCAATCACCGGTCCACCTACAATTTCGACTTCGCTAGTGAAATGCATAGGAAAAGTCTTATCGGCTGTCCGGCCAAGTCGACTATAGTTTTGAACGAGGTCTTCACCTGTCGGCTTGAAAACGCCGCACCAGAACGAGACCTGGCCCTGTCCAGTGATTATCTGAGGCTGGATAGTTCCGAGACCACTTGAATCGGGACCCGGAGGGGTGACATAGCCTGCCATCGAGGTCCCATCAGCGAGTGTGAAGCGAGCCTTTACGACGACCATGCCTTCAGCTGGATCGACGGGACCAGCCACCGATTTGGGACGCACCGTCGCTTCGTCCTGTCCTTCTTCACCTTCTTCGTCCAACGCGTATTCCCAGACCGGATGTTGATCGAAATCTTCGACTGTCAGTTCATATATCTGTTTGCGAATGCGCATTTTAGCTCCCAGCAGTTGCTGATCAACGACTCAGCCAACGGCACCCAAATCATAGTGGAGGTGTCAAGTAATCAAACAAGAAGGGCGTCCTGGTTTGTGCCGAGGGCGCCTTTTGGATTGAGGCGGCTAGTAAGGCGGTACGGAGCACAGGCAGGAGTGCCTGTGCTACATGGATTTATTGGATAGCGCCTGCGCCGGGAGCTAGCGCTTACTTATTCCTGGACTCTTGCGGCGAGTGATCCGTTTAGGGCTGCCCTTAGAGCGTCGCGATCTTGCGTAAAGCGCGTGAGGAGGTTCCGCGCGATCTTAGCGGTGAGTTTGGCTGGGCGATTTTCCTGGGTTGCATGGTCCATATTGACTGAGATCGTACGGATGGGGATAAAGTCCGCCATGGACGCTTCCGGAATTGTGGCCTGCGCCGGATCTCTTGCGAGTTTGAGCTGCTGTGCAGCCGCGCTGTATTCGGCGGCAGTCCAATTCTTGTCCAAGCCGGTCTGAAGCATGGCGATGGCGCGGTCATAGCTGTTTGCAAGTGCGGAGCGACTGCCGGAAATTCTGGCGAGCAAATCGTCCGGACCGTAGGTGCTGCCATCTTCCCAGACGGCGGCCGCGAGGACCGGGTCGGGAAATGGCTCGCCCACCACATGTGGCACTCCTGTGACGAAGCTTAGACCTCTCGGGATGGGGGCTAGCAGCCCCATGCGCGCCAGCGCGTCGAACACCATCGTGTTTGTGATGCTGTTGGCGGCTGTTGGATCTGTGCGGGCGATAAAGGCGGTGAGCGCGTACTGATGAAGATTGGTGACGACTACGCGCGGTTCGTGCTCGGCGGTCTGTAGAATTTGAAATTGAACTGGCGGCTTTTCGGGGAAATGCCGTGCCATGCGGCGCGCCATTACCATTGGATCTTGCGAGGTTTGTGCCTGGCTCGGGGTTGCTAGAGAAAGCAGCAATACACCGGCGGTGATCGCGAGAATGGATTTTGCAAGTGCACGCATAAGAGAGGCTACGGTAGGGAGAGATGGGTGAGCTGAAGTGCTTGCTTTTGGCGCGCATCGAGTGTGCCGAGAATGTTGCCCGCTAGGACGAGAAGGGTTCCCGCCAAGCTGTAACCAAGCGCCGCTAGCATGAAGCCAATGCCTAGGAAAATGCATGCCGCCGCGAGCCACCTTACGACCGAACGACCGATAGTTTTGGAGCGGCTGCGGATGCTGAGAGTTCAAACATGCGAGTTAACTGCATCGTATCGTAACTGCGGTTTTGAGTCTACAGGGCTGATGAGAGAGGTTAGAGGAAACAGAAAGGGCGTCCTGGTTTGCACCTGGACGCCCTTTGGATTGAGGTTTTGGGCTGCTGGTAAAGCTGCCCAGAGCACAGGCAAGAGTGCCCTTCGCTGCTCAGGGCAAGCCTGTGCTACCTGGATTTAGTACATGCCGCCCATGCCGCCTGCGCCGGGGGCGCCGCCGCCACCAGCTGCTGCAGCCTTTTCTTCCTTGATTTCAGCGATGAGGGCTTCAGTCGTGAGCATCAGGCCCGCGATGGAGGCTGCGTTTTGCAGCGCCAAGCGCGTTACTTTTGCTGGATCGATGACGCCCATCTTGACCATGTCGCCGTACTCGCCGGTCTCGGCGTTGAAGCCGAAGTTTTCATCCTTCGAGTCGCGAACCTTGCCGATCACCACAGCGCCTTCGAAACCGGCGTTGAGTGCGATCTGGCGGGAGGGCTCCTCGAGAGCGCGCTTCACGATGCCTGCGCCAACGGCTTCGTCATCGTGCAGCTTGAGCTTTTCGACCGCGGAGATGCAGCGGAGCAGTGCGGAACCGCCGCCTGCAACGATGCCTTCTTCGACAGCCGCGCGAGTGGCGTGCATTGCGTCTTCGACACGCGCCTTCTTTTCCTTCAGTTCGGTCTCGGTCGCTGCGCCGACTTTAATGACGGCGACGCCGCCGACGAGCTTGGCAAGGCGTTCCTGGAGCTTTTCCTTGTCATAGTCGCTGGTGGTGTTTTCGACCTGGGAACGAATCTGCTTCACACGGCCTTCGATGTCCGCGGACTTGCCGGCGCCTTCGATGATCGTGGAATTATCCTTGTCGATGGTGACCTTCTTGGCGCGGCCGAGGTCCTCAAGCTTCACGTTCTCGAGCTTGATGCCGAGGTCTTCGGTGATGGCCTTGCCGCCCGTGAGGGTGGCGATGTCTTCGAGCATCGCTTTGCGCCGATCGCCAAAGCCCGGGGCCTTGACGGCAGAGCATTGCAGCGTGCCGCGGAGCTTGTTGACGACCAGGGTCGCCAGTGCTTCGCCTTCGATGTCCTCAGCGATGATCAAGAGGGGCTTGCCCATCTTGGCGGTCTGCTCGAGCAACGGGAGCAGGTCCTTCATCGAGCTGATTTTCTTCTCGTGGATGAGGATGCGGACGTCCTCGAGGACGCATTCCATGCGCTCGGGGTCGGTGATGAAGTAGGGCGAGAGGTAGCCGCGGTCAAACTGCATGCCTTCGACTACTTCGAGGGTCGTCTCCATCGTCTTCGACTCTTCGACGGTGATGACGCCATCCTTGCCGACCTTCTTCATGGCTTCGGCGATGATGCCGCCGATTTGCTTGTCATTGTTGGCGGAAATCGTGCCAACCTGAGCGATCATGTCGCCCTTGACGTCCTTGTGGAGCTTGCGGATTTCCTCAACCGCCACTTCGACGGCCTTTTCGATGCCGCGCTTGAGAGCGGTGGGGCTGGCGCCTGCGGCGACAGTCTTGACGCCTTCGCGGAAGATCGCCTGCGCGAGCACGGTTGCGGTGGTGGTGCCGTCGCCGGCGACGTCGGACGTCTTCGAAGCGACTTCACGAACCATCTGCGCGCCCATGTTCTCGAGGGGATCCTGCAGCTCGATTTCCTTGGCTACGGTGACGCCGTCCTTGGTGATGATCGGCGCGCCGAACTTCTTCTCGATCACCGCGTTGCGGCCCTTGGGGCCGAGCGTGATCTTTACTGCGTCGGCAAGAGCGTTCACGCCGCGTAGAATCGCTTGGCGGGAATTCTCACCTGTTACAATCTGCTTCGCCATACTGGTATTTCCTCCTGATTTCGTTCTGCGAAATGCTAATTTTACTGTTCACATCGACGGGCACGGCATGCCGTGCCCCTACGGCCGAACTGCCGGGCTGAAGCCCGGCACCTACAAATGCTGGTTACTTCTTTGCGGCTTTGGCTGCGCCGCTTAGTTTGGCAAGGATCTCTTCTTCGCGAAGGATGAGGTACTCTTCGTCTTCGATTTTGATCTCGGTGCCGCTGTACTTGCCGAACAGAACGCGATCGCCTGGTTTCACGTCGAGCGGGATCAGTTCGCCTTTTTCGCGCTTGCCAGCGCCAACGGCGATGATTTCACCCTCCATGGGCTTTTCTTTTGCGGAGTCAGGGATGATGATGCCGCCCCTGACGGACTCTTTTTCTTCAATGCGCTTCACGATTACGCGGTCGTGTAGCGGGGTCAGATTCACTGCCATCTTGGAAGAACCTCCA
>DATEQG010000086.1:0-94983 GCA_035272765.1 Candidatus Acidiferrum sp.
CCACAGCCACGCGGGCAAAGGGCAGGAGTCCGATCTCTGGCATCCCACCTCCTGCTCCAGTAGAAAACATCATTGCACTTCGCCTGTCTTCCTCGAAAACCAACTCCCGTGCCGAGCATGTAAACAGAGCCGTTTTAAGTCTTTTGTTCTGGAAGTGCTCATTTTAAAGGGGTTGTGGGCGCATTTTGCATAAGTACAGATTCTGCAGGACTTAACGCTAGGAGTAGGGTACAGGCCCCTTGTTGATCGTTATTGCTGGAATGCGGTTAGGGCGATGGAGTCGGCCATGGCTTTGTAGCCGGCGGGGGAGGGGTGGAGGTGATCGCCGCAGTCGAAGGCTGGCAACAACTGGTCAGGGTGGGCGGGATCGCGGACGGTGGCGTCGAAGTCGATTGCGGCGTCGAAATGGCCCGCAGTGCGAATCCATTGATTGACGGCTTGGCGGTCGGCTTCGCTGGTCGCGCTCGGATGATAATAGCTTGAGCCCACGTAGGGCGTAATTGTTGCGCCTAAGACGCGGAGGTTGTGGGCGTGGGCGCGGTCGATGATTTGGCGGTAGGCGGAGAGAACGCGTTCGACTAGCGCGGCGTGGTCGGCTGGCGGGACTTCCCCGGTTCTTGCTAAGCCGCCTAGATCGTTTACGCCCTCAAAAACGATGAGCCAGCGGACACCTGCGGGTGCGAGTACGTCGCGATCGAAACGCGACAGGGCGTTGGGGCCGAGGCCGTCAGTCAGCAAATGGTTTCCGCCAATGCCTTGATTCGAGACGCCGACGTTTCGTGTTCGTGGTGAGGCTTGGAGTCTCGCGGCGAGGACATCTGTCCAGCGATCGTTGCCGTTGGTTGTGGCTCCGTGTCCGTCGGTGATGGAGTCGCCTAGAACGACTATGGTTCCTGCTTCTGGTGGGACCAGTACATCAATCTCTGAAATCTGGAACCAGTGATCGACGTGCTTGGGATCGAGAAGTGTTGCCGCGCCCGTAGTGTCGCCATGGACGTAGTAGGTGGTCGCTCGCGAACCGGGATGGCTGGATTCTCGCGACGGTGGATCGTCGAGATGAAACGTTACCGCGATGTCGGAGAGCGGGGCGACGTTCAGATGGACGGGATCGGATATGAATTCAGCGCTCGGCGGAACAAGTATGCCGGGTTTGCCCGCGAAGGCCAGCGGTTGGTCGCTTGCAGGGTCGATCGCTGGCGAGGATGTCGAGAGCGGACGTGCTATGTGGACCGAGGTAAAGCGCAGTGCTTCCGTTCCAAACGCGTTCGATACGTGAACACGAAGTGCGGAGCCGCCGATCGACAAGTGAAAGATTTGACGCACAGTCGCGTCATGCAGGTCTTCGAGCGGCAATTCATTTTGAGGCTCCGGGATCTGCTGAGAGGTGCTCCATGTCGCTACCCAGATTTGTGGAGCAGGCGAGGCTGCCGTAAGAGGATGGGACAGCGTGAGGCCCGAGTAAATCAAGAATCCAATCGAGACAAAGAAACTGAGTGCGCGGTTCATAGTGGAAGGTTTAGCATGGACAGCCGAAAGACGCATTTTCTAAAAACGCCGCAATCATATCACCAGGAGTGTTCGAGTGCCCTCTTCGCCTAAAGCTTCCGTGGTTTGCATCTGGCTGATCACCGCCGTGGCCGTTTCGTCATCGGCATTTGCGCAGACTTCCGCAGCGCCGCCGGTGACGTTCACCGCCGACCAGGATCACCAGAACATGATGGATCAGCTCGGAATCAAGGCTCTTCGTCCGGGCTACAGCGGAAACGAAAAAGCGCCAAATCACGCCAATTACGATGAATCGCTGGCAAATCCGTATCCGAATTTGCCTGATCCGCTCGTGCTCAACAACGGTCAGAAGGTCACCACAGCCGAAACGTGGTGGAAAGTGCGGCGCCCCGAATTGCTCGAAATGTTCTCGAAGTTCGTTTACGGGCGAGTGCCGCAGAATGTACCGAAGGTGTCGTGGACCGTCAAGACTATCGATCACGAGATGGTGGGCTTCACGCCGGTGATCGCCAAGGAGTTGATCGGAGAGGTGGACAACTCCGCGTATACGGCAATCGGCGTGAAGATTCACATGATTCTAGTGACGCCTGCGAACGCGAAGGGGCCTGTGCCCGTGCTGATGATGTTCGGACGGGCCAGTTTTCCTAATCCAAACGAGCCGCGCGGCGAGGAGGTGGAACGCCTCAACAACGCATGGAAAGCGCTGATGGTGCAGCAGGATCCCTCGCTGAAAGATGTGTTCGCGAAACACCCGGCCTGGGACCCGGTGAAGGAGACGCCATTTACGTTTCCCCAGTTGAATGAAGACGGCGACCTGCCGAATACGTGGCAACTGGCTGCCGCCGGATGGGGATTTGTATTGATAGACCCCGCGAGCATCCAAACCGACGATGGAGCTGGAATTACGCGGGGAATCATCGGCTTAGTGAACAAAGGGCAACCGCGAAAACCGGAGGACTGGGGTGCGCTGCGTGCGTGGGCATGGGGAGCGGGGCGCGCGCTCGATTATCTGGAGACGGACGCAGCGGTTGATGCGAAGCACGTCGGAATTGATGGAGTATCGCGTTACGGCAAAGCCACGCTGGTCACAATGGCTTACGACGAGCGATTCGCGATGGCGCTGGTGGGATCGTCAGGGAAAGGCGGGGCGACACTGTCTCGGCGCAACTGGGGCGAGGCGGTGGAGAATATCACAGGCGGCGAATATTACTGGATGGCGGGGAATTTCATGAAGTATGGAGCGTCGGAGGCCACGTTTGGCAGCATGAACCCGGGCGATATTCCGGTCGATTCCAATGAGCTGATCGCGCTGTGCGCGCCGAGACTTACGTTTATCAGCTACGGAATCCCCGAGAAGGGCGACGCCAAATGGCTTGACCACTTGGGCAGCTTCATGGCGACTGTGGACGCGAGCCGGGTGTTTACGTTGTTGGGCGCAAAGGGAATTGGAGGAGACGTAGATTATCGGACCGCGAAAATGCCGCCTGTAAACCACGGGCTGCTCGATGGACAGTTGGCCTGGCGACAGCATGATGGCGGTCATACTGACGCACCGAACATGAAGTGGTTTATTGAATGGGTGGATAAATTTATCGGCCACGCGCCGTCGTGACGATGTCTTGGTAATTCGAAAGCGGCCGAGCGGTTTGACGGGGTGTAGTAGACTTTCTTCACGCCGACATGTTCTGTCCGCAATGCAAGGCCGAGTATCGGGAAGGGTTTACGCGCTGCGCCGACTGCGACGTGGACCTAGTCCGCGACTTGGATGCTGTGGCAATCGTCGTAACAGAAGCCGCCGAAGCGGGTGATCCGTCGGAGGACCCCTTTTGCTCGTTTTGGAAGGGGGATGATCCGAGGCTTCATGCCGAGCTCTGTGAAATGCTTGGCGAGCAGAGCATCCCTTACAAGACGATTCGTCGGCAGGACCATCTTTTTAATTGGAACACGAAGAGTGCATTTGAGATTGGGGTTCCGTTTTCGCAGTTCGGTAAGGCGGAAGCCGTAATCAAGGAGGCTTACGGGGACGACGATGAACCGGTCCCCGAAGATGTGGCGCGGCCTATGGAGTTGCCGGAGCGTATCGAACCGCGAGAATCGCATCCTGCCTGGGACCCGGGAGATTGGTATCCGGAGGACGCTACGCTGGAGATTTGGGAGGGCGGCCAGGCGGAGATGGGGGAATTGTTGGCCGCATCGCTGGGCGAAAATCAGATTCACGCGCGTGTGGCGGAGACGAAAGGAGCATATCGGCTCTTTGTATTGCCGGCAGACGAAACTTGCGCGCGGGAGATTGTGCGGGAAGTTATCGAGGGCGTGCCGCCGAAGTGAACGCTCGGAGGAGTCTTTTTCGCCTGCCGCATTTCGGCTGGGGTGGGAGTACACTTGAAAGCTGTTTGGGCAGTTTTTCGGATTGCGGCCGTGAGTGTTACTTGCGGCCAGTCGTCGCAGTAGCGTACCAGTCGATCATAGGGAGGAACTCATGGCTGCAGGTCTTGGACCGGAAGGCTCACTCATTATGTTGTGGGCGGGGGAAGATCCGGCGCTGCACTCCACGCTGATTGAGGAATTGCAATCCGCGGGCATTCCGTTTATCGACAGACCGACCGGAGATGATCAGGTTCCTCCGGCGGCGGATATTCTTCCTATCGATTGGAAAACGCAATTTGGGTTCGAGGTGGCGGTGCCTTCGTCGAATCGGGCTGCGGCCGAAAAGATTCTTGAAAAGCTGCTAGATCAGGAGCCCGCGGACATGGAGATTGCCGCGAATGATTCTGAGAAGCCTGGCGTAGCGGAGGTGAAACCCACCCACCTGAGCGCGACTACTTGTGCGGTTTGGTCTGGCGCCGATGAAGCGCGCGCGGGCTTCTTGGTCGAGGCGCTGAAGGAAAATGAGATTCCGGCGCGGGCCGAGACGCGAGGGAACGAAGCAACCGTTTACGTTCCGCCGGAAGAGGAAATGCTGGCACGGGAGATTATTAGAGAGATTGTCGAGGGCGCGCCGCCGGCGTGACGCGATGTTCTGTCCTCTCTGCCTCTCTGAGTTTCGCGAGGGATTTACGCTTTGTAGTGACTGCCACATTGCTCTCCTTCCAACACATGCAGGAGCATCTGTTGCACGCAAAAAGCTTTGGAAAGGGGATCGGCAGAAGGAGTTGGATCGAATTCTGGCGGCGCTAGATGGCTTGCATATCCCGTCCCATTACAAAGAGACTATTAATTCCACGCCTCAGCTGACCATTATGGGGATTTCGATTGGTCCTCGACGATCCACCTTTCAATACGAAGTTTGGGTGTTGCACAGAGATTTTGACCGAGCAAGGACCGGCATCCAGGAAAACGAGGAAGCCTCGCGGAGTCGCTAAGGCCTCAGTGGCTTGACCGAGAGTTTTCGACCGTGCATCCTTTAGTTCAATAAATTCCATTACCCCTGTTACTTTATGCGAACGCGGAGGCTATGACTTTGTCAATCGACACAATCAAAACGGTGGCGGTGTTGGGCGCGGGAACGATGGGGAATGGGATTGCGCATGTGTTTGCGCGGGCTGGGTATAGCGTGATTTTGCGGGACGTGGAGCAGCGGTTTTTGGAGCGCGGGATCGAGACGATTGGAAAGAATTTGGATCGGGAAATTAAGAAGGGGAAGCTGGCGGAGGCGGAGAAGGGAACGGTGCTGGGGCGGGTGGAGTGCGTGACGGATATGGGGGCGATTGAGGCGGCGGATTTTGTTGTGGAGGCGGTGCCGGAGAAGTTGGAGATAAAACGGGCGGTGTTGACGGAGGCGGATGGGATTTTGCGGCCGGAAGTGATTTTGGCGAGCAATACGTCTTCGATTGCGATGACCACGCTTGCGGCTTTGACAAAGCGGGCGGACAGGTTTGTGGGCATGCACTTCATGAATCCTGTGCCGGTGATGGTGTTGGTGGAGGTGATTCGGGCGCTGCAAACGAGCGATGCGACGTTTTCTGCGACGATGGAGTTAGCGAAGAAGTTGGGCAAGACGCCGGTGGCGGTGAATGATGCGCCGGGGTTTGTGTCGAATCGCGTGCTGATGCCGCTGATCAATGAGGCGGTTTATTGCGTGATGGAAGGCGTGGCGACTCCTGAGGCGGTGGACGCAGTGATGAAGCTGGGGATGAACCATCCGATGGGGCCGCTGGAGTTGGCGGATTTTATTGGATTGGATGTGTGCGTGGATATTATGCATGTGCTGCATGAGGGGCTGGGGGATCCGAAGTATCGAGCGTGTCCGTTGTTGAAGAAGTATGTGGCGGCGGGGTGGTTGGGGCGGAAGGCGGGGCGGGGATTTTATACGTACGCTTCCTGATCCGAGACCGACCCTCCTGCAGTGATATACTGTCCGCACGGGAGACGACAATGGGTTCCATGGATAGCGTCGTCGTCAAAAATCCGAATATCCTGAGTGGAACGCCCGTCTTTCGCGGGACGCGCGTGCCCCTGCAATTGCTCTTCGACTCCCTCGAACGAGGCCACACGCTCGAACAATTCCTCGAAGGCTATCCCACCGTTTCCCGAGAGATGGCCGTAGCCGCGCTCCAAGAGGCGCAACAACTCCTATCCGCAAAGGCGTGAATGAGGGGTAGCGCAAAAAGCGGCAGCAGAGCTGCCGCACTCCAAGCAATTCGCCGGTGTGATCTAGGCGAATAAATAGCGAAAAATAGTGTTTGCTTTTTGTTCGCCTTAATGCTATTTTGCCTTTCGCGGTTTTCAACAGGTGCGTGATGTATTCGGCTTCGACCCTGGCGATAAGTTGTCCGGAACATGCTAGGCTCGAAAGCGAGTTCATCGAGGCGCGCGACAGGATGCGGGGGCTGGTACGGCTTCGTAAGCTGGAGGCGGCCGAAGAGCGGCAACTGGCTGTGCGGGTGGCGATGGCCATCGCACGGTTGAAGGAGCATGTCGCGGAGCACGGTTGCGAACGCCGGGGCTGACCCCGTTTGGCCCTGATGAAAAGAAGGCGTAGCGAAATGATAATTGAAGTGTTACTATGCAGCTTCCGCTATGTTTTCGGGCCACGGATTAATGGTAGGCAAGGACGGGCACGGCCCTTCGAGGCTCAGGGTAAACATGCCGTGCCCCTACAAGGCAACGAAATTTCCTAATTTTCTCTACCGAGGTGTGAAATGACAGAAGAAAAAGAAAAGTTGCTGGCGGCGGCGATATCGCAGATTGAAAAGGACCATGGCAAGGGCGCGATTATGCGCCTGGGCAGCCGGGATGTTCTGGTGCCTGTCAGTGTAATTCCCAGCGGATGCCTCTCGATCGACGCGGCGCTGGGCGTCGGCGGCTTCCCGCGCGGGCGCGTCATCGAGATTTACGGGCCGGAATCGGGCGGTAAGACGACCATGACGTTGCATGTGATTGCCGAGGCGCAGAAGTTGGGCGGGCAGGCGGCGTTCATCGACGCGGAGCACGCGCTCGATCCCGTCTATGCGCGGAAGCTGGGCGTGGACGTGGACAATTTGCTGGTCTCGCAGCCGGATAACGGCGAGCAGGCTTTGGAGATTGCGGAAACGCTGATTCGCTCTGGCGGCGTCGACATTGTTGTCGTGGACTCGGTCGCTGCGCTCGTCCCGAAGGCCGAGCTTGAAGGCGACATGGGCGACCCGCAAATGGGCTTGCAGGCGCGGCTGATGTCGCAAGCGTTGCGCAAGCTGACCGCGATTGTGTCGAAGTCGAAGACCTGCCTGATTTTCATCAACCAGATTCGCGAAAAGATTGGCGTGATGTTCGGCAACCCGGAAACGACTACAGGCGGCCGGGCGCTCAAGTTCTACGCATCAATGCGCATCGATATCCGGCGCATCCAGGCGATCAAGGAAGGCGATGTAGTCGTGGGCTCGCGCACGCGCGCCAAGGTTGTGAAGAACAAGGTCGCCGCGCCCTTCCGCGAGGCGGAGTTCGACATTGTCTACGGCGAAGGCATCTCGCGCGAAGGCGACTTGATCGATCTCGGCGTCGACAAGGGCTTGGTCGAGAAGAGCGGCACATGGCTCAGCTTTGGCGGTGAGCGCATGGGCCAAGGCCGCGAAAATGCGCGCACCTTTCTGAAGGAAAATAGGGACATCCGCGACAAACTGGAAAACGCGCTGCGCAAGAAACTGGAGATCGCGATTCCCGGCGGTTCCAACGCCGCTGCGCACGGTCCCAACGGCCACGCGCCAGGGACTGCGCACGGCGATAAACCTCCCATGAAGGCAGCCGCGGCCACGGCAAGCGCAGCTGACGCCAACAAAGCCCGTCCGACGCGCTAGCCAGCCAGTTGCATAGGCTTCTGCCTGTAACGTGTTATTCGAACTGCGGGGCACGATACATCGTGCCCCTTTTTGTTTTCCCGCAACCGGACGTGATGACGGAGCCACAACATCGTGCGAGCAGTGCTATTCCGGTGCTTCGATCCAGCCTATATACTTTCCTTCAATGCCAAGAGTCGAGTACACGCTTTCGTTTGAAAATTATCTGGAAATGACGGGGCCCCGGACCAAGGTGCCGAGGTATAGAACGGCTCTCACCTGCGCGTTGGTGGGTTTTTGCGGCATCGTTGCCGGCTACGGCTATCTTCACATCTGGCCCGATACCAAGACAATCATCGGTGGAAGCTTGCTAGGTCTTGGCCTCCTTGCGACTTTTCTCGCATTGGTTCTGAGCTTTTTCGCGAAACCCAAGTTTTCCCGTCCGGACACATCCCTTCTGGAGCGAGAGTTTGTCCGTTCTCACGCAGACAAGCGTGCTATCGAATTCGACGAGAACGGTTGGAGGTTGTTTTGGTATGAAGGGGAAGACGTTAGACCGTGGTCCTGTGTAAGAGCCATCCACGAGCTAAAGACGCTGCTTGTCTTGTCCACGGAGACGACGCCTTACTGGCTACCAAAGGCAGCCCTGGAAGAGCAAGGCCAACTCGCTAATTTCAAGGCTCTAGCGGAGGCCGCACTCAAGAAGCACGAGGTGCTTTTTGCAGTTCCAATGCGCCCAGGGGTGCTCGTATATGTAGCCGCGCAGCTTTACCACTATTGGCGCCTACAACTTCAAAGCCGGGTTCTTTGGTATAGTCTCGCCACACTATTCTGCTATTGGATCGTGGCTTCGAATTCGGGGGCAGAATCGCACTCTGATTGGCTGGTGATCCTTCTGCCCGTCTTGTTCTTCATTTGCGAGATCCTGTACTACGTTCGGAACTACTTTTTCACGAACTGGTCTGAAGCGTCGCAGGATGCAGAGGTCATGTCTGATTGCGTTGGGTATAGGACCGATACCGTGCGCTGGATCGTCGGCTATCGGCTCCTGAGAAAGTGTAGAGAATCCCCTGGAGCATTTCTCTTGTACTTCGAGCCATCGAAGTTTCACCTGATTCCGAAGAGAGGCTTTTCAAAAGAGCAGATCGCTCAATTTAGAAAGCTCATCTCCGCTGGCCTGTAAAATCGACCGCAGGGGTGCGATTCATCGTGCCTCTCTTTCTCCTTACTGTTGTTGATTGTAAGGAGTGAACCGTTCCCATTCGATGGGCGTGTAGGTGTTCTTAAGCAGAGTTTCGAGCAGTTCCTTGTAGATTCCCTCGCCATTCTCGCTGTTGGTCATGATAAGGATGCCGATCCCAGGTTTGTTAAAGCACACTGTATAGTGCCGCAGGCCGTCGTCGTGCCCCTCCTTGAAAAATGCCTCGCCATACGGAGTCCAATACAGGCCCCAACCGAGGCCGTAGCTGAGACGGATGGATTTGTTTTCGTCGGTGGGCTCATTTGAAAGAGAAGGAAATTCGTGTTTGGAAAGGATTTGAATTTGGGGCGCGAACATTAAGTCGCGAGTCTCTTTCTTCAGGCCGTCGCCGTGCATGACAGCCTGCAAGAAGCGACTGTAGTCCGCAAGCGTGGTTTGCATGGAGCCGGCGGCGTCGGGGTACTTCCTGCGCTGTGGGCCCAAAGAATGCTCGTGCTCGTCGTAGGCATTTGCGAAATCGGTTTCGAATCGCGGCTCCCAGATCATGCTAGTGCGAGACATTCCAAATGGGACAAAGATGCGCTCGCGCATAAGGCCGGCCAGAGATCGGTCCGTCATCGTTTCCACAACGTACTGCAGCAGGGTAATTCCTTCTCCGCTATAGGCGTATCGCGAGCCGGGCTCGAAATTAATGTTGAGCTTTTTATCCTCGCTGATCCAGCGCCAGTTGGGGAAGCCGCTGGTGTGATCGAGGAGCATCCGGGCTGTAATTTTCTTGTAGCGGTCATCGCCGGCCAAATCCTTGTATTCGGGATACTCTGGGAGAGGCTTCGGCAAATATCGATAGACGGGCTTATCCAGTGACAGGGCGCCTTCCTGCACCAACTGCATCACGAGATAGGCAAACGCCGACTTCGTCAACGATGCCGCGGTGAACACGGAGTCCGGTGTCAAGGGCAGGTTTTTCTCTAAGTCGCGGACGCCGTAGGTCTTCTGATACACCGCAGTCCCATCGTTGAAAATCGCGATCCCCGCGCCTGGGATCTTTGCGGCACTCATCAAGCGCGTCACTGTCGCGTCGATTTCTTGCGAGGAGATCGTCGTGCCGTCGAGGCGCTTCACGGTGGAGGCGTTCGGCGAGTCCACTACCGCGATCGCTGCGCCGGCGGCTAGAATGAGCACAAAGCCAAAAGTAATGATCCCATTTTTCATGGCGGACCTTTCGTGATGTGAAGTATAGACGACGGAGAGATAGGTTTGTCAGGATCGTCCAACCATCGTTTGCGCGGTTGCCGCAGGTTTCCTCGGCAGTCTCCGTGCTAGACTTTTCCCGTGACGCAACACAACGACGTCATTCGGGAGTCGTTCACGACGCAGGCTCAGGCCTTTGCGGCGAATCCGTGGGTCACTGACGAAGAGCGCATTAGGCGCTTGGTGGCCGCGGCCCAGCTCACCGGAAGCGAGCGCGTGCTGGATATCGCGACAGGCCCCGGCTATATCGCGGAAGCATTTGCTAGCGCGGCGCGAGAGGTCGTCGGCGTCGACCTCACGGATGCCATGCTCGCCATCGCCAAAGAGCGTACGAAGCAGCGCGGCATTTCGAATGTATCTTTTCGTGCAGCTGACGCGCAAAACCTGCCCTTCGAAAACGGGGAGTTCGACGTAGTGGTGTGCAGGCTCGCGCTGCATCATCTTTTGAAGCCATTGCAAGTCCTTAGCGAAATGGCGCGAGTTTGCCGCGCCGGCGGCACGGTCGTGGTGGAGGACATTTTCGCCAGCGAGCATCCAGAGCGGGCCGCATATCAAGACCGATGGGAAATTCTGCGCGACGCTTCGCACGTGCGCACGCTTGCTCTCAGTGAACTCCTTCAACTTTTCCGTGACGCGGGTCTGGAGACGGATTTCGTCAACAGTGCTGACGATCTGACGCCCGAAGTGGAGCGCTGGATGGCGACGACAAGGACGCCTCCGGAACGCGCAACCGAAATTCGCCGGCTTCTCGAAGCAGACCGCCTGAACGACTTGAGCGGCACACGGCCGTTTCAAGATGCGACAGGGCGACTTTTCTTCCATGCACGCACGGCGATCCTTACCGGACGCAAGGGCAGCTGAAACGACCTCCTGTCCCGATGGTCAGTGATTGATAACAAAGCACATACCAACGTACTGGTGCACCTGAGCTATTGCGTACTACCCCGCGAGTGCCTAAAATGTGTCTCAACGTGAGAGATGCAGTTTCTCGACGGAACAAGATGGGCCCTGCGAGATCCGGCTAAGTGGCATCAAATCAGTAGGCTTCTGATTTGGCGATTTGGGTGCAACTTCAGCATGCGAACGCGCAGGACGGTGCTGCTCAGATTTGATGAATTCGAAAGCAGACTGTGAATGTAGGTTGACCGTAAGTACAGGATAGGGTAAGTATTCGGCCCTGGGAGTTTTCGGGGAAGTCGCGGACCAAAGGCGGTTTAGTGAAGAAAGCAGCAAAATCGGTTCTAGCCATTTTGATCACGGCGCTGTTTGCCGTGCCCGTTCCCGCTGCGACTGGCGGTTCGACATCCACCGCGAATTCTCGCAAATATGCCTCACGTTATCGCGGCGTGCCAACTTATGCCGATTCCACCAGTGCTGACATTACAACGTTCGATGACCCAGTCGTTCGCGCGGCGGCGGTCGAAGCTCTGGGGCGGTATAACGGATCCGTCGTCGCTGTCGACCCCAATACAGGCCGCATCCTCACGGTCGTAAATCAAAAGATTGCTTTCGGTGATGGCTACATCCCGTGCTCCACGATCAAGCCGACCATCGCCCTGGCGGCGCTCGAAGAAAATGTCATCACGCGCGACACTATGCTCAAGGTGAGCTACCGCAAGTACATGAATTTGACCGATGCCATGGCGCACTCGAACAATGTGTTTTTTGAACAGTTGGGTACGCGCATGGGTTTCGATACGGTTTCCAAGTACGCGCGCTTGCTGGGTCTTGGCGAACTCGCCGGCTACAATTTGCCCGAAGAGCATCCCGGCGCATTCCCCAGCGTGCCGCCCGCGCTCGGCGGCGTCGCGCGCATGTCCAGTTACGGCGAGGGAATTCAGATCACTCCGTTGCAGCTAGCCGCGCTTGCAGCGGCATTTGCGAATGGGGGCACGCTCTTTTATCTGCAATATCCGCGGACTCCGGAAGACGTGCAAAACTTCGCGCCGCGCGTGAAACGCGATTTGAATATCGGTTCGATTCTGCCGGAAATTCGCGAAGGCATGCTTGCCGCTGTTCTCTACGGCACGGGCAAGTCCAGCTTTGACCACGGCGGCGACGAAACCCCGCTTGGCAAGACGGGCACCTGCGACGATCACACTACGCCATCGCACATCGGTTGGTTTGTGACCTACGCGGATGAAGCTCACCCGAAAATCGCTCTGGCTGTTCTGCTTCGTGGAAACACACGCAGCGTTAAAGGGCCGATGGCCGCCGTAGTCGCGGGGCGTATCTATCGCCGACTGCGCGAACAGAATTATTTCGCAGAATCCGCCGCACAAACAATGCCGGGCAACGCGCTCGTCTCAGGCAAGTAAGCAAAAATCTGACAGCGGATCAAGAGTGGTAGGTGGCTCGGAACGTTTCGAGGCACTTTTTTGCCGTGTCCAGTTCCGAAAATCTGCTTCCTTCCTGCTCGATGAGGTAGTACTCGACTCCCCCGACGCTTTCCGCCGCTTCGAAAATGCCTTTCCAGTTCGCAACGCCTTCACCAAACAAAACTGTGTAACCCTTCCCGGCTTCCGGCGACCACTCTTTGAGGTGCAGCGATCGAATGCGGCCCGGATTTGCGCGAATCCACGCAACGGGGTCGGAGCCGGCTTCGATACACGTCCCGACATCAAGCTGCAGCATTACGGAGGGTTTCGTATTCTTCGCGATGATTTCGATGGGGCGGATGCCGTCGACAGGAGTGAACTCCGTTTGATGGTTGTGATAGCCGGGCTTCAGGCCTGACGGCTCCAGCTTTTCGGCAGCGAGGTTCAGTGAATCCGCGACGGTTTTCCATCCATCGAGTCCTGGTTTCTCATGCGAACTGGCCATCACAACATACTTGCAGCCCAAGATCAGGTTCAGGTCGCGCGCCCGCAATATCTTTTCCGGACCCAGGTACGAACTATCATTATGGGTGGAATAGCAACGAATGCCGAGGTCATCCAGGAGCTTCCTGACCTCCTTGGTCTGGCTCTCGGTCCAGTCAAAGTAGGGAGCGTAAAATTCGACGCATTGATAGCCCAGTGCAGCGACCCCGCGCACCGTGCGCGTGAGATCGCCCTTCAGTGCGTTGCGTACCGAGTAGAGTTCGAGGCCCACTGGAATTGGCGTCGCTCCCTGGACCCGAAGCGCCCAGGGCAGCGTCGCCGACATCACTAGAAAAGAGCGGCGGGAGAAAGCTTTTGGAGTCATCGCTGCATCCTACTCGAGAACCAGCTGAATTTCATCAAGAGGTTGGCGATTGGACGCATGGGTTGGATTCGCGTTTGACTGCAATCGTCGTTTGATAGAAAAGTGTTCGTGACAAACCGCGGTGCGCTGCCTGTGCATCGCGCGAGGGAAAGTTTAGCGGGTGGCAGGAGGAATTGGTGAATCGTCGCTTCGCAATCGTGTTGGTTATCGTGCTCTGTTTCGGCGCTGGCATGCTCACCTACGTCTTTCGCCTGCGGCTCGCGGCCTCCGCGGAATTTGAGCATCAAGTGAAACTCGGCCAGGAAGAAGCAGCCCGGATACGCGCTCAACTCATTCTGCCAACGGAGAAGAGAGTTCTCGCGCGCGACAATCTCACTTCTGCGCTCGAAAAGTTCGGCCTGAGCCATCAGGATGCCGCGAACGCCTCGACGGCGGCACAGCACGCGTTTAACCTCCGGCAGGTCCGCGCCGGAAATACGATCACTGTGGGACGATCCGTCGAGGGCGACCTGCGCGAGATCGACTACAAGATCGATCCTGACCGCATGCTGAAGATCGTGCCGGCAGATACGGGTTTTACCGCCGAAGTAAAAGAGATTCCTTCCAAGATAGAAGTCACGGCAGTTTCCGGGCAGCTTGATGACTCGCTCTTCAACGCCATCGAACAGGCTGGTGAATCCCCGGAAATTGCGATGCGCCTCGCGCAAATCTTCGGGTACGACCTAGATTTCTACACCGACCCGCGCAAAGGCGACACCTTTCGCGTCTTGCTCGAAAAAAAGAAGTACCCCAACGGCAAGACGGCGGGCTACGGAAAGATATTCGCTGCCGAATACGATAACGGTGGCAAGAAATACCAAGCCCTGCTTTTCCATGACGAATTCGGCCACGCCGCCTACTACAACGCCGACGGCAAATCATTGCAGAAGGCATTTCTCCGCTCGCCGCTCAAATTTTCCGCGCCAGTCACTTCGCACTTTAGCGCTGCGCGTTACCACCCGATTCTGAAGGTCGTCCGTCCGCACATGGGAACGGATTATGGTGCGCCAACTGGCACACCCGTGCAGGCGATTGGATCCGGTAAAGTTCTGTTCGCGGGACTAAGGGGCGGCGAAGGGAATATGGTGCACATCGCCCACTCGAATGGCTACGAGACAATGTATCTGCATTTGTCGCGCATGTACGTTCGTGCGGGCGAACACGTCGAAATCGGAAAGACGATCGGGCTCGTTGGCAGCACCGGCCTCGCCACTGGACCGCATCTGGATTTTCGTATTTTGCAAAAGGGGCAGTACAAGAACTTCGAGAAGCTTGGCTTGCCGCCTTCCGATCCCGTCGCCAAGAAGGATCTGCCGGAATTTGCCGACGTTCGCGAGAGATGGCTTCCGCTTCTGAAGAAGCCTGAGCTGCTGCAGGCAGCCGTGCCCACCGTGGCCGGGCGCTAAAAAACGCTTCACCCTGTCTTGCTGCGTTCAGTCTGTTAGTAAATCACTGGAAGTTTTGAGTAATCGGCGGTCCCTTCGCTGGTGACGCGGAGCACCAGGAGAGTGCGGTCGTCGTGCGGATTCGAGCCAGGCCCGCTGTGATCGTCCGTGGCGGCGATTATTTTTTCCGAGAGCTCATTCGCTGAAATCTCAGGCCCTGTACTCGCGAGCAACGCATGCAGGCGCGCCGAGCCGAACTCTTCTTCGCGAGCATTTTCCGATTCAAGAATCCCATCGGAGGCAAATAGAACGATATCGCCGGGCTCAAGGTCGATTGCCGTCTCGTCGTACTCACTGTCGGGGAAGAGACCCAACGGAACGCCTTCCACTCGAATTTCGCGAGCGCTTCCGCCGCGCACCAGCAGAGGATAAGGCCCGCCAGCATTGGAGAGCGTCAGGCGGTGCGCTGCCGCGTCGTAGACGGCAAAGAGCATGGCGATGAATCGCGAATCGAGCCGCGCTCCATACATCCTCCGATTGAGCATCTGCAGCATACTTGCTGGATTACAAGTGCTGCTCACTACAAGTTCACGCAGCGTCCCGATGGCTAGCGACCCATAAAGCGCCGCTGCGGTTCCTTTGCCGGAAACATCCCCTAGAGCCATGGCCAGCTTGCCTTGGCCGTAAGGAAGAAAATCGTAGAAGTCGCCGCCCAGCTCTCGAGCGGGTACATACGCGGCCGCAAGGTCAAGACCCGGGATGCCGCGCGCGCCATGTGGAAGCAGTTGGCGCTGAATCTCGCGGGCGGTGTTGAGGTCATCCTGGAGGCGGGCCTGATTCTCGCGCGCCTCCTCATAAAGCCGCGCGTTTTCGAGCGCGACTGCAATATACGAGCCCAGAGTCGCAAGCATGCGCTCATGCTGCTCGGTGAAGGCGTTCTTCTCTGTAGTTTCGAGGTCGAGCACGCCAATGAGCCGATCCTGTAAAAGCAGCGGAATCACCAGCTCGGAGCCCGTGTCTAAGCCAAGCTCGCAGGTGACGTGGCGCGGGTCGCTCGTGACGTCATTTACGCGCACGCTGCGGCGCTCGGCAGCGGCTGTGCCCGTAATGCCTTCGTTGAGCGCCATGCGGAGGCGCACGGGACGCGGATCCTCATAGCGAAAGGTGAATACGCTCTCAAGATGCTGTGATGCCTCGTTCCAAAGCATTACGCTGAACGCATGGTAGTCGACGAGACGCTTGACGCGCTGGGCGACACGGAAGAGCAGTTGCTCGCGATCGAGGATGGACGTTAGCTCGCGGCTTACCTCATAAAGCAGCGACAGCGTCTTGGCCTGCTCCGGGTAAGCGGTAAGGAGGCTCTGTGGGACGGGGTCCACGTCGCCAAGAATGCCGTAGGCTCCGAGTTGAGAGAAATCTGACATTTCGGTACGAGCCGCTTAAGCTGTTCTATTAGATGTAGCATAAACGAATCGGTTTCAGAAGCTACGGGCGCCCTCATCTCCAGGCGGCGTCTCGCGGTAACTCGTCGCTCGGGATTCGCTTGACGGCGCTGGACCTCGTACTTACGCTAGGGAAGACGGAGGATTGGAGCAGGTATGAATCCTTCTCAGGGGCAGGCTGCGGCTCCGCGTCCGTGCGCCTACTGCGGAAAACCGGTACCCGCGCGTATGAATCGCTGCCCCTATTGCCGAGAGGAAGTTTCCGAGGTTCGTTTGTCCTCCCGCTCCGGCAAGAATGGGCGTCGCGAAATTCGGCGCGGTCTGATCTACATGCTATTGGGAGCAGTGATTCACTATTTCGCTGGCGGTTATAGCGCGCTAACGCTCCCTTATCCTCTTAATCCGGTTGTGACCGTATACTTGTCGCCAGTCGTTTTTCTTGGCGGGCTGGGAATGTGCATTTACGGCATTTATTTGCGGATGCGCTCGTAGCATAAATTCCCGAGCGTGCCAGAAGACGGACAGTTTCTAGAACTTGTCTCATAAATGGATCAAGAGGCGGAACATGGAGTTTCCTCAGGGGCTAAAGCCCCTCCTTTTCCTAGTCGTTTTCTGCACGGCTGAAGCCGTGCCCTCCTAAAAAGCGTTTATGAGATGAGTTGTAGACATTTCTTCAAAAATCCCGGCTATTGGCGGATCTTCGGCAAGACCCAATAGATTGCAAGCTTCCACAATTCCGATTGATCCTCCTTCGTGCCTGCGAAATCTCAGGCAGAAGCTGCTGGGCGTGAACCGGCGCGACCCTTGATGGCCCTGTCCCAAAGGACAACGTGACCGATTGGGGGAGTACTCGCCCTTCAATCCCTCGCTACGCGCAGAACCGCGTGGCCTACTGATGAATGGGACCCGTCCGGGTCTCGCCAATTCGGCCTGAGAGAGTGATCGGAGGGCAAATGAAAAAGCTAGTCCTGGTTGTGGCAGTGGCGATGATAAGCGTGTCCTTTGGTGCGGCTAGAGCCGCCGCGCAGGGACCGCAGGGAGCGGGGGCGGGGTCGGCATCCTCGAGCAGTTCGAGCGGCACGCATTCGCTGAATCCCATCAAGTGGGTGAAGAAAGATCCGAAGTCAGCCAGCGATACGCTCGATGCCAAAGACGAACAAGACAAGAAGTTAACCGCCAACTTGCAGGCCCAAGGTGTTCTGCCAGCTAACACGGACGCCAAGAGCGCTTGCGAAAACTTCAAGGCGCTTGAAGATTGCGTCGCCGCGCTGCACGCCAGCAAAAACGTCGGAGTGGATTTCAACTGCCTGAAGTCAAACGTGACGGGCGTCCAGACGAGCGCCGATATGTCCTCGTGCAAGGGCCCGGCGGGCGACAAAGCGATAACCCTGAGCAAAGCGATCCACGCGATGAAGCCGGACGCTGATGCAAAAAGCGAGACGAAGAACGCGGAGAAGCAGGCCAAGGACGATTTGAAAGCCGCGGGAGCGTAGTTCCTAAATTCGAGAAGACGGCTACGAATTTCGAGTGAGAGCACCAGAGTGTGAAAAGGGCGGGTTGCCAGAAGTAACGGCGCCCGCCCTTTTCGTTTCGCAAGACGCCGATTGCAATTATTGACCGGGAGTAGCGCCCTTCGGTTTGGCCAACTCTTCTAGGACATGCGAGGGAAGAGATTGCATACGTTTGATGTACGCGGCCATGGTCCACATCTCTTTGTCCGTATTCCACTTGCCGTTGGCAAACATGCCGGTTCTGCGGATGCCATGTTTGATGACCCAAAAGATTTGCGCCTCGGTGTACTCGGTGCCGACCAGGGGCAATTGGGGAACAGGCGGAAACAGTACGTCACCGCCGTCCTTTTTGGCTTTTCCCGGAATACCGTGGCAGCCGGCGCATCCCTCGTAATAGAGCTTTCCTCCGGCGATGAGATTTTCATCGGTGGGAGGAAACGGATTCGGGTTTTCCGGCGCTTCGCGGCGGACCGA
Source organism: Candidatus Acidiferrum sp. (assembly GCA_035272765.1). Taxonomy (GTDB): domain Bacteria; phylum Acidobacteriota; class Terriglobia; order Acidiferrales; family UBA7541; genus Acidiferrum. The sequence continues at coordinate 18,247 of DATEQG010000086.1, forward strand.
AGCATGGACGGCGGAAGACATCAGGAAGCTTTCCAACTTCGATGGCGGCAAATCGCCGCGCGCTTCCGCCAGACCTAGGCGCAAATACGCAAATCCGCCGAGGATGATAATTGTGATTGTGGCGAGAACTCCGAGAAGAAAATGTTTCACGATCGTCTCCCCTGGATGGACTGGAACTTATCCGGATAGACGGACCAATACGCCGAAACGCTTCATAGGCGCCAACTATTTTAGATTGTTATGCTCAACCGCCTCGGAATGCCTAAGTTTAAACCGAAGCTCCCTTGGCTTTATCGGCGCGAACCAAAGGCACATCCACCAGATGTTCGGCCAGGAACCACACTTGAAGTTCGTTTGTCCTGATCACGTCTGAGACTAGCAGATCATTAGTTCCATCGTCTCCCGCCTCGCTGGCTTGTTTCGCCACGGTGCGAGCTTCCTTCAGGATCAGTTCGTGAGCTTCGAGGAGGCGCGAGATCTGTACCGGCGCTTCCTCGCGGCCACGCGGCGGCCGGGGAATCAGCGTTGTTTCGGCAACATCGGCCGCCATCGCCAGGCTGATGCCGCCGAGGACCTGAATTCGTTCGGCGATTTCGTCCACGAGCTCGTCCTGCTCGCCGTGATGCTTGTCAAAGAGCAAATGCAACTGGTAGAACGTGGCTCCCGATACCTGCCAATGATGCTTTTTGTACATATCGCGAAGCGTCATCGTATCCGCGAGAAGCTGGTTGAGGTTTTCGGTACTGCCGGCACACACTTTCTCGTCGAGAGCGATCGGCAGCTTGGCGATTTTTCCATAAGGCTGGATTTCGGGGGCATGCTGGTGTTGAATCGGTCGGGCATGTCGCGTGCCCTCTTCGAGCTGATTGTAGGAAGCTTCGTGCTTGTTATTTTTCGGGCTCATGGATATTTCTCCTAGCAAGGATTCTGGGGGAATGCCGGGACCCAATCATACGCTTTTTGGGCTGTGAATGTGATGCGGGCGGCGGAGGCTTAGATGCAGAAATCCAAGCGCAGGCTGCGTGGGGTCCTCGATGCGCTGGAGAAACACTACGGCAAGCAGACATCCGTTGGGCCGAGCGATCCGTACGAAATGATCCTGTCTGTAAACTGCGGCTATCCCGCAACCGACACTTCGTGCGCGAAGGGATACGAAGCGCTAAAGCGCGAGGTGGGAATAAAGACGGACGCGATTCTTGCCGCGCCAAAAGCGAAGCTGGCTAAGTTGATGCGGCTTGGCGGAATTGTGCCAGAGCTTCGCGCGGAGCGTTTGAAGACAATCGCAAAGATTGTGAATGAAGAACTCGGCGGCGATCTCAGGTGGTCGCTCGAGAAATTGCTGCAGGAAGGAAAGAATGGCGAGGGCAAAGGGATTCGCCTCGCGAAGAAGGCGTTGAAGGAATTCCCGGTCATTGGAGATCCAGGCGCGGACAAGATTTTTTTGTTTGCCGAGTTGGCGCCGATAGCTGCGGTTCCCTCGGCCTGTGTGGCCGTGCCGCAACGCATTCTATTTGGTGATGAGGACAAGAACTACGCGACCGGCTACCGTGCCGCACAAGAGGCAATGGCGGCGGAACTCCCCGAAACGTTCGACACGAGGCAGAGGGCGTACCTATTGCTGAAGCGTCACGGAGCGGAGATTTGCAAGCGAACCAAGCCGAAGTGCGAGATATGCCCAGTCAGTGGGATATGCGCTTATTTTCGGGAGAAGCTACCGGCGAAGCCGTAGTGCCGATTACATTCTCTGAGTCCGGGAACTTGCGCTGTGCTCGCAGGAGCTACTTTACTTCCCAGGTGTCGCCCGCGCGAAGAAGTTTTGCGAGGTCGCCGGGCCCGCGCTTGGCGATGACGTCTTTAACCTGCTGGTTCATGACGTCTTCATAGCGCGGAAGATCGTCCCACGCGCGAAGAACGCCGATCGGCGTGGGGAAGCCTGGACGATGCTCCATGTGGGAAAGCAGGAAAGCGTAGGAGGCGCGCGGGTGGTGCGCGTCATGGATGATGAGGTCGGATTCCGTGATGCCATTTCCAAGTTGGACGACTTCAATGTCGCCGTCAGTCTTCCGCCGGATGCCCTTGTCGCGGTTCTTGCCGAAAACAAGAGGCTTGCCGTGCTCCAACTGAATGATGTGTTCGCTGCGTGCGTCGCGCTCGGTGAGGTTGAACCACGCGCCATCATTAAAGATATTGCAGTTCTGCAGAATCTCGACGAACGCCGAACCTTTGTGCGCAGCGGCGTGTTTCAACGTTTCTTTGAGGTGCTGCTGGAAAACGTCGACCGAGCGAGCGACGAAGGTGGCCTCCGCTCCGATGGCGAGCGAGATTGGATTGAACGGTCGGTCGAGTGAACCGAAGGGCGTCGACTTTGCTTTTTTGCCGATCTCGGAAGTCGGCGAATACTGGCCTTTCGTCAGCCCGTAGATGCGGTTGTTGAACAGCAAAACTTTTAGGCCCACGTTGCGGCGCAGCATGTGAATCGTATGATTGCCGCCGATGGAGAGTGCATCGCCATCACCAGTGGCGACCCAAACTTCGAGGTCCGGACGAATCGCCTTGATCCCCGTAGCAACTGCGGGTGCGCGCCCGTGAATGGTATGAAACCCGAACGTGTTCATGTAATACGGGAAACGGCTCGAGCAGCCGATGCCGGAGACCACGACAAAATTCTCTCGTTTGATTCCGAGTTCAGGAAAAACCGACTGAACCGCGGAAAGAATCGCGTAGTCTCCGCAACCGGGGCACCAGCGGACTTCCTGGTCGGTCTGAAAATCTTTCTTGGTGAGAGGCGTGATTGGCGGCAGCGTGGCGGTGCTCATCAGGAATTCTCCCCAAGAATCTCTTCAATCTTTTGCTCGACTTCAGCCTGCTTGAACGGCCGGCCTTGAATCTTGTTGAGGCCGATAGCGTCCACGAGATATTTTGCGCGCAACACCCAAAGAAGCTGGCCCATGTTCAGTTCGGGCACAAGAACTGTCTTGTAGCGTTGGAGTACCTCGCCGAGGTTCGCCGGCAGCGGATTGAGATAGCGCAGATGAACGTGCCCAATCCTGCGGCCCTGTGCGCGCTGTGCTTTCAACGCCGCCGTAATGGCCCCGTGCGTTGAGCCCCACGCGACAATCAACAAATCACCTTCGGGATCGCCTGCGGGAACCACATCCGGAATCTCTTGCACGATACCCGCAACTTTTGCCGCACGGATGCGCACCATGTTTTCGTGATTGAGCGGCTCGTAGTTGATGTTGCCCGTAACGTCCTGCTTTTCGAGGCCGCCGACTCTATGCTCGAGCCCCGCAGTGCCGGGAACCGCCCACGGACGCGCAAGTGTTTGCGGATCGCGCTTGTAAGGCAGATACCCGTTTGGGCCGTTGGCTTCCGTTGCAAATTTCACCGGGAATGCCGGAATATCATCGACGTTCGGAATCTTCCACGGCTCGGCACCATTTGCCAGATAGCCGTCCGAGAGAATGATGACGGGAATCATGTATTTGACCGCAATGCGGCTAGCTTCGAGTGCCGCCCAGAAGCAATCGCTGGGAGTCGACGCAGCAATAATAGGAATTGGCGCCTCAGAGTTTCGCCCAAAGAGCGCTTGCAAGAGATCCGCTTGCTCCGTCTTTGTCGGCAACCCCGTGGAAGGTCCACCGCGCTGAATATCGCAAATGACCAGCGGAATTTCAACGGCGACCGCGAGTCCCAGGGCTTCCGTCTTCAGTGCCATGCCTGGCCCAGACGTTGTTGTGATGGCCAGCGCGCCTGCGTAAGCCGCGCCAATCGCGCTGGTGATCGCTGCGATTTCGTCTTCGGCCTGGAATGTCATTACGCCGAAGTCTTTGTATTGCGAAAGCTCGTGAAGAATGTCCGACGCGGGCGTAATGGGGTAACTACCTTGGAACAGCGGCAGGCCCGATTTCTGCGACGCAGTGACGAAGCCCAGCGCGAGCGCCTGATTCCCGCTCAGGTTGCGGTAAAAGCCTGGCGCTAGCTGCGCCGGCGGAATCTCGTAACTGATCTGGAATGCCTCTGTAGCCTCGCAATACGAGTAACCGGCCTTCATCGCGAGCTTGTTGGCTTCCACGAGTAGCGGCTTATTCTTGAATTTCGCGTCAATCCAGCGAACCGTCGGCTCCATCGAGCGGTTGTAGAGCCAATAGCACATGCCCAGCGCGAAAAAGTTCTTGCAGCGGCTGATGGATTTAGCATCTATGCCGAGATGCTCGAGCGCTACTTTCGTTAGCCGCTCCAGCTCCACCGAAAAAAGCCGGTATTTGTCGAGCGAATGGTCCTCGAGCGGATTGGTCTTCGACTGCGCCTTGCGCAAATCGTTTTCCGTGAACGCATCGGAATTTACGATCAGTATCCCATTGGCCTTGAGGTCCGCGACATTCATCTTCAGCGCCGCGGGATTCATGGCGATCAGAACATCGACGCTGTCGCCAGGCGTATACACGTCGCTCGAAGAAAAATGCAACTGGTAACCGCTGACGCCGGGCAGCGTGCCGGCAGGGGCGCGAATCTCCGCGGGAAAATCCGGAAATGTGGCGATATCATTGCCGTAGAGCGCCACCGTATTGGTGAACTGGCTCCCGGTAATTTGCATCCCGTCGCCCGAGTCGCCGGCGAAGCGAATGACCGCGCGATCTATCACTTCGCGCTTGTGTTTTACCGGCGGCGTTTCAATCAAAGTTGACATAGTGACCAAGGCTCCGCTGTGTCTGAACTCCCAAACGAATTCCCCGAGGGAGTGTGGCTCAATTTGTTAGATGGGCGGCGCGATAAGCAGGTTGGATGCTCTATCCGACCCCCGTACCCGACAGCAAGAGAATACCACACCAGCCCACGCGAGGAAGGGAGAGTGGCCGCCGCGCACGAATGTGTCGTTAGAGAAAAGACTCTGGGGAATGGCCCGGAGGTTGCGCGGAACTTGCGAGCGTCAAGGCTTCGCAGCGGCCGCCACTGCTGCTTGATCGAGAAACCGGGAACGCTGCCACAATAGAACAACAAGTACCGCGCCAACTAAAACCGCCGCGAAGATCATACTTGATCGGAAATAGGTGTCGGAGAGAAAGGGACTGTCCCCGGTAAAGGCAGGATTTTGAGAATACATTTTCTCCATCGCTGCGCGCATCGTTGGCACGTAACTTGGGGAGAAGAGCGTCACCAAACAATTCAAAAGGCCGATGCATTGAAAAACGATCTGAGTGTATAACGCCCATGGCTTGAGCTTGAAGATCCCGACTCCAGTGACACCCGATATTAGTCCGAAAAGGAGCAAGATAATTCTCCCGGCTCCGTGCCCAAATGCCTGTCCAAAAACGAAAAAGGGAATATCTGAGGGAAGAGGGGCGATTGCGAAGAATACAATGCAAACTGCTCCGAAGATCAAGAAGCCTGCCACGATCGCAAGGGGTAGTGGGCAAGAAGGCTTAGGCGCCATTGAAGCTGCAGGCGTGGGTGCAGGCAAAGGGAACCCGGTAACGTCCATGGTCGTGGGTGGATGAGGGGCCAATGCCTCTGCCGGAGCCGTAAAGGCCGCAGAAACCCGTGGACGCGTGAAGAGCACTAGCCACCAAATTCCGATCCCAAGAGGGATCCCGTAGAAAAAAAGCATAAACACTTTCAGGAAACCCATGAAAGGCTCAGCTTCCGCGCCGTTGGGCAGGGCGGAGGGGAGTGAATGAAAGACAATGAGCATGACAGGTATCGAGACCGCCGAAAGCACGGCCATGATACCGCCCCAGACGAGCATCGTGATCCGGGCCCAATTGCGTCGCCGAAGGACGCCGATGCCCGCGAAGAGACCGAAAACCGAAACGGCTATTCCGAAAAGCCAGAAAATTTCCACCGCTGCGAGCGTACCGGGAGGAATGCCTGGCGCTCCCTCCGATGTTTGCAACCTAGGTGCGACCACCATCGAGACCTCAACCAACAAACCAAGCAGCACACCCAGCGCGCTGAAAATGATCGCAACAACGCCGGCAGCAGTTACGGCGGGGAGGGATTCTCTATTGGCAAACGCGTTCATTTGTAGACCACCATTGCAAGCCGCCTGAAAATTTGTCTATCGCTCGTGTATATATCATTTCCAGAAGTGCTGCCATAGAGAAGCAAAACTAACACGAAGGCAACTTGTCGCTTGACGTTCGCTTTCTTTTCGCCTAAAGTAAGAGCGCTTCAAAAGTTTCTGTGGAGGCGAGCCGTGGCCCTGACAAAGCGCCAAAAAGAAGTTCTGGATTATCTGGTTTCCTTTGACAACAAGCATGGGTACGCCCCCAGCTTTGAAGAGATCGGCAAGGGCCTGAAGCTGACCTCGCTCGCCACCGTTCACAAGCACATCACTACGCTCGAGAAAAAAGGCTTCATCCGTCGTGGCTACAACCAGAGCCGTTCCATCGAAATTCTCCAGTTGCCGAAGCCGGTGAAGGAACAGATCAGCGACAGAAAAATTCAGGAATTGCCGCTCGTGGGCCGCATCGCGGCGGGCCGCCCGCTCGAGGCCGTCGAAGAACGCGAGACGCTATCGCTCGGCGATTTTGCTCGCGGCGGCAACTCCTTCGTACTCCAGGTGAAAGGCAGTTCCATGATTGAAGATCACATCATGGATGGCGATTACGTGGTTTGCGAACAGACGCAGGTGGCTAATGCGGGCGACATTGTCGTGGCGCTCATTGGCGGCGAGGAAGCCACCCTCAAAAGGTTCTACCGCGAAGGAGCCGGGAAAATCCGCCTCCAGCCCGCGAATTCGGAAATGGCCCCGATCATGGTCGCTGCAAACGACCTTAAGATACAGGGCCGTGTCATCGGCGTGCTCCGCAAGTACTGAAAACCGGCTCTGCAGCTTCTTCCCGGCCTCGGGGCACGCAGAATTACTTTCTCCCTCGTTTTCGACCTTTTCCAGTGCATACGTCCTTTGAACCGCGTTCACTCGGCCTCGCCGAGGGCGCCACATACATGCGTCTACTTCGATTTCCAGATACTATGTAGATTCCTTGTAGCCACTTGGAAGCGCACAGCGTCAAAGGTACGAGGCGGGACCGGCTGCTAGGGTCGCTGCCAGGGAAACCACCAAACTTGCCGAACAAAAATCCAAACATACTGATTGTCGAACCTGACGACGCGCTCCGTCAGCAACTCCAGGACGTGCTCCGCTCCGCAGGCTATGATGTTTCCTCTGCGCCATCGCAGGAGGAAGGCTTCCGCATCGTCCAGACCGGCACCGTCGATGTGTTCCTGCTTTCCGCGGACTTGGCCGACGTCCTCTGTTGCAATTCTCTCGCGGAAATCAAAGGGCTGGGATCCACCGCCAACACGCGCGTGATTCTCTTCGCGAGCGGCGGCGGTGCCGTGCGTGCGCGGGCTCTGGATTTGGGCGCCGATGATGTGATGTCGCCTCCCTGGGAGCCCGCTGAACTGCTTGCCCGGGTGCGTGTGCAATTGCGCGACAAGCATGCCTTCGAAGAATTACAGCTGAAGTCCCGCATCGCCGAGGAAGGCCAGGAGATCGCACACACCGCCTTTCAAGCCCTTGCCGTTACAGAAAAAATGACCCGCGACGCGTTCTCTACCGGCCGCGCGCTGAAAATTGGCGTCTCCGCTCTGCTTGCTGTTGCCGCGCTCATCTCCGTCATTTTTCTACTCTTCACTCGTCGCGCCGACAAGGAAACTCGTCGCGCCTATTCCGTGATCGCACAGCTCGAGCACGGGGTGCACACGGAAGAAGCTTTGGTCGCGGAAGCGAACAAAGCGCGCGAAGACCTCCAGCAGTCGGACATCACCGAGCAGAAACAGCTGCTCCAAAAACAGACCGACGATCTTCGCCAGAAGCTTTCCGCCGCGGACGCGAGTGAAGTCTCCGGACTGCGCAAACAGTTGGACGAAACCACGAGCCGGCTGAAAAAAGTGGAGACGCAATCCGACGCCGCCGAAGGCGTCATTCGTGCCAACGCTCCCAGCGTCTGCCTGCTTCACGTCTCGGTTTCCTTTCTCGACCAGGCCTCTCATCGACCTCTGCGTTACGGCGCGATCAATCCCGACGGCCAGCCCCTCAAGGATAGCGACGGCAACGTGGTCTACAGCCTCGAGGGCCGCGCCCCCGAAGTTCGTGAAGATTTCTTCGGCACCGGTTTCATTGTCGGCCAGAACGAAGTCCTCACCAACCATCATGTCGCTCAGCCCTGGTGGAAGAATGAAGAACTCGGCGCCGCCTCTCAGCAAGGATTGCAGCCCACTATCGCTGAAATGACCGCCTATTTCCCCGAAGCGGCAGCAGGCATTCCTTTGAATATTTCCCAGATCTCCGACGAAGCCGACCTAGCCGTTCTCCGTGGCGATCTTTCCTCGCTGAAACGTCCCGTTCTAAAAATGGATGGCCGCAAAGAAGCCGCGGTCAGCGGCCAGCCGTTGATCTCACTCGGCTACGCCACCGGAATCAGCGCCATCCTTGCTCGCGCGGGAGAGGACACCGTAAAAGACATCGTCAGGATAAGCGGCGGCGATCCGAAAAAAATTGTCGATGAGCTCGAGCAGCGCAAACTGATCCGCCCGCTTGTGACGCAGGGACATATCGGCGACATTTTGCCGGATAAAATTGTCTACGACGCACAAACCACTTCCGGCGGCTCCGGTGGGCCGCTGATCAACCGCGACGGCGAGGTGATTGGCGTCACGTTTGCCATCGTTAGGGGCTTCGGCGGCTCCAACTTCGGCGTCCCTATTCGCTACGCGCAACCGCTGCTAAAGCCCTAGCGCGTTTTCGGTCTCCCGCTATCCGCATCCAAATTGTTTGTCCCGTGTATCGAAAAAAGTGCTCCAGTCTCGCCGCGTCCGCGTGAAACAATGTAAAGTTTCGCGTACCCTTCTTACCGGCTCAGGAATGAAGAAGAACAAGCCCATCCGAAAATTGCTCGCCGCCAATCGCAGCGAAATCGCTATACGGATTTTCCGCGCCGCGAACGAGCTCGGCCTGCGCACGGTGGGAATCTATTCGCAGGAAGACCGCCTGGCCTTGCACCGCTTCAAAGCCGATGAAGCCTACCAGGTTGGCGCCGGCAAGGGACCGGTGGTGGCGTACCTCGATATCGCCGGCATCGTCGCGTTGGCCAAGGAAAAGGGAGTTGACGCCATTCATCCCGGCTACGGCTTTTTATCCGAGAATCCCGCATTTGCTCGCGCCTGCCAGAAAGCGGGAATTGCTTTCATTGGTCCTACTCCCGAATTGCTCGAACTCCTCGGAGACAAGACCGCCGCAAGGCGCCTCGCGGAATCTGCTGGCGTGCCGGTGCTGCCGGGGACGGAAGAATCGATCAGCTCCGCATCGGAGGCGCGCAAATTCGCGGCCTCGATCGGCTATCCGGTTATTGTAAAAGCTGCTATGGGCGGCGGTGGCCGTGGCATGCGCGTGGTACGCAGTGAGGTGGAACTCGAGCAGCGCCTTGAGGAAGCCCAGAGCGAGGCAAAATCGGCGTTCGGTGATGCCAGCGTCTTTCTCGAAAAATATTTGCCGCGCGCGCGGCATCTCGAAGTCCAGATCCTTGCCGACAATTACGGCAATCTTCTGCACCTCTATGAGCGCGATTGCTCCGTGCAGCGGCGCCATCAGAAGGTCGTCGAAGTAGCCCCTGCCGCGAATTTGCCGTCATCCATCCGCGCGGAACTATGCGATGCCGCAGTTCGACTGGCGCGCAAAGCCAACTATCGCAACGCTGGCACGGTCGAGTTTCTATACGACGTCGACGCTCAAAAATGGTATTTCATCGAAGTCAATCCTCGCATTCAGGTGGAACACACGGTAACCGAGATGGTCACGGGCATCGACCTCGTGCGCTCGCAAATTCTCGTGGCACAGGGCCACAAGCTTCACGAAGAGCCACTCGCGTTGCCGGAGCAAGCCAACGTGCCGCTTTACGGCGCCGCGCTTCAGTGCCGCGTCACCACCGAAGATCCCGAAAAGAATTTCGCCCCCGATTACGGAAAACTCACAACCTACCGTTCACCCGCGGGATTCGGAATCCGTCTCGACGGCGGCACCGCCTATGCCGGTGCGGTCCTTGCGGCATATTACGATTCTCTCCTCGTAAAAGTCACAGCATGGGGCACGAAGCTCCCCGAAGCTTGCCAGCGCATGGACCGCGCACTTCGCGAGTTTCGTATTCGCGGCGTCAAGACCAACATCCCCTTCCTCGAAAACGTCGTCAACCATCCGCGCTTCCGCGCCGGCGAAGTCACTACCTCTTTCCTAGATGAATCGCCCGAACTGTTTCGCCTGCAAAGCCGCGGCGACCGCGCCACAAAACTGCTCTCGTATCTCGGCGACGTGATTCTCAACGGCAATCCCGAAGTCAAAGGCAAATCAGTCCCCAAATCTTTGGAAGTAGCGACGCTGCCGAGCGTACCCGGTATCGAGGCGCCTCCAGGAACGCGCCAACTCCTGCAAAAACTAGGTCCCAAGAAATTTGCCGCCTGGGCAAAAAAAGAAAAGCGCCTGCTTATCACGGACACCACCTTCCGCGATGCCCACCAATCGCTGATGGCCACCCGTGTTCGCACGCACGACTTGCTAGCCACCGCCAGCGCCGTCGCACAACGTCTTCCGAATCTTTTCAGCGTCGAAATGTGGGGTGGCGCAACGTTCGACACTGCGATGCGTTTTCTTCACGAAGACCCCTGGCAGCGCCTTCGCGATCTCCGCCAGCGCATTCCCAACATCTGTTTTCAGATGCTTCTCCGCGGCGCAAACGCGGTTGGCTACACCTCGTATACCGACAACGTAATCGTGGAATTCGTCCGCGAATCCTACGCCCAAGGCATCGATATCTTCCGCATATTCGATTCCCTGAACTCCATCGAAAACATGCGCGTCTCCATCGATGCCGTCCTCGAAACCGGCGCCGTTTGCGAACCCGCCATTTGCTACACCGGAGACATTTTCGATAAATCCCGGCCAAAATACTCGCTGAAATACTACGTCTCCATGGCCAAGCAGCTCAAAAAGCTGGGCGCCCATTTTCTCGCCATCAAAGACATGGCCGGTCTTTGCAAGCCTTATGCGGCGTATGAACTCGTGAAAACTCTTCGCGAAGAAATCGCCATCCCCGTGCACTTTCACACTCACGACACCAGCGGCATCAATTCCGCCTCCGTGCTGAAAGCCGCAGACGCAGGCGCAGACGTGGCCGACGCCGCGATAGCGGCTATGAGCGGCGGCACCAGCCAGCCCAATCTTAATTCCATTGTTGAGGCGTTGCGGCATACGCCGCGCGACACGAATCTCGACATTGATGCGCTAAACGAATGCTCCGACTATTGGGAAACGATCCGGACCTATTATTTGCCGTTCGATTCAGGCCCGAAAGCCGGTTCAGCGCGGCTGTATCAACACGAAATTCCCGGCGGGCAATATACAAATCTCCGCGAGCAAGCCGCTGCCATGGGATTGGGCCACCGCTGGCGCGAGGTGGAAAAAACGTACGCCGAAGTGAACCAACTCTTCGGCGACATCGTAAAAGTCACGCCCTCCAGCAAAGTTGTCGGCGACATGACGCTCTTCCTAATGGCCAACGAGTTGCAACCGAGAGACTTGCTCAAGCTTGACGAAAACCATGACGTCTCTCTGCCGAATTCCGTCGTAGAGATGTTTTCCGGCGTCCTCGGCGTGCCTCCCGGCGGATGGCCGCGTAAATTGCAAAAGATAATCCTGCGCGGAGCCGCCCCGCTCAAAGGCCGCCCAGGTGCAAGCATGGAAGCGGTGGATCTCGCGGAAGCATCCGCCACGCTGCAGAAAAAATTAGGTCACCCCGTGCGCCCGGACGACCTTTTGAGCTACCTCCTCTATCCTGACGTATTCGTTAAATACGACAAATTCCGCCAGACTTACGCGGATGTCAGCGTCCTTCCCACGCCCGCATTTTATTACGGCCTGGCTTCCGGCGAAGAGATCACCATAGAGATCGAGCCAGGAAAAACGCTCATCCTCAAATTTCTGACGGCCAGCGATCCGCATCCCGACGGAACGCGCACGCTATTCTTTGAATTAAACGGCCAGCCACGCGAAGTAAATGTGCGCGACCTTGCGTTGCGCGTCGTCGAGCGCGCCCATCCGAAGGCGGACCCCGCCGATCCAGGGCAGGTTGCTGCGCCAACGGCCGGAGTAATCAGCGGCATTGCCGTACAAGCAAATCATCCTGTCGAACGCGGAGCGAAACTTTTGACCCTCGAAGCCATGAAAATGCAATCAAATATCTACGCGCCCATCTCTGGCCGCGTTGCGAAGCTTCTCGTCGCGCCAGGGCAGCACGTGGAAGCCAAAGATCTCCTGGTGACCATCGCCCCGTGAGCGGTCCAAATCTTCGCAAGCACGAAGGTTTTCGCTCGCGCTTCCTCAGAAACCAGCGCGACCTCATCGTCTATCTCCCGCCCGGCTACGACGATCAGCCCGGCCGCCGTTTCCCCGTTCTCTTTCTGCAGGACGGTCAGAATCTTTTTGACGGCGCAACCTCTTTCATCCCCGGCATGGACTGGCACGTTGGCCAAACCGCCGACCAGTCCATCTCCTCGGGCACCGTCGAGCCTCTCATCATCGTCGGCATGTACAACACCAAAGCCCGCATCCGCGAGTACACGCCCACGCACGTCCCGAAACTTGGCGGCGGCCGCGCGGATCGTTACGCCAAATTCCTGATCGAAGAAGTAAAGCCTTTCGTCGAACGCGAGTACCGCACTCTTTTCGGCCCTGAAAAAACCGGGATTGGTGGTTCCTCGCTCGGCGGACTCGTTTCTCTCTATCTTGGTCTCAAGCTTCCGCAAGTTTTTGGAAAGATTGCCGCGCTTTCGCCTTCCGTTTGGTGGAATCAGCGAGTCATGCACCGCTTCGTGGAAGCCGCAAATATAAATCCGCGTCCTGCCATCTGGCTGGATATCGGAACGCGCGAAGGCCCACGCATTGTTCAGGACGTCGAACAATTTCGCGACGTCCTTTTGCAAAAGGGCTGGCAACTCGGCCGCGACCTGCACTACCAGCGCATCGAAGGCGCCGAGCATAACGAAGCCGCCTGGGCCCAGCGCGTCGGTCCATTCCTGCAATTTTTGTATCCGGCCCGGTAGACCGAAGTATAATCCGCACCTGTCGCGCGGCTCTTTATAGCCGTCCCATCAAGAACGTGCGGCATTCAGAGGTCATCTATGCCAGGGAGCCGTCCTCTCACCATCCTCTGTGTCAGCTCCTACGAAAAAGGCCAGGAATTCCTGCGCACCTGCAAAGCCATCGGCTGCCGCGTTCTCCTCCTCACCGTCGAAAAACTCCGCAACGCGGATTGGCCCCGCGAATCCATCGACGAGATGTTCTTCATGCCCGAGGAGCTTCCGACGCAAGATCTCATCAACGCTGTCAGCTTCGCCGCCAGATCCCAGCCGATCGACCGCATCGTCGCCCTCGACGAATTCGACATGGAAAACGTCTCGACCCTTCGCGAACACATGCGCATCCCCGGCATGGGTCTGACTACTGTCCGCTATTTCCGCGACAAACTTGCCATGCGTGCCCGCGCGAAGGAAGTGGGCATCGCCGTACCGGAATTCGTTCCAGTCCTCAACTACGATGCTTTGCGCGAGTTCATGGCCCGCGTTCCTCCACCCTGGCTTCTCAAGCCACGCTCGCAAGCCTCGGGGATCGGCATGAAAAAGATTCACGGTCCTGCCGAGCTCTGGCCGTGGCTTGAGCAGCTCGGCGACAGCCAATCCACCTACTTGCTCGAACAATTTATTCCTGGCAGCGTCTTCCACGTGGATAGCGTGGCTTCCGAACGCGAAGTCGTCTTCGCGGAAGCCCACGCGTACGGCGCGCCTCCCCTCGAAACCTCGCATCAAGGGGGTGTTTTCACCACGCGCACTCTTCCGCGCGATTCCGACGAAGTGAAGAACCTTCTCGAAATCAACAGCAAAGTTCTCCAGGAATTAGGTTTCTTGCGCGGCGTCACGCACGCCGAATTCCTGAAAGCAAACGCAGATGGAAAGTTTTATTTCCTCGAAGTCGCAGCCCGCGTTGGTGGTGCCTATATCTCGGATGTCATTGAAGCTGCCACCGGGATCAATTTATGGCGCGAATGGGCGCGCCTCGAAGTCGGAGCAGGGAAGCAGCCCTATCAACTGCCTTCTGTCAGCCGAGACTACGCCGGTGTGCTCGTCTCCCTCGCCCGCCAGGAACGTCCCGACACTTCCGCCTACAACGATCCCGAAATCGTCTACCGCATCACCAAATACCACCACGCGGGTTTCGTTCTGAAATCGCCAAATCCGGAGCGCATTTCGGAACTCTTGGATTCCTACTCCCATCGGTTCCAGTCAGATTTCCTGGCCACGCAACCCGTACCCGAGCGCCCGAGCTCCTAACCCGCCGATTCCCTAGTAGGGGCACAGCATGCTGTGCCCCAGCTTGCCCGGGCGTTTGCATCGAGTCCCCTTTTTATCTGCCCATCCCCACTCCGTCATCAAAAATTAACCCAAACTTAACCGCGAACACTGGACGAACGCACTGTCCAAAGGTCTAGTTACTTTCAGGAACGGCCACGCAAGACTGCATTTGCCGTGCGCCATACTGAGGTCTACAGTTTGCAATACCCCAAGCGACTTCCTGCGCGGGGTGGTGCTATCCCTTTGGGAGGGACCGATGTGGGGTAATAAAAAGCCGGAAACGCCGCAATCCGCGCAACCGGATCCGAAAAATTTTCCAACGAATCAGCCGCCGAAGTCCGCTCCGGCGACTTGGGAGGGAACTACCGCAATGAGTACAGATGCCATGCGTCCACTAGGTGCAACCGCGGACCGCGCCACCGCGCGGCTCGGGGCCAGCCTGCACGTGAAAGGCGAGATCTCCGGCAATGAGGATCTGCTGATCGACGGCTCGGTCGAAGGACTGATCCAGCTTGATGAGCGGAAGCTGACCGTCGGAACTACCGCAAAGGTCACCGCCGATATCATCGCCCGCGAGGTGGTGGTTTACGGCACCGTGAAGGGAAATCTTCGCGCCAAGGACCGGATCGAGATCAAGAAGGACGGTTCCGTCAACGGCGATCTGACGACCGCCCGCATCATGATCGAAGACGGCGCCTACTTCAAAGGCTCTATCGAAATCGATAAGAGCTCCGAGAAGGATTCTGCGCACAACGCCTTTGCAAAGAGCTCGAACGCTCCTGTCGGCGCTCCAGCAACGAAAACGATTTAATCCACTCTCTGCCACTTTATTTTTCTTCGGGGCGGCGCGGACGTTCAGTCCTCGCCGCCCTTCGATTTTTCCGCCTCCGCTCTGTCCGCTACAAAACATTGGCAGGGGGCTAGTTTGAATTTCTTCTTTTACACGGATAGTATCCCGCCGACAGGCTTTGCCGCATGTTACGACGCTCTTTCATCGTTGCGCTAGCTCTCTGTGCATTAGGCGTGGCACCTTGTCGTGGGCAGGACACTGTCCAAGAGGAAGCCAATCGATTGGCCAGCTTGCTGAACTGGCATCCCGGCAATGTTGTAGCGGAAATCGGCGCGAGTAATGGCAAGTTGACCCTTGCAGCCGCGCACCTCGTGGGCCCCTCAGGCAAGGTCTATAGCACGGAGATCGATGCGAAAGCACTGGCTCACCTGGAAGAATTGGCGGCTAAGGAGAGGAACATCATTGTCGTTAAAGCCGCCGAAGCCGATACAAACCTTCCGCCCGTCTGCTGTGACTCGATATTTATGAGGCTCGTGTATCACCACCTCACGAAGCCAGCTGAAATCAACGCAAGCCTTTTGCGGTCGCTAAAGCCCGGAGGACGGTTGGCGGTGATTGACGAGGATCCATCCGAAGGGACATCGATTCCGGAGGGCGTCCCCAAAAACCGAGGCGGACATGGCGTGCCGCAAAAAATCCTTATGAGTGAACTCATCGCCGCCGGGTTTGAGGTGGTGGCTGTCCGCAACGATTGGCCGAGCCGCGATGCGTTTCATCAAATTTACTGCGTTGTCTTCCGCAAGTCCAAACCTTAACATTTGCCGAAATTTTAGCTGACGCACGCTCAAGATATTTCTCAACTTGACAATTAACAATATTGGATTAAAGTGGGTCTCGGCAACCCTCTCAACTCCGTGCGTCCCGCCTCTTCCCGGTGTATTCCGCCGGCTTGGCTACTTCAGCTCAGGGCGCACAACGAACGTGGGGTTCTTCAATGGGACGTCTAAGACGGTGCGCGCCCAATTTACTAATCGCTTTTTTTCTGTTGGATTCTCTGGGCTGCGGCGGCGGTTCCTCTGCCATTTCGCCCCCGCCCCCACCGCCTCAACCGGATTTCTCCATCGGTTTTTCGTCAAATTCCGCCACTGTCCAGCAGGGCGGCACAAGTCCCGCGGTAATGTTGTCCGTCACCCCGATCAACGGCTTCACTGGCTCGGTCCAGGTCACTCTCAACGGAGTGCCTGCTGGCGTCCTCTCGAATCCAATGAGTCCTTTCAGCATCCCTGCAGGTTCAAGCACACCCGTCCTCTTCTCCGCCGTCCCAAACGCGTCCACAGGAAACTTCACGATTATGGCCCAGGGCGCCAGCGGCTCTCTTTCGCACCCCGCAACCCTCGGCCTCACGATTCAGGGCGGAGTCGTCGCGAATCTGCCGCGAACCACCTACGCAAGAACAGACTCCATCCCCGCATTGGACGATCCCTCCGGTGAGCCCCACCACCGTCACATCTTCTACGATTCCGTTCACCAGCTCGTCTTCGTCGCCAACCGCGCGATGAATCGCGTCGAAGTCTTCTCATCGACCACCGCCGCGCACGTCGCCCAAATCAGCGTTCCCGGTGCGAGCAGCGCCGATCTCTCCGCGGACGGCACAACCGCTTGGATTGGCACCGTCACGGAACAAGTCGCCGCGATCGATACCAATTCGCTGCAAGTCCAGGAACGTTATGAGATAGCTGGTCTGCAGGCTCTGCCAAACACTCTCTTCGATCGTCCCGAGGAATTGCTCGCGCTGTCGAACGGCAACGTGATGATGCGCCTTCGCCAATCCCAGACAGGTGAAGCGTTGCTCGCTCTCTGGGCTCCGTCCTCGAACACGCTAACGAACCTGACCTCGACGGCCCCGCAACTCTTTCAAAATGGCCTCGGCGCCATCGCGCGCACTGGGGATCAGACAAAGGTGCTTGTTGCTGCGAATGATTCGAGTGGCGGGCTCGCCGTCTACAATGTGAACGGCAGCGTACTCGCCGGGCCGCAAGCTCTCGGCAGCGGCACCATCCCTCTCGTCGCCGCAAATCCCGACGGCTCGCGCTACGCCGCTGTGTTCGTTTCGAATGGCAGCACGCAAGTCCTGCTCCTGGACGGCTCTCTAAATCCAGTCGGCACTTACGCTGCTTCGGCCATCAACGCCATGGTATTTTCTCGCGACGGCCTCTCTCTATATCTCAGCGAAAATGCGGCCGCCCCTCCCGTCATTACTGTCCTGGATGGCCACAGCCTCAACACCATTGGACAAGTCTCCGATCTGTGGCTCGCGGGAAGACGCACGGAAATCGAAGACGTCGACGCCACGCATCTCCTATTCGGCATTGCGAATCGCGGCCTGGCTTTTGTTGACGCAGCAACCCCCGGCTCGCTCACCGCAGCTGTCCCCGTTTTCGCCGCGCCCCCTGCGGCACAGCCTTCCGAAGGCCCGAACGCCGGCGGAACATCAACGGTTCTCTCAGGTCAAAACTTTCCTGCCACGGCACAAGTTCTCTTCGGCACCCAGTCCGCGGGAAACGCCAGCGTTTCCAGCGCCACGCACATCAACGCATCCTCGCCAGCAAACGCCGCAACCGGTGCCGTCAACATCGCCGCTTATTTCCCCAGCGGTTGGCTCACTCTCGCTCCCGATGCGTTCAGCTACGGCCCGCAAGTCCTCCAAATTCTGCCCAACGCGGGAATGCCCGCTGGCGGCGATACGGTTCAAATTTACGGCTACGGTTTCGGCAGCGCCCCCACTAAAGTCACCGTGACAATTGGCGGCGGAAACGCAATAGTGCAAGAAGCTCAAAACCTGACGGCCATCGCGCCGTCTCTGGGACTCGACTCGACTTATCCTTTTTCCCTCGAATGCATCACTTTGCAAACGCCGGCTGGTACGGCCGGCAAAGCCGATATCGTTATTACCTCACCCGCCGGATCCATCACGGCCTCGAAAGCGTTCCAGTATTTGCAGAGCGAGAATTTCTACCCGAAACCTTCTTTCGACAAGTTCGTTATCTACGACCAGCCGCGCCAGTGGCTCTATCTCAGCGACATCGATCACGTTGACGTTTTCGATCTGGCCGCTGCTGCGTTCCACGGAACTGGCCTCGAGCCCCCCGGCGGCCCTCCACCCGATAGCGAAATTCGCGGCTTGGCTCTCACTCCGAATGGCACCCAGCTCATCGCCGCGGATTTTGCCGCGCAAAACATCTATCTGCTCGATCCAGACAATGGCACCGGCACAAGTGTCGCCGTCGGCGGCGTAGCTGGCTTCGCCGACTCCGGCCCCGCTCGCGTAGGCGCCACAAGCACCCAAAATGTTTTTGTCGGTCTAAGCGCGGAGTCCGGCTCTTCCGGCGCTTGCACTTCTTGCTTGGGCCAGTTAAATCTGACCGCTAGCCCTCCCACAATTCAACCAGCCTCACAATCCGAAATCACCAGTCTCACCGGCGCTCCTTTCGTGCAATCGAATGGCAACGGCAATCAGGTCTTCGTCGCCTTCGCCAATGCGCCCGGCGGTCCACTCGCGCTTTGGAATGCTTCTACCCCCAATCAATTCTCCACCTTCACCGCGAACGACTCCGCGTCCGATATCGGCGCTGCGGCCGATGGAACCATGTTTGCTCTCCAGGCCAACGGCACAACGGAGATTCGCGGCGCCGATCTCTCCCTCGCCGCCGTCCCCGCAAATCCTGAGCTCGCGCAAATTCCCGGGCGCAATCAAGTCCCCGGCGTCACTCTCCATCCCAGCGGTGCCCTCGTCTACCAGCCGTTTCTCACCGGTCCCGCGGGAAACGCCGGCGTCCAAGGCGGCGTCGACATCCTCGACGCGCACAGCGGTGCCCTCCGCCTCCGCATACTTATGCCTCAGCAATTTATGACCGACGTCGACGGCCTGCACGGCAGTTTTCTCGCCATCGACGAAAACGGCCAGCGCCTCTTCGCCATCACCTCGAAGGACGGCACGGCCCAGAACGCCGGTGTTACCATCGTGACGCTAGCCAACGTCCCACTCGGATTCGGCACCTTAACCCCGGCAAATGGTTCCGCTGCCGGCGGAACAACTCTCACCCTGCGTGGCAGCGGCTTCACAAGCGGCACCGTCATCACCATCGGCGGCAAGGACGCCACGGTCACCTTCACCGACATGAATACGCTAACGGTAGTAACTCCAGCCGTGACCGCAGGCACTCAGCGCGTAACCATCACCAATCCCGACGGCGAAACCGTTTCCCTCGACGCCGCCTACACCGCCAACTAACTCATCCGAATCCGTTGTAGGGGCACAGCATGCTGTGCCCCACCTCGCCCAAGCATCAGCTGGCTGTTCTTCCATCTCCCGTCCTCCTTATCCGTTTCTCCAAAATCCCTCCTAACCAAACTCTCCTTCTTTTCATCTCACGCAATGTAGAATTCCCCGTGTAATCGAGCCTCGCAACGCATCGTAGCGCTCAACTCAATCGAGAGGCCAAGCTTCATGGAAACGCACAAACTCGGCAATTCCGATTTACAAACTACCCCGGTCGGATTCGGCGCCTGGGCCATCGGCGGCAGTGGTTGGGACTTCGCCTGGGGACACCAGGTGGATGCGGACTCCATCGCCGCCATTCATCGCTCGCTCGAACTCGGCGTGAATTGGATCGACACTGCCGCCGTCTACGGCATCGGCCACTCCGAAGAAATCGTCGCCCAAGCGCTAAGAAGTTGGCGCGGCCCTCGTCCCTATGTGTTCACCAAATGCGTCCTCCGCTGGGACGGCCAAGGTCACATCACTCAGAATCACACTGCCGCATCCATCCGCCGAGAATGCGAAGACAGCATGCGCCGCCTGCAAATAGACGTGATCGATCTCTACCAAATGCACTGGCCGCCCTCCGACAACGGCTCCGGCCTTGAAGAAGCCTGGCAAACCATGGCTGCCCTGCAAAAAGAGGGCAGAGTTCGCTGGATGGGCGTCTCCAATTTCAATGTCGAACAAATCAAGCGCTCCGAAAAGATTGCCTCCGTCACGTCCCTGCAGCCGCCCTATTCCTTGATTCGCCGTGCGGTCGAAAAAGAGATCTTGCCTTATTGCAAACAGCAGGGTATCGGCGTGATCGCCTACGCTCCCATGGCATCTGGTCTTCTAACCGGCGCAATGACTCGCGAGCGCGCCGCGGCCCTCCCATCCGACGATTTCCGCAGCAAAAGTCCGGAGTTTCGCGAGCCGCGCCTCTCCAAAAATATCGAGCTGGTCGAGCGGCTTCGCAAGGTGGGTGCTCGCCACGGCCGCAACCCCGGTGAAGTAGCTATCGCCTGGGTCCTCAGCAATCCCGCCGTAACGGGAGCAATCGTCGGCGCCCGCAACGCCAAGCAAGCCGAAGGCGTCATGCGCGCCGGGGAACTAAAGCTATCAAGCGCGGAAATCGCGGAGATTGAAGGCGCTGCCGCAGCAGCAGTAGCTCGATGAGGCGCGCAATTCCTGAGTCACGCATAATATTGCGAAGTGGCGACTTGGAGTGCCGCAGCTCTGCTGCCGCTTTTGTCAGTAGCTCGCACGACTCTATATTTGGCGAAGCTCGATAAGCTCGTTGGGAGGATCGCTCCATGGATCTTGGCTTGAAGGGGAAAAAAGCCGTCGTCTCCGGCTCCACGGCGGGCATAGGCCTTGCCATCGCAACCGCGCTTGCAGCCGAAGGTGCAAGCGTCGCCGTAAACGGCCGTACCCAAGCGCGAGTAAATTCCGCCCTTGAAAAAATTCGCCACCAGCACAAAACCGCCAATCTACAAGGTGTAACGGCGGATCTGGGCACTGCGAGCGGCGTCGAAGTCTTCGTGAAGCAAGTCCCCCACGCTGACGTCTTAATCAACAATCTCGGAATCTTCGAACCCAAGCCCTTCGCGGAAATCCCCGACGCCGACTGGCTGCGCTTTTTCGAGGTTAACGTCCTCAGCGGCGTCCGCCTCTCGCGCCACTATTTGCCCGGCATGCTCAAAAATAATTGGGGCCGCATTATTTTCATCTCCAGCGAGTCCGGCGTTCAAATCCCCGCCGAGATGATCCACTATGGCATGACCAAGACTGCCCAAATCGCCGTCGCTCGCGGCCTGGCGGAATCCGTAGCCGGCACTGGCGTCACGGTAAACTCTGTCCTGCCCGGCCCCACAGCTTCCGAAGGCGTCACTGGTTTCCTCGATAGCATAGCCAAGCAGCGCAACCTCTCGACTGCTGAGATCGAAAAGGAGTTTTTCAAGTCCGTCCGCCCCAGTTCGCTCCTCAAGCGTTTCGAAACGCCCGAAGAAATCGCCGCCGTCGTTGTCTTTGTAGCCAGCGCTCAATCAGCAGCCATCAGCGGCGCCACAGTCCGCGCCGAGGGCGGCGTTATCCGCAGCATCTAGCGAACGCTCTGTAGCGGCGGGCCTTGTTTACCCTGTAAGGGCCCCGCCCTGCATTTTTCTAACGTCCCGGCTCAACCGTCCGACTAAACTCCCAACTCAAGCCCGCGCGAAATCCGGCCGCCAAGTCTTTATCATTCGCTTGATCTCTTTTCGGTCATTCAACTTCTCATCCAACACTTTCCGTGCCAGCTCCGGCAATTCCGCGTTGCTCGCAAACCGCAGCGCCACAAGCTGGTCGATCGTAAATTCCCCAATCCTGGGGTGCAGGTCTGCGGGCAACACCCGTTCGAACCGGATCCGCTCCTCGATCCTGATCACCCGGTCCTGCACTTTCAGCGCCATCCCGCGCGCTATCCCTATCCCCACAAAAAGCGCCACCGCAACAAGCACGGAAACCACGCCACTAATCGTGAATGCTTTCACACACCAATAAATCTGAAACCCAATGTTGATCAGCAGCACCGGCAAAACAAAAAAATGAAAGGCGGGCACCCATTTGGCGTGACTCTCAAAACTTTGTTCAGCCATCTCTATCCTCCTGCTTGCGTGCCGATTCTAACAGAAGCGCTGCCGCGAGCAGACTGTCGAGCGCCTCGCAGTGCCATTCCGGCGCAATCCGAGCGACCGACCGCTATTGCGCGCCACTTTTTTCGAACCGTTTACTCACCTCCCGCATCAAACTCCCATGTAAACTGATTTGGATCGCTCGCGGAAGTCACAATGGAATACGAGGAGCAAGCAAAATGACAAAAGCCATCTGGGGTGGCAAGGTCATCGCCGAAAGCAACGACACGGTCATCGTCGAAGGCAATCAGTATTTTCCTCCTGACTCGGTCGCCAAGAATGTTTTGAAGTCCAGCACGCACACGTCCATTTGCCCGTGGAAGGGCACGGCTCACTACTATCATGTCGAAGTGGATGGCATGAAAAACGAGAATGCGGCCTGGTACTATCCCGAACCAAATCCCGCCGCCAAAGAAATCAAAGGTAAAATCGCATTTTGGAAAGGTGTAAGCGTCGAACCTAGCAAAAGCTAAAAGCCCCAGTCACAATTCAAATCCCATGACCAAATCCGCGGATCGCTTCTTGTAGGGGCGGGGCTCGTCTATCCTGAAAGGCCCCCAGTTTGTCACAGGGGCACGAATCACAATTAGAGTATTTTTGAAGAATTCCGCTCAGCTACCAAGCAAGTTCGGCTGCAGCCGGCTGTATCCATGCTCGTGTGCCCATAGCGTGAGAGGAATTGCCGCAAGGTCGTCCACGACTGGGACGGCGTGCCCGTCCTTCGTGAGGTCGATCGTTCGAACGAAAAACTTGCACGTGTCACAAACCTCCACGCGAATATGCGGAAACTGCTCCGCCACGTACACCGGAAGTTTCTTTTCTTCTTCCTCACCGCAAGTCGGACACAAGATGCGCCGGAACTCCCACTCAAATCCGCAAAAAGAGCAGACCATGCAGCGCTTTCCGCCGTCACCTTCAATGCGCAGCACTCCGAACAGCGCACGTCCTCCGCACAATGGGCAAGTGCGCGGGGTCGCCAGCGCCGGCGGCACAGCAGTGCGTCCTGCGACGTATGCAGCGTACGGCTGTAAAAAAGCCCGCGGAAAAAACTGCGCAAACGCTCCAATCTGCTGATCGAACCGTCCACCAAGCTCCCAATAGGAAGTCAAAAGTGTAATCCACGAATCGGACGGCATTGCCGCGATTTCTCGCGCGGTTGTGGCCAGTGCATTCGGAGCGTTCTGTTCCACAAGCGAAAGAAATGTACGAAATTCCGGAACCACCAGCGCGATGTCCAGGCCCTCGCGCAAAGAACTAAAATGCGGAATTTCCGGCTGCTGCCTGCCCGCCTCGGAAATTTGCGCAAAGAAATTCTTTTGAAAGCTGGCGATTCTCTTGTAGAAGGATAGCAGTTCGCTCGCTGAGGACTTTTCCGCGATGAGTTTGTCCGCGCGCCGCATCCGCGCGTCATACTCATTGCTCACCGCTTGCTGAGATGTCATTTTTTCGGAGAAGCCGGTTCCCCGGTAATCTCTTTATACCAGCCCGGGTGATACCGTCTCACGAAATTCATGGAGACGTCTCCATGAACCATGGAATCCAACGCGCCGCGCTCCGCGAACACTCCCATGTAGACGTGAAGCAGGAAAAGCCCTATGGTAAGCAACGCCGATGAAGCGTGGACCAAAACCGCAATGTAACGCAAATAGCGCAAGCTCCACGGAATGTATTCCGTAAACCACAACACTGTTCCGCTGAGCAACAGAAGCACCATGCAGACCACAAATCCCCAGAACAGCGATTTCTGTCCTGCGTTATACCGGCCTGCGGGCGGCATTTTTTCGTCTTCGTTCTGCACGTAGTAGCCGACAGATTTAAACCAAATCTTGTCGTTCTCATCCACATTCATATGCGCAGCCCACATGACAAACATCACCGCCACGCTAGCTGCGAAAACCAACCCGATCCACGGATGCAGCATCCGCGAAACTTGCCCCCCGCCGAAAACCGCCGCCAGCCAGAAAAGCCATGGCGACCAGAACGCCAAGCCGGTGAAGAGCAAATAGAGGTAGGACCCCGCAGCGATCCAATGAGTGATCCGTTCCTTGAAGTTGTAGCGCAACACGTGCCCCGGCGGCACGACTTGTTCGGTTTCGCTCACGGCTCCGCTCCCTCATGCGGTTCCTTGATGGTCTCTTCGCGTTCTTTCGGTCCAAACCGCAGATAGTGCACCACAAGCCCGACGAGTCCGCCAATCATCGCCGCGTTTCCCAGCCATTTCAGCGGACCCTTCCAAAGTTTTACGGACCAGGGAATACTCGGATTGGATGGTAGCCCACCGTACAGTTCCGGCTTGGTGGCGTCATGCAGCACATAGACCACGCCAGTCCCGCCGACTCCCTGCGGATCATACACACCCGCATTCGGGAAATTGTAGTCCGTGCGAAGCTGCTTCGCGCGTTTCTCCGCGGTATCCAGCATGTCCTCTTTGCTCCCGAAGTGCAGACACCCTGTGGGGCACGATTTAATGCACGCCGGCTCCAGCCCTTCGCTCACGCGGT
This sequence comes from Candidatus Acidiferrum sp., assembly GCA_035272765.1. Lineage (GTDB taxonomy): Bacteria > Acidobacteriota > Terriglobia > Acidiferrales > UBA7541 > Acidiferrum. The sequence goes on from DATEQG010000086.1 coordinate 42,910, forward strand.
CCGCGCACAGCGTGCACTTGAAGACGCGATTCGTCTTCGGATTCATCTTCGGAATGTCGAACGGGCAGCCCGTTATGCAATACCCGCAACCGATACAATGAGCCTGCTGAAAATCCACAATGCCGTTGGTGTATTGCACGATGGCGCCGTCAGCCGGGCACGCCGCCAGGCAGCCCGGGTCTGCGCAATGCATGCACTGATTTTTGCGCATCAGCCACATCAGCGAGCCATCCTCTTTTTCGTGCTCGTTGAAGAGAATCAGGTTCCAATAATTCCAGCGCGTCTCTGGCATCGTCTGGTACGTGTTGTCGAACACCGTCTCGCCAAACGGCAAATCGTTCCACTCCATGCAAGCCACTTCGCAAGCCTTGCACCCGATGCACGTGGTCGTGTCGATGAGCTTACAGACGGTAAACTCGCGCTGGGCGTCTTCGCCGGGTACGCTGCCCGCGTGTCCCGACATTTTCTGAACGCGTAGTGTGGCTTGGCTCATGCGCGTCCCCTAGACCTTCTCCACTTTCACGAGAAAGCCCTTGAATTCCGGCGTGTGCGCGTTCGGATCGACAATCGTCGGCGTCAGTGCGTTCACCAGCATGCGCGAGGTCTCGCCTTCATCCTCGGCGATGCCACGGTATCCCCAATGGAAAGGAATCCCGATCTGATGGGTCTTCTTTCCGTCGATCATCATCGACTTGATTCGTTTGGTTACCATTGCTTTGGCGACATATTGGCCCCGCGCGCTGGAGACTTTCACCTTCTCCCCGCCACGGATCCCCATTTCGTTCGCCATTTCCGCGCCCATTTCAATAAACGGCTCCGGCACAAGCTGCACGTTCATCGGGTTGTTCTTCGTCCAATAGTGATAGTGCTCCGTCAGGCGAAACGTCGTGCATATTACCGGAAAGTCTTTCACCGTTCCGTACTTGTCGTCGGCGGTCTTCAGCTCCGTCACCACCGGGTTGTGATTTCGCTCTGGATGGAACAAGTTCTGGACGGGACTTTCGAACGGCTCGTAAAATTCCGGGAATGGCCCGTCCGCAAATGCCGCCAGCGGTGCGAAAATCCTGCCGACGCCTTCCGCATTCATAATGAATGGGCCCATGTGATCCTTGGGTTTGGAATCCACCTTGAAATCCGGCACATCATTTCCGACCCACTTCTGCGCGTCTTCGTTCCACCAGACTTGCTTCCGCGTCGCATCCCAGGGCTTCCCTTCCACGTCGCACGACGCGCGGTTATAGAGCACACGCCGATTCGCCGGCCAAGACCATCCCCACCCCGGATGCACTCCCATATTGGACGGGTCCGACGGATCGCGCCGCGCCGTCTGATTGCCCGCTTCCGTAAACGCGCCCGAATAGATCCAATTGCCGCAGGCCGTCGTTCCGTCATCCTTCAGCCACGCAAAACCAGGCAGTTGCTGCCCAGCCTTGATCTGCACCTTCGTAACTGGGTCTTCCAAATCGGCCAGCGCCTTGCCGTTCAGCTCTTTCAATACCTCGCTCAACGCTGGGCTCTTGGGTGTCGTGTAACCCCAGGTCAGCTTCAAAATCGGATCAGGGAACTTGCCGCCTTCCTTTTTGTACAGATCCCGAACTTTCAAGAAAATTTCCGCGACGATGGCCTGATCCAGCCGGCAATCTCCCGGCGTCGGGACCGCTGCGTTTTTCCAAAGCGCCCACCGCGCCGAATTGGTGAACGATCCATCTTTCTCGGCGAATCCAGCGCACGGCAACCGGTACACCGTCGTCTTAATGTCTTTCATGTCGCCTTGCGCGATCACGCGAGGCGACTTCCAGAACTCGCTGGTCTCGTCCTGATAAATCTCTCCAACGACCAGCCACTCCGCTTTTTTCAAAGCGTCGATATTTTTATTCGAATCAGGCCCAATGGCCACGCCATTCATGCCAAAGGCAAGCATCCCCTTGACGTTGCCGGTCAACATGTCGTTCCACAAGTGCGTCCACGAATAATCCCGGTCCACCTTCGGCAGATAGTCGAACGCCCAGTCGTTCTGCTTGGTGGCCGCGTCCCCGTACATCGCCTTCATGAAGCTGACCGCGAACTTCGGTGTGTTGCTGTAATAGTTCCAGGAATCCCATGGCGCCGGCTTTGAGGCCGTCGGCGTCGTGCGCTTCATCCACGCGTCAAAAGAACCATCCGCCGGCGTCGGCACCTTCAGGTATCCCGGTATGCTGTCGTACAGCCCGGCCATATCCGTGGCGCCCTGGATATTCGAGTGGCCGCGCAACGCATTCACGCCGCCGCCCGCTCGCCCCACGTTTCCGAGCAGCAGTTGCAGCATCGCCGCCGTCCGGATGATCTGTGTGCCGAAGCTGTGCTGCGTCCATCCCACGGCATAGATAATCGTCCCGACCTTCTTCATATCGCCGTCTTTGCGAATCGACGTATAAAGCTCTGCGGCCTTCAAGAATTGTTCCTTGGGAATGCCCGTGATCCGCTCGATCAACTCCGGCGTGTAACGCGAATAGTGCTTCTTCAAAAGCTGGAACACACAATTTGGATTCTGCAGAGTCAGATCATAGTCGACGCTTCCCGGCATCGGCGGCAACACTCCGGCCGCCGTCTCGCTATGCGCTGCTCCCCCCGCCGCGTCATAATTCCACGTTGCTCGGTCGTAGCTATGCCTCTCCGCGTCAAACCCGGAGAAAACTCCGTCCGTGTCGCCAGGCAGCTTGAAGTCGCTCTTAACCACGAACGCCGCATTCGTGTAGTTAACGAGGTATTCTTTCGCTATGTGATTGTTTTCGATCGCGTAGTTGATCACGCCGCCAAGAAAGGCGATGTCCGTTCCAGCGCGAATCTGGCAGAAAAGATCGGCCACAGCAGAAGTGCGTGTAAAGCGCGGGTCGACGGAGATCAGCTTTGCGCTCCGCGTGCGTTTCGCTTCAATCGCCCATTTAAAACCGCAGGGGTGATTCTCGGCTGGATTCCCGCCCATGATCAGCATCATGTCGGTGTTCTTGATATCTACCCAGCCGTTCGTCATTGCGCCCCGGCCAAACGTTGGTCCCAAACTTGAGACCGTGGGGCCGTGTCAAACCCTGGCCTGATTTTCTATATGCACGACCCCCAGGGCGCGCATCGCTTTAACGACCAGAAAATTAAACTCATTCGTGTCCGTGCACCCGCCAATCCACGAGATGGCTTCCGTCCGGTTAACCGTAACTCCTTTGGTGTCCTTTTCGATGAAGCTCTGGTCGCGCGTATCTTTCATCTTGCGCGCGATTTCATTGAGTGCGTCGTCCCAGGAAATATCTTCCCATTGCGTGCCCCCCGGCCGCCGCACTTGCGGCTTCAACAGCCTGCGATCATTCAGGATATCTTGCTCCAGCGAAGCGCCCTTGGGACACAACGTGCCCCGGTTCGTCGGATGATCGGGATCGCCTTCCACGTGCACCACTTGCGGCGTCACGTTCTTCGCGCGGTCTCCGATTGTGTAAATGATCGTGCCGCAGCCTACTGCACAATAAGGGCATGTCGACCGCGTTTCGCTAGCCCGGGCGATTTTGAGCACTCGCAGTTGTGCGTAGGCAGGTTGAAGGTCGAATCCGAAAATGGCGGCGGCGGCCCCGCCAATCGTGGTGAACTTCAGAAAGTCTCTACGGGTAGCCTGCATGGTACCCCCTGGGATCGAGACAAACTCACTTTGCGGCATTCCTTTGATACTGCTGATGCGACGCGAAGTCAAGTATTCGACGACCAACGGGGATGGAAAGATACATAAAATCGTCTGTTTGGCTAAAAATTGTGGCGCCAAAAGCGTACCGGCAAAAACACGCCAGCGGTCGAAGCCCGGGATGGAAAATCTCAGCTTGTTAGAGATCCGTAGAATTTCCAGTTCGGCTGATAGTCGCGGTTCACCGAAGTCTTGGCAAGGGAAGCGCGAACCAGTTCTATCGGCATGTTGCCGGTCACGTAAAGCGCGTCGTGGAAAGCGCGATTGGACATCTTGCCCGAAACCACAAACTCTTTGTGGAGAGCATAAAACTGGAGCGCCCCAAGCATGTACGCGCACTGGTAGATCGGTTCGAATGAACCCTCGAAAGAGCGCCGCACTTCTCCTTCCGCGTTGGCGCGCTCGTGGCCTACGCGCTCGACGAGAAAATCCACGCACTTCTGCGCCGGCCATTGCCCGAGTTGGAAGTTCAGCGAGAATATAATCCGTGCGCACCGGTGCATTCGCCAGAACAGGACTCCAATGCGTTGTTCAGGCGTGCGATCGTAGCCCAAGTCCCACATGAGCATTTCCCAGTAAAACGCCATTCCCTCGGTCCAGAATGCCGTATGAAAGGGCGCGCGATACACGCGATACCGCTGCGACATATAGCCCTGCATGTGATGGCCGGGAACAAGCTCGTGAAACACAGTACCGCGCGAGAAATTCGTATTGTTGCCGCGCAAGACTTCCAAACGTTCTTGGAGGGCCATCGTGCTTGCCGGGGAAGACACCATAATGACATCGCCGCCAAGAAAAAATGGGCTCGCCAACTGCATTTGGGGCGTCATCGCCTCCTCCCACCAATCCTCTCGCACAAGAGGCGGGATAGTGACGAGGTCGTGCGCGTCAATGAATGCGAGGGCCTCTTTCTGCAGTTCCCTGACGAGATAAATCATCTTTCCCGGCGCGACGTAATCGTTTTTGACTTTCTCGAGGGCCTTCTTCCAGTCGTCGCCAAAGCCCAGTTCACGGGAAGCGCGAAGCATTTCGTTGTCGCACCACGCGAATTCTTTGTTGGCGATCACAACGAGGTCTTCCGGCGTGTAAGCCACGACGTTGTAACGCAGCGCTTCCACGAGCGCGTCGCGTCCAGCGGGGCCGACACCCGCGAGGTCGCCGCTTTCAGGAGGAGCGCTAAAGTCCTCTCGAGGCCCACGGCCGGCGCCGCCTCCACTGAGCGCCGGAGGCTGCGCACCTTCGGGTGGAAGCTTAATCCCCGCGGCGCTCAGAAGCGCGCGAAGATGCTGATCCATCGCGGCGTCCACTTGTTTGTAAAGGTTATCGTTCCACCAGGCGAATTCGGGATCGTAAAGATTGTAAAAATCGTGCCACCAGCGGAGAGCGGCCCGAAGATCGTTGATGCGATTCGCGGCGCGCGCCAGCAAACCCGCACGCGGCTTCGGATTTGGAAGTGAAGCCGCGGCCTTCTTGATATCGCCGAGGGCGCTGGTGAGAACAGCGGCAGCTTTCTGCGAATCGAGTGTTTCCATCCGCCGCCGCGCTTCCTCAAGATCAATCACGAATGCCTGATACGGGACGAGCGGCGCGAGTTCGGAATTCTTGCGATCGTCATCGATCAATTGCTTGCGTTGATGCTCGAGCAAACTGCGAAAAAGTGTAAAGTCGATCCGGCCATCCGCGCTGAGCGACTCAAAGTTGACGCCCTCGAGTAATTGCAGCTGACCCGCAAAGAATTCGTCCGTCTTCGTTTTTCGCGTCGGGGAGGCAGCCAGCGGATACATCCGATACAGATCGCGGAGATCGGTTTGGTAGCGTTCGATCATGGGTCGCAGTTCGCTGAAGCTGACGTCCAGCAGCGAACCATCGGCGGCGTGCTCGCAAGCACAAGCCGACACGTCTTTGGAGTTCGCGGCCGGCGAGCGTTTTTGTGCGGACTCTTTCTCCCGCGCAATGGCAGCCTGGCCGGGCAGAAGACTCGCACCAAGCATCGCGAGGCCAGTCTTAAGAACATTTCTTCGATCAGAACCTACCGTATTCATTGCGCTCCTATCCCTACGCCGACTGTTTCGGCTGCTTCCACAAGGGTGAGAGCATTCCACAAGGAGAGCACTACTACCAACAAGAAAGTGTTAAGGATAAGGTTGCGCCCCCAGAAAGAGCTTGCTACGCGGAAACGGATTGCGTAGCAGGAGCGGCATCGGTGTCTGTCGTCGCTCGCGCGCCGGCGGCGCGGTAGCGCACGATGAGCATCGTAAGATCGTCAGCCTGGCTTGCGCCGCGCGCAAAATTCTCCACCGCCTCAAGCACGCATTTCTGAAGCTGGTCCAGTGGGCACTCTGTCTGCCCCGTAAGGACCTCGCGAAGGCGAGGGACGCCGAACATTTGCTCGTCCGGATCCATCGCTTCCGTGACGCCGTCGCTGAAGAGCACAAGCGTGTCGCCAGGTTCGAGCTTCAATCGAGCCGTCGTATATTCAGCTTCGGGAACCAATCCCACCGGGTAAGACCCCTCGCTGAAAGGCTCTTCCGCCACGCCACGTCGAATCATAAACGGCGAAGGATGCCCGGCGTTGATGAATTCCAGATGTCCATCGTCATCCAAAATCCCGAAAAACATGGTTGCGTACCGGCCCACTTCGGCGTGATCGCAGAGAAAGCGGTTAACGTGGTTGAAGACGCGCGCGGGATCGGTGCCCAGAGTCATCGCGGAAAGCGCGCCCTGCAGCATGGTCGTCAAAAGTGCCGCGCCGAGGCCCTTCCCGGAAACGTCGGCAATGAGAAACGCCGTGCGATTGTTATCGAGCGGAAAAACGTCGAAGTAGTCTCCTCCCACGGAAAGGCACGGGTAATTGCAGCCGGCCACAGCAAGGTGGGGATGATCCGGGAAGTTCCTCGGCAGCAGCGCTTGCTGAATGTCTCGCGCGATATTGATTTGCTCTTCCATGCGCTGGCGCTCGCGTTCGCGGACGACCAGCCGGGCATTGTCGAGAATGCTCGCCGCATCAGCGGCCAGCGCGTCAAGAATCTGCCGGTCCAGCTTCGAGAAAGCCGCCGGCCGCCGCGAATCGAGATACAGCACTCCTAGAGGATGGCCATACGCGGGAGTCGAGCTGCTGGAATCGGGAGAGCTTGCCCGGTGTACCGCAAAAAGCGGAATCACCACCACAGCCCGAAGTCGCTGCGCAATGATGCTTTGCGCGGATTGCAAATCCATCTCGGCGCGCTCGATATCTTCGGTAACCACCGGAGAATGCTGCCGCAGCGCCAGTTGAATGGCAGTCTGGCTCGGCGTGATGCTCTCCGGCGGAAGTCGCAGGCCGCCGGTCCGGCGAGCAAGGCGCACTTTTAGAGCCCCTGTCGGATCGGCTTCGAGGAGCATCCCGCGGTCGGCATCCGTCACCGAAACGGCGTGATCGAGCATCGTGCCGAGCACGGAATCCAGCGGAAGTTGTGAGTGCAGCAAAGTCGTTGCTTCGAGCAGCAGGTTGAGCTTGCGCAGCCCGCCGCCCACCGGCTCCGAACTCGTGATGTGCTCGATGCGCGTAAGCAGATTCGGCAGAGACTCCTCGCCGCTGGCCGTGCCCGAGCGAAACACGATCTCGTAGGAATCTTCGAGCCCAAAGGTGATCGAGTCGCCGTCATTCAGCTGCCGGCTTTCGACTTTTTCCCCGTTGACGAAAAGCCCGCGCCGCTGTCCGCGATCTTCGATGTACAGCCGGCCGGCTTCGAGCACCAGCGCCGCGCAATTGCGCGAGATCCGCCGGTCGGAAAGTTGAAGATGATTGCCAGTTTCCGCGCCGCGGCCGATCAAGAAGGGCGTCTGCGTCACGCGCACGTACCGTCGCGCGCCGTCCGGAGAGACGACTTCGAGGACTGCTCCGCCCAGGGAAATGGAAGCTGTATCGGGCATGGGTTATTCGCGACGGGATTGTAGCACGCAGGCGAGCTATTCGTGCCGAAGCGCTTCCAGCGGGTCCAGTTTGGAGGCGCGAAGCGCCGGAATGTAACTTGCCGCCAACGCGATCGAGGCCAGGATGAGCGTTGCCATGACCAACGTTGCCGCGTCATGGGCTTTCAATCCGAAGAGCAGCGAAGACGCAGCGCTCGATGCCGCAAGAGCCAGCATGACTCCAAGAGTCAAACCAATCGAGAGCAGTAATAGAGATTCACGCAAGACGAGCCTAACAATCGAGCCCCGGTCCGCCCCCAGCGACATTCGTATCCCAATCTCATTGCGCCGCCGCGCCACCATGTAAGAAATCACCCCATACAAGCCAATCATGGCTAGGAGAACCGCGAGCACCCCAAAGAATCCAGAAAGCCGCGCCATCAAGCGGTCCCGCAGCAAACCCTCTTCAATCATTTGGTGAAAAACGAAAAAGCTAACGTCCAGATCGGGATTCGCTCGGCTGGCAACGCCTTTTACCGCGGAGATCAACCCGGGCAGCGGCATGTTCGAGCGAATCAGAATTTGCGCATCCGTATCCGCGCGCTCGTATTGCGCCATCGCCGTATAGACGATCTCCAGTGGGTCTTCGCGCAAGTCGTCGTACTTGGTGTCCTTTACCAATCCAATGATTTCGTACGGGCCGGTGATCACGCCCAAGCGCTGCACTCGGAACAATGTGCCCAGCGGGTTGCCGTTCTTGGCGATTTTTCGCGCAAAGGTTTCATTGACGATAGCGACCAGCGGCGATCCCGCAACATCATGTTCATTGAAGTCCCGGCCCGCAATGATCGGCGTTTGCAGCGTTTGAAAGAAACCCGGGCTGACGCGATTGAACGCGGAAACAGGATTGTCGTCCTTTGGCGGCCCCGAAACTCCCATCAGAATGTCGTGAGCTATCCCGTTGCCGCTCAAGGGCACGATCTCTGCAATCGCGGCGCCGTCCACATCGGATATGGCTCTCACCCGATCGAGGAGTCCGTTTGCAAACGAAATGCGTAGCTCCTTGGTGGGGAGCTTGAGGGCTGTGAAGTCGATGTCCGTCACCAGAATCCCGCTTTGGCGGAAGCCCGCGTCGATGCCCGAAAGTTTGCCAAGGCTGCGAGCGAAGAGTAGCGCACCAACCAGCAAAGTGAGTGAGAGAGCAATTTGGGAGACCACCAGAATGCGCCGCAAGCCGAAACGCGAACGGCCTTGCGTCGTTCCTCTCGCGCCTTCCTTCAGCACTTCGATCGGGGAGACACTCGTTGCGCGCATCGCGGGCGCCAGGCCGAACACGATGCAGGTGAGCGCGGCCAGCGCCGTCGTGAAGCCCAGCACGCGCCAGTCTGTCCCGAGATCCACGAATAAAGGATCGTGATTCGTGCTGAGCGAAGCCACCAGGACCTGGCTCAGGTTATGAGCAAGTAGCGCGCCAAGCGCCGCTCCAATGGCCGCGAGAAGCAAACTTTCCGCCAGCAATTGTCGAATCAATCTTGCCCGGCTTGCGCCCACTGCCATGCGCATCCCCATTTCCTTCTCTCTCGCGCTTGCGCGGGCCAACATCAGGTTGGCCAGATTCGCGGAGGCAATGAGCAGGACTACTCCGGCAAGTCCGAGCAGCAACCACAACGGCTGCTCGTAATCCCTCCGCAAGTCGGAGAGGCCCGAGTTTCCGCTGAAGACACCGAGCTTGTATTGTAGAAAGTGCTTTGCGTTGGAAGGATTGAATTCGGGCGGCAACACGGCCTCAAAGAATCCAGGAGAGATGGCGCGCAGCTGAGCTGCGGCGCGCTCTACCGTCCACCCTGGCTTGAGCCGCCCCATAACGGAGAGCCACCATGCCGAACGCTTTTGTATCTGGCTGTCCTCGCCATTGATTGCCGGTTCGGCGCACAACGGCGCTGCCAGGTCAAAGTAGCGGCCTACCTCCACGCCGTAAAAATCAGCGGGCGTGACGCCGATGATTGGGAAGGGCTGCTTGCTTATGGTAACGGTGCGGCCAATGACTGCGGGATTGCCCCCATACTCGTGCTGCCAGAAGGAATAACTGATGACCACTCCCGAAGAGGCGCAGCCTTGATGATCGTCCATGGGAGTAAGCAGGCGCCCGAGCACAGGTCGCAGCCCAAGGGTTTCAAAGAACTCCCCGCTCACCCAGAGCGCCTGTACATTGCGAACTTCGCCGGCGGGCGAAATATTGAAAATCACGGGTCCCCACGCGAATATTTCCGAGAAGCCCTGTTGCTGAGCGCGAAGCTGATCCCACATGGCGTAAGTCAGATCAGGGTAACGGCTGCTGAAACTCCCGCTCGCTCCCTTGCGCTGATCGATCGCGATTCTGGCAATCTCCTGTGGATTCTTGACGGGCAGCGTCCGCAAACGAACCGCATCCAGCAATTGAAAAATTGCCGTGTTCGCGCCAATGCCCAGCGCCAACGAAAGAATGGCCGCCCCTGCAAACACGGGATTGAAGCGCAGCAGCCGCGCGCCGAATCGCAAATCGCTCCAAAGAGTCTCAATGTGCGTTTCCCAGCTCGCCGAACGCACATTTTCTTTCACCGCTTCCACGCCGCCCATCTCAAGTCGTGCCGCGCGGTGTGCTTCTTCCCGCGTCATTCCGCCGCGTATTTTTTCCGCCGTGGATTTTTCCAGGAAATCCCGCAGCTCATCATCGAGTTCCTGCTCCGCTCTACGCTTACCGAAGAGCCCGCGGATTCCACGCCAAAGGTTTGTCCACATCTCTTTCATCCCCTGTAGGGGCGGGCTTGCCCCGCCCTCCGATCCGCCGCCGCTAACTTGCCGTCTGCAAGATCCTCGCAATGGCCGCGACTTGCCGCTCCCACTCTTTGGTTTCCGTCCGCAGCTTTTGCCGCCCGGCTTTTGTGAGCGAGTAGTATTTCGCCCGCCGGTTATTTTCGGAAGTCCGCCATTCACATTCGAGCAACCCCGCGCGCTCCAGCCGTCGGAACGCCGGGAAAAGGGAACCTGGGTTAACTTCGAACACGCCGCGGCTTAGCTGCTCGATTCTCTGCGAAATCCCCCACCCGTGCAGCGGCTCCAGCGCCAGCGTCTTGAGAATCAGCATGTCCAGCGTGCCCTGCACCAGCGTCGCGGAAGTGTCCGTCACCGTTCCTCCTCTCGACTGTCGAGAGAAATATACTCCTCTTCTCTCGATTGTCAAGAGAAGCCTTTCTGAATATATTAAGACGTGCTTTGGCACAAATTGTTCCGAGGAATTTCGGAGCGTCTTGCTTTTCGAATCAGGCTTGTGAACTAACTTTGGTGGGAGGCTGCGGCCAGCCGCCGCGTGACGTAATCCGAAACGTAAGCGTCGAAGAGATCGTTGAGCTGCTGCGTGACGGGTCCCGGCGCCGTCGCAATCTTCTGCCCGTTAATTTCCCCCACGCCGATCAGATTCCGGTTCGTCGAAGTAATAAAAACTTCGTCCGCGGTATAAAGATCCTCGGGCCGAAGCGTTTGCTGCACCACGCCGACTCCCGCCTCCGGAGCAATCTCAAAAAGAATGCCGCGGGTAACGCCTTCCAGGCATCCCGAATTCAAAGGCGGCGTAAGAACTTTTCCATTCTTTACCGCAAAAATATTTGCCGCCGTGCATTCGGCCACTTCGCCGCGTTCGTTCAGCAGCACCACTTCGTCGAATCCTTCTTTTTGCGCTTCCGCAACCGCCCAAACATTCTGCAGCCAGGAAGTTGTCTTGACTCCGGCAAGAGGCGAAGCCGCGTGCCTTCCTTGCTCGCGAAGCGCGAGACGCACCGGTTCGCGATACTGCGGCAGCGGCGCGGTGTAAATGATTAAATCCACTTCGGGATTTTTTTCGTCGCTCTGCCAAAAGCCAACCTGGTTGTACACCAGATAAATTCGCGCGGCGCCTTCCGTCACTTGATTCGCGCGAATCACTTCGTGCAAATTCAGCCGTACCTTCGCCGAACTGTACGGCATCGGCAAATGAATGATCGCCGCATCTTTTTCCAGCCGCCGCCAGTGCCGCTCGTACGCAAAAGCTTCGCCGTGAAAAATACGCAGCGTCGTGAAGAGCCCCCAGCCGCAGATCAGGCCTGCCTGTCCCGGCGAAAGCCGCACCTTTTCAATGGGCAGCAGGCTTTCGTTGTGGAAGATTTTGCTGTGGATCACGCGGGCTCCTCGGCTCGGTCAGGCACCAGACTCATTGTAGCCGAAGTTTGGGGATGGCGGGATAGGACTGGCGGCCATATGTAACTATAAGAAAATAAATGAATTAATGGATCAAAGGAGAGGCCGAGGTGGCTGGGGTAACTCCACAGCTCGCAGGAAGAAGGATTTGCCGACCTTCGAAGATCCGATCGGGGTCCTGGATGGAGGGATTGGCGGCGGCGAGGCACGGCCAGTAGGAAGAGCTGCCCAGGTTGGATTTTGCGAGATTCCATAGGGTGTCGCCCTTGCGCACTTTGATCGTTGATGCGGCGGAGTTCGTGGCATTGCCCGCCGATTCTGGGGTTGCGAGGGCAGAAGGGAGATTGAGCTCGACGCCAGCGCGGATCTGGTTGGGGTTGGCAATGCGAGGGTTGGCGGCCAGGAGTTCGTGCCACCGATTGCCTCGGCCGAGATTCTGTTGCGCCAGCTTCCAGAGGGAGTCGCCGGGCTGCACGCGCACGGTTTTCTGTGCCGCGGCCGTGGCGGAGTTAAGAGCAGGTTGCGGCTGCGCCGGGCGAATGGTTGAGGCGGGGGCGGCGGGCGCGACGGGTTGCGCGAACTCGGACGGAGCGGACGGCTGCTTCGGTTCGATAAAGATACTTGTTATCGCGGAGTGCGAGGAAAGCTTGGGCGGCGCAGGAGAAGCTATTCGGCTATGAGCGCGAAGTGTCGGGCGGACATCCTTGCTGAAATCCGGACGAACATTGGGACGAATGATCGGGAAGACATCTTCGCGAATTTTGGGATGAACGTCGCCGCTGACTTTAGGGCGATTCGTTGGACGAATATTTTCGCGGACCGGCGCGTGGACATCCGCGTGAATTTCGGGACGGACAGTTTCGCGAACGCTCGGAGAATTTTCGGTGCGGCGAACTTCGGGAGGGACGGGGACAACGGAGAAAGGATCGCGGCGGAAAACATTTGACGGAGTCCTAGGCGAAGACGTTTTTGGACGGAGAACCGGTTGAGCCGGAGGACGAATCGCGGGGCGCTCGGGCAAAATCGGAGAGGCGAGCGCGGGAGTCGAGAACGGAAGATGGAACGGTTCCGTCTGTTTCGGTTTCAGCGCTTGCAATTCTTTTTGCTTGCGAAGCTGGCGGGCGACTTCGCCGAGAGAAGTTCCGGGAGTTTGTGAATTTGCGTCGAGAGCTGCCGGAGGATTCTGCGACGGAGCCGGCGAGCAATTATTTTTCTGTGTGCATTCGTTTCTCTTGGCTTCGACTTGTGCGCGATCTTCCGGAGTCAGGATGTTCGGATGCTTGAGATCTTCTTCGGTGTAAACATGCTTGGCGCTTTTCTGCTGTTCTTGTTTGCGGGCGCGTTCCTGGCGAGCGGCTTCGGCGACGGATTGGCTTTGTTGATCCTGAGCGCGAGAAATCGCGGCGCCGAATGTCGCGCAAGTGAAAAACAAGATGACGGGAGCGGCAAAGCGGGTGGAGCGCGAGATTCTCCCTAAGCCTGTGCAACGCGGCTGGAGAGACATGGGACCGTTTAGGTCAGTCAGCAGCATGGCAAACCAACTACGGGGGGACTCCGCGTAAGAAGAATTGTATCGGAGCAGGGGCCCTAGGGAAAATATTTTCTTGTGGGGGTGTTCCTGGAGATAAACCCCTGGGGAGACAGGATTTTAGAGGGTAGAAGAGGGCTGTTTGGCGTACTATCTGTGCTCTTCTTTTGAGGGTGAGAGGCTCTGGGATCTGAAAATGAAAAACGAGACGAAAGAGAAGCTGGAAGCTGTGGGAATGGGTGTGGCGAAATCTGTAGAGGGTGCGCGCGGGAAGCGGCACACCGAGGCGCCAGGCCGGCGCAGGTTTTTGCAGGCAAGCTTGCTCGGAGGAGCGGCGGCTGTGGCTGCTCCTGTTTTGCAGCCAGTGTTCGGAGCGCCGCGTGGGAACGCGGCTGCCGCGGAGGCTGCGGATGTTCCGGCGTTTGAGTTGGACGAGATCACGATTGGCGAACTGCAAGATGGAATGAAGTCCGGGAAGTACAGCGCGCGTTCGATCGCGGAGAAATATCTTGCGCGCATCGCGGCGATTGACAAGAGCGGCCCGATGGTGAACAGCGTGATCGAGACGAATCCGGATGCGCTGGGAATTGCGGAGGCGCTCGACAAGGAGCGGAAAGAAAAAGGGCTGCGCGGGCCACTGCATGGAATTCCCGTGCTGATCAAGGACAACATTGCGACGGCGGACCGCATGCAGACGACGGCGGGATCGCTGGCGCTCGTGGGATCGAAGCCTCCGGCGGATGCGTTCATCGTGCAGAAGTTGCGCGCGGCCGGCGCCGTGATTTTGGGGAAAACAAATTTGAGCGAGTGGGCGAACATCCGCTCGAACCATTCGATCAGCGGATGGAGCGGGCGCGGCGGGCAAACGAAAAATCCGTATGCGCTGGACAGGAATCCGTGCGGATCGAGTTCGGGAACGGGCGCGGGAATTTCGGCGAACCTGGCAGTAGTCGGAATCGGGACGGAGACGGATGGATCGATCGTATGCCCGTCTTCGGCGAATGGGCTTGTAGGCGTCAAGCCGACAGTTGGGCTGGTGAGCCGCAGCCATATTATTCCGATTTCGCATACGCAGGACACCGCGGGACCGATATGCCGCACGGTGCGAGATGCGGCGATTTTGCTGGGAGCGTTGACGGGGATTGATCCCGAAGACAAGGCGACGGCGGCGAGCAGCGGGAAATCGTTCAAGGACTACACGCAGTTTTTGAACGGTGATGGATTGCGAGGAGCGCGCATTGGCGTGTTGCGGAAAGCGTTTGGGTTCAACCCCGCAGTGGACAAGTTGATGGAGGACGCGCTCGGAGTGATGAAGAAGCAAGGGGCGACGCTGGTGGACCCAGTAGAGATTGAGACGTCCGGCAAGTTCGGCGAGACGGAATTTCTCGGGTTCATGTATGAACTGAAGGCGGACTTGAATGCGTACCTCGCGTGGCTTGGACCAAATACACCGGTGAAATCGCTGAAAGAGATTATCGAGTTCAACGAAAAGAATGCGGCGAAGGAGATGCCGTATTTTGGGCAGGAGAATTTTGTGAAGGCGGAGGAAAAAGGGCCGCTGACGACAAAGGAATATCTGGAAGCGATTGCGAAGAATCATCAGCTGGCTGGCAAAGAGGGCATCGACAAGACGATGGACAAGGACAAGCTGGACGCCATTGTTGCGCCGACGGGCGGCCCGGCTTGGTTGACGGACATTGTGAATGGCGACGCGTTTGGCGGAGGAAGCTCGGAGTTTGCCGCGGTGGCGGGCTATCCCAATATCAATGTGACGGCGGGATTCAGTTATGGCTTGCCGGTGGGGATTTCGTTTTTTGGACGGGCGTGGAGCGAGCCGGTTTTGATCAAGCTGGCGTATGCCTATGAGCAGGCTACGAAATTCCGAAAGGCGCCGCGATTTTTGGCGCGTGTGGAAGGGTAGGCCAGCGCGGCTGGATGGGTTGTACTCTGTATAGCAGTCTGCTTTGAGCCAGGCGCGCACTGAAAGATGGGCACGGCGTGCCGTGCCCCTACGGATGATTGCTGGAATCACAATGCTCGCCGCGGCTTAGGTTCGGAGCCGCGAGTACATCTCGGACGCATCGATTCTTTCCTTTGCACTGGCCTCTGCGCGGGGCGTGGAGTTGGCGTGTGTGCTGGCTGCGGCTTCGTCCTCGTCACCGCCGGGGCGAGGACCGTCAAAGATGATTTGAGGGGGCGCGTTGGCGGCCTGGCGGTCCTGGACGACCACGCCGCGGAGCATCAGGCTTAGGGCGAAGGTGATAACCGAAGCGCGGCGGGGCGAGATGAGGCCCTTCGCCAGTAGCTCGACGACATTGGAAAGGATGGCGTTGATCGAGTCGGCGGAACAGTAGCCGCCCTGGTTGACGACCAGCAGTTGCTTGGAGAGGTCGGTGGTGTCCTGCAGCTCGTCAGGGGTTTCGGCGAAAGCGGCGTGACGGGCGCAGAGGCCAGTGGCTGGGTCCTGCGCATAGAGGCGGCACTGCTTGTGGTCGCGACGGCGAGCGCGGCAACGTTGGCGGCACTGGATGGCCTGGGGTTCGGGCGATACGGTGTCTTGCGTGTGTTGTTCCATTTTGGTCCTCAGATTTAGATTGGGTGGGGATACCCCCACCCGGGGGTGTCCGGAAGTTATGAAGTAAAACTATGAAGGGAATGGGGTTGCGGGAGTTCCTGCGTGTTACGAAGGTGACGAGCGGTTAGGGAAGAGGAGGGGATGGTGCTGGATTTGGGGAGGGTAGCAGAACGGATCCAGGCGAGAAAAATCCAGGCTCCATAGTACCGCGACTTTGATAACTTGTCAAGTTATTTGATTGTTGGTACTCATTCGAACGATGGGTGCTGGCGGTGTAAGTTGATGAGGCGAATGGGGATGGGGGAGAAATTGAGGGCAAAATTGGCTAACTTGCTTGATGCTGGAGGGGGCGGGAAGAAACCCCAAGACCCGCCCTCAAAACCGAGGACGGGGCACCCTCCGCATAATTAAGAGTCCGGGCCACCCGTCCCATCCGCCCGAAGTAACTCTGGATTTCTCGTTTTCAAAAGAGAAAGTCTAGACCCAGGACCCGCCCTCAAAAACCGAGGACGGGGCACCCATGCTAGAGAGTGTGTTGTCCCTACTGAGTAAGAGCTTACGTTAACTAAGTCCTTTGGGGTTAGAATGATTACCGTCTTCGAGGCCAAGAAAAGAAATCTCCGGTCAGATCAAGGGGGGCAAGCATGCACCGGCGCGAATTCCTGAAGCTCGGAGCCGTAGCAGGCGGAACGTTCCTGGTGGGTGGCACGGGCCGCTTCGGAAGTTTCCTCGACGCTCCCAAGGAGATCCCTACCACTGACCGCCTCGTTCTCACCAATCTGGTGGACAACATTTACGACATCTTCGCCAAGGGCGGAAAAATCGGAAATCTCACGATCGCTCGGAATACTTTGCCCCATCCGTACGGGTCAGAAGTCTCGTTGTTGTCCGAACATGGGCTGGCCTTTCACTTGGAGTCTTTCCGAGGCGCAGAGGAAAAACAGATCCTGCTGGACTTCGCGCTCACGCCCCGCGCCCTCGAAAACAACTTCCAAGGCTTGAAAGTCGATCCCGCCAGGGCCGACGCCCTGATCATCAGCCACGGGCACGATGATCATTACGGTGGACTGCCCGACTTGGCACAGGTCCTCCAGGGAAAAGCCAAGCCGGGGCTCACTCTCTATGCCGGAGGACGCGATACGTTCTGTCATCGCTGGGTGGTGCAACCCGATGGTAACAAACTCGACTACGGTGAGCTCAAGCGGGATGAGCTCGAAGCGCGAGGGTTGAAGGTCGTGATCGCGGAGGAGCCCACCGTAGTGGCGGGCCACGCCTTCACATCAGGTCACATTGCGCGCATCACCGATTTCGAGATGTCTCCTCCGGCAGCCCGCATCGAAGCCGGCGCGCCCGGCTCTGCCTGCGACGCTACCTTCCACTTCCCTCCCGGCACAGTCAAGATGGAAGCCAAGCCGGGCGAATTGGTGAAAGACATCTTCTGGGGCGAGCACGCCACCGCTTACAACGTGAAAGACCGGGGACTCGTCGTGGTCTCATCCTGCGGCCACGCCGGCATCATCAACTCCGTCCGCCAAATCCAGAAGTCCGCCGGGATCGAGAAAGTGCACGCCGTGGTTGGCGGGTGGCATTTGGCTCCCTACCCCGATGAACTCATCGCCAAGACCGTCGAAGCCATGAAGGAGATCAATCCGGACTACTTGATTCCCATGCACTGCACCGGCCTCCGCACCATAATGGCAATCCAGCGCGAGATGCCCGAGAAGCTCATCATGCCTTCCACCGGCACGCGCGTCGTCTTCGGAGCCTAACCCCGATCCCGCACCTCATTCACAGGTGATCATTCCGGGGCCCGCCGAGGCTGGCGGCCTTTGTCTTTGCCTCTTCCCCTTTCAAATCTCAAATTCCCAACTCGAAATTCCTCCTTTAAAGGAGAAAAAAATGGTGCTGCTTGCCGCCAGCAATGTTTGGACGAATTCAATCGCAGCAGGGATGAACTGATAGACATTGCTGGAGATTTGACGGACCCATCAGAACTTGCGAAGGGATTACGTGCAAGACTCCCATCGTTGAAGAAGTCTACCGAGTAACCTCACTCGGCCTACCACCAAACGTTTGAGAATCTAAGTATATGAATGTACAGACAAGCGCTTCCAACCTGCGCACACTGGGGACGTTGGAGCTTTATGTTACGCACTTGCGATGTATTCGAATTCTTATCCGATGGCGATGTGCTTTGGAATCGGAATGAAACGAACTGCACTCGCAAGGCACTATCTATGCGTAGGCACCGCGGCTACGGTCAGTAGGAAAATTATGAAATCACCATCCCTCTTCAATTGGTACTTCATCCTGCGAGCGCACCATCGGTGGACGATGTTTCAGGCGATTCGCTATGCGCTGTGGCTTGCTCGTTAGAAGCCCAACTGCAATCTGACCTTCGGTATCTCGCGAGCAGCTAGTTTGTCACTGGAAGGGGACCGCCGACTATCTGCCCTGATCGCCGGACAGTCCAAGATGCGGATTATTTTTTCTTTAGTCCTGTGGACGCGAAGTGCTCTGCGCAGATGTGCGCAAAGAATTCTTTATCACGCTGGAGCATGTAATCGCGTTTCATAGTTTCTAAGGAGTCACCGACAAGCGCAGCAGAAGGCTGATATACCCAGGCGCACTGTGAACAACCGTAGCCTTGAAAATCCGTAGTCTTAACCCAGACAAGTCTTCGTGGATTCGGCACACTTCTCTCCAGGGTCCCATAGTTACCTACGCACTGTTTCTATGGTTTCGGAGGAAGCGTTGCCGTTGTATCGGGTAGAGTATGTAGCCACTGAAAAGAAACGAGGGGTTTCTGGCTATGCGGGCAGCAGACGGCTCCGTGTAAAATCCGTGGGCTATGATGGACATTCTCCTTGGAACCAGTGCTTTCACCGCGGAGGAAATCGTCTGATTGGCGAAGTCTTCCGGTGGCTAATAAGGGGGTTTCGAAAAGTCCACGAACATCAGACTAAACAGTGTGCAGTTCCTGCTGGCCTTGCAATGTGGACAAATAACAGTTTTGTCTTGCCAGCCTTGGTGAGAAAGAATCGTTCGCAGGTCGGCTAATTGAGCATCAATTTCAAGTTCGATCTTCCCGATCTCAAACAATTTTGCACACTTGGAGCACAGCGTCCCGTAACTTCTAAATTTTCGCACTTCGCCTCCCGCCATCCTAAAAATAGCCGTCTCGCCGGATGTCAATAATCAGCTAAACCCGGTATTTTTAATCCAGAGTTCGCCGCGATTCCCCGCCCGTTAAAGAAGTCCACCGAATAGCTTTCGCCCAGCTCTAACCCAGGGTTCACACCTACAGTAAAACCTGTATTCTCTGGCAGCACCGATGCAAATAGCATTTGGCCCGTTTATGAGTGAGACGCTCGGTATGGGTGTCCGAAATGACACAGCCCATCGGGCGGGTTTGTGAGAGTTTGAGTAGCGGATCGCTCAGTGCAAGACCGTCGGCTATGACAGATATTCTCGTTGGCAACAATGAACTAGGACTGAGAAGTGCTCGCGCTGAAGTGTCATCGGCCCGCATTCTGGTTGTAGAGGATTTCGCGCCGTTTCGGCAATTCGTATGTGAGGAGTTGTTACAAAGACCGGGCTTGCAGGTTGTGAGCGAAGCGTCGGATGGAATAGAGGCGGTTCAGGAAGCTTTGGAGCTGAAACCCGATTTGATCATAATGGACATCGGACTGCCTTCGCTAAATGGAATCGAAGCCGCTCGACAAATTCTTAAACTCATCCCGAACTCCAAAATAATATTCGTGAGTCAGGAGTCGTCTGATGACATAGTTCAAGCAGCTATGGATTTGGGCGCATCCGGCTACGTTGTGAAAACAAAAGCCGGAAGCGACCTGGCCGTTGCTGTGGAAACAGTCATCTCTGGAGAGAAATTTGTCAGCACTGTATAGGAAAACTACTTCTAACGCTCAAGTTCGAAGGGCACTCCTGCCAGGGAGTGAGAGTTAAATCATATCCCCAGAGTCAGGGATTCATGTCTCGGAGGACTGGCAGCAAGGAGCGGCAATTCGGAGTTCGTGACAGTAAACCGGGAAAATCCGCAATCCAAACAGACCAACAGTTTCGGAAAGAGCATTATACCGGGATTGTCCAGATTTCTGGTGCCGGAAAAATGAACCATTATCTCAGCAGGGAATTCAGCCTGATTTTTCGACGTGCAAAGTAGACAAGACATAAAAACCTCCACGATCTGATGTCTCATCGCAGTGGCAAGCCATACTTCTTGGCCCGCTGGGGGGAGACAACTTTAGCCCAGAAATGAACGTCCGTATATCAATAATTAAACAATTCCGTAACAGCGCTTAATGACAGTGCTAGGTGTCTAAGGCAAGGCAGTTTTACCGCGTGTTTTACCAGGCCATTTTGGGATGAAAAAGAAGGACTTAAGGCCAAAGCTATTATCTTCCGGAGCCAACGGCCCAAGCCCCGATTGACGCGGTTGCCGGAGAGGTGGATTTTCAAGTTTCCGGTAACCCTACTGACAGGGGAGTTGGGACTGCGGACGGCGGCGCCTGTTGACCATCTATGGACGGCCTAATAGAATTGGACCGCACGTTGGATGCGCCTTTAAGGAGTCCTCATCATGCGCGTCTCCTCGCTCTCCTCTCCCAAATCAATTCAAGTTGGTTTGCGAATAACTTGCTGCATCGCTTTGGTGGCGGCCTCAGTCGCGTTGACAACCGCCAACGAGCCATTTCTCGACAAGCCTTCCAGCGAATGGACTGAAACGGAAGCCTTGCAGGTCCTCAATGATTCTCCGTGGGCGCAGACAATCACGACCAGCACTCAGGACTTTCAGTGCGAGTATGAACACCCTGCTTATCCGGAAACGTTGGAGACTTATACCCACGAGTCTGCCGAAAGGATGGATTCCATTGACCTGACGCCTCCAGCCGTAGCTGTCAAGCCTGACGGAGCCGAGTATCTCGTGCGTCTCGTTTCGGTAAAACCTATGCAAGCCGCGGTGGAAAGATTAATCAGCCTGGATCCCACGAAGTGGGGGCACTATGACGGTGGACTAGCACTGGAACCTGGCAGCAAGCCCACCAACCTGGCGGAGCGTTGGTACAATCCGGCTGACGAGATCACCATTGTGGTTGTCTTGAAGCGCCCCGGCCCCGGTGGCGCCAGCTTTCATGACTGTGCCTTTCCTCGTAAGAATGTATCCGGAAGTGGGCTGCCGCATCTATGGCCCTGCGCCGCCGTGAAAACTGCCAACGGAGTTAGGACTGCCGTGATCGGGGGGCCAGCCGTACACCAAGACGGCGCGCCTTTTGACGACATACCCCTCTCTTTCCCAAGCACCATCAAAGGGAAGCCGCTGATCTCCCACCAAAATGAGAAGGTGGAGTTCCGATTCATTGCCAGTCAACGCGTATTCGAAGCGACTTTTTATGTGAATCCCACTGATCTGTTCGATGGGACGGAAACGGTACTTCGCATCCCGAGCACAGTGGACAAGCCCACACCCGCACCTCTTCCTTGAGCAAGAAGCCAATTTCACGGCGGCGGGAATTAGGCTGCTAGGTCAACGCCTGGTTAATGCGGTTGCCGAACAGGTGGAATTTCAAGTTTCCCGTAACCCGACTGACTTACCGGGCGCTATGTCAATCCAACCTAAACGATTATTCTGAGGTGTGACTGAAAATCCAGAGATACCCCCGGAAGTCCCCGAAGCCCCCCCGAAGAGCCCTGGTCGGAGAAGCTTTCTCCGATCCTTCGTGCGATGGCTTCTCATCGGAGTGGCACTTCTTTGGTCGCTTGCGGTGCTGATCCTTGTGGCTGCCCGTTGGATCGACCCACCGACTACCGCAGTGCACATGGAGCGCCGCTTGCAGGCATGGATTCACCACACGCCGTACCACGAACGATACGAATTCGTTCCGCTGAGCCAAATCTCGCCCGATTTCCAGCATGCTGTCATCGCCGCGGAAGACGCGCGCTTCTACCAGCATCATGGATTCGATTGGCACGCGATGGAAATCGCTGCTGAAGACGATCTGGAAGGCGGCCGCATTCGCGGTGGGTCCACGCTTACGCAGCAACTGGTAAAAAATCTTTTCTTCGGAACGGGCCGCTCGATTCTACGCAAGGGGGCCGAGTTCACACTTGTCCCCGTGGCCGAATTGGTGCTCGGCAAGCAGCGCATTCTGGAACTTTACCTCAACGTGGTCGAATGGGGCCCTGGTGTTTATGGTGCGGAGTCGGCGAGCCGTTACTACTACCGGAGCTCAGCCCGGAGTCTCGACCGGGAAGAAGCGGCCCGACTCGCCGCGATTCTGCCGTTGCCCCTGAAGCGTCGGCCCGATCACATGAATCGCTACAGCGGACTCATCCTAGAACGGATGCGCCAAATGGGTTGGTAATCGCGCATCACATTGTTGAGAACCTTTGAAAATTCCTACTGATAAGCGGCGTCACCGGTTTTACGGCTTGGCAGGGGCCGCTTTTGGAGGCTCCGGCTTCGGAATCCGCAACGTCCAAGAGAAGCCAAAGACGATGGTGCGGCCTTGGGGACGAGCGAGAGCATGGTACTCATCATAGTATTTGAAAAACCCGACCAGGTTCTTTACCGGGAGAATGATATTGGCCTGGACCCCAACCGCATGCACTGAGTAGTACGGAATTCTGTTCTCTGGGACGGGGACACCAGCAACGGTCAAGGTTCCGCTGCTTTTCGACGTTTGCCACTGGTCATACCCAACCAAGCCGAATTGGGCCAGCATGGTCATGTCTTTCTTCAGGGGGAGTACTTGCCCGAATCCCCACTCCGCTGTGAAGGTCTGGCCCGGCGTTATGTTGGTCCCACTTTTCTGCCCGTGGAACTCCAATGCCGTCGCCAAGTTTGCAGTGGTTCCCTTGTTCTTGGTGAGGTAGACGGTGGTGCCACTGGTTATATCGTTCCCCCAATATCCGGAACCGACGTTGTTGCTGGCTCCCTGGGTGAATCGGCCGGTGGGAGCGACAAAAGCGTATCCGACGTTTACATCAGCTCTTTTGAGGTGCCAACCCAGGTTCAGCGGTTGAACGTAAGTGTCGGCAAAACCGGAGCCGCCTCCGCCGGTAGAGATGTTGGCCCCGGTGATATTGGCCACCAACTCCCCGTTTGCGTAGTTTAGTGCAATGTAGGGCATGAAATATCCGCCCAGGAACTTATGTTTAGGGACGTAGTAAATAATGTTCTCATCGACCCAGAATGAGTAGGTTCCGGTGATGCCAGGAATGCTGTTTCCGCCGGGACCATTCAGTTGACTGGCGGAGTAATTGAGCGCTAGGTTGGCGTAGGTGACTCCGGGATCAGGAATCACCCCGGCGTTGAGACCAAACTGTCCCGGCACCCATTGCCCCTTCTGTTGAGCAAGCGCCGATGAGGCGCCTCCCAGAAACATGACAGCGAGAACGGCTGTTTCGAGCTTGATTCGGAATCGCACTTTTGTTCTCCCGTCTCGAATCTGAGTTAGCCGCACTCATCGATTCATCTATGGAAGTGAATAGTGCTTCGAGAAATGGCCTAATGGCGACTGTCAGAAGTGACAGGCGACCCCGCTGTGTCTTGAACCTGTACCATTCGAACTAACCGCCCAAGTCCCAGTTGAGCTGGCAGAGCTATCCGGAATTTGAGACGGATGGGCGTGGTGGACCTACGTTGATCTGGCAGCCCGTCCCAGCACGTGTCCCGGCGACTCACTTCACCTGAACGACACCCGACGGGGCAGGCGTGGACGCCGGGCAGAGAGTTCACGGAGGACAGAGGACGGGGGAGGAACGGGTCTAAAGACCCGCCACTACAAAGATAGGAAAGAAGGTGGCGTTGATGAATCACAGAACGTGGTAGCAGGACTAATTACCAGTTGTCAATAGATTTGTTGTTTACTTAATAGGTCATTCGAACGGGCGAGGCGGATTCGAATGGAGTGGAGGAAGTAGAGGGGTTTGAAGGAGTTGGGTGGGGAGTTATGGGTTTGTTACGGGTGTGGAAAGGTGTGGGAAAGTGGGGATGGGCAGTCAGGAGTGAATCGTCGGGAGAGAAGGTAAGGCCACCCCGGAGTTAAGGTACTGCACTCGCTCGGCCGCTTGGCTCACCCCTTACGGGCACGTCCTGAAGAAGTCAAGGGTAGTACGCCGGGGATACGAATATGAGTGAGATATCGACAGATAGGATCTTCCCTCAACTGCACAGGCTGTGAGTTCAAGGTTTCCATCCTCGCTGGTTCCTTATATCCGCCGCTTTTGTCCAGACGATGTTCTCGGTAAATGTCGGGATAGCAGAGCGCGATTGCAAATTCTACGAACTGCTTCGGTGTGGGCACTCCGGCTACAACTACCCGAGCCGAGGGAAATGCGCTGAGGTGCAAATGGCATGAGTTATGCAGTACGCCACAAGTGGTCTTTGGAGAATAGTCGATCCGCAGCCACGAGATGGAAATCGGTCGGTGAGCGGCAGGCTGTTCGAGCTCAGGAGAATTATTGGGGACAATCAGTTCGTTGATGGCGTCTGAATCATCGGGTTCAATGATTTCCCAGCTTTGTTGATCAACTTTATAGAATGCCAAGCGAGCCTTTGTCAGTTCATCTTTGGAAGGCGCATACGTGTAGGAAAGTTGGAGCAGCGAACCATCGGTGGTTTGAAAGCTATATTGTCCAGCCTCATAAAGCTTCACGACATCGGCATGAGAACTGGGAATTATGATTTTGGCCGATGAATAGTCTCGCCAAGTAATCAAGCGCCCTTTGCGAACAAACCGAGGATTGGCTAAGACTTGGCTCCATTCGGTATAAGTTGCTACAAGCTGGCCGAGTACGTCATTGATCCTCATCGCTGGCCTCTTTAAGGCGTTTGAGGAGTTCATTCCGGACCTTAGGGTCAAGCTCTGCGAACGCTTCGAAATCGATCTTAGCCAGCTGAGTGGCTGCTTCCTTTGCAGTTCGGACTATCTTGCGGCGACGGCTAGTTTCTGTGGCGTCGAGTCGACGAATTTTCTCCATATCCGGAAAGACGAACTTCAGCCGAGGCAGATCGGCGAGGACAAGCTCAATCTCATTGGCAACTCTTTGCATCTGCCGACCTACTCCGCTAATTCGAACCCAGCCTTTTGATCTGGAAATGGCTGTGAAAGCGCGGTTTCTATTCTCAATTTCTTCCGCGAAGTCGTACAAGGACTCCATGCTGACGATGTAAACGATGGCGGCTTCATTACCTTTCGCGCGATAAACCGTCGCAAGTGTCACCTTGTCCGTTTCCGCAAATGCTGACGAGTCGTCTATGAAGCCCGGTATGGTTGAAAGAATCTTTGCCGAGAACAATTTCGCCTGCAGAGCCATCATGTAACGCTTGGCGCGCCTGGCATCGAGCGAAATCACTAAAATCTGTTCAGGAGAGACGTCGTTTTCCTTAATGTCCTTCGCAATCGATTTTGCAAGCCAATCAAGTTCCTGGTCGCGGTCATCAAAGACTTTATAAATGAAGTCTTTCTGATCACCGGAGTATATCTCCGTGACGTTGTTCGGACTATTCTCAGCTGGCCGGAACAGCGTGACATTGCTGTTCGGCTTCAGGGCTCCTGCTTCGAGCTCATAGCCAATTGCTTTCCATGAGCCCTCGTCGGTTAGCATCTGTACTGGGCCTCGCGGGTTGTGGATTCCGAGGCCCATTGCATGAGCCAGCATCAACACCTTGTGTGGGCAGCGATATGACTTGTAGAGTACGAAATCCTTCTCCATTGCACCTGGATAATCGGGACCATCTAAGGTGACGCGCGGCTGCCCTGACTTTGTCTTGCCGAAAAGCTCCTCAGTGCCCGGGATTTGGACTGAATTCAAGCTCTGCATTTCATCGTATGCCCAGTAGACGGCGTGTGGTGGGAACGCTAAGTTATATAGGACCTCGAAGAATTCCTTTGGAAAGTCCTGAGCCTCGTCCACAAGTATATAGTCGTACTGAGGATCGACCGTGTTTTGCAAGGCATGCGCGCAGCACGCCTGGAGCGGAAATTCAGGGTTTTCAGCCTTTGCTGTATTGAAGTCCTTAGGGATTACTCCCTGCCGCTTGCACAGATCAGAATAGACTCCGCGTCGGCCCTTGCCGCCCCACGAATGTCTGACGTGAATTTTGTCCCAATCTGGGTCTTGGTCGCTGTGAAATCGGTAGAAGCGCGTAATCAGTTTTGTGGCTTGGTTATACAAGCTCTGAGTATGAAATGTGAACAAAATGCGCTTCTCGGGAAAGTGCTGGTGAATGTTGGATGCTCGCATCGCCAGGAGAACAGTTTTTCCAGTCCCGGCCAAACCCCTGATACGTTGTGGACCAGGAGGTATTTGAATGGCGACTTTTTGCTGCTCCTCGTCCAGCAGCGCAATCCTTTTGTCCAATATTCTAATTGCTTTGCCAATTGTATCCGCCTTGGAGGGAGCCGGGCCACTGGCGACGTTGATCGGTGTGGCGGCTTGCAGTACTGACCGCGCGATTCTCCATTCCTCATCGGTAAGACGGCACTCGTTGTCGTTAAGGAACTTCTGAAGGCCGTCGCCATCTCTCCAAAATATGTGGCTACCCTCGGGACTATCAAATTTCTCAAGAAACGATTGACGCGTTATAAGTGGCAGCGCAACGACTCCGACAGGAGAAACCTTGCCCCTCAATGGTCGTTCTCGTTCAAATCTCTGGTTTAGCCAAACCTTGAAGTCGTCCGCCACAGCGAAGGGCGAATCAACGCTTTTACTCTTCCCGCCATCACGAACTTGCCAAGTTTCAGTTGCAATCTCTTGAATGTCGACGAGATCGAGATCGACGCACTTGATTGCAAATGGCTGGTAGCCGCGTACAAGAAGAGTAAAGTCCGGAATCTCAGTCCCACCGAATCCGACGATCGGATACTTGTAGTAGCAAACGCCCGACGCGTTCTGTAGTTTGTCGTCCAGCCAATGCCAAACCAGCTGGGCCGCTTGATCGGTGTCAAATGTCGGCAGCGCTGCGACGAACTGCAGCCTGGAGTTAGATTTCGAAGACTCAATTCGTGGCATACGCGACGAGGATATATGACGCTGGGCCGTCTAACAAGTAGCTCGGCTCCGCACGTGGTCTTACGGATTCCCAGGATTCCCTAGTTTCCTGTTTCACAGAATAAAGGCGCGGCCGCCCCCTTGGGCACGCGCCCAATCAGATTATGGCTATGTGGGGATTTGGGATGCTACGCCGAGCTACTGATAGTCAGAGTTGTTATGCCCTTGGGAACGCGCGGGAACGGGACTCGGGCGGTGACGTCGATCCGTTGAGGCTGTTGGCCAGCGATTCAAAAGGACTGATCGCCGCCCAACAGCCTCAACGGATCTTAAGGTGGGTGGCGGGGAGAACGATGAGGGAGGCGAGAGGGCTGCGGCTGAGAAAGGACGAAGAGAGATTTCATCGCTTGCAAGAAGCGTGAGTGATGGCGCAGGGTTCTCTCTTTGCAAGCCGACAGGTTTGCAGGAGCAAACGTGAAAGGAAAGGGCGTCGGCTTACCCCGCTCGAAATGACGTCGTGGCGACGTGCGCGTTACGCCGAGACCTCCTGGGTGGGGGGTGAAAGGGAAAGAACAGGAAAAGGAAAGAGGGCACGACGTGTCGTGCCCCTACCCGGAGTAACGAGAGAAAAACCGGCGTTGAGACCTCCTGGGTGGGGGAGTGAAAAAGAAAGAACGGGAAAAAGAAAGAGGGCACGACCCTTCGAGGCTCCCTTCTTTTCTCAGGGCAAGCAGCGTAAACGTGTCGTGCCCCTACGCGGAGTGGCGCGAGATGAAAAGGAAAGAGGGCACGGCCCTTCGAGGCTCAGGGTAAATGAATCGTGCCCCTACAAGGAAAATCGGGCGACGGCTACTCCTGGCGGAGGGCGGCTAGCGGGTCGATTTTTGTGGCGCGGCGGGCTGGGACGTAGCAGGCGACTAGAGCTGAGGCCAGTAGGACCAGGGTAACGCCTATGAGGGCTCGGACATCCAGAGCGCCTACGTTGTATAGGAAACTCTTCAGCGTTTTGCCGACAAAGTAGACACCTGGAAGGCCGATGGCCATTCCGAGCAGTGCAGCCCACATGCCTTCACCGACTACTAAACGCATCACTTGTGAGTTGCCCGCGCCAAGGGCGATGCGAATGCCCAACTCGTGATTGCGTTGAGCGACGGAGAAGGTCATGACACCGTAGATGCCGATGGCGGCGAGGAAGAGAGCGAGCACGGCGAAGGTGCCGAAGACGAGGACGGTAAAGCGGTCGGTGACGAGGGATTCGCTAATGATCTGGTCCATGGTGCGGACACGAGTCATGGGGAAATCGGGATTCACGGAGCGGACGGCGGCGGCGATGCCAGTGGTAACCGAGCTAGGATTTCCGTTGGTGCGGACGGCGATGGTGGTGAAGGGCCATGGGGCTTGGTCAAATGGAAAGTCCACTTCGGCGGAGCCAGTGGTGGTGGGGTGGCTGTCGTACTGCACGTCGTGGAAGACGCCGACAATTTGCCATTCGACGGGAGCGCCGAAGGGGGGAGTTTTGTCGGGGAGAAGCTCGACGATTTTGACGCGTTGGGTAAGTGGGTCGATTCCGGGTAGATATTGGCGAGCGAAGCTCTCGCTGACCATGGCGACGCGCGGGGAGCCGGCGAGATCGCGCGCGTCGAGATAGCGGCCGCGGGTGAGGCGTATGCCGTAGGTTTCGTAGTAGCCGGGGGTGACGGCGTTAACCATCGCCACGGGTTGTTTGTCGGGGTTGTTATCGGACTCATCGGAGGGCTGGCCGGCGATGGTGAAATGCAGGCGACCCGAGCCGCCAGAAGGGAGACCGGGGGAGATAGCGACTTTCCTGACGCCGGGGACAGCGGCGATGCGCTCCTGGAGTTGCTGGTAGACGGAGCGGATTTGGGCGACGCTGGAGGTGCGTTCGTGCTGGATAGGCACGCTGAAAGTGAGGACGTGATCGCGGCGAATGCCGAGGTCGACTTGGGTGACATTCCAAAAGCTTCGGAGGATCAGGCCGGCGCCGGCGACTAAGATCAGGGCCAAGGCGAACTCCGCGACAACCAGGACGCGGCGAAGACGGTTGTGGCCGGCGCCCGCTGAAGTGGACCTGCCGCCTTCCTTTAACATGTCGCTGATATTTTGGCGAGCCGCATGCCACGCGGGAAAGCATCCGAACAGCACGCCGCTGAGAATCGTTGCGGCAAGGGTGAAGAGGAGGACCTGGAGGT
This sequence comes from Candidatus Acidiferrum sp., assembly GCA_035272765.1. GTDB lineage: Bacteria > Acidobacteriota > Terriglobia > Acidiferrales > UBA7541 > Acidiferrum. The sequence continues at coordinate 72,039 of DATEQG010000086.1, forward strand.
TGAGGTGCGGGTCGGCTTCATAGGGGATGCCGAGCTGGTTTCTGGGCATGAGGCTCATGACGCCACGGAGCAGAGCGACGGAGAGTAGGGTGCCCAAGAAGCCGCCCATTAATGCCAAGGAAAGGCTTTCGATCAGGAATTGGCGGAAGATGCGAGCGCGGGTGGCGCCTTGCGAGGCGCGAACGGCGATTTCTTTTTGGCGCGCGGTGCCCCAGGCGAGAAGCAGGTTCGCGATATTGACGCAGGCGATTAGAAGGACGAATCCGACGGCGCCCATCATGAGCCAGAGGCCGAGGCGGGTTTGCTTGGGAAGAAAGTCGTCTTTGAGAGGCTCAACAGTGACGGTTAGATCGGCATTTGTTTTCGGGTAGCTTTGGGCGAGTTGTTTGGCAATAACGGCCATCTCTGAGTTGGCGGCTTCGAGAGTGACGCCGCTCTTGAGCTTGCCCATCACCAGGAGAAAGTGATTTTCGCGCTTGATTTCGTCGGCTTTGAAGGAAAGCGGGACGTTCATGGAAGAATCGCCAACGTCAGAGGGGCTGGGAGCGGCGACGCCGAGGACGGTATAGAGTTCGCCGCTCATGCGGAGCTTTCTGCCGACAACGCTGGGATCGCTGCCGAAATGGTCGCGCCAGAATTTGTTGTTGAGGATGACGACCTTGTCGTTGCCGGGGAGGGTGTCGTCAGCAACGAAATGGCGGCCAAGGATGACCTTAGGGCTGAAGAGGAGGTCGAACCAGCCGGGGGCTACCCGGCTCGCCTGGACTTGTTCGGTCCAATCAGGGGTGGAGATGGTGAAGCCTTCGCCAGTCCAGCCGTTGAGGGAGTCGAAGACGGTGGCTTGCTTTTGCCAGTCGAGGAGGTCACTGGGGGAAGTGCCATTGCGCTCGCCTTTCTGGTGCGACCAGACCATAACGATTCTGTCGCTATCGACATAGGGGAGGGGCGCAAGGAGAACCGAATAGAGCAAACTGAAAATGGCGGTGGTGGCCCCAATGCCCAAGGCCAGGGCAAGAAGGGAGACCGATGTGAACCCCGCACTCTTCCAGAGCAGCCGCAAGCCGTAGCGAATGTCGCGCCAAAGTTCGGTCATAACCGTGATCTCCTCCCTGTCTATACTCCCGATCCGTGAGGAATGTTCCGTCGTTTTGAACGGGCAAAGAATTAGACGAGGGGGATGGGGAGAGGTATGGCCGAACGGTGCCCAGACCGGGTGGCGTGTGTTCGGAACTGGGACGGTTTGCGTGATATGGTTGCGGGCGGAACGGGAGGAGGCCAAGAGATGAGTGGACCGATGGATTGGAAAGCGATGGAGGAAAGGATTGGCGGGGCGGTGAGGTTGGCGCGGCGGCCGGTGGCAGTGTCGTTTTTGGATGCGGCGCCGGCGGGGGTGAAGAGATTTGAGGGAACCCAACCTTCCGGATGCAGTTTCTGGCGGCTGGCTGCGGAGGGGCGGGTCTTCTACACGGTACCGGAAAATCATTTCAACTGCGCGGTGGGGGCGTATACGCACAACATTGCGTTGTCGCCGGAACGGGAGAAGGAAACGGAGCAGACGCTGAAGATGATGTTTGATCTGGGTTATGTGAAACCGGAAGAAGTGCCGCAGATTCCGCGGTTGGCTGCGGCGCCGGCGGCGATTGTGTATGCACCGCTGGGAGAGGCACCTGTTGCACCGGATGTGGTGTTGTTTGCGTGTAAGCCCTCTGGGGCGATGCTGCTCAGTGAGGCGGCAAATCGGGCTGGGGTCGGGAGCGGCGCGCCAGCTCTCGGACGGCCGACGTGCATGGCGCTGCCGGCTTCGATGCAGATGGGGGCGATTCTGAGCCTGGGGTGCATGGGGAATCGGGTTTATACCGGGCTGGGTGAAAACGAGATGTATTTTGTTTTGCGCGGAAAAGATCTTGTCGCCGTTGCGGACGCGTTGACGGTTATCACTAGAGCTAACGCGGCGCTGAATGAATACGCGACGGGTCGGCGGTCGCAGCTCGCGACAATGTAGACATTCGCGGATCAGACTGGGTTGAAGTAAGCGGTCTTTTTACACACGGACCACACAAAGCGCTGAGAGCGCGGAGAAGAGGGGCGCGCTTTCCAGGAAGCCAACCAGAGCGGCTGCTAGCTGCTATGAGCACTTCTACCAGGCAAAGCCTTCCAAAAAAATCATTTCGTTAGCGGCTGCGGTTTTCCGCGCTGGCGCCTTTACTTGCCGATCATGAGAATGGTGAAGGAGCCGGGAATCATGGGGCCGCGGGGTGGGCGGCCTGCGGGGCCGGGCTTGGCGTCTGGGGCCGGCGGGCCAAATTCGGCCGCCATAGTGAGCAGGTGGCCCGTTTTGGTGTCGAGGGCAAGAGTTTTGGCGCCTACCATGGTTTGCAGGGTTTGCTCGACGGTGAAGCTGGTGGGGCTGTTTTCCTTAATGAAAGTCATAGAGCCGGCAAATTCGGCGCTGATGGTTTCTCTAGTGGCGGGATTGAAGGCGACGGTGTCCACCCCCATACCGGTGGGAAGAGTAGTGATGATGTCGCCGTTTCTGGCGTTGACGATGATGACGACAGGAGTGGGCTGGCGGTAGTAGGCGAAGAGAACGTGATTTTTTGCATCAAGGGCGAGGCCGCTGCCGCCGGTACCTTTGGAGCTGACGTCGTAGTGAGCAGTGACGGTGAGGTTTTTCGCGTCAACGACGGCGATGTTGGCTTTGTCGGTGATGTTGATGTACATGGTGCCTTTGCCATCGCTGACGGCTTCTTCGGGAGCACCGCCTAGGTCAAGGGTTTTGACGATGGCGCCAGTGACGGCGTCGATGATAGTGGCGTGGGGCGGCTGATGGCTCAGCACCCAGACGCGGGAGTTGTAGGGATCGGTGAGGATGCCATCTGGGCGGCCGTCGACATCGATGGTCTTGATGACTTTGAGAGTTTCGGCGTCCCACATTGTGACGGGCTTGGTGGTGGAGAAGCCGTGGTGGGATTTGGAATCGACAGTAGCGCCACCGGCGCTGACATTGGGGATGGCACCGACGGGTTCGAGAGTGTCGAGATTGAAGACAGTGAGTTGGCCGGCTGGACCGCCCCGGGGAATATAGAGGCGACGAGCTTTGCTGTCGGCGAAGATGTAGTCGTAGCCGCCCTCGCCGCCGACTTTGGCGGTTTTGAGGACTTTGTAAGGGCCGGAAGACTGCTGGGCTGTTGTCACCAAGGCGAACGTCAAGACCGTTGCCGTTGCAATAGTTAAAGAAACAAGGCGCACGTGACGCCTCCCATCCAGGCGCAGAAACCTTCTGAGCCGAACCGCGGGCGAATATACACCAAATCGGGCGGAATCGCGCGGCAGCTGGAGAGTGGCTGCGCGAAGAGGAAGGACAACGCCCCGAGCGGCTCGGGGTAAACTCCGGCGCAGAGTTAACAGAGATGCGCGGAGAGTGTTGCGAGGGGAGCGATCGAAGGATCTGCTAAGGCCGGAGTGCTTTGGTATAGGTGACGGCTGCGGCAGGACTTTGAACGCCGGATTCCTCCAATTGATGCAGGATTGGCGTGGTCACCAGAGTGGTGACTACCGCCATGATAACGAACATCGTAAATAGGACCGGTGAGAGCACACCCAGGTCCAGGCCAACATTGAGGACAATCAGCTCCATCAAACCGCGCGTGTTCATCAGGACACCCAAGGATGCGGCTTCACGCCAATCCGAGCCGGTCCATCGAGCGGCGAGAAAACTGCCGCCGAATTTGCCGAGTGAGGCTACGGCGATAATGAAAAGACAAGCCAGCCAGTCCCGAGTTCCGTGCACCAGACCGATTTGAGTGCGCATGCCTGTGAACACGAAAAAAACGGGCAACAGCAGGACCACGACCAGAGCTTCGCACTTCTCTCGGATGTCACGCGCCAATGCAGAATTGTGGGGAATGACGGTCCCTAGAAGAAAAGCGCCGAAGAGGGCATGAATACCGATTCGTTCCGTCACCAGGGCCGAAAGAAGCAGGGCGGCGCAGACGACAGCGAAGATGTCTTGCGTGGTGCGGCCTTTGGCTGTCTGCCAGCGCACGAGCAGCAAGGCACCTCGCTTCGCAATCAGCAACACGAAGAGGATGAAGCCAATCGTGGTGAGCAACGTGAATAGCAGGGTTCCGGTCTGCGCACGGGCGACGCTGATCACGAAGGCGAGCAGACACCATGCGACGACGTCGTTGATGGCAGCGCATGCGAGGGCGAGGACGCCGAGGCGCGTTTTTTGCATTCCGCGATCCGTGAGAATGCGTGCTAACACTGGGAAGGCAGTGATGGACATCGCTACGCCGATGAAAAGAGCAAAGGTGGTGAAGGAGACGGCGCTGGCGGAATAGCGGGGATACAGCCAGAGTGCGATGGCGGCGCCAGACAAAAAGGGCAGGAGGATGCTGGCGTGGGAGATGGCGATGGCGGCTCGAGTGCGCTCTTGCAAGAGATCCATATCCAGCTCGAGGCCGACGAGGAACATGTAGAGCACCACGCCAACTTGAGAGATCAGCGCTAGATACGGTGCGGTATTCGTGGGAAGGATTCGAGAAGCAACCTCCGGGGCCAGCCAACCGAGAAAGGAAGGCCCTAAGAGAATCCCGGCGACTACTTCGCCCATGACCTGCGGCAGGTTCAGCCCGCGAAATAGAGCGCCAAGAACGCGGGCGACAACAATGATGACAACAAGAGCGAGCAAAACGTGCAGCAAGATGCCGGGCGCTTCGGAAGGCGTTCGTGTGACAGATGTCTCCAGTCCTGGCGCTCCGGTGGATACGAGCGAGCGGCCTACTGACCGAATCAAGAAAAAGACGCCGATACTTGCTGCAAGGACGGCCGCGTAGGTGAGCGCGAGGCGAGGTATTCGAAACATGAAATGGGTTGCAGTATATACGCCTCAGATTTGTTTGGCCCGAAATTTGCTGTCGGAGTATTGGGTTGCCAGAGAAAGAACGAACATGAGCTTGGAGAAGTTCCAGCCAACGCATGAGGTGAGAGATGGCCACAGCGCGAGTATTCAAATCGGGAAAAGGCCAGGCGGTACAGTTACCCAAAGGATTTCGAGTGAACTGCAAAGAGCTGGAAATCTGGCGAAACGGGGACGAGATTGTCCTTCGGAAGAGGGGTCGAGGAATGGAGCGAGCGTTTCAGTTGCTCGCCAGTCTGCCCGATGACATGTTTCCGGATGGACGGAAGGACGATCAGCCGCAGCACCGCAGAGGCCTGTAGTGTGCTGATGGGCAGCCGACCGGCAGCGCGTCCGCTTAGTGTGAATTTTCTCAAAAACTTCACGGCGTCTTGGCGGATGGCCCTGTTGGGATTTGTTCGCCTGGAGCCGAGGATGTTCTAAAGAGGCGAGATGGGCGTACAATAGTGGCGTTTTCTGGGGTGAGGGCAGACTGGGTTGAGCCGAGGTATCGCGCGAGGGTGACATGAAACCAGAGCGTCGCGGGTTGTTTCTGGTGGTTGCGGTGGTGGCTCTATCCGCCGCGTTGGGCGGGATCTACGGTCCGAACGTGCGGGCCAAGACGTCGTCGTTCGATGACATTCAGGGTTCGGTGCGAAGTTTTACGCAGGTGCTGGACATCGTCCAGGCGAACTACGCAGAGCACGTAGACGTCGACAAGGCCGTCTATGAAGGCGCCATTCCTGGGATGCTGCGCGTGCTCGATCCGCACTCGAATTTCTTCGACGCACGGCAGTGGGCGTTAAGCACGGAGGAACGCCAGGGTAAGTACTACGGAGTAGGTATGACGGTGATTCCGCGGGGAGACCACACGGCGGTGATGTCTCCTTATGTGGGCACGCCGGCATTCAATGCGGGAATTCGGCCGGGGGACGTGATCTTAAAGGTCGACGACAAATCCGCCGAGGGTTTGACTACCACGGAAGTCGCCGATCTTTTGAGGGGCGCCAGGGGTACGACGGTAAGGATCACCATGTCACGCGAGGGTTCCGCGGAGCCGCTGATTTTTGCGGTAACGCGCGATGAAATCCCGCGTCACGCCGTGGAGTTGGCGTTCGAGATAAAGCCGGGTATCGGGTACATAAGGCTTTCTGGATTCAGCGAAATCACCGACCGCGAGCTGGCTGACGCCATGAAGCAGCTGAATGCGTCTACTCTGGACGGCTTGATTTTGGACATGCGCGGAAATCCCGGCGGGCTGCTGAACGAGGCCATCAGCGTTGGGGATATGCTACTCGACAAGAATCAATTGATCGTGTCGCATCGCGGGCGCGCATCCGCGGAGCGGCGTTATTACGCGGTACGAGGAAATCGGGGCAACAACATGCCGCTGGTGATCTTGGTGAATAACAATTCAGCATCCGCCACGGAGATTATTGCGGGAGCGGTGCAAGACCACGACCGCGGAGTGGTCGTAGGCGAGACGACGTTTGGCAAGGGCTTGGTGCAAACCGTTCAGCCATTGAGCGAAAACACAGGATTGGCGCTAACGATTGCGCGATACTACACGCCCAGTGGCCGGTTGATTCAGCGCAATTACAAATCGATTTCGCTGTACTCCTATCATTACGAGCGCAAGGTTCCAGAACATCCGACGGAATTCCGGCTGACCGATAGCGGCAGGCAGGTAACCGGCGGAGGTGGAATCACGCCGGACATTACCGTTCGCGAACCGGAATACAATCGTTTTCAAAGGACGCTGCTGCGCGCCGATGTGTTTTATCCGTTTGAGACCAGCGTCGGTGGATTTACGCGGCACTATTTGGGAACGCGGCCTGTGATCACCAAGGATTTCGAAGTGGACGACGCAGTGATGACAGAATTCCGGAAGTTTCTGGCGAGCCACAATGTACGCTACACGGAGCCGGAGCTGGCGGAAAATCTGGGTTGGGTGAAACGCAAGATCAAGCAGGAAGCTTTTGTGTCGACCTTCGGCCAGCAAGAAGGATTCAAGGTTCAGCTCGAGGCCGATCCGCAGTTATTGGCGGCCATTGACGCGGTTCCCCAGGCGCGGGCGTTGTACGAGAAGGCGCGGAAGGTGATCGCGGAGAGAACTGGCAGCGCAACTTACCGACCATAAGCCGCCAATGTAGCCCTGCGTGTTTTTTTGGCTGGCCCAGGTCCCTTCGATCCTTGGCGTAGAAATGCCAGCAAAGCCAGGATCGGCCACGCGAGTGAATCGGTAGTGGTCAGTTTGAATCTAAGTTCGCAGCAAGTTCCTCGATTGTCCGGGCGTGCGGCTGGGCATATGCTGATTATGCTGTGAATGGTATGAAGAATCCGCGAATTTCAATCTGGAGGCGAAGAATCGGGGCGCTTAGCACTGTGCTTGGTTTCCTCTTGTTCGCGGGCGCCTGCTTCGTGTACGTGAGGTACGCATCAAATCCCTCAAGCGTGCATGTCGAAGAAAGACTCCGGTATGCGCGAGCGATACGGCTGATCTGGAGTGTCAGTTTCTACGGATCGCTACTTCTGTTTGTAGTGTCGCTGTTCGGGATCGGGTGGAGTCGCTGGAGCGGACTCTTGGTCAATGGGTGCGCGTTGCTCTGCGCTCTGATGACATTAGGGGCAATGTGTGGTCCTTTCGGATGTAGTTAGCATCCTATCGTCCAATATAAGTGATTCGCTTTTGTCACTCTCTAATCCAAACCGACCCACTACCAGTGAATCAATCGCGTTGACAGGATGCGGGAGGTACTTTAAGATTAGCGTTTGTCTCTATAGGGAAAGGTGTGGCTGAGCGCAATGAGGACGTACGTAGCTAAGGGAGAAGAAGCGGAAGCGCTGAAAGTGGGCGCGAACTGGTTTGTGGTGGATGCAACCGACCAGGTTTTGGGGCGTCTAGCGACGAAAGTGGCGCGGATGCTGATTGGAAAAGATAAGGCGAGTTTTACGCCGTACCTGGATTCGGGGGATCACGTTGTGGTGATCAATGCGGACAAGGTTCGCATGACCGGAAACAAGGTGGAGCAAAAGATTTATTACTCGCATAGCGGGTATCCAGGCGGATTGAAAGCCGTCCCAGCGAAGCGAGTGCGAGAAACAAAGCCGGAATGGATGATTCGCGAGGCGGTTCTTGGGATGCTGCCCAAGAACAAGCTGCGGGCTCGGCGAGCAAAGAAATTGCGGATTTACCGGGATGCAGCGGGGTTGGCGCGGCATGCCGGGCAGAGACCGCAGGCGGTTGCGTCGTAGGATTAGCGGGGAGACAGGCTGAAAGTCTGTCCGACTGCTGGGTAGTAGCAAAGAGCACAGACTAAAGTCTGTGCCACTGGATTCTGCACGTTGCTGTTCCTTGAAAAGTGTGGCCGCGCAGTGGTCACCTCTAAGTGGTGCCTTAGGCAGGGAGCAAAACCGGCGTGGAGTTGAGTGGTTCCGGGTGTCCGGAATCAGGCAATTTTAGGAGGAACGTTGAGTTCTACTGGTACGCCCATTGCGGGCACGCAAACTTGGTTTCTGGGGACGGGACGTCGCAAGGAATCTGTGGCGCGAGTGTTCTTGCGCGCGGGGAGCGGCAAGTTCACGGTGAACGGCCGCGAGGTGGAAAAGTATTTTCCGAATCATGCCTGGAAGCATGATGCCACCGAGCCGCTGAAGTTCACGAACTTGGCGGATCAGGTGGACGTGAAGGTGACCGCGCATGGCGGCGGCGTTGGCGGGCAAGCTGGAGCTGTGCGGATGGGATTGTCGCGAGCGATCTCGCGGTACAACCCGGAGCTGCGGCCGGCGCTGAGGAAGAACGGATTTTTGACGCGCGACTCCCGTATGAAGGAACGGAAGAAGTACGGGCAGAAGGGTGCGCGCAAGAGATTCCAGTTCACCAAGCGTTAAAAGGGTGACTGGTGACTAGTGACAGGCGAAAGCCGGGAAGCTAGTCGCAACGAGCTCCGAAGGGAATGCGCGAGCAAGCCCTTCGAGATCACGGCCGGCAAGGAGCCGGCAATAGGCTGTTCTGTGGCGTCCTGCTTCGTCGGAGCGGGAGGGGCAAGCCCCTCCCCTACAGGGAAAGACGACGACCGAGAAGAAGGATGTCACCGCAAACGGCTATCCTACTAGGAGGAAACTTGGCAGTAGAAATTACGATGAAAGAATTGCTGGAGGCCGGAGTTCACTTCGGTCACCAGACGCGGCGTTGGAATCCGAAGATGAAGGAATATATTTTCGGAGAGCGCAACGGAATCCACATTATTGATCTTCAGAAGACCTTGAAAATGTTCCGCGAAGCGAGCCGGTTCGTGAGCGATCTTTCCGCGCAAGGAAAAGCGGTGTTGTTTGTAGGCACCAAGCGGCAGGCGCAGGAAGCGGTCGCGGAGGAATCGAAGCGCTGCGGAGCGTTTTTTGTGAACCACCGCTGGCTGGGCGGGACGCTAACGAATTGGGCGACGCTGCAGAAATCGATCAAGCGGCTGAAGCTGCTGAAGGCCATGACGGAAGACGGCCGGATCAACGAACTTTCGAAGAAAGAAAAAGCGCGGCTGGGCCGCGAAATGAAGCACCTGAACCAGAACCTGGAAGGCATTGAGAACATGACCCAGCTTCCGGACGCCATGTTTGTGATTGATTCGAATGCGGAAGAGATTGCCGTGAAAGAAGCGCGGCGCATGGGCGTGCCGGTGGTTTCGGTTGTTGATACCAATTGCGATCCGGACGTGGTGGACTGGATTATTCCGGGCAACGACGACGCTTTGCGCGCGATCCGGCTGTTCACGACAAAGATTGCGGATTCCGTGCTCGAAGGGCATACCGCGTACCAGCAATCGCAGGTGGCGGATCAGAAGTCAGCGGAAGACCAGGCGATCGTCGATGGCGTGGAGTACGTGGATACCAGCGCGTACGAGCAATACGAGAAGCAGGAAGGCGATTTCGTGGAGGGAGCGGTTGTTGAGCCTCCTCCAGATGCACCTGTTGAGTCCGCCGAGGGCGCCGAAGCGACAGTGCCACCGGACGCGGAATCTCGCTAGACAAATAGCGCGGGTGGAAGTCTCGTGAGGCCCGCCCCATGCGGTTCGGGGTGGGCCGTTCTGCAAACAAGGGCATCGAATAAGAGAATTCAAATAAGCGAAGAGAAAAAAAGATGAGCACACAACAGCCAGCTATGCAGATACCGGCGCACCTCGTGAAAGAGCTGCGCGAACGGACCGGGGCGGGTTTCAGCGACTGCCGCGCGGCGCTCGTGGAAGCCAACGGCGTGATCGATAAGGCCATCGAGATTTTGCGGAAAAAGGGGCAAGCGGCGGCGGCGAAGAAATCGCAACGGGAAGCGAGCGAAGGGCTCGTGGGAAGCTATATCCACGCGGGCGGGAAGATTGGTGTGCTCGTGGAGATCAACTGCGAGTCGGACTTTGTGGCGCGCACGGAAGCTTTCCAGCAGCTTTGCCACGATATCGCGATGCATATCGCGGCGCTCGATCCGCGGTACGTTCGGCGTGAGGACGTTACGCCGGAGATGCTTGCGGCAGAACGGGATATTTACCGCGCGCAGGCGCTAGCCACCGGGAAGCCGGAAAACGTGGTCGAGAAAATTACAGCGGGAAAGATGGAGAAGTTCTACGAGGAAAACTGCCTGTACGAGCAGCACTACATCAAGGACGAGAGCGTCACGATCGGCGAGATGATTACGCAGGCGATCGCAAAGCTTGGCGAAAATATTTCCATTCGGCGGTTTGTGCGCTTCAAGGTGGGCGAGGGCGGCGGGCCTGCGGGGGGAACAGAAACGGCGCCAGTTCCGGCGCCCGTCGGCGCGTAACGCAAGTATTCATAACTGTATTCCAGAGCGTTCCGGGAAACCGGAACGCTCTTTTTTTTGTTCGCGCGGGCCATCGCCGGCGCCCGAATCATTTTCCTAGAATGCGTTCGTCCGCTGGCGATTGGAATTACTGCTTGGCGCGCTCTGGGGAGGCGAGCGTCGCCAGCGGAATGCCGATGGTGCCACAACTTCCGGAATTGAGGTCGTAAATGCCGGTGCGCAGGTAGACGTCGCCTGGAGGGAGATCGATCTCCTCATGGATTTGGAGACCGACGGTTTGCGTGGCGGCGTAGACCTTGGGGTCCATGGACAGCTTGCTCCTTCGTTTCAGGATGTTGACAATTTTCCCGTCGTGGTCGAAGGCGATGAGCATTACTTCGATGTGGCCGCGGCGCACCGGGTCGGATGCCAGGCCCATGGCAATATCCTTCAGGGAAGCAGCAAACTCCACGTCGTAGCGCGTGAAAGGCGGTCCCAGTTCCGTGTTGCTGCCGGCGCGGGGTGCGTTGGGTGCGGGCTGAGGATTCTGCGGAGTGATCCTAACCTTGTAAAGAATCTGATCAAAGTTCGGCATTCCGAGACCGATGAGAGGAATCAACGGATCGTCGGCTTCTTCGGAAGAGTTGCTTTCGGGCCGCGGCTTGTCCGCGTAATAGCCGCGTCGGTAGGAGAGCTTGTAGTTGCCGCTCGAAAGGTTTACCTGGATGCGGCGATATTTTCCGTCGGACTTGTTGTTCGACGGAGAGTAAGCGAGGGAGTAGTAGTGCGAGCCGATATCGACGGCGTCTTTCACGGCCTCATTGAGGGCGTTCGTGTTGTAAAAAGCCCGCCCGCCTGTTTGCTGTGCGATGCTTTCCATGGCGATCTGGTTCGAGCTGAGCAAGGCCTCAAGTTGTTGCCGAGTACCAGCAAGCAGGCTCACGTCGAAGGTTGGATCTCCCAGCACGCCGAGTGCGGAGACGGGATAAATAGCCACCTGAGCAGCAGTAAGCATGTCCGAGGTTTTCTGAACGTGTTCCTGGTATTTGGGCACGCGGACTTTGCTCTCCGGGACAAAGCTGATAGGGAAATTGTCCGAGAACCAAATCACATTCTTGCGGGCAGGAATTCCGGACAAGTAACGAGCGAGCTGTTGAAAAGCTTGCAGGGTGATTTCGACGCGCGACGCACCCCGAGCCGCGGCTTCATCCGCCTGGAGCTGTTCGACGGATTCGATAGCGGCGGGAGCCGCTTGGCTACGCCGCATCTGATGCACGACAAGATCCTCGCTGTACTGTAGGGACTGAGTGGGAAGAAGGCCCGAGACTTGCGGATTGACGCCAAGATTCTTGTCGTCGAGGGCGGCGGAGAGCCCGGAGAAATCGGTGGTGAACCCCCGAACGATGCGGAGTTGAGAGCCAAGCGCGAAGATTGCTAGGCGTGCGCCGGGCTGGACGTTGTCCAGATACTTGATCACTTGCTGACGAGCGAAGGCCTGGTCCTGCGGCTGGGTGTTCAACAAGTCGAGTAAGAGAACGTTGACGGAATCCGGGGATTTCGTGGTGGGAAAGTTGGTGAAGACGTTCGGCGGCATTTGCGGAAGTTTTATTTGGACTGGTTGCACACTTTTGTGTTCTTCGAAGGAGGAGATGGCTTGCGGCGCTCCTTCTTCCGTGATTTGGAAGTCCTTTTTGTTCAGTCCTGCGACCGCTTCACCTTTGTCGTCGGTGACGACGACGTCGACGAGAACGACACGGGTTTCTACTTTTATCGTGGGTGCGCCGCTGGAAGGATTAGGAGCGGGAGTTTGAGAGAGGATCGGAGCAGTGGCAAACGCTGCCGTTAGAGGCCAGACCAGAAAGCAGACTCGCCGACATCTCATCGTGTGCCCCCGATAGTGGGACCCTCTTGATTGCTTGCCTCTCATGAAACGCCTGAAAGTCGCTTCGCGTTTCCCACTACCTATGCGGAACTGCATCTCTTGTTCCGATGAGCATGTTCCGATTAGCGGCGGCGCAGTTCTAGTGTATCGCTTAAAAGGCGGCAGCTGGGCTGCCGCACTCCACAATGTGCGGGAGCGGGGATAGTTTGTTACAATTCCGAGGATTTTACAGGGAACTGACCGGGGGGCCATGGCCGCACAGAAAAAGACTGTAAAGAAATCCGTGAAGAGAACGCCGAGAAACGCGCAACTTGCGTACCGGCGTATTTTGCTGAAGCTTTCTGGAGAATCGCTGCAGGGACCGCAGGGATTCGGGATTCACGGCGAGACGATCCAGGCGATTGCACAGGAGTTGAAAGAGGTGCACGCGCTGGGGATTGAGATCGCCATCATGGTCGGCGGGGGAAATATTTTTCGCGGGGCGCGGCAGAAGGGATTCGAGATTGATCGCGCGACCGGCGACTACATGGGGATGCTGGCGACGGTGATTAACGCACTGGCGCTGCAGGACGCTCTCGAAAAAGAAGGCGTGTTTACGAGGGTTTTGAGCGCGATCGAGATGAATCAGGTGTCCGAGCCGTTCATCCGGCGGCGCGCGATGCGGCATCTGGAAAAGCAGCGCATCGTGATTTTTGCCGCGGGGACGGGTAATCCGTATTTCTCAACGGACACCGCGGCGGCACTGCGCGCCATGGAAATCAAAGCGGACGTGATCCTGAAAGCGACGCGAGTGGACGGAATTTTCGATGCTGACCCGGAAAAGGTTTCCGGCGCGAAGTTTTTTGCGGCGATTACTTATCGTGACGTGCTGAACCAGAATTTGAAGGTGATGGATGCGACGGCGATTTCGCTGTGCATGGATAACGGGATGCCCATCGTGGTTTTCAACATGAACCAGCACGGAAACATCAAGAGGGTGGTGATGGGCGAGCGTGTGGGCTCAAAGGTGACGCCGGCGTAGATTCGAAGTCCGAAATTAGAAGCTCGAAATTGGGGGAAAAGCGATTTGCGTTGGGAGAGCGAGCGCGACTGAGGAAGATATGACGACGATTGGTACGACAAAAGACGCGATGGCCGCTGCAAGAACGCGGATGGAAAAGGCGGTGGACGATTTTCGCAAGGAGCTGGCGACGATTCGCACTGGGCGCGCAAACGCGACGCTGCTGGACAACGTTCGCGTGGACTATCACGGGACGCCGATGCCGGTGAACCAACTGGGCACCATGACCGTGCCGGACCCTACGATGATTGTGATTTCGCCATGGGACCCAAGCGCGGTGGCGCTGATTGACAAGGCGATTCGCACGTCGGATTTAGGATTGAATCCAACGAATGACGGGAAGGTCGTGAGGGTGCCGATTCCTTCGTTGACGGAAGAGAGGCGCAAGGATTTGGTCAAGCAGCTGCACAAGGTGCTGGAGAATCACCGGACGGCGGTGCGAAATATCCGGCGGGATTTGAAGGAAGCGATCGAGAAGCTCGAAAAGGAAAAGAAGATCAGCGAGGACGACAGGAAGAGGTCGTTGGATGAGTTGGAGAAGCTTTCGCATGCGGAAACGAAAAAGATTGAGGATTTGAGCGCGGCGAAGGAAAAAGAAGTGATGCAGATTAAATAAGAGAGGTAATGAAGTAAGGACGTAAAGAAGTAGGAACATACCTTCCAAAGAGTCAGCGTTGAATTTCGATTAGAAGAATCCAGGCACCGAAGATCCCCGCAGCAAACGACAGCAATGTTCCCGGCAGCACCCAGTAGACACCATTGAGGTGACCTGCGAAGAGCAGCGCGCCTCCAATCACAAATGGCAGCGGCGGAAGTTGATTCATGAGGAAGCGTACGGGGCTTCTGGCTTGCGGGTGCTGGGCTTTCCACGTGCGGGCGAGTGCGAAAGTCTGAAAGGCCCAGATTAGGAGGCCGGCAGCGCCGATTTCGGCACCGTAGACGCGCTGCGATTGGCCCGGGATGAGCGCGAATGTGGCGACGATGAGGACAGATAGAAGCGCAAGGAGCGCTTCGGCGGCGCGCGTGGGCAAATGCCAGAACTCGAGGATGCGCGTGAGGTTGATGGAGATGGCGACGAACAGGAGGCCGGCAAGCGCGGCGGATGCGCCCGCTTCGGCTACGAAGAAATCGTGCCAGCCTTGCATGGCGTCGATGGTGATCATGGTTTTTGAGGCGGCGGCGGAGCTGCTTCAGCGCGCTCGAGAGTGAAAACCTGTGATTCATCGCTTTGCACGGCGTGAAGGAAGGCGTTGTAATCGGCGGCACGATCGGCGGGAATTTCCTTCAGGATAAAATTGAGATGGCGGGAGGCGGTGATCGTTGCGTCTTTTGCTGAGTACAGCGAGGTGTAAGTGGCGAAGTCACGTTGGACGGATGTGCCCGCAGGCGTGTGAGCGATTGTGCCTGCGGGGAGATGAAGGGCCGCGTTCAATTCGACATCGAGCGGAGTGCCCAGGTCGATGGGGGGAGGGGCTCCCGCGACGGGCGGCTTCGCTGGCGGATCTGGAAGCCCCAGCACAGGAAGAAGAGCGGGGATGCGAAGCGGTTTCTTTGACCAGTCCACAAATTTCGGCTGGGTGATTTCGTACTCCACAATGAACGGGTCGTGCGTCGCGTAGGGATCCGAGGTTGTCACGTTCGCGATTTGGCCGCGGAAGCCGTCGGAAAGGGCCAGGAGCTGCGCGATGTTTTTCCAATTTTCTTTTGGCGTTTTGTGAAACGCGACGCGCAGAAGCAGTTCATTGTTTCCGCGGATGACGTATTTCGCTTTCGTGGTTAACTTGCCTTCAGCGTCCAGGGACGCATTCAAATTCACTTTTTGCGAGGAAGGGAACGGCAGGCTCTTAGGAATACCGCTCCACACCTCGGAAGGAACGTCGTGGATTTCGCTCCACTCCCCCAGTACCAGAGCCATGCTTCCCAGATAGGCGGGAGGAAGCAAACCCAAAGGAGCCACTTCCAGGCTAGGGTCGCCCCAGCCGCCGGGGTAACCATCCTGGATGACGAGATGCGTGAAAGCAGAGGGGTTGCCAACGATGGGCCCGATCTTTTTCGAAGGCCCAATCAAAAGACCGGCAAAGCCGATATTAGCCGCGGAACCGAGCGACTCGAGAAGGACAAATTTGTCTTCTGGATTTGCGTAGCCGGACGAGAGAACTTCAGCGACAGGGCGCGGTTTGAAACCAGTTGCGCCGAGCGGAAGGTCCACAGTGGTGATTTTCTGAGAAACAAAATCGAAGATTCGTTGCGCTTTTTCTTCGGGAGTTTTTGCGTCTCGAGTCAATTTGTCGGCTTGCCCCGTAACTTCAGCGGGAAGCTCTTTTGGCGGGAGCATCGCGTAATAGAGCTGATGCGAAAGCCCCCACCACGAAAGAGTGTGGCCGAGTTCGATGTCCGGCATATCTTGCGCGATATCCGCGTCTGCTGCGCGCTCGGGTTCTTTAGCTGGGGCCGTGCGATCCCATCGACACAGGACGCGAGAATCCTCGCCTTCGCCAGTCTTCTGAATGGATACAGCCGGGGCCTCGCGGCTTACGTAGAGCTGAATTCGTTTTGGATCGTCCGCTGGAAGTTCATCGGTGGTGCCCGGTGGCTGAAGACGCTCGGGCTCCGAAGATTCCATTGCGGTAGGTGTTGATTGCGGCAAAACAGCCGGATTGTCCGTGGGCGCCGCTCGCTTGGAGCGCGTGGCTTTCTTGGGCGATTCGAGCTGAATTGGCAGATTTTTTAATTCGTCCGGTGAAAGTTCCCGCAGCTCTCGATTCATCCATCCCTGGGGCGGGTACGATTGGCGCCCCTGAAGCTCTTGGCGCATCTGCTCGTTTTTGACTACGTACATATCGGCCGGTGCGAGCGAAGGCGGAAGGTCGAGTTCGAAGATTTCGTGGGCCACGACTCCTGCATGATCAAACGTATGAGAGGGCCATTCGGCCAGCTTTAAAGGAGGATTCGTCCTGGTTGTGATGACCCGGTATTCGAGCACATCGCCGGGTTCGAGGCCGAGGATGCGGACGGACTTGCCCCGGACGTCTTGATAGGCGGGGGCGTTGACGACGGCGGGATTGGGTGTGTCGGTGATGGCGCTGGGAAGGACGTCGGCGGTGCCGCCGCTGGGGTGCGTGATGCGGACGAGCGGAATTTCGATTTGTTCGAACCCGCGGTTGAAATCGAAATTGAGGCGGGCGAATTGGCGGGCGCCGAGTTCGTCGTTGATTTTGACGCGGGCGTGGACCTCCTTGCGGCTGTCGCCGTTGGCTTCAAAGCGGATGCGAGTTTCCAGGAGTTCGATCTCGGCTGGAATTTTCGGCGCGAGCTTTGCCGCAGATTTGTCCTGAGTTTTTTCCTGATTTTTCTCCGGGGCTTTTTCGGCGGGTTTTTGCGATGCGGCTTGCCCGGCGCGAGAGTTGGCCGCGGCCGCACTCAGAAAGCAGACGACTGCGATGACAGGGATAGCGGAGAGAAAAAATCGAGTTGCTTTCACGATGGCCTCGAAGGAAGTTTAGGGCGAGAGCGGAAGTCGCGTAAAGCGGAGGATTGCGTGGCGTTGCGCGGTGTACACGAGTGTGGCGTGTCGCGCCTTTAGGGGAGGGATTGACGAAACGGAATTGAGGGTTGTGCGTCTGAGGGCATGGTAAAGTCTTGTGCCGATGTCGTGCAGGCACTAGGAGAGCTGGGAATGCGAAAGATTTTCGGAGGAGTTGCACTCATCGCGCTGGTGGTTGCGCTGGGCGTGAGAGCCGAGAACAGGTCCGCGGCAAAAGGGCCCAATCAAGACGGAACGAAGCCCGCGCTGGTAAAGATTGCGGGCGAGGGGATGCTGGATTCACATGCGTTTCAATTCTTGACGGAATTGAGCGACGACATTGGCCCGCGCGTGACGGGATCACCGCAAGCGCAGAAAGCCGTTGAATGGGGCTTGGCGAAGATGAAGGCCATGGGGCTCGAGAATGTGCACGCGGAGAAATGGCAGTTGTGGCGCGGCTGGACGCGAGGGACGGCGCAGGCGGAGCTTTTGACGCCGGTGCGCCGGACCCTGCACATCGATGCGATGGGATGGACAGGGTCGACACCTGCGGGAGGAGCGGAGGGGGACGTGGTTGCGGTGAACATCTTCGACCTCGACAATGAGATGAAGAACATGGCGCGGTTCACGGGCAAGGTGCCGTTGGTCGTGATGCGAGGCGAGCCGAACAAGAGTTTCATTCAATTGTTCGCGCAATTCGGAGATTTTCTGAAGGCCGCTGGGAAGGCGGGGGTAATTGCGGTGATTGGCGGGCAAGGCGGCGGCAAGTCAGAGGGGATGAACCTTACGCACACAGGAATCCTCGGCTTCGATGCGGACTTCGCAGTTCCCGTCGTTTCGATGACCGCGGAAGACCAGGGGCAGTTAGAACGATATCTTGCGCGTGGGCTGACGCCGCGCGTGCATTTCAACGTTCAAAACACATTTACGAACGGGCCGGTGGAGAGCGCCAACGTGGTGGGCGAGATTCGCGGGCGCGAAAATCCGGAACAGGTACTGGTGGTCGGCGGGCACCTGGATTCGTGGGATCTTTCTGAGGGAGCGACAGACAACGGGATGGGCTCCAGTTGCACGCTGGGGGCGGCCGATGCGATTCTGCGGAGCGGGATGAGACCACGCCGCACCATTCGGTTCGTTCTGTTCACGGGAGAAGAGGAAGGGATCGATGGCTCGTTCGCTTATGTGAAGCAGCACCAAGCGGAACTGGCGAATCATCTGGGCAGCTTGATTCTGGATAACGGGCAGGGGCCAGTGCGGGCATTTCAATTGGGAGGCCGCGACGACTTGGTGGAGATTTTTAAACCGTTTGCCGCTGCGCTCTCCGACATTCGCGAAGTGAAAGTGGACGACAAAGTGGAAGATGGCACGGACACGCTGCCGTTTTCGATCGCAGGATTGCCTGGGATTAACATGGATCAGGATTCGCCGGATTATAAGTACACGCATCACTCGGCCGCGGACGCGCTGGAGGCCGTAAAACCGGACGTGTTGGCGCAGGACGCCACGCTCATGGCGCTTGCGGCTTATTGGATTGCGGACAGGCCGGAGCGGTTTGCGGCACCTTGGCCAGTTGAAAGAACGGTCAAAATGCTGGTCGCGCAACATGAGGATGCCATGCTGAAGGCTTTTGGGCTATGGCCCAAAGCGTTTGCGGATATCGAAAAAAGAGACGTGCCACCGTCAAACTAAGTGTTTTATTATCATGGATTTATAGTCGCTTTGGGAGAAAGACCTTCGGAAACTGTGCTTTCGAAGCCTTGGGCGTTCAGCTCATAGCGGAGCGCATGACGGGGTTCTGAGGGAGCTGGAGAGTTGGTTGGAAGCTCCCAAGTGCTTGATTTCCACAGCGATTTTCACTTGAACTTGTGAAAGAAATTTGACAGAGCACGTTGTTTTCCTTATACTCTACCTTTTGTCGGGGGTGTTTCTACCCTGACGAGGGCGACTGCTAAGCTGTTGAAGCGGTTGAGTGGGTTGGAAGGGAATTATCTTCGGTCCCGGAACAAAGTAAGACGGAATGGGACAGAAGAGCGGCCGGAATGGGGCGCCAGCCCCGCAAAGCCGAGTAAGCCTCTCCGAAATGAAGCCAGGAGCGTTGTTCTGCCTCTTGGAGTGCGTACGGAGTTTCTTGCTGGTTGTTTCTCCGGATTCGCAGTAGACCTTTCAGCACTGATGTGTGCTCTCGCGCATTTTTGTTTGCGCGCCTTGCGAGAGCCACGGGAAATTTTGCGCGCACTTGGTGACTGTGGTGTGGTCACACTTAGTTGACCGCTGTGCGGTCACAGATAAAGAGGACGACTGTGCCGACGTTTTCGCAACTAGTTCGAATGGGCCGTGAGAAAGTTTTGGTTAAGACGAAGTCGCCTGCGCTCGCCGGTTGCCCGGAGAAGCGCGGTGTGTGTATTCGCGTGTACACGCAGACGCCGAAGAAACCGAACTCCGCTTTGCGGAAAGTCGCGCGCGTGCGACTGACGAATTCCGTGGAAGTGACGACGTACATTCCTGGGATCGGGCACAACTTACAAGAGCACTCGATCGTGCTGGTGCGCGGCGGCCGCGTGAAGGACCTGCCGGGAGTGCGGTATCACATCGTGCGCGGAACTTTGGACGCAGCGGGCGTCGAGAATCGCAAGCAGGGGCGTTCGAAATATGGCGCGAAACGGCCCAAGGCTGCGGCGGCGAAGTAAGAAATATAGACATAAAGAAATAAAGAAGTAATGAAATAAAGACGTGAAGAAAAACAGAAGAAGAATCAGCGAGATTCAGGAGCGATAAAGAGCAATGCCACGCAAAGGACTTGTTTTCCGGCGTTCACAAGCGACCGACCCGGTCTATGCCAGCGACATCGTGGAGAAGTTTATCTGCTCGATGATGTGGGAAGGCAAGAAGTCGACGGCGCAGCGCGTGTTTTACGGCGCGATGGACCAGGTAGCGAAGAAGACGAACGACGATGCTTTGAAAATTTTCAAGAAGGCCATCGAGAACGTCAAGCCGACGCTGGAAGTGAAGACGCGGCGCGTGGGCGGCGCGAACTATCAGGTTCCGGTCGAAGTGAATCCGTTCCGGCGGCAGTCGCTGGCGATTCGCTGGCTTTTGCAGTATTCGCGCGAGCGTGCAGGCAAGACGATGATCGACAAGCTCGCGGATGAGTTGATTGATGCGGCCAATGCGCGCGGCGGGGCTATCAAGAAGAAGGAAGACGTTCACCGCATGGCGGAGGCGAACAAGGCGTTCGCGCACTATCGCTGGTAGCTGTAGTGGCCGGTCTTTAGACCGGTAGTAGAAAAGAGTCAAAAGAAAGACCAATGGCAACGGAAACCAAAGGGGCGACGCAAGAGATCATGGGACGAGTCTTCAAACTCGAAGATACGCGGAACATCGGGATCATGGCGCACATCGATGCTGGCAAAACCACGTCGACAGAGCGGATTCTTTTTTATACCGGTGTGACGTACAAGATCGGTTCCGTGGATGAAGGCACCGCCACCATGGATTGGATGGAGCAGGAGCGCGAGCGCGGCATTACGATTACCAGCGCTGCGACGACGGCTTCGTGGGACCGTTTTGGGAAGAAATACCGCGTCAATATTATCGATACACCCGGCCACGTGGACTTTACGGTGGAAGTGGAGCGTTCGCTGCGTGTTTTGGACGGCGCCGTTTGCGTTTTCGATTCCGTCGCCGGCGTGCAGCCGCAGTCCGAAACCGTTTGGCGTCAGGCCGACAAGTACCGCGTACCGCGCATCTGTTTCGTCAACAAGATGGACCGCATGGGCGCGGATTTTGATCACGTCATCCGCACCATTCGTCAACGCCTCGGCGCGCACCCCGTTCCCCTCCAGTTTCCTCTCGGTCGCGAAGACAATTTCATCGGCATCATTGATTTCCTCGAAGAAAAGGTAATTGTTTGGCTGGAAGAAACGCTCGGCGCAAAGTTCGAGGAGTTTCCGGTCGAGAGATTGTGGGACAAGGCGTTTGTGGATTCGCGGCCGGATGTCGCCGCTGCGCTGAAGGGTTCCGCGATTGACAAGAAGTTCTACGATGAGCACCGCGGCAAGATGGTGGACTACATCGCGGAGCATGACGACGAAGTGATCGACAAGTATTTGACCGAAGGGACGCTGTCGCTGGAAGAGATGCGCCGGTCGGTGCGGAAATCGACGCTGGGATTGAAGATTGTTCCCGTTCTGGCTGGTTCGGCGTTTAAGAACAAGGGCATTCAGCCGCTGCTCGACGCGGTAGTTGACTATCTTCCTTCGCCTACTGATGTTCCTCCTGTTGAAGGCACGGATCCCAATACGGATGAAGTGGCGTTGCGCCGTGCCTCCGACGATCAGCCATTTGCCGCGCTCGCATTCAAGATTATGTCGGATCCCTTCGTCGGTCACGTGACGTATATCCGTGTCTATTCGGGCGTTTTGAAATCCGGCAGCTATGTTTTGAATTCCGGCAAGGGTACGCGCGAGCGCATCAGCCGTCTGCTTCAGATGCATGCCAACAAGCGCGAAGAGATCGAAGAAATCTACGCCGGCGACATATGCGCCTGCGTCGGATTGAAGAGCGTAAATACCGGCGATACGTTATGCGATGAAGCGAAGCCTATCATTCTGGAAAACATTGACTTTCCAGCTCCCGTGATTTCTGTGGCCATCGAGCCTAAGACAAAGGCGGATCAGGACAAGCTTGGCGTGGCATTGCAGCGCCTGGCGCAGGAAGATCCGACGTTCCGTGTTTCCACGGAACCAGACACTGGGCAAACGCTCATCTCCGGAATGGGCGAACTGCACCTCGAAATCATTGTCGACCGCATGTTGCGTGAGTACGCCGTGCAGGCCAACGTCGGCCGTCCTCAAGTGGCTTATCGCGAGACGATTCGCAAGAAAGCGATTGCCGAAGGCAAGTACATCAAGCAGACCGGCGGTAAAGGTCAGTACGGCCACTGCAAAATCGAATTGCATCCGATTCCGAGTTCAAGCCATGAAAGCATGAAGGAGATGTCCACCGACGACATCGACGCTCTGGCGAAAGAAGTGACCGGAAGCAGCAATCCCGGCAAATGGAAGTTCGACAAGGAGCACCGCTTTCTCTTCATCGACAAGATTATCGGCGGATCGATTCCGCGCGAATTCATCGCGCCGGTCGAAGCCGGTATCCGCGAAGCGCTTGACAACGGTATTTTGGCCGGTTTTCCCACGGTTGACGTCGCGGTCGTGCTTATCGACGGCAGCTATCACGATGTGGACTCCAATGAAATGGCCTTCAAAATCGCCGGGTCGATGGCTTACAAAGAAGCTTGCGCGCGCGCCAAAGCGGTTCTGCTGGAACCCATCATGAAAGTGGAAGTGGTCGTTCCCGAAGAATATATGGCTCCAGTGTTTGGCGATCTGAATGCGCGCCGGTCGGCGATTCAAGGCACGGAAAATCGTGCGGGCGTTAACGTGATTCGCGTGGAAGTGCCGTTGGCGCAGATGTTTGGTTATGCCACGGATTTGCGCAGCCGCACGCAGGGCCGCGCAACGTTCACCATGCATTTTTCGCATTACGCGGAACTTCCCGCGGCTCTTGCCGAGGAAGTGATCAAGAAACAGAGGGGCGAGAAGTAAGACTGATTTTGAGTTAGTCGGTTTACGAATTCGACTGAGGAGCAGAAGGCGATGGCCAAGGAGAAATTCGAGCGCAGCAAGCCGCATTGCAACATTGGGACGATAGGTCACATTGACCATGGCAAGACGACCCTGACGGCGGCGATTACGAAGGTGTTGTCGAAGCACAACCCGAAAGTGCAGTTCCGGGCG
>DATEQG010000087.1:0-17027 GCA_035272765.1 Candidatus Acidiferrum sp.
AAAAAATTCACTTCTCGCCCTTCTCGTAAGAGCACCGCCGCCCGCATGACCGCGGAAATCCGGCGCCACCGCACGTACCACGCGAGAATGACGGCAGCCATTCCGCAGAGCCACACAGCTGCCAGAAGCACTGGGAGAAAATCGAGCAGGCCGGAAAAACGTATGGCAGGTGTGGCTGTAGAAATGAAAGACATCCTCGATTGCGAAAAGGGCTGGCTGAGTTGATCCATTGCGATGTACACGCTGGCGTTCTCTGGCGCCGAACCATGCCACCTCGCTATATGGCTTCCGACGCTCGCTAACATTGAAAAAGGAATTAGGAATTTCACGGAGGCCGTCAGCCAGAGCCAATAGCGGGTGCGCGCGTGGTTGTCGCGCAAAAGAAGCGTCAACAATCCTGCCGCAATGGCGAAGACCGTGGACTGCCACAAATGATTGCCCAGCGCCGGAGCAATAGCCTTGCAGGCCGCGGACAAAGAGTTGGCGATCATTTGGATTTGTCCTTTCTGGCGATCTTGCGCAAACTTTTCTCGGCTTCCTTCACGTCTTCGAGCGTTAGCTTGCCGGACTCGATGAGGTGCGCCATGACGGGCTGTGTGCTTCCGCCAAACAACGCGAGCAGGTCGTCGATCAACTTACGCTGCGCGGCGTCGCGGGAAACCGCCGCTTCAAAAACGTGAAAGTTGCCGACCTTTCTAACGCGGTGCACAGCTTTCTTCCCTTCCAGGCGATAAACAGTTGTCTGGATCGTGGTGTAGGCTGGTCTGTCTCTTTCAGGAAAGGTTTCCTGAATCTCGCGGATGGAGGCATTGCCGCGAGTCCAAAGCGCCTCCATAATTTGAAGCTCCAGCTTCGTCAATTTAGGTTTGGCCATCTGCTCCCCTACTACGTACATGTGTAACGCTACTACCATCATAGTAGAGATACAACACTTTTTTGGAGAGAGTGTTCGTTCTAGGAACTGGCCGTCGCGGACAGCTCGGCCGTGCTGAGACAGACTTCGGGGGCATGAAGGACGCAGGTGTCAGCGGGTTCATGCGCATCGCGCCGCACGGACTTCAACTTCAGCAGTCCGCCCGATCTCAGCGCCTTTGCCATCATCGGTTCGAGCGCGGAATCGCGCAAGCTGCCTCCGGGGAATATGGCGACAGGCGAGACCATCTCGGCGGAGTAACCGCCAGCGCCGCGCACGATTTTGGTCATGATGCCCTGGCCGAGCGTTGCGTTGATGGCCATGGTGAAGGGCACGACGAGACGCCCTGCGTCACGCAACCGATCGAGCCAAATATTTTGCGGATGCGTCACGCCACAATTCACAAAGATGGCATCGCACTCACCTGGATCGTAGGCTGCTCCGTCGCCCGCGTGTACGGTCACGTTCCCATAAGCCACGAGATTCTCTTTCGCGCGCGCGGCAAGGTCTGGTTGTAATTCGAGACCGACTACGCTGCCGCTTCGCCCCACCACTTCCGCAATGATCGCGGTGTAGTAGCCCACGCCGCATCCGAGGTGGAATGCGCGGTTGCCAGGCTTTAGCTCCAGCGAATCAATCCAGCGTGCGAGAGAGCCCGGCTGCCCATTGTTGAGGTCTTTGGACCGGTCGATGGACACCACGACGTTATGATAGATATCGCGGGGATCTTCGACGGACAGATACGACATCTGCCCCATTCCAGCCGCGGACAGCGCGCGGGCTTCCGCCGATCCGATGTGCCAAGGAGGTGGGCCCAAGAACTCTTCGCGTGGGACGCGGGCGAAGGCTTCCACCAAGCCGGGTGTGGCGACGTTTGCAGCAAAGCGAATCTCCTGAGCGTAAAAGGCACGGCAGTCTTCAAGGGTCATCATGGCAGGCTCCTACTGGGGCAGCGTATGGCTCTCTGGGCGAACGGCCTGACTTCGATGCAAACGCATGCCTTTACGGGAGCAGTATAGAGGATGGGAACGGAAATTGCCGGAGTCTCCTTGCGGGGCATAGGTTCTCTTCCGGGTTCTCTCACCTTGCAACACACCCCCAGAGGACCATCGCCGGGCGCGACAGTCGGGGCGAAAATCTCTATGCTCTCGCAGCGCTGCTCAACTAATTCGTCTGTCGAGACAGCAACGTTTGTTGACTGGACCGGGCTGCGCCTGTCATTTCGGATGTCTTGCGCCAATCTATTTCATTGACGTCGACTCCGCCCTTGCGCCCTTCCGTGTCCACGAACATCAACAAGTCCCCGTCCCTCTGGTACTTGGTCACTTCGTAAGTCTCGCTGGACTTCAGCACCAGGATCGTCAGTCTTTCAATGGTTTGTGGTTCGCCGGGTTGCGGAGCCACGATCTGCACGACTCCGGCGTTACCGGTTGCGGCCAGCTGTTCATTCGTAGTCGCTTCGCTGTTGC
Organism: Candidatus Acidiferrum sp.; assembly: GCA_035272765.1. Lineage (GTDB taxonomy): Bacteria > Acidobacteriota > Terriglobia > Acidiferrales > UBA7541 > Acidiferrum. The sequence continues at coordinate 2,383 of DATEQG010000087.1, forward strand.
TGATCGCGCTCGTTTGCGCCGCCAGCTGCATCGAGTTTGTCTGAGGCTGCGCCTTGTACGAGGCTGGCCGTGAGCCAGTCGCGTACGGCGGCCGGTCTGGATGCATCAGCGCATAGGGCAGGACGATGTCGTCCATCAACCGCAGTTCCAGCGGCTCTTCGCCTTTCAACGTCGGCCTTGGGCCGCGGAACGGCAAACTAATCACCTTCCAGGGCCACAGCGGGGGAAGCATCCACTCGACAACATCACGCGTCGCGTGGCCGTTGCCGTCGATGGCGCCTTGTTTGTCCACCTTATAGCCGCGCGCCTGGATCACCTTCGCGGGCAAGGGCAGGTCTCCGTTCGGCAGGACTACCCGATCAAACGTAATCTTCAGGTAGCCCTTTCCGACGAAATGCCCCGGATCTTTCTCTGCTTCCAGGTGTCCGCCCAGCATGCTGCCTCTAGGGAACATGGGTTTGCCGAACTCCTGCATAGTTCTCAAGTGGCACAGCACCGGGTCACCAACAGCGGCTGTGGCCGAAGAAAAATTCGGCTCGTCCAAAGTACATTGCAACAGCGTACCGGCCGGAACCAGTTGATCCTGAGCACGGATCACCGTTGCCGACACCAGTAGTGCCGTCGCACTCACCAAAATACCGATGAGTCGTTTCATGTCATCCTCCAGGTTTGTTGCAGTTATCTACAAGCGGCCAGGCGAGCTAGCCGCTTCCGCCGACGGAAACGCCCAGAGGCTTCCAAGTGGACACACCTAGGCAACTTCCCCGGTTGCCGGACCCAAACCCAGGGCCTTTTGGAAAGTCGCTCAGCAAGCTACAGATTTCTTAAACGGTGGCTCGTCAGCAGAGTTCCGGCGAGGCCGCCGACGATTCTCACGGGGCTCGCTTTGCCCGGCGAGGGTTGCGCGAGCAAATCTTGTGGAAAACTCCCGACGCGACAGGTTGCATTCTAACACTCTCATAATACAGGGGTTGCCAAACTTGACGGATCGGGCACCACGGCCATTACGCTTTCATTTCCGCAAAGGGGGTTGGACAGCGGATTGGCCAAGAGGTAGTATTGGGATGTCAGCAGTCCCCCCAACCCTAAGGAGTGTTATGAAACGCTTAGTTCCAATACCCAGCGGCTTTGTCGACCACCTCAAGCGCTCTGGAGAGACCGGCATAGGGTATCAAGTCGTTTCCGTGGAGCTCCGAGACGGCAGATCGTTCGATCAGGTTGTCACCAGTGAGGGCTGCATCATCGAGGTCCGAGGCTTCAAGGAAATTCCCTTTGCGCCCGATGAAGTCGCATCGGTGAACGTTAATCACAAGCGTTGGAATTTTCGAGGTGGCTCAGAAATCCGCGCCAAGGTTCGCGCGGCAACCGCTTAGTCAATCCGTGTAGCTATTTCCCTTTAATCCAAAATCCGCTGCCCTGACAGCGCCGCGTTTTGCAAAATCCCTGGCAATACTCCCGCTCCAAGTTGGCCGACGTTTCTGATTTTTGCCGGGCGCTCCATCAAGGGGCGGGAATCTCGATTTCCACCGAGAGGATTTAGTTCCCTGCTGCAGCAGCAGGGCTGCCTGGCGCGTAGTAGCCGTTGCGCGTGCGCGCGACGAGCTTGCCACGGCCCCGCGGCGGAATCACCTGGACGCTGACCGCGCGGAACGTTCCGTCTTTCTTTGTGTTCGACGGATAGTAGGCCAGCGTGTATTGATTGCGAATGTCGTGCGCCACCTGCTCGCAGATGGCGTGCACGTCATCGACGCTTTCTGGGAAAAACGCCAGGCCGCCCGATGCCTCGGCTATATGCCTTAACGCTTTCATGGCGTTATTTTTGTCTTTTCTTTTTTCATCACCGAGCAGACCAATCGTGTAGATCACCGTGTCTGTCTTCTGAATCTCCCGAATCGTCTTTTCGAGCGAATTGTGGCTGGCGTTGTCTTCGCCATCGGTGACCACGAGCAGCACCCGTTTGTCTTTGCCGGCTTTCTTGAGATGATCGAGCGAACCGATAATAGCGTCAAACAGCGCCGTGCTGCCACGCGAGTCAATGCGTTCGAGGGCTTCTTTCAGCTCCGGAATATTGTTGGTGAAGTCCTTGTCCAGGTCCAGATAGAAATCATCGTTGAAGTTGACGACGAAAGCTTCATCTTGCGGGTTGCTGGACTCCACGAGCGTCAGGGCGGCTTCGTTCACCCGCGGCCGTTTGTCGCGCATGCTCCCGCTATTGTCGATCACCAGGCCCATGCTGACGGGAACGTCCTCGCGCTTAAAGGTCGAGAGCTTTTGCTCGACTTTGTCTTCGTAAACCCGGAAGTTTTCCTCTTTTAGGCCGTCGGCGAACTTGCCGCGATCGTCAAGCACGCTTGTGTGCAGCACGACGAGGCCCACGTCGATCTTGATGGTCGAACCCTGTTTTCCAGCGTTGGGATCTTGTCCCGGAGGAAGCGGCTGCGCGCTTGGAATCGGAATCTGTGCAAAGCACGGCGCGACAAAAAGAGCCATGGCACAAAAAAGTAGCAGCAGGCGCGAGACCGAAGAAATGTTCAAGACCGAAAACTCAGTGGCTCGGCGCGTAATAGCCAGTCTTCGAGAAGACATTGAGTGGCGGAAGTCCCTTGGGAGCCCGCAGCTTGATCTTGATCTTTCGCCAACGCGCATCATGTGCTTTGTTGCTCGGACGATATCCCAGGACATATTGATTTCGTAGCTCCATGCCTATTTTTGAAGCGATATCCGGAAGTTCCTCGAGTTTCTCGACGGAAAACACGCGGCCCCCCGTCATTTCCGTGACTTCTGAAAGCAGCGAAGGACCGTTCAATTCTTCCGGCGTGCGGCTGCGATATCCAAGCGCGTCAAAGATGCCGATTGCATAGAGCTGAGTGTCCGCTTCCTTCACCAACCGCTTGATATCGGTCTCGCTGTAACGACTATGATTATCTCCTCCATCCGATAGGATGAGCAAGGCGCGTTTGCCGTTGTGTGCACCCCGCATTTGGCTCAGGCCGAGGTAGATGGCATCAAGTAGAGCGGTTCGCCCCTTCGCGGAAGTCAGCATCAAGCTGCTTTGCAAGTCTTCCACGCTGTTTGTGAATGCGCTGGTCAGTTCCGCTCGCTCGTTGAAGCTCACCAGAAAAAATTCATCCGAGGGGTTGGCCGTCTTGAAAAATTGGACGGCCGCTTCCCGCGCCTTGCCGACTTTGTTAGACATGCTTCCGCTGAAATCAAAAACCACGCCAATCGAGATGGGCACGTCCTCCGCGGAAAACGTCACCACTTCCTGCTCGACGTTGTCTTCGAAAACGCGAAAGTTTTCCATTTCCAGCCCGGTGACCAAGCGATTGTAGGGATCGGTGACGGTCACGTTGACCAGCGCCAGGTCCACGTCCATTTTCAGCGTTCGTCCAGGCTTCAGCACTTGCCCAGGCGTGTCTTTCTTTACATTATCCTTGGGCTTGTTTTCATTTTGTTGGGGATCGGCGGCGGGAGATTGCGCTTGGGACTGAGATTGTTGCGCAGCAAGAATTGCCGTGCGGGATGCGACAAGGCAGGCAAGTAACAGGACTACTGCAGAAAAAACAAAAACGCGAAAACCATGCCTATCGCGTTTCACGGCACCCCCATCGTCCCGGTTTCCCGAAACGGCCGCGCGGCTCGGACTAGCTGTGATTCTACCACTCGGACAACCGAAGACAAGACTAATCCCGTACTGCCTGCCGGTTAGTACCCGCCGCTCGCGCGATCGAACCCAGGGCTTGCGCCACGTCGGCAAATCCCCATGAGTCAGCTAGCAAACAGATGGCGCATCAAGGCCATGCTTTCAAGACTGTCGGCAGTGCCCAAATATTCCCGGATGTGGGAGACTCGAAGGCACAGGAGAGTTACAGCCATGAGTGCTGCTAAACCAGAAGTCGTTATCGTCATTCCTGCGCGCTTTGGGTCTACGCGACTGCCGGGAAAGCCACTCGTCCCGCTGGCTGGCAAGCCGATGATTCAGCGCGTCTATGAACGGGCTAAGATGGCCGCCCTGGCCGCACGCGTGATCGTCGCAACAGACGATGAACGCATCGTGAAAGCAGTCGAAAGCTTCGGCGGCACCGCCCGCATGACGCGTCCAGACCACCGCACCGGAACCGAGCGCGTGGCGGAAGTCGCAGCTCGCGAAGCGGGCGACGTCTTTGTGAATGTGCAGGGAGATGAGCCGCTGCTGGACCCTGTTGCTGTCGATACCGCGATCGCGGCCCTTCTTGAAGAGCCCGCCTCCGCAATCGCCACAGTGGCTACCCCGATCAAGACGCCGGCGGATATCATGGACCCAAACGTCGTAAAGACCGTCCTCGATTTCGACAGCAACGGGCTCTATTTCTCGCGCGCGCCAATCCCCTGGGTGCGCGACACCGCGAGCAAGATACAAGTGCGCCATTTGAAACATCTGGGTCTGTACGTCTTCCAGCGCGACGCCCTCCTCGAATATCCCACGCTGCCCCAGGGCGAACTCGAACGCATCGAACAGCTCGAGCAACTCCGCTGGCTCGAAAACGGATGGAAGATTCGCGTGGCGGAAGTCGAGCACGACGCGGTGAGCGTCGACGTGCCGGAAGACGTCGCCCGCGTGGAAAAGCTCCTCCAAAAATAAAACCGCCCGGCAAGCTTCGCCGGGCGGCACAGTCAATGATGGGCGCCAGCTCCTCGGTTACGGAGTCTGCGCGGTCAGAACGCCAACGACGATGCGATTTGAACCGGTTCCCATCACCAATATGGTCGTCGGGTTCGCGATGTAGGCAAAGTAGTTGATCGTCACAGACGGACTTCCACTGATGCCCGCGACGAACGTACTGTGCTGGCCGTCACTGCCGGTGCCCGCCGTCGCACCTGAACCGCCGATGGTGACGACGCCGTTGAGAGGAGTATTTAAGAACTGCTTCGGGGGATTAGCGCCGAATTCGTTGAAGTCCACCAGTCCGTTCGGGCTTGCGTTGGCGGGGGTGAAGGCGCCCACGAAGTCTTCCTCAGCGCTACTCACACCACTCCAATTAAAGGCGTAAGCGGTTGCGAGGCTGCTGGAAGAGAATGGAGCTCCGGTCTGGCCTAGTAGCGTGCCGTCCGCCACATCCACCGCGGTAGCAACGCCGTTGACCAGGACTGTGCTGACATCCTGAATCACGCCAGCGGTCGCCGAGCTCAGATAGAAAACGAAGCTATATGTCCCGGTATTGTTGACGGTATCGGTGAAAGTGAAAGTGCCTCGACCCGAGCCATCTCCATCGAGCGTAACGGTTCCAGCAGGAAGAACGCCACTTTTCGGCACCGTAATCTCGGTACCAGAATTGTTGTTGTCCAGAAGGATGGCCGAAAGATTTGAGCCGGTTGCAGTCAGTCGTCCCGCGCGCGCCAATGGTCCGCCGCCCCCCGTGCCGCCCATGACGAAGACAAAGCTGCTGCTGTTGAAGGCGCTCACCTCGTTGGGAGTACCTGCCTGCTGGGCCACGGCTTCCCCGAGGATTGTTCCCGGGGCTGCCGCATCTCCATCGATCCCCATAAATTGCGCGTGCTGGCCATCGATCACGTAGTAGACGAAGTCGAGACCGCCGATCGTTGCCGTACCTCTTCCCGTCCCAGGATTGCCGTTATCTGTCGCATAGCCGCCGCCCGAGATCGAACCTTTCGTAATGAAGTTTCCGTCTTCGTTGACGTCCCAATAGCTGCCCGCGGCGAAGGTGCCAACACCCGTGGCGGTGGGAATAAAGTCGCCAACGATGGAAATGGGATTACCCGTATCGTCAGGAGCAATGCCCGAGAAATCGAAAGCATAAGTGCCAGTGGCGAGAGCAGTCGACGATTGAAGACTGAAGCTTCCGCTTGCCGTGGAAGTATCCGGATTCGTGGTACCAGCTGCCATGTCCACCATATAACCGGAGTTGGAGGATGCGAGGGCGATGCTGTATTGCACCGTGGTTGAGCCTTCTATCAGGCTTAGCGTTCCGCGGCCATCCCCGCCGACCGTGTAGTTGCCGCCGTTAATTGCGAAGGGTTGATCCACGCCGAAGATATGAACATCTTCGATGGCGCCGGTCGTCGCGATATCCCCCAGGCCATCCGCAATGAATGTCCCGACTTTCGAAAAACTGCTTGTGCCAAACGTCGTATCAAGCGTCGTACCGGTCATTGCGAAGACGTACGTGCCCTTCAGGCTGGCGTTATTGAAACCTCCCGTCGGCGGCGGCGGCGGCGTGCTAGAACCACCACTGCACGAGGAAGTCCAGGCGACTGCAACTACCGTGAGAACGAGCAGAAGGCGATTCATCGCGCACCTCTCGCTACGCGCACGGCAGGCATTTGCAGCACTTGGCCCTTGTTGTTGCGAACGGTAACGGATTGCGTCCCATTTTCAATAATCCGGGCGGCAAAAGTGCTGCTCTGGCCAAAGGAGACCACTTCGCCAGTGATCCGTACGGAATCTCCGGCCGCCAGCGTGAACTGTTTTTGCTCGAGAAGTTTCGCGCTGCCTATATGCACGTCGACAGGGCCGTAGGAAGTCTGAATACTCACGTGCGCGCCGATTGGCGGAACGCTGGATTCCGCGGTGTAAGAAATCACCTTGCCCACAAGAGTCGTCTCGCGGCCCACATCGTAAGTTACGTTGGCCTGCGCTGCCGGCATTTGTTGCTGCTGTGCGCCTGCGAAGGATACGTAGAGTAAAGCGCCTGCAAATAATGCACTGCCCAGGAAAAGCCGAATTTTCAATTTCGTTACCCCTTCCCCACGTTCGAGAGATCCGCAAAGAATCTCTCTGGATTGCGTCACCGCGTTTGCTTCGCGGCACTACGCAGATGTACCACCGTTTTGATGATCAATGACTGTAAACAGTTCCCCCAGTTGAAGATTTTGTTCAAATCGACAACACTCTCGCCCGCGACATCCGCGAGCGTAGACTTCCCCGCGTAAATCAAACCCTCTTCCTCCAAAAAAGTTTCGCGGAATTCATGATTCCCCAGCCCCGTCCCGCATTTCCACTTCTCTTCCAGTTCCCTGTTTCGAATTTACGAGTTCCCCTGATTTATTGAATTAGTTCTTCGATTTGACAGCCGTGCGTATTCCGATGATAATTATGCGTACGTCACTCCTGTGGAGGGCTGATAAGCCCGGCGACCCGGGAAATCCCGGACGCGGGCTGCATGGATGGCGCCAAAATATATTTTTGTTACCGGCGGTGTTGTTTCCTCACTTGGAAAGGGAGTTGCAGCTTCCTCCATCGGTTGTCTCCTCGAAAGTCGCGGTTTCAAAGTCACCCTTCAGAAATGCGATCCGTACCTGAACGTCGATCCCGGCACGATGAGCCCGTTTCAGCACGGTGAAGTCTTTGTCACCGAAGACGGCGCGGAGACCGACCTGGACCTCGGCCACTACGAGCGCTTCACTCACGCTAAACTTTCCCGCGACAACAACTGGACCACCGGCCGCATCTACGAAACCATCTTGACCAAGGAACGCCGCGGCGACTACCTCGGCAAAACCGTGCAGGTGATCCCGCACGTCACCGACGAGATCAAAACCACCATCAAAAAAGTCTCGGACGACGTAGACGTAGTCATTGTCGAGATTGGCGGCACGGTCGGCGACATCGAATCGCTTCCCTTCCTCGAAGCCATCCGCCAGATGCGCCTCGAACTGGGCGCGGAAAACACGCTTTTCGTTCACGTCACGTTGGTCCCTTTTATCGCCGCTGCCGGTGAACTAAAAACCAAGCCCACGCAGCACAGCGTCAAGGAAATGCTCGGCATCGGAATTCAGCCGGACATTTTGCTCTGCCGCAGCGATCGCCACATTCCCGGTGAACTCAAGAAAAAAATTGCGTTGTTCTGTAACGTGGCCGAAGCCTGCGTCATTTCCATGGAAGATGTCGACACAATCTACGCCGTGCCCGTGGAACTAAGCCGCGAAGGGCTCGACGCGCAAATTCTGCGCCATTTGAAGCTGGAAGAACGCCCCTCGGACATGCGCCCCTGGCTTGACCTTGTCTACCGCATGCACAATCCCGCTGGCGAAATCCGCATCGCTGTCGTCGGCAAGTACGTCCAGCTCGAAGACGCCTACAAAAGCCTCCGCGAAGCCCTGCTCCACGGCGGCCTGGCCCACAATCACAAAACCGCCCTCGAATGGATTGAAGCCGAAGAAATTGACTCCGCCGAGACCGCCGCAGATCGCCTGCGCGGATACGATGGAATTCTCGTCCCCGGCGGTTTTGGCAAGCGCGGCATCGCCGGAATGGTTCACACCATTCAATACGCCCGCGAAAACAAAATCCCCTTCTTCGGCATCTGCCTGGGAATGCAATGCGCCACGATTGAATACGCCCGCGACGCCGCCGGCCTGAAACAAGCCGACAGCACCGAATTCGATCCGCAAACGCCTCACCGCGTCATCTACAAACTCCGCGAACTCCTCGGCGTCGACGAAATGGGCGGCACCATGCGCCTCGGCGCCTGGCCCTGCAAGCTCGACCCCGGCTCCCTCGCGAATCGCGCCTACGGCAAAACGGAAATCAGCGAGCGGCACCGCCATCGCTACGAATTCAACCGCGACTACGAAAAAACCCTCACCAGCGCCGGCCTCCGCATCACCGGCCGCACCCCCGACGAAAATTACGTCGAGATCATCGAAGCTCCCGAACACCCCTGGTTTCTTGGCTGCCAGTTCCACCCCGAATTCAAATCCAAGCCCCTCGAACCCCACCCACTCTTCGCCGCCTTCATCGGCGCCGCCCTGGAACACAAAAAGTCTCGCTCGCGCACCGCCGCCGAACCCCCGCGCGTCCAAGCTGCCGCCATTGCCCCTCACGCCAACGCGTAATGTTTCGCCTTTGTAGAGGCACGATTTATCGTGCCCAGACGTGGCATTCCCTCGTCCCCTAGAACGACTGATTTTTCCATTCTTCGATCTTCCCTCGGGCTTGCCTATCTCATTTCTTCCATGTTAACTACTACTTGTTATACGTGACGCACCAGTGGAGGCTGCCTTGCCAAACACCCTGGATCAAGTGCCCTTTGGAGGCGCCGAGTTTGCCGAGAACCCTGAACCCCGCTGCCCCTGTATCTTGCTCTTGGATACCTCCGGCTCGATGAAGGGTGAGCCGATAGCCCAGCTCAACGACGGGCTCGTCACGTTCAAGGATGAGCTTTCGGCCGACGCCCTCGCGCAGAAGCGCGTCGAGGTAGCGCTCATCACTTTCGGCCCCGTTCAGGTCCATTCTGACTTTCAGACCGCCGACCTCTTTAAGCCTCCACATCTTGAGGTTACGGGCGACACTCCCATGGGTGCGGCCATACTTCAGGCCTTGGCTATCCTGGATCAGCGGAAGCAAGCCTATAAATCCAACGGAATTTCCTACTATCGCCCGTGGATATTCCTCGTCACGGATGGTGCGCCAACGGACGCCTGGAAGGAGGCAGCCAAGAAGGTACGAGCTGGCGAAGAGGCTAAGGCACTCTCTTTCTTCGCGGTCGGAGTCGAAGGCGCCAACTTTGAAACACTCGAAGAAATCGCCGTTCGCAAACCGCTGAAGCTGAAGGAACTCCGCTTCCGGGATCTCTTCATCTGGCTTTCTAACTCCCTGAGCGCCGTCTCGCGTTCCAACGTCGACGAACAGGTCCCCCTGCAGAATCCTACGACGCCCGAAGGATGGGCTGCCGTATGAACATAGGAGGCTGGCGCTACGTTGCCGCCTCCGTGATTGGAACTTCCCACGAAAAAACGGGCGGAACATGCCAGGACGCAAATGCTTGCCAGATCTATGCGTCGCTTGGTGGAGAAAAGATCCTGACGGCAGTCGTGGCTGACGGAGCCGGGAGCGCACTTTGCGGCGGTGAAGGTGCGGCAATAACATCTCACGCGTTGCTCGGCCTTATTAAGGAACACTTGGACTCAGGGAGGATCGTCGAACAAGTCACCAGCGACACGGTCCGATCCTGGATAACCACGATTCAAAATCTTCTGGAAGAAGAGGCCACGACGGTCTCCCGCGAGCGCCGGGATTTCGCCTGTACAATCCTGGGTCTCATTGTCAGTGATTCTTGCGCCGCCTGCTTGCAAGTCGGAGACGGCGTGATAGTCCTCGCAGATTCCGAGGAACGCGCTTACGGTCACGTCTTCTGGCCGGATCGCGGCGAGTATGCGAATACCACTCATTTCGTCACAGAGGACGATGCCATCGAGCATCTTCAATTTGAATCCATCAACCGGCGCGTAGTGGAAGCGGCTCTTCTTACCGACGGCTTGCAGGCAATCGCGCTGAACTATCAGCAACGAACCGCCCACGAGCCATTCTTCAAAGGTTTGTTCGCACCGCTGCGGACCGCGGAAGAAGGCTGCTCCCGCGAACTTTCCGAGTCTCTTGCTGCCTTTCTTGCTTCGCCGCGCGTGAATGAAAAGACCGACGACGACAAGACTCTTGTGCTCGCCAGTCGCATCGATTCAGATTTGGTTACACCGGCGGTTTGAGCAATGCCACCGACCGCATTCTTTGACGACCAGGGAAGACGTGTCACTCTCGGCGCGGAACTCGGCCGCGGTGGTGAAGCCGCTGTTTATAACGTCGAGGGCCAGCCCGAACTCGTCGCAAAAATCTATCACCAGCCACCTGACACGAAAAAAACGGAGAAGCTCTCGCAGATGGTCAGCCTCCAGAACGAGCGCTTATTGGCGCTCTCGGCCTGGCCGGTCGCAACCTTATTCATCGCCGGCAAAAAGTCCATGGCCGGCTTTTTGATGAAAAATGTCGCGCGCTTCAAGGACATTCACCTCCTTTACAATCCGAAAAGCCGGACTCGCGAATTTCCTCCCAAAGCCAACTGGCGATTCCTGATTCACACCGCTTCGAACGTCGCCAGAGCGTTCGCCGCAGTCCACGACTGTGGCCACGTCATTGGCGACGTCAACCAGAGCAACGTTCGCGTCTCCCCGGAAACAGCGATTGTGAGCCTCGTCGATTGCGATAGCTTTCAAATCTCCGCGAACGGAAAGATCTATCCCTGCGAAGTCGGCGTCCCTTTGTACACTCCCCCTGAATTGCAGGACACGGAATTCAGGGAAGTCGTCCGAACGCCAAATCACGATAACTTCGGACTTGCTGTCCTCATCTTTCACCTTCTATTCATGGGCCGCCACCCGTTCGCGGGCAAGTTCCTCGGCCGGGGCGAAATGCCCATCGAGAAAGCAATCGCCGAGCAACGCTTCGCCTTCGCCAGGGACGCACAGCGCACCCAAATGCTACCCCCTCCGGCCTGCATCACACTCGCCCACCTTCCTCAAGAGATTGGCGACCTATTCGTAAGCGCTTTCGGTACGGACGGTCCTGGAAGCAGCAGGCCCGACGCCAAGCAGTGGATCGCAGAATTGACTGCCCTTGCCAGCCGGCTGATCGTCTGTTCCAGCAACAAGGCGCATCTTTTCTTCAATGCTCTCTCCTCTTGCCCGTGGTGCTCGATCGAATCATCTGGAGTCCTACTATTCGTCGACTACACGATCGTGGATACGACCACCGGGTTCGCCATCGAAGTGGTCTGGGCCCGCATCCTCGCCGTTCCGAGTCCCGGCGCGGGAAATGTACCCTCGATGCTCACCTACATGTCAGCCGTCGAGGCTTCCCCGCGCGCAAAGGCCGCGGCGCGCAGAAAGCACTACAAGATCGCCGCTGTAATCGTAGGCGTACTTGTCGCTCTCGGATTGGTCGGGTACTCTGACAACGGATTCGTGTACATGTACTTTTTCGGCATGGCTTTCTATGCACTGACAAGATTTCTAGATGGTGACGCCCAGACGAAGTTCGGCCGTGCCGCGAGGGAAGCCGAAAGCCGGCTTCGAGGCCTGCAACACTCCTGGCAGCTCGAGGCAACTAGCGAAGAGTTCAACGGCAAGTTGGATGAACTTAGAGCTCTCACCGAGGAGTATCGAAAACTGCCCGAACGACGGAAACAAAAAGTTCGCGAGCTACAACGCGCCTTGTACGAAATTCAGCTGCGCCGCTACTTGGAGCAATTCGACATCGCCTCTGCAGATATTCCCCACATCAAAGAAGGGCGAAAAGCGATGCTCTCCGCATACGGGATAGACGATGCTGCGGACGTCACGCGGTCCGCCCTCGAAGCCGTTCCAGGCTTCGGGCAGATCCTGATCATACAGCTCATCATCTGGCGGCAATCTTTGACGGCCAAATTTAAGTTCGACCCTGGCCGCGGCGTCGACCCCGCCGACATGCAAGGCGTCGACCGCGAGATTGCCAAGCGGCGAGCCGAGATCGAAGCTCTTTTGTCCAAAGGCCCATCCGAGCTGAACGACCTCCGCCGACGGATTATCGCCGCCCGCGGCCGCTTGCAGGATCAGCTCGAGAACGCGTTGATGGAAGTGGCGCAAGCCCAAGCCGACGAACGCGCCGCCGTCTAGCGTCCACTCCATCAGCCCGACTTCCCGCTCGTAATCTCGAGCAAAAAGCCTCCACGATAGCTATCGCTAACGTGGGCTTCGAAGGGCTGCGCACTTTTTGAGACACCGCCCACATTGCGTGGCTCTCTCGCCTATGTTCCGTATTCCGACACTCCCGCATACGAGCCGGTGACTGAGCAGCAACCCAGTTTCTGGTTGCCGCGTTCGCCAGCACTTAGGTTGCCGTACGGTTGTCGCAGGATCGCAAGGGTCGCACGTGAGCTTCCCACTACCCCGTTTCTGGATAACTTCCCTCTAGCCGACCAACCGGGAGCTACGGGGCTCGAACCGAGTTGTGAGGCACGGATTTGAGGTTCGACCGCTCGGCGCTTGGCTTTTATCGAGAATGAACGTAGAGTGTGGGACGTTTCCAAAGTGTGTGCGACCCATGAAACTGTTCCGTCTGTTTGAGAATAGGTTGGGTGGTATTCGCACATCCAGGGTGTTTCTTGTTGCGCTCTTTACGCTGTCGACCACGGTGGTCTTTGCAACGCCTCAGTCGCAATCTGCGGCGCCTAACGCCATCTTCATCGGGCAGTTCCTCACGCTGGATCCGGAGCATCCCCAAGCCGAGGCGATTGCCGTGTCTGCCGGCCGGATCGTTGCCGTTGGGTCCAAGGTGGAGGTCGAAGCACTCGCAAACAAAACCACTAGGAAAATCCCCATCCCCGGCGTTGCCCTCCCTGGTTTTGCTGATGCACACATACACCCCGAAGCCATCGGCGAGCAACTCGAAACGCTCGATCTCCGAGGCTTAAGTAAGGCGGAAATTTTGGCAAAGGTCGCGGAGGCGGTCCACTCTGCTCCTCCCGGAGGATGGATCGCTGGCATGGGTTGGGATCAAGGATTCTGGCGCCCGTCGGTTTTTCCTGTAGCCAAAGAGCTCGACACCGTCAGCGGAGATCATCCTGTTATCCTCGACCGCATCGACGGGCATTCCATCTGGGTCAACTCAAAGGTGCTGGAGCTGGCTAAAATCTCCCGCGATACTCCCGATCCAAGCGGCGGGCTGATTCGACGGGATGCCTCGGGTGAGCCCGCGGGCATCCTGGTTGACAACGCAGCAACATTAGTTAGCGTTATAACACCAAAGCCTACCCACGCAGATCGAGAGCGCCACATCCGCATCGCCCTGCAGCAGTTCACGCGATGGGGGTTGACCAGCGTGCACGATGCCGGTGTTGATCTGGAGACGATTGATATCTACAAGGAGCTGCTGAAGCGGGGCGAGCTTCCCGTCAGGGTTTACGCGATGGCCATCGGGGAAGCGGCGAGGACGCACTATCTGGCGAGTGGACCGGAGCCCGACCTTGGCAACGGAATGCTCGGGGTTCGAAGCTTCAAGCTTCTTCTGGATGGCGCACTCGGCTCCCGGGGCGCGGAGCTAACGGAGGCGTACAGCGACGCGACGGGAGAGCATGGATTGGAATTGGTGAAAGACGCGGAGCTCGCGCAAATCGTGAGCGCGGCGCGGCAAAAAGGGTTCCAGGTCAATACTCATGCCATTGGAGATCGCGCAGTTACGCGCGCGTTGGATGCGTTTGAAAAAGGTGGGGTGGCACGGGAAGAGCGGTTCCGAGTGGAGCATGCTTCGATGGTCACGGATGGCGACGTGTCGCGTTTTGCGCGGCTTGGAGTGATCGCTTCGCTTCAGCCGGTTTTTGTGGGTGAGTACAGCCGCTGGTCCGAGGACCGAGTAGGGTCGTTACGCGTACACTGGGTGCTTAGAACGAGGGATTTGCTGAACGCGGGTGTGGCGCTGGCATCGGGAACGGATTACCCGGCGTCTGATGCGGGCTCGCCGCTCGCCACGCTACATTGTCTGGTGACACGGCAAAGCGCGGGCGGAAAGCCGGAAGGGGGCTGGTATAGCGAACAACGCTTGAACGTCGATCAAGCACTGCGGACGATGACGGCGGGTCCGGCATTCGCGGCATTTCAGGAAAAAGATCTCGGCTCACTCACCGTCGGGCGTTACGCCGACTTCACGGTCGTCTCCGCAAACCCTTATTCGGTACCCCCCAATGATCTGAGGACGCTCACGATCCGCATGACGGTGGTGGCGGGAAGAGTCACTTTCGACGCCAACAAGAACTAAATTAAAGCGCTTAAGGTCCCCCTTAGACCCGTTATGCAGCTTGCAAGCTCCACGGCGCTTGCCTTTCATCGCGGACGGATGACGG
>DATEQG010000088.1:0-33068 GCA_035272765.1 Candidatus Acidiferrum sp.
TTGACGCCAAGCTCTTTCGCCAGCGCGGCAGCTTTCTCTGCATGTTTCACGGTGGCCGTCACGCGTTTCGCTGAAAAGAGTCCCTGCTTCAGGTACGCCCGTAGTAAAATTCCGCCGAGCTTCCCCGTCCCCAAAACGGCCAGCTTCTTGTCCGTAAGTTTTTGCGCCATAGTCCAAACATTGTTGACGCGAACGGCGATTCGGTCAACCCAAGAATCATGATTAGAAGGATTAAATCGGTAGGAATAGACAAGCAGGAATCGCGCTACTAATCGTGTCTAGCACCATGCAAGACTTGCACCGCATGCGGCAAAAGATGCGCCACCGCTTCCAGCGACTCGGTCGCGCCTTTGGGACTTCCCGGCAAATTCACGATAAGCGCCTTCGAACGCACCACCGCCATTCCCCGCGAGAGCGCCGCCGTCGGCGTCAATTCCGATCCTTTGCGCCGCATCTCTTCGGCAATTCCCGGCACGATCCGGTCCGCGACCGCCTCCATCGATTCCGGCGTATTGTCTCGCGGCCCGATTCCCGTCCCGCCGGTCGTCAGAATCACATCCACGCGCCCGGAGTCCGCCAGTTCACGCAACTGCTCGCGAATATTCGCGGGATCATCTGAAACGCGCAACACGGAAGTCACTTCCCAATTCAATCCCCGGCACACCGCAACCACCGCGGGACCAGACAAATCCTCGCGTTCCCCTTTTGCCACTGTATCGCTAATGGTGAGCACTGCGACGCGCATCAGGGCGGTTACTTCGTTTCCACAGGATCGCGGTTCGCTTCATCCATCAACCGCATCGCTTCCATCAACAATCCGGTTGTGTTCCGAGTTGTGGTCGTGCGCGTCGAAGCATTCGCCGCGTTGAAATCTATTTCGAATTCGCCAGCCGTCCAGAGCACAACTCGGTAGACGGCGTCATCGCCTTCGATTTTTCCAATCTTCGCGTCGCGGCACTGGCCATTCGAAAAAAACAACTCGCCCTGTTCGCCATTGTGGCTTACCACCAGCCGGCAAGACTTCTGCCCCATCTCCAGTGATTGCATCAAATCGATCATGCTCATTTCTTCCAGGCGCCCTTGAATCACGCCCGGCCGCGAAGCCCGCTTCTGCAATTTCTCCAGGTGCAAGCGGTCCACAACTTTTTTGGCGATTCGCACCAAATCCTTCACCAAAAATGGCTTCGTCACAAAATCTTCGACGCCATCCACCAGAGGCCTCAGCCGCTCCTCGATATCCGCCCGGCTCGCCATGAACAGAAACGGAATGTGCCGCGTCGCCTCACGTCCATGCAGCTTTTCAAAAAGCTGCCGTCCGTCGAGTCCCGGCATTTTGTAATCGCAGAGAATCACATCGGGTGGGGTATCAATGACCTTCAGCAGGGCGTCGGCGCCGTCCGAAGCCGTTTCGACCTCGCAATACGGCTCCATCCCCTTAATAATCAAGTCACGCACCAGCGGATTGTCATCCGCCACCAGTAATTTGACGGTTTTTCCGCCCGCAGCGCTCATCGACCCCGTCCCCGGGTCGTTTTCTTGGGCTCGTTCTTGTAATTGCGCGCACCACTCGCCCCGCGAAAGAAGTCTCCGCTCTTCCCGCCCGTCTTCTTGACGAGAACGATCCCGCTGATTTCCATCCCTTTATCGAGGGCTTTGCACATGTCGTAGACCGTGAGGGCCGCGGCAGTAACGGCGACCAGCGCTTCCATCTCGACCCCTGTTCGGGCCGTCGCCGTAACTTCGGAGCGAACTTCCACGCCATTTTGGCACAGCCGCGCAGTCACATCAATGTGCGTCAGCGGCAGCGGATGACAAAGAGGTATCCACTCCGCCGTCCTCTTCGCCGCCGCAATCCCCGCAATTCGGGCTACTTCCAGTGGGCTCCCCTTGGGGTTCTTCAACCGCTTCACCGCCCGCACTACCAAAGGGCTCATCTTTACGAATCCCTGTGCCACCGCCGTCCGCGTCGTCACCACCTTCTCCGACACGTCCACCATCCTCACCTCGCCCCGCGCCCCGTAGTGCGACAGCTTTCCCATCTCTCAGCCTAACTCGCTCCGTATCTGGTCATTATTTCGTTACTTCCTTACTTCACTTCCTATTCTGGTCATCAAGTCAAATCTCTCCGCACCATCACTTCCACTCTCTCTCCAACTTCTATCTTTTCCTTCTCCGCCGGCACAACAATATAGCAATTCGCATTCGCCAACGCCGACACATCGCCCGATCCTTGCCAGCGCACCACTTTCACTTCCCTCTCCGCACCTTGCCCTTCCATCCGCGCTGGTAAGAAGTGCATCATTCCCGGCTTCTCATGCAAAGCCTCTACCAATCGCGCTTCCACGAGCGGCAGCGCTCGCGGTTCCGATCCACTCAATAAATCCACCGCGGGCGCCACAAACAACTCAAACGTAACCATCGTCGACACCGGATTCCCCGGCAACCCAAATACAAATTTCTCTCCGCACCTCCCAAACACTGCCGGCTTCCCCGGCCGTATAGCCACCGCATCGAAATAGAATTCCGTCTCCATTTCTCGCAACACCTTTTCGACCAAATCGTACTTTCCCATCGAAACTCCGCCCGATAAAACCAGCAAATCCTCCCGCAACCCGCGCCGAATCTTGGACTGCAAATCATCTTCGCGGTCCATCGCATTCCCAAGCAAGACAGGCTTGCCGCCGGCCAATCGCACCTGCGCTGCAAGCGATACGCTGTTGCTGTTTCGAATCTGAAATTCTCCAGGGATGCTGTCCACGGGCACGATCTCATCGCCTGTCGAGAGAATCGCCACTCGTGGCTTCTGCGCGCACTTCAGTTCCGCCGCTCCTACCTGCGCCGCCAAGGACAGCTCCGCGTAACCCAGTCGCATCCCGGGCAACAAAATAGTCTGCCCCGCCTGCGCCTCGCTTCCCCGCGGCACAAAGTTTTGCCCCGCCACCGCCGTCCGCTCGAACCGCACTTGATCCCCATCGCGCACTGTGTGCTCAACCATCACAACGGCGTTGGCCCCAGACGGAACCGCAGCCCCCGTCATGATCTGCACACACGTTTCCGCTAGCAATTCCTTAGTCACGCGGTCCCCGGCCTTGATCTCCGACGTGCACCTCAGCGAAGCCCCCGCTTTTGCGTCGGCCGCGAACACCGCGTATCCGTCGCGCGTCGCCCGATTGAAGGGTGGATATTCCCGGTCCGTCTTCACCTCTTGCGCCAAGACGTACCCCAGCGCGTCCTCCAAGCGCACCTGTTCCGTGGTGCGCGGACCCTTCTTCTTTTCCAATTGTTCGATAACTATTTGCCGAGCTTGCTCGTAAGTGAGCATCGGTAGCTATTTCTCGAGGCTTTCTCTAGGCCTTCTCTGCGTCCTGTGTGAACTCTGTGTTAAAAGTCCCACGTGTCCAATCTCGGACCTAATCTATTAGAGCCACCGCGCCAGCAAAGTCCCCGCAGGCACAATCGTCGCATCCCGCTCCGGGCCGGTAGATATCATCCCGATCTCCACTTGCAAGAAATCTCCGATAAACCGCAAATAATCCAAAGCCGCCTTAGGCAATTTCGCCCCATCCTTCACGCCGTAGGTGGTTTCGCACCATCCAGGCAGCGTTTTGTATTCCGGCACAACCTGCTCGTACTCCTCCGCCAAGGCCGGCATCTCTTTCAGTTTTTTCCCCTTGTAGGTATAACCGACGCACACCTGAATCTCGCGCTGCGTATCAAACACATCCAGCTTCGTCACTACCAGTGAATCAATGCCATTGATCATCTTCGCGTATCGCAAGACCATCAAGTCCAGCCATCCGCAGCGTCTCGCCCGGCCGGTTACAGCTCCAAATTCTTTCCCGCGCTCGCGAACTTCCTGAGCCTCGAGCTCGGGCATCTCCGTTGGAAACGGCCCGCCGCCCACCCGCGTCGTATACGCCTTCGAAATGCCCAACACGTTCTTGATCTTGGTAGGCGGCACGCCCACACCCGTCGTCGCACCGCCGGAAATCGCGCTGGAGGACGTCACATATGGATACGTTCCGTGATCAATATCCAGCATCGTCCCTTGCGCGCCTTCGAACAGCACCGACTTCCCCTCATCCAGCGCGCGATTTACCAGCTCCGCCGTATCGCAAATATATCCGCGAATCTTTTCTCCCAACTTCAGCGTGGCTTCCACCTCATGCGAAAAATCAATGTCCGCGCCGTAGGCACCCTTCGCCAGCCGGTTTTTCTCCGCAACAACTCGCGCCGCTTTCTTCCGAAACAGTTCCGGCTCCAGCAAATCGCACATCCGCAGACCGCGCCGCGCCATCTTGTCTTCGTATGCCGGCCCGATCCCCCGCGAGGTGGTCCCAATCTTGTCCGCCCCACGCGCGCCTTCCGCCGCCTTATCCAACTCACGGTGATATGGAAAAATGAGATGCGCGCGATTGCTGATGTGCAACCGTCCCTTCACATCAATCCCCGCCTTCGCCAAAGTTTCAATCTCCGCCACCAAAGCCGCTGGATCCACCACCACGCCCGTTCCAATCACGGCTTGCTGCTTCGGCCGCAAAATCCCGCAAGGAATCAGCTGCAGCACATAGCGTTCCTTGCCAATAATGACGGTATGCCCCGCATTGTGCCCGCCTGCGACGCGCGCTATGTAATCAAACGACCCCGCAAGGTAATCCACGACCTTGCCCTTACCCTCATCGCCCCACTGCGCGCCCACCACCACGACCGATTTCATCCAGGCCCTCTCCTAAGTGGGACAGGCATTCCTGCCTGTTCTCTTTTGCCTATTCTCAGCAACTCGAACCACACGTCATCGCCGTCACATTCACGTCATCTTTACTGCGTTGGAAAGCACCAAACTACGGCAGGCTGTTATCGTAAGCTCGCCTAGCCCTCAACGCAAGCGCGCCTCAGACGTCTCCAGGGCCGCAGTTTCATTGCATCGCGCACAAAGCCCGTTTATCCTGTGCGCTCACAAAGGAGCTTAGTCTCCATGCGAACACTTTCTCTTTCCTTGTTACTGGCATCTCTCGCAGCTGCGCCTGCGGCCAAGAGCCAGGACCCGGCATCGGTCGACCCAACCGATGTGAAAATCGCATTCGAAAACGAACAGATTCGTGTCTTGCATGCGCGCTACGCACCGCACCAGAAGATCGCCATGCATTCGCATCCATCCCGGGTGGTCGTGTACATCACGGACATGCACGCTCTGGTCACCACCGCGAGTGGTGCCACGGAGGAGTTACACACCAAAGCTGGTGATTCGCGATGGTCTGAACCCGTGACTCATTCCGTGGAAAATCTCGCGGACGCACCGTTCGAGGTAGTTGAAGTCGAGCTAAAAAACGCCGCCGCTGCCGCCGTCCCCGCTCCCCCGCCTGGCGCGCCGGCCGCCGCTTTGACCGAGCCCGTTCCCGTCGAAAAGGAACCGCACCATCACATCGTATTGCAGAACCAGTATGTCCGCGTCCTGAACGTTCTATTTCCTGTCGGCGAGACTTCTCTGTTCCACACGCGCAGTAACGACAACATCGGCATTCCTATCAGCGGCGATAAAACGCAATCCCAGCCATTCGGTGGCGAGTGGAGCGAAGTGCAGGAGGTCAAACCCGGCGCTGCCGGTTTTCGCAAGGCCCGCAGACAGGCCTACACACATCGCGTGCGCAGCGCCGGAAAACTTCCGTTCCACGTCATCGACGTCGAAATCTTTCCCTGAGGCTCGGATTGGTCTTTCCGGGCGAGATACATATCTCAGTCTGATTTCGATCGCATTGAAAGGGAGCTAGGCCACCAGATACACGTACGCATCTTCTACGAAATTATCACCCACTCGCCCACGTGTGTATCGGCGCGCAGTCGTGACGCGATCTGCTGTGGCGTGGCGAGGGCGTAGTAGCTCAATCCTGCCAAGCGAACGAAATCCCGCAACGAGCGGATCTGTTGCTCCCACGGCAGATATATCGCGGAGCCAGATTCCCATCTCCCAGTTGTCCTGCAGTATCTCTTCGATCTGCTCGTATGCTCTTATCGGACCTTCAAGGTCCACAACAGGCGAAGCAAGTACAAGCCGCCAACGATTGGATTCCGCGTCGTAGAACCAGAGGGAGCAAGCAAGTTCAAAACCGTTGTCGAGCAATCGGGAAGTCATATCCCTCCCGACTTCGATCATTTCGGTCGTCAGCGGCTCTTTTACCAAAGTTTCTTCAGCCATATCAGAACTCCACCCGCCGAATCGTTGATGGCACTCAGCAGATCTCGTGCATCGCTCGAGGAAATCTTAGTCGAATACCTCTTCTGCTCGGACCACTGTTTGACGACTGCCCATTTGCGGTTAAATATCCTGTTTGATTTTAACTCCCTATCCCACTCTTCTTCCAGTCCCGCGGCTGAAATCAGTTGCTCAAGATCGTGTTTCCAGATTTGGTCAACCGCTTTCTTATCAGGGAAATCATGCTGTTGCGTCTTCCTTGCGAAGCAAGCCTTAATGGCACATTCAACCGAATACCCGGCTAAATAATAAGCGCCTTCGAAGCATCTGTGGGCGAAAAGAACGTTTGCTTCCTTCAAACGTAACTCTGCAAGTTGTTGCAAATCGGTGCGATTCATAAGATACTTCGCTGCGGCACAGTGGCTGTTTACTCCAAGTGGAATACATTTGCAAGTTCATTTAAACCGCCGGTACCTAAAACACGTCACGAGATGATCGTTCACCATCCCCGTCGCCTGCATAAACGCGTAACAAATCGTCGACCCCACAAACCGGAACCCGCGCTTCTTCAAATCCTTGCTCATCGCATCAGATTCCGCTGTCTTCGCCGGCAAGCGCTTATGCGTCTTCCAGGCGTTCTGTTTCGGCTTGCCACTCACAAACCCCCAGATATACGCGTCAAACGACCCAAACTCCTTCTGCACCTTTAGAAACGCCTGCGCATTCGAAATCGTCGCTGCAATCTTCAACCGGTTCCGAATAATCCCCGCATCCTTCAAAAGCTCTCGTACCTTCTTCTTGTCGTACCGCGCTACTTTCTCCACATCAAAACCGTCAAATACCTCGCGATACCGCGGCCGCTTCATCAAGACAGTGTCCCAACTCAATCCCGCCTGCGCCCCCTCCAAAATCAAAAGCTCAAACAACGCGCGGTCGTCATGCAGCGGAACGCCCCATTCCTCATCGTGATAAGGAATATTCAACTCATTCGTCGCCCAGTGACACCGCTTGACCTTCATTTCTTCGCCCCCACCTCGCAATTCTAGTCCACTGTTCCTAAAACTGAGAGTCCTTGGCAGGGACCTTGAGAAAGCAGCCCATGCCATCGAAGCGCAAGGCAGCAGTTTCCATTTCGGAGCTAATTTTAGGACTGTCGCAGCGAACCAACTACTTTAGGAGGGAATGAATAATGATCGTATTCCCGCCGAGCAGCACAGGATCCGAGGCCAGTTCGTCTGTCCAGCGATCCTTGCGCCGCTTTTCTGGCGTCAGCTTCGCCAGCAGCCGGATAAAGGCCACCAGCGGCCAGTACAGCCACTGATTCCCTTTTTTTCTATCGCGGTAGACGCCTTGAATGGCAAATCCGTTTTTCTCGAGGTAATAGCGCAATTCGTTGTAGCCGATTGGATTGGCGTGAACGGCGATCTCATCCATCCCCGCGCAATCGTAATGAATCTTTGCCTTGGACTGCTCCGAAAGTGGCTTGAAATGCGAGGTGTACCCAAAGAGCAGCCACTTCAACCGCTCCTCGACATTCATGATATTCGGCACGCTGATAATCAAATGCCCGCCAGGTTTCAGCAGTCGCTTGTATTCCCGGAACGCTTGGGGCGGCGAATCAATATGTTCCAGTCCATCGAGCGAAGTAATGTAGTCGAAGGACTCCGACGCATACGGGAGCGTGCCTGCCAAATCGCCGCGCTTGATTTCCACTCCGTCCAGGCGAAACAGCTCCGAATACAGGTCGCAGCAGCGCACATCAAAGCCTTCCGCGAGCAAATCCTGCGCGAGGGCGCCTTCTCCTGCTGGACAATCCAGAATTACTCCCCGCGGCAGCGGATTCAAAATCTTTAGCACCGTTTCGTGCAAACCGGGCCGCGACATCGCCATTGGGCCGCGGTCGCCCGCGAGCAGAGGGGGATGATCCGCCGGCTTTACTGTCCGGGTCGCGGCTGTTTCTGCTGTAGCCAATCGATGCTCCTGAAATCCAATGCCCGCGCAAAAAGCAAAGGGCATGCCGCACTCAACTGTACGACATGCCCCGCCAATCTTCCTATCTTTTTGCTGCCCGTTTCGTCCGCCAAAGCACGCGGCGAATTACGACAGATGCCGGTCCAGCGCCTTGGTGATCTGATCCTTAGGCACCGCGCCCACGATCTGTTCCACGACTTGACCATTCTTGAAAACCAGAATCGTTGGGATTCCACGAATGTTGTAGCGCCCCGCCGAATTCATCGCTTCATCGACGTTCAGTTTCATCACCTTCAGTTTGCCCGCATAATCATGCGCAATCTCGGCAACCGTCGGCGCCAGCATGTGGCAAGGGCGGCACCATTCCGCCCAGAAATCCACCATCACGGGCTGCGCACTGCTGGCCGTCAGCACCTCTGCTTCAAAATTTCCATCCGTCACTGCCTGGATACTGTTTGCCGTTCCTGCTTGGGTATTGTCAGCCATGTTGTTTGTCCTCAACAGCTTGCCGCGAGGCCGCTGTTTTTCTCTCCTTCGTCACGTTAATTAGATGTTGTAACAGACATTTGGTTTCGTGCCGCCTGCCCAGCGCCTCGAAGGGCTAGCGCGGCTTCGTACACTTTCGCATACTCCGCCGCCGGTCCCTTCCATGAAAAATCCTTTGCCATACCGTTCAATTGGATGCGTCTCCAGATGCGCTCGTCGGTGCAATGATGCAAAGCTTGCCGAATCGCATGCATCATCGCTGCTCCGGAGTATTCGGCGAACTTGAAGCCCGTTCCGGTACCGTGCTCGAGGTCGAACGGCTCTACAGTATCATCAAGCCCGCCCGTAGCTCTCACAATCGGCACCGTACCATACTTCAAGCTATAGATCTGATTCAAGCCGCAAGGTTCGTAGCGCGACGGCATGAGAAACATGTCCGCGCCAGCTTCTATCTTATGGGCAACCTCGTTGTCATATGCGATTTTCACGCCGGCTCGTCCCGGAAACGTGTTTGCCATGGCCTGAAACAGTTCTTCGTACTTGCGTTCGCCGGATCCCAATACGACCAGCGAAACATCCTCTTTCATCAGCTCGAACGCCTTTTCCGCGATCAGATCGAAACCCTTCTGATCCGCAAATCGCGACACGATGCCAATCACAGGGCGCGCGGAATGCTCCGGCGCGATCCCGTACAATTCCAGCAGTGCCTGCTTGCACACCTGCTTTCCGCTCATATCTTTCGCGGAATATTTCATGGGGATCAGTTTGTCTTTGTCCGGGCTCCACGCCGAATAATCGACGCCGTTCAGGATCCCGACCAGCCGGTCGGCGCGGCTTCGCACCACACCATCCAGCCCGTAGCCATACTCCGGCGTCTGAATCTCTTGCGCGTACCTCTTGCTGACGGTTGTCAGATAATCCGAATAAACCAGGCCGGCCTTTAGGAAATTCACGCTGCCGTAGAATTCCATACCGGCCGGATGATAGACGCCAAGAGGAATGCCCGCGCGATCGAGAACGTCCCTTGCGAAAAGTCCGTGATAACCCATATTGTGAATCGTGAATACCACGGGGATGTCTTTCACCGGCGGATCGTCAGCGTACGAGGTGCGCAGCAGAACCGGCACCAGCGCTGTCTGCCAATCATGACAATGAATCACGTCCGCGGGCCAAACATGCTTCACGATTTCGATCGCCGCGCGGCAGAACTCGCTATACCGCTCGGCATTATCCGGAAAATCTCCGGCGCTGGTGCCGTAGATGCCGTCACGATCGAAGTACGCCGGGTCATCGACAAAAAAATAGCGAACCCCGGAAATCTGCGTGCCATCCATCACCGCGGGAAACCGCAGACGATTCGCCATGGGAATCGTGAGGCTCGGCATCACCACGGCGCTGGGCTTCGTACCCCGATAACGCGGCAGTACGACAGCCACTTCGTGGCCCTGCGCCACCAAAGCCTTCGGGAGCGCCTCGACCACATCTGCAAGGCCGCCGGTCTTGGAGAACGGCAGCCCTTCCGATGCTGCAAAAAGAATTCTCACTCGCTTCTCTTCACTCGATTCCTCGGGCGCTCTTCGCGTCCTTCTCTTCTTCGGCGCATTCACGGCAGCGATCGCGCGGTGCACATTCATTTTACGCTACTGGACGCCCTTCCTGCCGTCAAGACAGAACCGTTCGACGGGAACCACGCGGCACGCTTCCTGCTACACTTTCGGCGCATGGCTCGTCAACGCCTTGGCCAACACTTTCTCGCGGACGCCGGCTGGCGCGAACAAATCGCGCGGGCCATCGGCGTTTCTCCGCACTCGACTCCGGTTCGTTCGCCCGCGCTGGGCCCATCGTACTGCTGGATCGAAGTTGGCGCCGGTCACGGTGAAATGACGGAGCACCTTGCGTCCACCGGCGCAGCGGTCTATGCCATCGAGTTGGATAGGCTGCTTCTCGGACGGCTCCAGCGGCTCACGAAAAAGTTTCCGAACGTCACGGTTGTCCAAGGAGATGTTCTTGAAACCGATCTCGCTGCTCTCGCTACTGGACAGCGCGCCCGCATCTACGGCAATTTGCCGTATTACATCACTTCGCCGATTCTTCATCATTTTTTTTCGTTCGCTGATTGGATCGATGAAATTCACATCGTGATTCAAGAAGAAGTCGCTCTCCGGCTCACCGCCAAGCCTGAGACGAAGCAATACGGTTATCTCTCTGTCGCCACGCAACTTTACAGTCGTCCCGAATTGGTCCTTCGCATTCCACGCAGCGCCTTCAGCCCGCCGCCAGAAGTTGGTTCCGCACTGGTAACGCTTCGTCTTCCAGGCGAAAGGGCAAACCTGGCGCTTCGCAGCGAGGAAACCTTTCTGGATTTTGTGAAATTGTGTTTCGCTCAGAAGCGCAAAACGCTCGTCAACAACTTGCGATCGCTGGCAAAGCCGGACACCGTCCGCGAAGCCCTCACTGCGCAAAGCTTGCGCCTCGATGCGCGCGCGGAACAGCTCTCCGTCTCGCAGTTCGCCACTCTGCACGATTGCCTGACGGCCACCCGCTAACTCCTAGGTGTCTTTCTTCTGAGCCGCAATCAACCGGTCCGGGTAATCGCTCATGATTCCATCCACGCCCGCGGCCATCAGCAACCGGATATGCGCCGGATGATTTACCGTCCAGCAGACGACCTGCAAGTCGCGTTTGCGCGCTTGCTCGATCATCGACGGCGTCACGAGATCACCACGCACCACAATCTGTCGCGCACCTACATCCAAAGCGGATTTCAGTGGATCGGCTATTTGCCCGTCATAAAGCGCGCCGGTCATGAGCGTCGGCTCAATCTTGCGCAAACTCGCTAGAATTCCGTGGTCAAAGGAAATCACCACCACCCGCGCTACTTCTCCGGACTCTCGCAGCGCGCCGATTAAAGCATGCTCCCCGCCCCAGGAGCCGCTGGGTTTCAGTTCCAAATAAAATACGACGTCGTTTTTCTTCGAAAATTCGAGAATCTCTTCGAGAGTCGGAATGCGTTCCCCGGCGTACTCGCTTCCGAACCATGAGCCTGCATCGAGCCGCCGCAGCACGGCGAGAGTTTGGTCGTGAACCTTGCCCTGGCCATTGGTGGTGCGGTCGACGGTGTCATCATGGATGGCCACAAACCGCGCATCGCGCGAGAGCTGTAAATCGGTCTCGATAAAAGTGGCCCCGAACGCGACCGCCTTCTTGAATGCGGCCAGCGTGTTTTCCGGCGCGTGCCCCGAAGCCCCGCGATGACCGATGATCAACAATCCGTTCTGCTCCTTCCGGGAATCGCCATCCCGGCCATTCGCCGGGAGACTTTCCTGCAGCTAGCCCTTTGCCGTGATGCTGGGTCCGATTTGTATGCTAACACCCGCATACAGTCAAATCGGTATGCGCCAAACCTAATGCACCTTGAATCTAACCATTAGAAGTGGCGTTATCCCGATCGGAGGAGAAGAACATGAGAAAAGAATTCCGGGCCTTGTTAGTAGCCGTGCTTATGTCGGCCCAGCTGGCGGTCCTGCCCAATGCTCAAGCGTCACGGCTGCATCAACCCAAGAACCAGAACGAGCCCAAGTCGCAACAGGAGCTCACAAAGGAAGTGCGGCATGTGCTCGTCATGCTGCCGTACTACTCTGTGTTCGACAATCTCTCGTACCGGGTGGACGGCGACAAAGTGCTCCTTGAAGGTCAAGTCGTTCGTGCGTCACTCAAGTCCGACGCTGAAGCCGCTGTGAAGAGTGTCGCGGGAGTCAGCGCGGTCGTTAACAACATTGAAGTTCTTCCTCCCGCTCCAATGGATGATCAGTTGCGACGCGCGCTTTATCGCTCCATCTATGGAGAGCCATCTCTGTCGCGCTACGGCTATGCTTCAGTGGCTTCGATTCATATCATCGTGAAGAATGGCAACGTCACACTGGAAGGTATGGTAGACAACGACGCGGATAAAAACATGGCGAACATCCGCGCCAACGGCGTGCCGAATGTATTTTCAGTGAAGAACAACTTGCAGGTCGAGGGCGGCGGCAAATAATTCAAGGATGCGGCGGCACAGTTGAAAAGCTGCCCCCGCCGCGGCGCGCCGTATCTCGCCCAGCGTCGGAATCGGCGGAAATTGGGCATCCCTGGTGTGAACTTTTGTATCGTTTGTGGCCACAGCGCATTGCCAATCTATTAGAGCTCCCGAATGATCCTCCTAACTCCTTGAAGGCATAGCACTTACAACATGGTCGGGAGTGCCCAGTGGCCTTTGAATTGCCCTTCTCTACGCACGGCCCGACTCCGCTCGAATGCCCACTCGGAGGATTTAGAAAAGATGGCGACTGCCACCGCGAAACCGAATCCGGCGACCGCTCCGCTTCCATTCTCCAATCGCATCGTGTGCGTTAACGCCGCGCCAGAGGAGTTCGACCTGGCGAGCGGCTTGCCCGCAGGATTTCTCGAGTTTCTGGCACCACTGCATGCTGCGCTAACGCTGCGGCAGCGCGCGTTGATTGCGCGGCGTGAACGTGCTCTCGCCGAGGCGCATGCAGGCAAATTGCCGAACTACTTGCCGCCGTCCGTGGCCACCACGAATTCCTGGCGCATCGAGCTTCCCGCGTGGTGCGCCGACCAGCGAAACCAAATGACGGGACCCGCCGATGAAGCCGAGCTCGTCGTGAAGATGCTGAATTCCGGCGCGCCAGGCGTGATGCTGGATCTGGAAGACTCGAATGCGAATACTTGGGAACACACTATTTGCGGTATTGAGAATATTCTCGATGCGCTTGCCGGGCGGCTGACGTATTACGACCGAAAGCGCGAAAAAACTGTCGGGATTTCGCCAAGCAACACGGTGATATTCACGCGGCCGCGCGGTTTGCACATTCACCAAGCGGGAATTCTTGAGGGCGAACTTTTGCCTGCGTCCCTGTTTGACGTTGCGATGGTGGCGTATCAGGTGGACTTCAGCGCGCTTCGGCATCCGCTTTGTTTTTATATTCCGAAGTCCGAATCGGCCGATGAGGCGCTGTGGTGGCGTGATCTTTTCCAGATGATTGCGCGCGCGAAGGGTCTTCCGGCGGGCGCGATTAAATGTATGGCACTCGTGGAGTCGCATCCGCTTGCGTATCAAATGGAGGAGTTTGCCTGGAATCTTCGCGAGCACATTCTCGGATTGAATCTTGGCCGCTGGGATTACATGGCCAGCTTGATCCACTTTAATCTTGAAAATCCGGAATGGGTTTTGCCGGACCGCAACACGATTCCGCACAACGTCGCGTTTTTTCAAAATTTGCGCGAGCTCATGCCGGAGATTTGCCACAAGCACGGGATGCTCGCGATTGGCGGAATGACCGCGCTGTTTCCGAGCCGAGAAGACGCGGAACTGAATGCGCGGGCTTTGAAAGTCCTCGCGGAAGATAAGAAGAACGAAGCAACATCGTTGATGGATGGCGCGTGGACGGGCCACCCGGATCAGAATGCGATTGCCGTGGCGCAATTCCCGGCGCCGAATCAGCTTGGTGCGCGCCCTGCAAACCCGGACACGCATGCGAATTTGCGGCCTCTCCCATTTGGCGTCGGCAAACGAACGATTTCGGGAACGCGAGCGGCTATCCGGACTGTCATCCGCTACCGTGACGGCGTACTGAACGGAAAAGGTGCAAGCCTGCTGGATGGCTATATGGAGGACCTGGCCACAGACCGCATTTACCGGCTGATGATTGCGCAGCGTTTCCAACATTCGAGCGCCGTGGAGATTCTCGACGATAGCGGCGCACCTGTGCGGCACACTCCGGAACTAATCAGCCGGCTTTTCGACGAAGAACTCGAGCGGCTTCTTGGCGAGCCAGCGAATACAAAGGATCCACAAGTTGCGGCTTCTCTCCGCGAAGCACGCAACCTGAGTGAGGAAATGATCCGGCGGCGCGAATTTAATCCGGCCTAACAAGCACGGCATTTCATTTTTGATTAGGCAGAATCCTGAACTGAGGGCCGAGAATTTTTGCAAGGAGATACATATGCCATCGAACGGAGCGAACGGGGCTAACGGGAAGACAAAACACTCGCATGCGGATTGGAATACAAACCCCCGCTGGTCGGGTATCACGCGTCCCTATTCTTACGATGACGTGCTGCGACTGCGCGGAACGATCCAGATTGAGTACACGCTGGCGCGGCTCGGCGCGGAGCGATTGTGGAATTTGATGCACAGCGACGCTTACGTTCCCGCGCTGGGCGCGATCACTGGCAACCAGGCGATTGAAATGGTGCAAGCCGGATTGAAAGCCATTTACGGATCAGGCTGGCAAGTGGCGGCAGACGGCAACACGGCCGGCGACGTTTATCCCGATCAGAGTCTGTATCCGTGCGATTCCGCGCCAAACCTCGTCAAGCGTCTGAACCGAGCCTTGGTGCGCGCGGACCAGATAGAATCGGCCGAAGGAAAACCAAGCGGAACGTATTGGTTCGCGCCGATCGTGGCGGACGCGGAAGCTGGCTTTGGCGGTTCGCTGAATGCGTATGAGTTGATGAAATCCATGATCGAAGCGGGGGCGGCGGGCGTTCACTTTGAAGACCAGCTTTCTTCCGCGAAAAAATGCGGGCACTTGGGCGGTAAAGTGGTTGTGCCCACGCGGGAGTTCATCGAGAAGCTGACGGCTGCGCGGCTTGCCGCGGACGTTTGCGGCGTGCCGACGATTTTGATCGCGCGTACAGACGCCAACTCGGCGGGCTTGCTGTTGTCGGACGCCGATCCGCGCGACCGGGAGTTCATTTACGGCGAGCGTACGCCGGAAGGGTTCTACCAATTTCGTGGCGGGATTGATGCTGCGATCGCACGCGGCCTCGCCTATTCGCCTTACGCGGACATGTTGTGGTGCGAAACCTCTACGCCCGATCTTGGCGAGGCAAGGAAATTCGCGGACGCGATTCACGCCAAGTTCCCTGACAAGTTGCTGGCGTACAACTGTTCGCCGTCATTCAACTGGAAGAAAAAGCTGGACGACGTGACGATTGCGAACTTTCAGCAAGAGCTTGGAAAAATGGGATACAAATTCCAGTTCGTCACGCTGGCCGGATTCCACGCGCTGAACATGTCGATGTTCCACCTGGCACGCGGCTATTCGCAGGCTGGCATGACGGCGTACTCGAAGCTCCAGCAGGAAGAGTTCGCCGCGCAAGAGCTCGGCTACCGCGCCGTAACGCATCAGCGATTCGTAGGCACGGGTTACTTCGACGAAATCGCGCAGGTGGTTTCCGGCGGCGCATCGTCGACCACGGCGTTAGCGGGTTCGACGGAGGCCGCGCAATTCCACGCTGGCGATAACGGGCACAGCGCACACGAAATTGTGGCGTCAGGCTCGCAAATCTAGACTGCTCGAACTGATTTCGTCTTCGTTGAGAGATGTGCAGGGGCCCTAACCGGGCCCCTTTCGCATCTTCAGGCTCCGAACCGATTCACAATTCCTGAATCGTTAGTTCGAGCCCTTTGGATCCGTCGTTTGGCTTGTGGTTGCACTCGTCGCGTCGCCGATCTGCAGATCGTATTTATCTCCAGAGAAAAACAGCGTCGTGAGTGAGTGGCTGCCGTCTTTGGCGGCTGTTGCGGAATAGCCGTTTTGTTTGTTCGGCACTGGCACGTTGACAACTCGTGCCGGCACGCTGGCTACGGTTTCCTTGCCTTTGAGTATATTCACCTTTACATCCGGGCCAGTGCCGCTCCATTCGACCTTGTAGTCGCCGGGAGCCAGTGACTTGCCCTCGACAGTGACGTTAGTATCGAAATGGAGCGATTTCTTGTTGCCGTTCCCGGCGAAAACACTCGCGGAAAACAACAGCGAACTGCCCGCCAACAAGGTGAAAAGTTTCGTTGCTTTCATGTGCAACTCCTTTTTTTTCTCCAGGCGCTGGAGCGCGAAAAACTCGCTCCGAACCGCTGAGGAATTTGATCTGATCTACCTTCTATTAGATGGCGCCGGTCCCTTGCCGTTAGACCAACGCATGCGGCAAAGTTTGCTTGCTACGCAGAAAATAATTTCATGGTCGGAAGCGGATATCTTTTCATTTTCACGTAGCCATATATTGTTGCTATCGAATTAACGGGCTTTGCGTGAAAGAGGCGCTTTATGACAGTTTTGCAACAATCGAACGCAGAGGAGATTGGAGTTGGAGAAAAAGCCGGTAGCTTAGATTGGGTGGCTGCGGAAGATTCGCTCTCGGCGCGTGGGTACGCTGTTACCGCTCCCATTCTTACCGCGGCGGAATGCACGGAGCTGATTGCGCTGTACAAAGACGAAAAGCGATTTCGCAGTCACATCCTCATGGAGCGATATCGTTTTGGAGTTGGCGACTACAAGTACTTTGACAATCCACTGCCGCAGACGGTCGCGAATCTCCGTAATGCGGCTTATCCGCATTTGGCGGTGATTGCGAATCGCTGGGCGGAAACGCTTGGCGAACGCGGCGCGCGATACCCGTCAACGCATTCCGATTTTTTGAGAATGTGTCACAAGGCTGGACAGAAAAAGCCAACGCCGCTGATGCTTCACTATGAAGCGGATGGCTACAACTGCCTGCATCAGGATCTTTATGGAGAGGTGAGTTTTCCTCTGCAGATGGTGGTGCTGCTGGGACAGGAAGGGCGCGATTGGGAGGGCGGCGAATTCATTTTGGTCGAACAGCAACCGCGGGCGCAATCGAAGGCCGAAGTGGTCCGCGGGAATCAAGGGCAGGCGATCATTTTCACCACGCGGTACAGGCCCGTGAAAGGGACTCGAGGCTATTATCGCGTTAACTTGCGGCATGGCGTCAGCCGCGTGCTTCGCGGCACGCGTTACACCTTGGGAATCATCTTCCACGACGCGAAGTAAGTGCCGGAGCACGAGTCATCAGGGGTCCAACCTGAGCAGAAAGATCGGGGTTCCCAATTGCCTTACCGAGTTTCCGCCGCGTGTTTTTGGGCACGGCCGGATCTATGCACGCCTCGACACGCGCCTCGACCGCGATATAATTTGTGTCATGCATACTAATCGCCTCTCTCACAAATTGCGTTTGCTTGGGATCTTCTTTGCGCTACTGGCAGCGCCAGCTGTTGCTGAAGATGCGAGCTGGGAACACGAACTTACGACCTGGCGCGCGCAGCACGTCGCTGATCTTCTGAAGCCCGCGGGCTGGCTTTCTCTCACCGGCCTCGAATGGCTGCAGCCCGGCGACAATTCTTTTGGGACCGCGGCCGACAACAAAATTCGTCTTGCGGGGAACGGCGCGACGCACATGGGGATTCTTCATCTTGAGGGGAACAGCGTGAAGCTTCTCCCTCCATCGGGTGGCTTCCCTCCGGATTTGCGCGTGGCCGATGCTCCGGCAAAAACTCAGCTTCTGACCGTGGAAGCAGACAACGACAAAAATGCCCCGCATATCACCATCGGCACGCTGAACATGTACGTCATCCGTCGCGAAGCCAAGATTGGCCTGCGCGTGAAAGACTCGAAGTCGCCGACGCTCGTCGGATTCCATGGATTGAATTGGTACGATCCGGACCCGAAATATCGCGTCAAGGCGAAATGGATCCCATACACTCCGCCAAAGTCTCTGACGCTCGCGACTCTGGCAGGGACGACGTATTCGCAGCCGGTTCCAGGAGTGGCGGAATTTGCGTTGGAGGGCAAGACCTACCGGCTGGAGCCTGTTCTCGAAGATCCCGCTGCCACCCAACTTTTCTTCATACTTCGCGACACCACCAGCGCGACTACTACCTACAAGGCTTGCAGATATCTATACACGGTGCTGCCGACTCACGGGCTCGACAAACCGGGCGAGCTTGTCCTGGATTTGAACCGGATGGAGAATCCGCCGTGCGCTTACACGCCGTACGCAACCTGCCCCTTGCCACCGCCGCAGAACCGGCTGCCGATCGCTCTTCCGGTGGGAGAGAAGAGATACCACGAGTGAGAGTTCCGAGAGGTTCAGAGAAAAGCTAAGGATAAAGAGGGAACGTCTGGCGAGCCCCTATGAGGCACATTTCAGCTAGCGGCTACGCAGGGTGCCCGGGTCTTTCTGTTGATTTGGGGTTGCCGCTTGGAATTCTGCCGCGTTCTGTCGGACAATTACTGTTGTGGACAGAACATGAACCCGCCTGACGCCAGAGCACTCGCAAGGAAAGACGACGATGCGGCCGCCCGCGAGAAGCTGATCGCGTTGCGTCTCGCGCTGCTGCGTGTCCACAAAACGCTTCTGGATATGGAGCGGCGTGATTACGAACGCGCCAACGGCAAAGTTTCCGTGGGGGAACTTTTCCGGCTCGTTGTTGACCACCAGCAATTCGGGTGGCTGCACAACATTTCCGAGTTCGTCGTTCGGCTGGATGAAACTCTGGCGGGAGAAAATCCCGTTAGGCCGGAAGATGTTCGGACAGCCATATCGCTCGCTCGCAAGATGTTTACTCCATCAGAATCGGGCGACGCGTTCCAAAAGAAATACTTTGACGCGATTCAGCTGGATCCCGCCGTCGTGATTGACCATGCCGAGCTAGCCCGTCTGTTTAACAACGAACCTCCCGATCTTAGTTCGTCGTAAACCGTGACTCGGACGCCTTTCAAACTTCGCCGCCTCACTCGTAAAGAGCTTCCGTCCGATACGCTGGAGCTGGCCCGATTTGTCATCGGCAAGGTCATTGTCCATGATCTGCCTGAAGGGCGCCTCAGTGGACGGATCGTGGAAGCCGAAGGCTATCCGCCGGGCGATCCCGCTGGCCATCATTTTCGCGGCGAAACGAAGCGAAATCATTCGCTTTTTCTGCGGCATGGCCATGTGTATGTCTATTTCAATTACGGCATGCACTTCATGTTGAATATTTCGAGCGAACGGGCTGGTGTCGGCGGCGGCGTGCTGATTCGCGCGCTGGAACCTCTGGAAGGAATCGAGTTTATGCAGCGCCACCGGAAGAGCACAGAGCTTCGCGAGCTCACGCGCGGCCCTGGGCGGCTTGCTGCGGCGCTGCGGATCGACAGAACCCTCGACGGACTGGATCTTTTTTCACGCGGGCCTTTATGGTTGGGTGCGCGTGTGCCACCCAAGTCCGCCAGACGCGCTGCAACGGAGGAGTCGCCCGTTGGCGTTACGGTTCGCATCGGCATTACCCACGCTGCCGAAAAGCAGTTTCGCTTCTACGAGCCGGGCAACCCATTCGTAAGCGGCCCAAAGCGGCTCCTGCTTTCCTCGTAGCCGAAGGCGACGCGTTGCCGCCCACGGAATCTTGCACACAGGAAATTTGGATTTGGCCCGGAGAATTTGCCGAGCGCAATCGGCTAGTCGCCGCAGGCGTATTCGGCTTGTGTATTCATAGGCAGGAACTCTTCCGTGCGCTTTGGCTTCGCGGCATTTGCTGCACGCAGTGAGCCCATCGCCGAGGCTGAACACCGCTGTTTCTGGCGCGTACTGTCGCGCAGACCATCGCGCAGCCTTCGATGCGCACGGAAGAGCCTCAGTCTTACAGCTACCGTGGAAATGCCCAGCCGCGCAGCTACTTCGTGCGTGGAATACTGCAAGACGTCGCGCAGCAGACAGATTTGGCGCAAGTCCGGCGCGAGGCGGGCGATGGCGCCGGCGATCAGCATACGGATCTCCCGGCGCGCGTAACGTTCTTCGGGATTGTCGGTCCTTGTGGCAAGCCGGCTGCCGAAGGTTTCCTCTGGCGCGATCCCGGGTTCTTCCAGCGAGACGTACTTTCCCTCGCGGCGCTGACGGATCAAGTCGATGGAAGCATTGGTCGTGATGCGCGAAACCCAGGCGTGGAGGTCGTCCTTGCCCTCGTCTAGCTGTCCAGCAAACTGGCTGAGCCTCGAAAATGCTTTGAGGAGTGCTTCCTGGCGGGCGTCTTCCGCGTCAGCGGCGTTGCCGGTTAGACGAAGGGCACGCCGGTAAAGCCCCGGCGCGTACGGCGAGACCATCTCGGCAAATGCCTCTCCATCCCCGAGGCGTGCATCCGCCAAAACCTTACGCTTGGATGCACGCAGGGTCTCGGCCTTATCCGATTCCAATTTATACGCGTCTAGGGCGATGCTTGCGGCGCTCATAGCGAAACGCAGAGTCGCACCCTGAGCGCCAAGCGAGCTGTTCGCTATACTATTGAAAACAAGCAAGTAATTGCGCAAGTCCCGGATTGAAGCGAGCAAAAGACCGTCCGGTTGTGGGACGCGGCGTCGCGTTTCCGGTCACTCAGAATCATGCAGCATGGCGAGGATCGATTTTCGGGGAGAAATCCCGCTGGTCCTCAGCCGAATGGGGTGAGCGGCGCGTTTGAGTCGCTGGGGCTACTGGCGTTTCGCGCCGGGCGAAAGGTTCTCGTAAACCTTGCCGCCCTTCATTACGAAAACGACGCGGCGAGCGGCGGTGGCGTCGCGTAGGGGGTCGCCGTCCATCGCGATGATGTCGGCATCCATTCCTGGAGAGATGGCGCCAATCTTGTCTTTGAGACCCAGGGACTCGGCCGAGACTGAGGTGGCGGACAGGATCGCGGCCATCGGATCCTGACCGCCATCACGGACGCGCACGACGAATTCCTCGTAGTTTCGTCCGTGCGCTCCGGCGACCGCGTCCGTGCCGTAAACAATCTTCAGATCTGGGTGCTTCAGCGCTTTCTTGAACGTATCCAACACGATGGCAATGCCTTTCTCCATGAAGGCGAAGCCCTGTTCGTTGTAGTTTCCGATGCCCAGAAACCTTTCTTTGTTTTCGAGATAGTTTTGCAGGACAAGGCCTATGTTGGGGTCGTAGTAAGTGCCGCGCTGCGCCATGAGCGCGAAGACGTCGTCGGTAACATAGGCGCCGTGCTCAATAGTTGTGCAGCCAGCAAGAGTGGCGGCCTTGGCGGATTCGGCGGAGTGAGCGTGAACGATGGTGCGCAGGCCAAGCGCCTTGGCTTCCCCGCATGCAGCTGCAAGTTGTTCGCCGGTCATCGTCTGCGTGCCGCCTTCGCGAATGCTCTTGGACGCGAAGAGTTTGATGAAGTCCGCACCCTGCTGTTTTCTTTCGCGAACGAGTTCGCGCAGTTTTTCCGGCGGGCCGCTTTTTTCGTCGAGAGGTTCGAGCGACGTGAGCATGCGCGGGCCGGGAATGAATCCGCGGGCGATGGCTTCGCGCAAATCCTTGTCTTCGGGAGAGCCGGGGCTTTGGATAGTGGTGAAGCCGGCGTTGAGCGTGAGGATAGCGTTGTCGGCGGCGTGAAGCATGGCGTGGACGGGTGGCTCGTCCTTTCCGGCGAGGCGGCCGTTATCGAAGTGCCAGAAGATGTGCGCATGCGTGTCAATCCACCCAGGCGTGACGGTCAGGCTTGTGAGATCGTAGGTAATTGCGCCTGCAGGCGTTTCACCGCCGACGCGCGCGATTTTTCCACCCTCGACGACGATAATCGTGTTGCGCAGGATTTGGCCTTTACCGTCGAGAACGGTAGCAGCTTTCAGAACGATGGGGCGTTCCTGGCCAACGAGAGGCTTTGTTAGAAGTGGTGCGGCGATGGAAAAAAACGCGAAGGCTAATCGCATGTATCTTGGCATCTGAACTCCTCTGGAATTATGGGCGCAGTCATGGAATCTTTTTGCGAATGACTATGTTTCGAAAAGGATGTACCCCGAAATCGCGGCTCATGCAAGGGTTGCGCTCCGGGCTACGGATGCGAGCGAGAATGGGAAGATGGAGAGAATGAACCCATTAGATTTATTTAAGAATGAGAAAACCCCAAGCTCCGCCATTGTGCGCTAAAATGAGAGGAGGAGAGGCCATCCTATGTCACCTCAAGACCTCCTCAACTTGATTTCCACGCTCTCCCGCGAGCAGCAGGAAGCGGTCGAAGAGTTTGTCCGCATCCTCAAGAAAGAGCAAGCCCCTGCTATGACCTTCCGCGCAGCCTTGGATGAGTTCGTCGATAAACACCCTGAGCTCCTTCGCCGCTTGGCCCAGTGAGCCGCTACCTATCTGTAAGCGAGATCATCAAGATTAACGCCGAGGTTGTGCGCAAGTTCGGCGGAATCCACGGGCTTCGGGACACGGGGGCCTTGCAATCGGCTGTGGGCAGGCTGGAAACCGGGTACTACGCCGATGCTATCGAGGAAGCCGCCGCGCTCTTCGAGAGCTTGTCGCAAAATCATCCGTTTCTCGATGGAAACAAGCGGACGGCGATTACTGCTACAGGTGTTTTTCTTCTGCTAAATGGTTACAGGCTGCTCTTCGATGACCTGCAAGCCTACACCTGGCTCATTGGGCTGTACGAGGCTGGCAAAGTGAGCAAAGCTTCAATCGAGCCGTGGCTGCGACACCATGCTGCGCCAATTTGATTTGCTCTCACCTTTACTCCACCGAAATCCGGCTTTAAGTACGGGAATTCACTTGCTCGCAGGCGTGAGGACAATGTTGCGGAACATTACGCGGCCTTTTTCGCTGCCCTGGAGATAGATCGGGCCGGGAAGTTCTTCGTGGCTGTCGAGTGCGCCGCCGGTAATGCCGGGGATTTCCTTGTTGTCGATGATGGTCTGGCCGTTCAGAACGACGGTGACCATGCGGCCGATGAGCGTGATGTCGTAGGTCTGCCATTCGCCAGGTTTGCGCGCGGGCTCGGGCGAAGGAGCAAGGAATCCGTAAACGCCTCCCATGCGCTGGCTCGGGGGATCGGTGGCGGAGTCGGTTTCGATTTGCACTTCGTAACGGCCACGGAGATACACCCCGCTGTTGGAAGTGGGACCGCAGTTGAACTCCACGTGGAGTTTGAAATCCTCAAATTTGGAGCTGTTGATCAATTCGGGGCCACGATCGGGCCTGACCAAGATGCCGTTTTCCACTTTCCACACAGGCGATGCGCCGGGCTTGTCTTCATGCCAACCCGTCAAATCTTTCCCGTTAAAAAGAGGGACCGCCGAGCCCCAACCCGGCGGGCTCGTTCTTTTAAGCGCCGGTGCTCTACGCCCGGTCCATTGCCATGTTTTGCCGTCAGGACCGGTCAGCGTACCTGAAAGAGTCCTTCCGCTCAGTGTCCCTTCAAAAACCAAATCGGCTTTGCTGTCCTCCTCTTCTTTAGGAGAGACGAACTTCAGATGACCGCTCGTGAGTTCCACGCTGGGAAGCGGTCGGGCGTTTCCCCAGCGGCCGACCATCTCGGCCCTGAGTTGTCCGTTTTCCTCGCGTAGCTCCAGCCAGGAGGGATACTCGCGGTCAGGCGCCTTCAGCGTCAAGTCCCAGCGGCCGAGGAAAGCTTCGCCGGATTCCGGCGAGACGTAGCCGGAGGATTTGGCGTTGCGAGAATGCGCCGCAGCGGAAAACGAGATGACGGCTATAAAAGCGAACGTGATTCTGTGGATCTTCATCGGCTGATGAGCCTCTTCTGCTTAATGTTGCGATTCTGCCTCACCTTGCTTGATGGCTAGCGGGCTTACTTGCTCTTACTGGTCTTTGTCCAGATACTCTTCCGGCACGTCGTCTTCCGGGACTTCGTGTGTTCTAACTTCACCCTCGTCGGCATCAGGGACGTCTTCAACGCCCTTTACAACCTCGGCCTCGAAGGCATTTCCTTCTTCGAGCAGCTCGTCCACGCTCTCCGAATCCGCGCCCTCGCGGTTCGAGAGGCCCTGAAGATCGCCAGACTGGCCACCCGAGCGGGCACCAAGACCCTTCGGCTCGAAGACAACAGAGTCCGCCCCATCGCTCTTGCCGCGAACTCTGCTTCTCTTGAGCGCTTTCTTCTTTTTTGGAGCGGTTTTCTTTGGCGGCTTGGGTTTCTTCGCCGTTTTTTTTCTGGGCGCCGGCTTGCGGCTCAGAACTTTCTTGGTTTTGACCGGTTTCTTCTTTTTGCTGGTCTTGGTTGCCATGCGTGGAGTTTACCACTGACGCGGCGTATCGCGCGCATTTCCTCCCGTGGGCTCGGGTGAAGGAGCGCGGCTTGCAATGCTGGGTAACAACCTCTAGTCTGCTTGGGCTGAGCAAACGAAGGGGTCAAATTACTTGCCCGAGATCACTCCCGAACGTCTCGTTTACGGATTCATCTGGTATGTCGCGTTTCTGTTTTCCACGACCTGTCACGAAGCGGCGCACGCGCTTGCCGCCAAGATAGGAGGCGATGAAACGGCAGCGCTGGGCGGCCAGGTGTCCCTGAATCCCGTGCCCCACATGCAACGCGAACCTTGGGGAATGATTGTAATTCCAATTCTCTCCTATATTTCCATGGGTGCAATGTTCGGGTGGGCAAGCGCGCCATACGACCCGCTCTGGGAACGGCGGCACCCCCGGCGGTCGGGATGGATGGCTTTGGCTGGACCAGCGGCAAATTTCACGCTGATGCTGATCGCAGTGGCGGGACTACAGGTTGGAGCCGCCGCGGGGTGGTTTCATCCCGACCCCATTACAGGCCAGCGCGATTTCGCGGCGATTACGCTGCTCATCTTCTTCTCCTTGAATTTGCTCCTGGGCACGTTCAATCTGCTTCCCGTCACGCCGCTCGACGGGGGAATGGTGATCCTGCTCTTCATGAGCGAAAAGACCGCCCAGCGCTATCTCGACTGGGTCCGCGGCAACAGTTTGGCAATGGCGGGAGTACTGGTGGCTGTGCTGGGGTTTCGCTACATTTACGGCCCGATTTATGACTTTGCGCGCGCCCTTCTGATTCCAGGCAGTGTCTAGTGCACCGTAATTGAACACTCCGCAGAGAAGTGTCACCTGGACGAACAGAAATCAGGACCCACCCACTTCAGCAAGTTTTTCTTTTTCATTAAGTTACATGGCGAGGAGAATGGTTCTTGGCCTGCCTTTCCAAATTGCGGAGGCGTTGGATGCTGCGGTACTCCCACTTTCCCGCTGCACTTCTATATCCCGTGGAGATATCTGGCTGGGATTGTGCGGAAAAATTCTTTGTGGAGAAGTGCGAACTGGAATGGGATGAGGAGTCCGGCAAACAGGTGGCGCTAAAGCGGAGTTTGAACGAGCGGGCCATTCTTCTGGTCCGGCTCTTGCAGGCGCACGATTCGGATCGTTCGCATCCCGTTGCCTACGAAGCCCAATGGATAGGGAAAACAAAACAAGGACTGCAGCAATTCCGGCTAAACATGGTGGCTCCTCTCTTGGGAGAAGAAGAGTGTTCGGCGGTTTAGCACGAGCGGATTTGGCGAGCGTGCGCCCGGAGTCGGAACGCGTGTAGAAACTGTGGAGTTCCGCACCGAAACGAGACGGTGACCCAATACGGTATGCGGTGGACAGACGCATTTGCGCCAGACCGGAAGGAATTGGCTGGAGCCCTGGAGCATTTGCCAGCGAAAACGTCTCTAAATTATTGATTCTCTTGGAAGGACGGAGCTTTTGCGGCGCGGGCGGGAGAAATAGTTGAGACCGGCGGGAGATACAGGAAAGCTGCAGGGATGGCACAAACGTTGCGAGTAGATGGTTTGTGGCACACGCGTATAGCAAGACCGTCGAACTGACAGCATCGAAGACCTCTTTGACGCCATGCATTCTGGATGATGATCACTCCCAGCTGGATTTGCTTTCCACAGTGATGGATGAGATGGGATACGCGGCGATAACCACCTCCGATCCGGAGGAGGCTTTGGGCCTGGTGCGTTCGGGCCGGTGTTGGTTGGTCTTGGCAGATGTAAACATGCCGGGGATGGGCGGTTACGAGTTTCTCGATCGCGCATTGCGGAGTGATCCGGGGATTCACGTGATCGTCATGACCGGGGAATACACATTGGAGTCGGCGTTGGACGCGATCCGGCGGGGCGCCACGGATTTTCTGCCGAAACCGATTGACCGCATACGTCTCAAGAGAACTTTGGACGAAGTGGCCACGATCTACGATCAACGGAAGCGGGTGCGTGCGCTCGAAGAACAACTGCTAAAGGATCTGGAGTTTCACGGGATCGTGGGAAAAAGCCCG
This sequence comes from Candidatus Acidiferrum sp., assembly GCA_035272765.1. Taxonomy (GTDB): domain Bacteria; phylum Acidobacteriota; class Terriglobia; order Acidiferrales; family UBA7541; genus Acidiferrum. Next base: position 26,541 of record DATEQG010000088.1, read on the forward strand.
GTCATGCTCGAAGTATTCGATTTCGCGCGGAAGGTGGCCCGGCACTATACGAATGTGCTGCTGGTGGGATCGACCGGGACGGGGAAAGAGCTGGTGGCGCGGGCGATCCATAACATCAGCCCCGTGAGCCAGCAGAAGCTGGCGATCTGCAATTGCTCGGCGATGGTGGACACGCTGCTCGAGAGCCAGCTTTTCGGGCATGTGCGAGGGTCGTTTACCGGTGCAACGGACACGCGACAGGGGCTTTTTGAATACGCGAACAACGGGACTGTTTTTCTGGATGAGATAGGCGAAACCTCCTTGCCGATGCAGGCCAAGCTGCTGCGCGTGATTCAAAACAGGGAGATCCAGCGAGTGGGGTCGCCGGAAGTGCGGCAGGTCAATGTACGGCTCATTGCGGCGACGAACCGCGACCTTCGCGCGGAAGTTTTGGCGGGGCGTTTCCGCGAAGATCTTTTTTACCGGCTGAGCTCCATTCAAATTCGCGTGCCTTCCCTGACGGAACGGCTGGAAGACATTCCGCTGCTGGTGCACTACTTTTTGAAGAAATACAACGAAGTCTACGGGAAGAACATTTCCGGGCTGACACGGCGCGCGCAGACCGTGCTGCTGCAACATGCCTGGCCGGGAAACGTGCGTGAATTGGAGAACGTTATCGCTACCGCAGCGATTACGGCTACGGGGGATTTCATCGATCTCGCGGACTTGCCCGAACACTTGCAGCATCGCGGCCCGCGAAGGCCGGATGGTGATGACTGGCGGCCGCTTTCGCTGGACGAAGTGCGCAAATTGCACATCCAGCGGGTCCTCGAGCTCTGCCAGGGCAACCGCTTGCGCGCGGCGCAAATACTGGGAATCGGCCGGACCAGCCTGTACCGCTATCTGAAACGTGATGGCCATGAAATGCGTGCGCGCGAAAAGAGCGGCGGCGCGGCCGCCTGACGCACAGCTTTCAGCAAACCAGTTTTTGCTTTCTTCGAAGATGGCGGCTGCATCTGGCTAGTTCGCCCCGAAATCTTTGTACCCCTAAGGCACACTGTCCCGCGTTGGCGCAGTCATTCTTTTCGCAAATATTTGTAAGCCGAGAAGAATATAGAACTTGCCGCGAGAGTGTTTGGCAAGCGCCCTGCACTTAGAAAAAGTGTTCACGAAAGTTAAATTGCAAAGCCTCAGCTGGGAATTGGACAAGCTGAATGAGCAAAGAATCGAAAATCGAAAAGATTTGCGCGGAGACGACGCCGATGCTTTGCGGCGGACCCGCGCGAAAGGGTGCCCACCTCCAGTAATTCCTCAAACTACCCTCAAGCCAACTAGCCAGAACCCCCAAGAGCGCCGTTGTTCCCTCCCCTGAGGGGAGTGCGGCGCTCTTTTCCTTTTCATCGCTCGAGCAAAAAATCAACGGCGGCGTTGTGGGAGTCGAGTTCGCGCTATTGAACCGTGACTGCAAGGGTGACGGAATGGCTGACGGCTTGCGCTCCGGCGCCTCCGCTGGCTGTTACGGTCACGGCGAAAGAAGTTGCGGATGGCCCGCCCGGCGCGGTAGACACGCCCATGCCGCCGCTGCATCCGCTCATCGCGCACGGAAGACTCCCGAGAAGAAAGAGCGCATAGATACGGCAAGGATGCTTCTTCCTGGGCCATGCCAAAAGAAAGGCGCAAGCTAATGTCGCACCTGCGAGTGAACCCATGAGACTCTGCGCACCGCTGTGAAGGGCCATGCGCATCGCGGAGGACTGGACCGGCGGTTTGGTGATGCTGAGAGCAACGGTTGAGGTGGTTGAGCCATTGAGATTCGGCTGCACAGGCAAGAAAGTGCAAGTAGACCCCGTGGGGAGTGCCGAGCAGCTGAGAGAAACGGGGCCAACAAAGCCCACGCCTGGACCGGGAGTGAGCAGAATATTCGCAGAGCCCGGACCAGGTCCGGAGATGGTCACATTTCCTGGATTGACGCTGATTTGAAAATCGGGATTTCCCACTGTCAGCGTGGCTGCAGCGGAAGTAGAACCAAGGAAGTTCGGGTCGCCGGAATAAACCGCGGTGATGCTGTTCGACCCAGCCTGCAGTTGCGTGGTCGTCAGCGTCGCGATCAAACTCTTCACTTGAACGGGAATCCCCAACGCTGTTTTCCCGGTGAAAAACTGTACGGTTCCCGTAGGTTCGAGCGCCCCGTTCGGAAGCACAATGGCTTGGAGCACGACGGAACTATCCGGCAAAGCTCCGGCGGGAATAAACAGAATCGTTTGTGTCGGCCCCTTGGCCACGGTGACACTAATCGGACCTGCACCGCTTGCCGAGAAGCTTGCGTCGCCGGAGTAGCCGACGTTAAGCGTATGGGTTCCGAGAGCGAGCTGCGTTTCCTGGATTAACGCGTTGCCCTGGCTGTTGAGGGAGGAAGTCAGCAATGTGCTGGTGTTCCCGTTGAACGTGTCCGAAAAAGTAAGCGTTCCCGTGGGCGTTCCCTGCTGCGATGCTCCGGCGACGCTTACTTGCAGTTCGAGGATGTTGCCGTAGGTTGTGCTTACTTGAGAGGACAGAGGGCCCGCTTGGCCGCTAAGGAAGGCCGAGAATGCCGTGCTGCTGGCCTCAGGACTGATTGTGATGGGGACGCCCGCGGAGATGCTCGCGCCATACTTGCCATCTCCGCCGTAGCTGGCGGTGACGGAGTATGTTCCTCCGGGCAGCGTTTCGACAGCGCCGGAAACTGTCCCGTTGCTCAGATTGCCGAGATTCACTCCCGCCGAACCTCCCGCGAGGAGCGCCACGTCACCGGTAGGCGTTCCCGCACCAACGGCGGGAGCAACGCTCGCGGTTGCGGTCACGGGTTGCCCGTGCGTCAGGTTTGTCGACGACAGCTGAAGTTTGGTTACCGTCGAGAGGAACGTTACGTTCTGCCAATTCCCGGCGAGATTGGCGGCGTTGACGGAGCCCCAGCCCGTGGCCAAATCGTATCCCACGGTGGCAGGAAAGCCCGTTTGCCCGGGTACATTGTTATTTCCCACAGTGATGTCGTTGAAAGTGCATTGAGATTGCGGAGGGCTGGTGGAGTTGCAATTCGCTGCGTTCTGAGCGGCAGCCAGAGGATAGAGAACGAAGTTCGCCTGACCTTGACGTGAATTAGTTTTCTGCGCGATCAGCGCCAGAATGGCGGCGAAAGTGGGGGCGGCGGCGGAAGTGCCTCCCACAAGCTCGGCATTGATCAGTTGTCCGCTGGCGTTGGTGGTACAAATGCCGTCCTGGCATAACAAGTATCCATCGTGGCCGGCGGCGGCATCGAGAGAGACATCCGGGAGGTCGCGCTTGCCATCATTCGGGACGCCCAGCCCCGCTTGCCAGGATGGCTTGCTGTAGAGAGTGCTCACGCCGCCGCTGCTTGCAAACAGCGAAGCAACGCCGCATACGTTCGGGTCGGCGCAACTCTCATTCCAAACGACTTCGGGAATATAGCCGAGGGCGGAGGATTGGTTGGGCGCGTTTGTCGCCGACCAGTAGGTGCTGTCCGCGCCATTCTCGTTGAATTGTGTGCCGCCGACGGCGACGTTGAATGGTGTGGAAGCCAGGCCGTTCACGGCGAGGCCTTGGGTTGCCGGCGTTGTTTGATCGGCGCTGTCGCATCCGGCGGGGCCGTTATCGCCGCTCGAAATCACCGCGGTGATGCCTTGCGCGGCGGCCTGCTCCCAGAGATTGTTGAAAAAAGTGTTCTCGGTTTGGCCGAGAGTTTGTTCGCACTGGCCAAAACTGGCGCTGAGCACGGGCGCGAGATTGTTGTCCACGATGTAGAGAGATGAAAGATCCACGCCATCGGTCGAGTTGGTGCTGGCGGAGACCACAAATTTAATGGTGGCCATGGGCGCGATGGCGCCCGACCACTCCACATCCAGATCCGCTTCCGTCTCTTCGTCTCCCAAAAGATTCCCCGGATCCGGGCCATCCAGAATGATCTGTGGGTCATTCACGGGAAGTCCGAAGGCGATGCGGAAAATTTGCACGTCCGAGAGATTGATGTTGCTTCGCGCCACGATGGCCACGCTTTCCCCGCTTCCGTTGATTCCATTTTGATAAAGCGTGGCGGTGTTGTAGATCGTCGCGAAGTCGCCAGGCGCAAGATAGTGTTGGACCCCAGCCGCGCCGTTGAACGTGAACTCCGGCTGCCACGTGCTGGTGTTGACGATGCGGCTGGCTTTGCCTAAGACACGAATCGTCGGCTTCTTTCGAAAATTGTGCAGCGTATCTATTCCAGCGACTATAGACGCGAGGGCCGCGGGAATTTGCGGATCAGAGGCATTTGCGTAGTGCTTTTCCCCATTCACTACATAGGAGTGAATGGAGGTGTGAAAAGCATCTTTCACCTGGCCGGCTGTGCCGCTGAATTCGATGATCACGCCCCCCCGCCCCACGTGGTTTACGCGAAAGCCGTGAGACTCGAGCCAGCCTGTAAGCTTTTGACGATCGGCTTGGGAAGCGCCAAATCGCTCACCGAATTGTGCGGGCGAAAGCCAGGCGTGGAAGTCCGGCGAGGACTTATCTTGCTGCCTGACGAGAAGGCTCTGTAGCGCGGATTCGGCCGCGGCGTCCCGAGCCAGAACCAGCAACATGCGATCCATGGGGAGATCGGAGGCGACTTCTCCACGATCATTGGCCGGTGTCGCAAGGGGATGACGGTTGCCGCGCAAAACGACGAGGGAAGACTCGTCAATCGCGCCGATCCGGCTCGCCACAGGATGCGTGGCTTGCGCGCGCAACGCGGCAGGTGGATGAGCAAGAAAAGCCGCGGAGAAAACTAGACCGACTCGCAGATTTTTATGGAGAGACATGGCGTCCCCTGACTCGGCTGGATGGCTGGTGGAACGCTAGGTTTTATAGCTGAAATCGCCGGGAGTGGAAAGCGCAATTTCCCAGCAAATTCTCTTTCCGTTTATGACGGAAACGTAAATGGCTTGCTGCTTGACGCATGTTTGGTACTTTGGTACATTGGTACCAAAGAAGAGAGGCCAGAATGGCGGAAGAAAGAAAATTCATCGTCGAACGCGTGCAGACCGGCGTTCGCATGGAAAAGCGCATCCTGAAAGTGCTCAAAGCGTTCGCGGAGTATCACGATATGACCCTCGGAGATCTCCTCGAAGGTATCGTGCTTCACGCCTTCGATGGCAAGTGCCCTTTCGGCGCGGCGAGCCTCCAGCGCATCAAGGAATTGAAGAAGTTCTATGGGCTCGATTTGGATTCACGCGCGAGCCACCGGCTCACGGAATCGCGTGCCAATCACACGCCCGGAAAGGTCAAACGCAAGAAATGAACGCGAGCCTCACGAAAGTCTCTATCCCGCTGTTGCGTTGGACCCTGGGCTTGGTGGTCGCGTTCGAGTCCTGCCAGTTTGTCTTTTCCAGTGCAGCTGCTCATTTCCTCGCCAAGGCAGGCTTGCCCTCGTGGATCCGACCGGTTCTTGGGGGTGCCGAGATCGTCGCCGCGGTTTTATTCCTTGTGCCATTGACCTCTCGGATCGGGAGCTATCTTTTGCTCGTCATATTTGCCCTGGCCGCGCTTGTGCATGTCTTGCATGGTCAGTTTGAAGTGGGAGGATTAGTGGTCTACGCGGCGGCGGTGTTCGTCAGCATGCAACATGCGGAAAACAAAAAAGTCGAGGCAGGTCTTGAACGAAACTGAATGGATGGAAGCATTTGAAAGCTGTACCTTGCCAAACGGCTCTTTTCATCACGCAGAGCATGTAAAAATGGCTTTCTTGTACCTGCAGAAATTCACCCCGCTTGAAGCCCTGGGCCGTTTCTCATCAGATCTGACGCGATTTGCCACGGCTTGCGGCAAGCCCCATCTTTATAACGAAACGATCACCTGGGCATTCCTGCTGCTCATTCGAGAGCGCGTTGCCCGGACAAATTCTCCGCAAACTTGGGATGAATTCTCCGCCGCCAATGCCGATCTTTTGCGCTGGGATGACAATATTCTGAAGAAATACTACCGCCCAGAAACACTCACGTCGGAACTCGCGAAAAACGTCTTTCTTTTTCCAGACAAGCTCTAGCCTGGCCCTGGTTAGGCATCGAACAATTTCGCCGAAACGAGTTGCATCTTCTACACGTATCGATTTATTCTCTCGTGCACACGAGGCAGTACAGGGCTTCCCATTTCTGCTTGGCAGAAGTCAGACAGGAGTGCGCGTTGAAGCCTTTCCGGTGCGGTCTCATATACACGCCTCTGGATATTGAAGAAGCGAGGGGCGCCCAAGTGGAGCTCTGAAACCGGGATTCGCGTTTGGACAGCGTTCCACTCGACGAGTTGGTGAGATGATCCGTTGAAGAAAACGACCAGCAAACACAACACGCCCGCGGACAGTCAGCTGGATCCCGCGCGTTACGTCCGTGGCCCGCTCTGGCTACAGACCGCCGTTCAAGACCTGCTATACGCCTTGCGCACTTTGCGCAAGAGTCCTGGATTTGCGGCCACCGCGATCCTCACACTGGCGCTCGGCATTGGAGCGAACACCGCCATTTTTCAGTTGCTGGATGCGGTCCGTTT
>DATEQG010000089.1:0-13835 GCA_035272765.1 Candidatus Acidiferrum sp.
CAGAGTGTCGACCTGAAAGCCGGCGAGCGCCGCGCGATCGCGATAACGCCGGACTCCGCTGCATCGCTGAATGTGCAGAATCCGCGCCTCTGGTGGCCCTATCAAATGGGCGAGCCATATCTACACAAGCTCACTCTCGAATTTGTCCCCGAGAAAGGCCCAGCATCCGACAAGCAAACCATCGCCTTCGGCATCGTGCAAACTGACTCCGAGCTGACACCAGAGGGCTACCGCCTCTTCAAAGTAAACGGCAAACCCGTGCTTGTGCGCGGCGGTGGCTGGGCCCCCGATATGATGTTGCGCATCAACCAGTCGCGCCGCGAAGCCGAATTCCGTTACGTGAGAGAGATGGGCCTCAACACCATCCGCCTCGAAGGCAAGCTCGAAGACGAATCCTTTATGGAACGCGCCGATCGCGACGGCATTCTCGTCATGGCCGGATGGTGCTGCTGCGACGCCTGGGAAAAGTGGAACAAGTGGGGCGACGAAAATCGTCACGTCTCCGTCGATTCTCTCCGCGATCAAATCCTTCGCCTGCGCGCGCATGCCAGCATCCTTGTCTGGCTGAACGGCAGCGACAATCCGCCGCCGCCCGAACGCGAGCGCGCCTATCTCGAAGTGGAAAAAGAAAACAACTGGCCGAAGCCCGTCATTTCTTCCGCCACCGAAAAGAAGACCGAGCCCACCGGCGCAAGCGGCGTGAAAATGCCCGGTCCGTATGAATACGTTTCCTCGAACTACTGGCTGCTGGACACCAAGAACGGCGGCGCCTACGGCTTCAACACCGAAACTAGCCCCGGCCCTGCTGTTCCGCCTCTCGAAGAATTGAAATCCATGTTTCCGCCGGACAAGCTCTGGCCCATCAACGAAGTTTGGGATTTCCACGCCGGCGGCGGAGAATTCAAGAACATCAAGGTTTTCACCAACGCCATTGAAAAGCGCTATGGCCCGCTAAAAGACGTCTCCGACCTCGCCTGGAAGTCTCAGGCCATGACGTACGAAGGCGAACGCGCCATGTTCGAAGCCTATGGCCGCAACAAGTACAAATCGACCGGGATTATTCAATGGATGCTGAACAACGCGTGGAACGGTTTGATCTGGCATCTCTATGACTACGATCTCCGCCCCGCCGGCGGCTATTTCGGCTCGAAAAAAGCCCTCGAACTAGTCCACGTCCAGTTTTCGTATGACGATCGCACCGTCGCCATCGTCAATGGCAAGCAGGAAGCTCTCAGCGGATTGAAAGTGGTCGCCAAGATTTACGACACCTCGACGAAAGAGCGTTTCTCTCACGAAGAAGCCGCGGATGTCGCCGCGGACGGCGTAACCAGATCCTTCAAGGTCGCCGAGCCCGAAGGCATCACTTCCACCTACTTCCTGAGTCTTCAACTCTTTTCTTCTTCCGGCGAATTACTCAGCCGCAATTTCTATTGGCTCTCGGCCAAGCCCGACGTTCCCGATTTCGGCAAGTCGAAGTGGTATTACACTCCGCTGAGCGAGTACGCCGATTTCGTGGCCTTGCAGGATCTACCCAAAGCCACTGTCAACGCCTCGATGACCGTCTCCGACGCAGGCGATGAAACTGCAGCGCACATCACCGTGGAGAACGCCGGCTCCGGCCTCGCTTTCCTCGTTCGCCTCCGCCTCCTAAAGGGCAAAGACGGCCCGGAAGTTCTCCCCGTCTTCTTCGACGACAACTACATCTCCCTGCTCCCCGGCGAGAAACGCGAAGTCACAGTGCATGTCAGGAAGAGCGACCTGGGCGCAGCCAAACCCGTCCTAGCCGTCGACGGTTTCAACGTAGCCCCCACACAACTCCCCTAGCGCCGCGTCTACGCCTTCGACGTGATTTTCAGCAATCGGTCAGTTTCCGATTATCGCGTTACTCGTCCAAGTGTCCGGCGAATTTACTAACTTTCGTCGCTATGGCAATTTTTCGAGGAACGCATTCATTTCGCGCAGAACACCCGCTTCGTTTGTTATAAAAAGAAAGTGATTTGCATGAGGTAATCGGACGACGTGTGCTGAGGGTATTCCACCCTGGAACGCCTTTATTTGAGCGTCCCTGTCAGCCAGATTGAGGGCCTCCAACCTAGCACGTGCGGCAGGATCGTCTGCAAAGACCGTCGGTGCCAAATCCTGAGGGAACGCAAAGAAGGCGAGAACGGGAACTCGGATATCCGTGTACTTCTCTGCGCCGGCAAGGATTGCCAGATTGACTGGAGAGAGCGATCCACCTCCTGACGAAGGCGGCGCTACTTGCAGCCACTTTAGCTGATGCTGCAAGTCCTTCTCGACCTGTGGGAGAGTTGTTTGCAGCAGCTCCTGTATCAATGGTTCTTGGCCCAGTGGCCCTACGCCAGGGACGCCGTAGCGTATGTTTTCCAATTGCTCCAGCTCTTTTCTCAATTCCAGCGAGTCAATGGTTAGATCTCCGTGCGAGCGATCATAAAAGGCATAGGGATAGCCAGCGTCGAGATAGACCAAGCCCGCTACTTTTTCCGGATGCCGGGTTCCTACCGAACTCAACTCTTCACCGGCAATGGAATGCCCTATCAAAACTGGATGATTAAGCCTGAGTGCGTCGAGCGCAGCCAACACATCGTCACCGAGGCGATCAGCCGAGTAGTTATTGTTCGCGGGGACGGGAGCACTGGAGGCACCGAATCCGCGTCTGGTGATGCCGTACACATGATAGGTAGGCGTTAGCTTCGGTGCGAACCGATCAAATATGTGAGCCGTGTTTCCGAGGCCTGCCAAGAGAACCAGCGGCCTTCCGGAACCGCCCCAATCGAGAACCTCCAATTTTACGTTGTCGTCCACCGCTACAAACTGCACGGAGTGTGGTGATGAATCGATCCGCCAAGCAGTTTCTTTTGTGGCGCGTTGGAAATTGAGAGGCACCGCTTCGCCCTGAGTCCAGGTCCCCTGAATAGACATTCCGTCTACACTCAGCGTGCCCTCGTAAGTGCCACCTATCCTCTCCACAGCAAATGTGAGTTTTGATCCTTGCAGCATTACGGAACTGATGGGCGTGGCGTCGGGGCCAAAGTCAATGCTATAGAACTTGCCACTCCAACCCCCGCTGTCGCCGTTTGCGATTTGCAGCACAATCCTTGACTCTTGGCGCCCTACCTTTCCTTGCCAGTCGCCAACAATATCCTGCGCGAAGAGAGCGCTACCGAACAGCATCATGAGCGGCACAACCCACAGAATCTTCTTCGTCATCCGCGGCCTCCGATGCGGTTGTCGTCGCTCGGCCCCTCCGTCTTGCCGGGCCTCCTCGCGTCGATTTTGCCAGTGAGGTTTTATCACAACTTCGGGCTAACTCCTGAGTAGCCGGATAATTGTAAACTGACCCTATTAGCCAAATTTCCCTTTACAAGTGATGCGCCTTTTGATATAAAAACAACTAGGCAATAGTACGAAAGGCGGCGATTCTACGCCGCCTTTTTCTTTTTGGTGGACGTACGAGCTCGAATCTCAGACATCCCGCGGTCGTTGTAACCCCTTTAGCAGCAACACTTGCAGGCCGGTCCGTAAACATTGATTCTAAACGACTTATGGATATTCGTGAAAATGCGTAAGTTCTTTAGATGCAACATTTACAAAAAAGCGGGGAGGGGGTGGCTAAGAAAGGGATGCCGCTAGGCCGTCAATCAGCGCTGGAGTGCGCCACGTCGCGGGTCGAGTCTCGAATCACCAGCTCCGGGTTCATCTTCTGCCGCACGGTATTCCACTCGCGCTTCTCCAGTCCGGCTTTAATGCTTTCCATCACGATGTTGACGGCGTTCGTTCCCATGGCTTCCAAAGGCTGGCGTACGGTTGTCAGCGACGGCGCGCTCAGGGCGGCCATCGCCACATCGTCAAAACCCGTTACCGAGCAATGTTCCGGGACTTTCACTCCCGCCTTCGTCAGCGCGCGAATTGCGCCGAGCGCCGTCAAGTCGTCAAACGCCATCAGCGCCGTAAACTTTTTCTTTTTTTGGAGTAGTTCCTCGGTCAGCCGGTGGCCGCCCTCAAACCCGGAGTTTGGGTCGAACGAATCCGGCAATTGCAGCACGAGCGCCGGATCGATCTCGAGGCCCGCCGAGTGTGCAAACTTTTGCACGCCGCGCCACCGCGGCGCGCTGTCAATCAGCATCTTCGGTCCGCGGATAAAAGCAATCTTGCGATGCCCGAGCTGGTGCAAGTGTTCAAGCGCCATGCGCCCGCCTGTTTCGTTGTCCACCATCACGGAGCTCACCGTATCGCCCGGCAGCTCCCATCCAATCGTCGCTGCCGGAATGTTTCGTTTGCTCAAGTCCGCCAGAACATGAATGTCCACAACCAGCCAGTTAGCCACCACGATTAACGCTTCCACGTGATGCTCCAGCAGCATCTCCAGGTAACGCTCGAAGCGGTTTCGTTGGTTGTGCGCGTCAGCAAATATGGGAACGTACGACGATTGATACAGTGCGTTCTCAATTCCGCGCATCACCGGCGTGCAAAAAGGATCCGTAATGTCGAAGAAAACCAGTCCCACCGTGTGGCTGCGCTTGCTGCGAAGAAACCGCGCCATCGCATTCGGACGGTAACCGAGTTTCTTGGCGGCTTCTTCGATTCGTTTTTTTGTGGCGGGGGCGATGTAGCGGGCTAGCGGCGCATTGTTCAATACGATCGAAACCGTTGCGGGCGAGAAGCCGCTGTCTTCCGCAACGTCCCGCATCGTCACCATCTGATTCTTGCCGCTGGCGCGCTTCAAGGGGGTGCCTCTAGAGTTGCCATCATTCTGCCAGAGTTCGCTCATTTTCAGTAAGAGAACGCCGCAACCGCGCGCGGGCTATTCGGCCGGCTATGACTCCCTGAAATCGATCATCACCGGAGTCGACCGGAACCAGTTTGTCTTGAATCCAACGTACACGATTCCGATGACGAACCAGATTCCACCAACGATCCATGCAATGCGATTCAGATTCCACCATATGCCGGCACAGAAAATAAATCCCACCAGCGGCAGGAGCGCGTCGCGCAGAAAGTTCAACGGAACTCCCCGCTGGCGTCGAAGGGAGAACTGCCAGAAACACGCAAAGTTCACCCCCGCGAACGCGAGGAATGCGCCGAAGTTCATCAATTCTCCGGCGTGCTCATAGGCGCTGCCAATGTAGTTCAGCATCACCGAGCCAATAAACGAGAGTCCGCCGATCAACAGGATGTTATTGGTTGGCGTGCCCGTCCCGGGTGTCAGTTGTCCGAAGAACTTCTTTGGCAGGACGCCATCGCGGCCCATTCCGAAGAGCAGCCGCGCCGCGCCGAGCGTGCCCGTCAACCCGCTGCCGAAGGCGGCCACGATCAGGACGAGGGCCATCGACCAGGAAAGGACTATTCCGCCGGCTCGCGCGCAAATATCCATAAACGCGGTTTCCAGATTTGGAAACGATCGCCAGTCCGGCCATACCCGCGCTCCCAGGTACGCCTCGAGTGCACTGCCGACGCCGGCAAAGACGCAGGTCAGCACCACGGCCAGCAGAACGTTGCGCTTGGGGTTCTCGACGTCTTCGGCCAGCGTTGTGACCCCGTCAAAGCCAATGTACGTGAGAGCCGCGAACGAAGTCGCGGTGAGAATCTTGTGAGAATCAAACGTTTTCGGATCGTAGATCGGCTGCATCGAGAAAAGGCCCGCCCATCCCTGCCCGGCATACAGGAAGCGAACCGCAAGCACAACAAAGAACACCACGACAATCGACATGCCCGCCAGCAAGATCTTGTTAGCGTTCGCGGAAGCTTTCACTCCGCCCAGATTCAAAACCGTCATGATTACCGTGATGATGAGGGCCCAGACGATAAAAGGAAGCTGCGGAATATGGAAGTACGCGGCGCGTTCGTGCAGCGCCGTCGAGATCCACACGGTATTGATCAGCGGCTGCAGCAGATAATCGAGGATCATCGCCCACCCGGCCATGAATCCAAGATGCGGGTTCAGCCCCTTGCCAACGTACGTGTAAGCCGAGCCAGCCGTCGGGTAGAGCGCGGCCATGCGTCCATAGCTGACGGCGGTGATCAGCATGGCAAAGAGCGCGATCAGAATGATCAGGACAAAGTGGCCGTCCGAAAGTTTCTGCGCCACGCCGTAAAGCGGAACGGGCGCGATCGGCTGGATGAGAACGATTCCGTAGAAAATCAGGTCCGAGAGCCTGAGTGTACGCCGCAGTTGCGGCCCGCTAGTGGAGTTGGCGCCGTTGCTCAAGCACGCCTCCTTTTCGCGGGCGCTCCATTTTTCGCACCGAGTACCACCGCGTGCGTCAAATTCTTCGGCACATCCGGATTCAGCCTCATGCGCAAGCCAACCGCCAGCCCCAGCAATTGCGCCGGAATGGCGGTCATCGCCAGCCGCGCATACTCCGGCTCATTCAAGCCAAGCTCAATCAGAAGATCCGCGTCGCGTCGCAACGCAGCCGTCGCACGATTGACTACCACGAAGGTGGCCGCGCCCAATTTTTTCAATTCCCCCACCAACAAACTTTCCTCTTCCACTGCCGCATCGGAGAGAAAAAATGTTATCAGTGTATCTTTACTCGCAATCGATTTGGGCCCGTGACGGAACTCCAGCGTGTGATACGCCTGCGCGTAGGACGAAGACATCTCCGTAAGTTTCAGCGCCGCCTCCCGCGCCAGCCAGTAATGTGCACCTTGCCCCAAAAACACAAAATCCGCGAATCGCCTCTTCGCCCCGAACGCCCGAATCTTATCAGCATTCGCCGCAAGCCACGCCGCTGTCTTTTCCGGCAGACCGTCCAGCGCGGACGCCAGCCCGGCATCCCCCGCGAATTTCGCGCCCAGCCTCTCGAAGAGCAGCAGAATCGACGTGAACGACCGCGTCATCACCATGCTTTTCTCGTCGGCCCACGGCAGCTTCAGCGTATGTGTGCACAACTCCTCAAGAATGCTGTCCCGGCTGCAAGTCACGCCGATCGTGCGAACCGTTCCACGAGCCTTCAACCCCTCCGCCGCGCGCAAAACCTCCGTGGTCTTTCCCGAGCGCGAAACCAGCACCACCTGCCGCGCACCAGTCCGCCGCATCACCTCGTCCGGTGCGAAAAGCAGCTCCGACGCCGGCACTGCCGTGCACAACACCTTAAGAAGTTTTGCCCACTGCGCCGCGATCGTGCGCGAAACGTAGTAGCTCGACCCGCAGGCCACGAACAACCAGGGTTCTCGTGGCGAGAAAGCTTCGAATGCCCCAAACACTTCGGCGTTCTGCTCGATCTGCCGCGCCGTTTCCCGCCACGTCGCAGGCTGTGCCAAGATTTCTTGGGTCGTGTGAAGCCCCGCCACCCTCGAGGCGGACCTTTCTCCTCGCGCAGGCGCTGCGTTTTTTTTCAACACTCCTTGCTTGTCTTTTTTCACTCGCAGCCCAGATTCCTTTCGCCAGCTCGAATTTCGCCCGCAGCCGGCCAGTTGTTTTCAGGGAAAGACAGAAGCCTTCGCCCGAACTTCGGTTGCACCATTGAATCGTTTCAATAAAGGCATTTTCTAAGAACTCCGTTCTTCACGCAAGTACAAACTTTTCACTCTTCCTCCGCGCCGCCGCCAACGCGCTCTTCCTTCCGCTCCAAATTTCTCGCTATCACCTGTCCTTCCGTACAGTAGGAATAATTTCCACAGTCAGTGTCTCTTGGTTAAAGTTCCCTCACTTTATCCGCAACGCTTGCCTCTTCTACGTAGTCTAATTTAATAGCACCTCTCCCCAGACGAGGGCCATCAGTATGGGCGGGGAATTAGGCATGACCGGTCGTAGTCCTACAAAAGTCGTTCTTTGGCATGTGCTGGGCTTTCTGCTTACGTTTTTCGTAGCCTACTTCCTGCGCCCTTTTTCCCTCGAACCCGATGCCGTTCTTCAAGGCTATTTGCAGGTTATCTCCGCGTTGTTGGCGTTCGTTTTTGCCGCACTGGCTCTCGTCCGTTTCCAAGGCACGCAGGATCGCATCTCCCTCATTCTGGGCGGCGGATATCTGCTTTCTGGCGCGGTCCTGTCGGCCTCCGGCGTTCTTTTCTTTCAATTCACGCAAGATTCTCCTGTGCGGGCCACTTGGGCGCCGGTCGCTTGGTGGCTCAGCCGCATGCTTCTGGCCCTGCTGCTGCTCGTCGCGCTTCTCGTCGAGCGCTTCATCCCTCGTTCGCGGCACACCAAAGGGGAAATCACCGGCGCCTTGCTGGCCGTCGTCGGTTTCACCTATCTGATTGCCGCCGCGCTTCGCCGTCTTCCCCCGGAAGTCTCCCGCCATCCGGTCTCTTTCGTGCCCAGCCCTCAGCAACTCTTGCCGGGCATAATTTTTCTCGCCGCCGTGATTTGGTATCGGCGCCGCCTGGACTCCGGGGACTCTGCGTTCGACCGCACCATCTACGCCGCCGCGTGGATGAATTGCGCCGCTCAGATCGCCGCGTGCCAGTCGGAGCGCCTTCTCGACGCACCCTTTGTGCTTGCGCAGGTCCTTACCGTGAGCAGCTACGCCCTCGCGCTCGGCGGCTCGCTCCTCGATAATGCTCGGCTCTTCGAACAGGTTAGTCATCTCGCCGTCAGCGACCCGCTCACTGGCCTCGCCAACTACCGCCGTCTCCTCGACGTCCTCGAGAACGAAACCGAGCGCACCAATCGCACCGGCCGGCCGTTCGCCGTCTTGCTCCTCGATCTCGATGGCCTGAAGAAAATTAACGACCGCTACGGCCATCTCGTCGGCAGCCGCTCCCTCTGCCGCTTGGCCGCCATCTTGCGCATTCATTGCCGCGCCATCGATACCGCAGCGCGCTACGGTGGTGACGAGTTCGCTCTTGTCTTGCCGGAATCGGAGGACGTGGAAGCGCAACGAGTTGCCAACCGCATTCGAGTGGTCATGTCCGAGGACGAGGAAGTGCCTAAGCTCTCCGCAAGCATCGGCGTTTCGATTTACCGCGGGGACGGAGAGAGAATTGAGAAACTTCTTTCCGATGCGGACCAGGATCTCTACGCGGAAAAAGCCCGGCGCGTTAAGCGCGGCATCGCTGCATTCCACGCCCGGCGCCGCACGCCAAAAGCTTGAGTCCTCCCGGCTGGTTTACCGTTATTTTGACAATCCCGCCGGTGGCGACTTCCGACACTAGCGGGTTAAATCTCTGTTGAGGAACTCCTCGAGCTTAGCGACAAACTCCGGATACTCGTCCTTGAACGCTTCCGCGAGGCCACTCATTACCTCCACTCGCTTCTCGGCAGGCCACAAATTGATGTCCTTCAGCGCTTCACTATATTCGTGGCAGAAGACATGTTGCGCAGTGCGGGATTCAAGCCGGCTAATGATGCCTTCATTATCCGCTGAACCCTGGTCGCCCACAGTGGACAGCTTATTCAGATCCCCGGGGCTCAGGTAACCTCTTTCGAGGCGCTCATCTTTCGAGCCACAAAACTCCGGCGTGACGTCCACTAGCTTGCCTTCCTTCACGCGCATGACTTGCGCTGCGAACGGCCGCTGCGCCATGGACGTGGCGAATGCTCCTGGTACGCTCACTCTTGTCCAAATCACCATTTTGCCGTCTTTGTCCTTCTCAAAGTCCACACGGCCTTCCATAGCGATCTCAAAGAGTTTGTGCGGCTTCGGCGAAAGCGAAAAAATCACATATCCCCAGCAGCAATGATTGCCTCCGCCGGTATCGGTGCGAAAGACGACATCCGGCTTTCCGTCACCGTCAAAATCCTGGCCCGTCAAATTCTGGTCGAACACCACATTGAATCCGCTGGTGCGAAACACTACGCGGCCCGCGCTATTGTAGATGGCCGCGGTGCAGGCTAATTCGGTTTCCGCAGCGTTTCGTGCCGGCCCGAGGGAGATTTCATAACCTTCCCACAGTTTCTTTTTGAACGCGGTGTTCTCTTGACGATACGAATAGCAGGAAATCTCGTCGTCACCTTGTGCGTGAAGCGACGGACACAGGCAGGCAGCAAAAAGGATGAGAAGAGCGAGGCGACGCACGAGAGGTCTTCCTCCCCGCGCGCGTTCAGTAGACGGCGCGGTTTTGTGTCGTGGCCTTAGTATCCAATGAATAGCGCGGCTCAGGTTTCTCTTTGTCGAGGAGTTGCCCGGCAAGATACTCGCCCACCGCTGGACCATGCTTGAATCCGTGTCCCGACCCGCCTCCGACAAACCACACGTTCTCCATCTCCGGATGCCGGTCGATCAGAAAATCGCCGTTGGAAGTGTTTTCATACTGGCACACGCGCGTCTCGACCACCGGGGCGTTCTTCATCGCCGGAAAACGGCTGGCTACGTACTTCTGCACGACTTCTGCCTCCGCAGCCGTCGGCAAACGTGATTGCGTGTCCGGATCGACGCGCTCTCCATGATGGTCGAGCGCAATCTTCAGCCCTCGGCCTTCCAGATCCGGCATCCCGTAATATTCATCCTCTTGAAAAAGCCACGTCGGCAAAGCGGGCGGCGCAAATCGCTCATCTCCCGGCGGCACGCCGAAAAAGAAAACTTCCTGCCGGCTTGGAAAAATTCTGTGTCCAAGAATCTCTGGAAAAACTTTGCCGAGCCACGACCCGCAGGCAAAAACAAACTGTCCCGCAGAAATCGATTCCCCGTTACTGCACGTCACGTTCGCCAGACGCCCCGCTCCCCGCGGCGTCTCAATCAAGGCAATCCGAAATTCCACGCCAAGTCTGACGGCATCTTCCACAACTGCCGCAACCGCGCGCCGCGCCAGCAGCACGCCGCTCTTCGGCTCCAAAAATCCCCGCGTCACCCGTTCGAACGAGATCTGCGGATAACGCCGTTCGAGTCCAGCTTTATCCATCTCTTCAAACGGCACCTCGCAGCGCTTCAGAGTGACCATGGTCTGGCGCACTCGCGAATCCTCTTTGCCCGCCAGCCACAACACTCCCGTCTCATGAAACAAACGCTGTCCAGTCGCCACACAAAAACTCTTCCACTGCGTGAGCGACCGCTGGGACGACCGCGTATAAATCTCGTCCGTTCCATAACCCATTCGAATGATGCGCGTCTCACCGCCCGAACTGGCCCGCGCGTTCGAAGGTCCATACGCATCCAGCAGCACCACTCGCTGCCCGCGCCGCGCCAGATGCCAAGCGCTCCAAGCCCCAAACACCCCCGCCCCAATAATCGCCGTATCGAACGTTTTTGCAGTAGCCATCGCCGCAGCATCCTATCCCATTTGCCCCGACTAGCACAGACACTACTGCCTGTGCGGTTTTTGCATTCCAAGCGATCCGTCTCGACGGTAATGGGCTAGTTTCTAGCAACAACTTATCGTCCGCTACGCCCTACACTGCCTGCATCGCGGAACTGGCTGACAGTTCGTGGCAGGGAGCTACGCAAATGGGTCATTCGGCAGGACTGTTTAATCTAGGATTTGATTGGGCTTCGCCACAGAAAGCTCGCCCTTCAATCGCTCGACCTCCGATTGGAGGTACTGCACTTGCTGCGCCTCGGCATCGAGCCTGGCTTTGCCCGCAGCGTCCGCCGCGTAATTGGTCTTGGAATAATAAGCGTTCTGGTCCAGATCAAACTCACGCTGCAGTACCTTGAGCTCTTGCTCGGCGCTATCGAGTTCCGTCTGGATACCCGCGGCCTTAGGTGATTCGCAGGCAATGCGTAAGGCTCTGGTCAGAGACGCAATCTTCTCATCGAGACTGACTTCCTCTATTCGCGCGGGGACCAACGGTTTCGTTTCTAGAAGCGGTGGGCTGCCAAAGTCAAACCCCGATTTGCCTGGTTTGAAATTCTTCATATCGACGCTGGCGCCAGAGATGGTTAGGGGGTTATAGGAAAGTTCGCCACGAATTTTGTCCTGTTCCGCCTGGGCGGCCAGGAGTTCCGATTTAAGCCTCTCAGCGTCGGGATTATCGCACTCCCCCGTTGGCGGCTTTGGTACTTCGGGTCCACTCGTTGCTGAGGACTCTGGAAGAGAAGCTGAAGTGCCCGGCACCGGATTCTGCGCGCCTAGGTCATCGTTGGTGACGATCTTTGGATGCTTCGTGGAATTTGATTGATGTTCGCGAGCGTTCCGTGCGGCCTCCGTTACCGATTCCGCAGGATGCGGTGGTTCTTGAGATCGCGCGGGAGCGCCAAGCCCAAGCGCCAGAAACGTGATCGTTGTTAATGACCACGCCCAAGGCGCCCGAAGCGTTTGCTTTATGAAAAGTTTCGGGGACCCGATGCTATTACTGCACATGTCCATACTGACCTCCAGTTACTCATGCCGCAGCGCCGTCATGGGATCCACATTTGTAGCGCGGCGAGCAGGGATATAGCAAGCGAGCAAGGCGATGCACACCAGCAGGATGCCGACGGCGGCATAGGTCGCTGGATCCGTGGCCTTCACGTGAAAAAGCCGGAGGTGCTCCTTCATGAACCGATTGAGTCCGAGCGCTAGCGCAACGCCAACGGCTACGCCGGCCCCAGCAAGTGTCAGTCCCAGCTTGGCGACCATGACGAACACGTCATGGCGCTGAGCCCCGAGAGCAAAACGAATGCCCAATTCGCGCGTGCGCTGGTTGACGAAATAAGAAAGGACGCCGTAAACGCCGATCGCTGCCAAAACCACGGCTATGCCGGCAAAAACTCCGAGCACGAGGACATACGTCTTACCCCGGCTCATGTATTCCCCCAGCACATCCTCCATCGTTCTGATGTCAGTCACGGGCTGATCCGGGTCCATCTGTTTCAGCATTTGCTTCACCGACGTTGTGATATCTGCCGCATGGGCGCGTACGTCGGAGGTGGTCCGGATTACCAGCGTCCCAGCCAAATGGAACCCATCACTGCCGCCAGGATACACTTCCGGCTGCTGAAGGTATGATTCGTAAACCTGCGGGTCGATTCCACCCATCCCGGCTTGCTTGACATCGCCCACAACACCTACGATCTGGCGGGGCCGCTCTTCGTCCACATCGTTCACGTACGTATAGTGGAGCAGAATCTGTTTCCCAATGGGATCTTCGTTCGCGAAATAACGGTTTGCCGTGGTCTCGCTAATGATTGCAACCCATGGCGCATTCGTCGTGTCGCGTTCATCAAAGTAGCGGCCTCTCTTGAGAGGAATCCTCATAGTGCGAAAGTAGCTGGGGCTCACTTCGTTGAAGCCTACGAAAGGCCGCTTGTCCGGTTCGGGATGTCCGACGATCGAAAAAGTCCTGCCCCCCGATCCCAACGGCGGAAGCATCGTGATCATGCCTACGGACTCGACGCCAGGCAGCGCCGAAGCTCCTTCCATCAATTGTTGATGATACGTGGTTACTTTGGGAGATATTCTCTCCATCGGCTTCCCTGGACTCTTCTCCATGTACTTCCCTCCCTTGCCGGGGAATTGCACGGTCATCGTCAAGACGTTTGCCGGATCGAAGCCTGGAGACGGAAGCAACTTGCGAAGCAGGCTGTTGATCATCAGCCCGGCGCCCACCAGAAGTACCATCGCCAGGGCCACTTCGGCAACCACTAGCACATACCGCGTCCCTCTATGTTTTCCGGTCGCCGATCTGCTTTCTCCCTCGCGGAGTGCGTCCTGCAGATCCGCGCGCGCAGCTCGAAAAGCTGGAGCCATCCCGAACAGCAGCGCGGTTAAGAGGCTGAGCCCGCCGGCGAAGAGCAAAACCCGGCCGTTGATGCGAATGTTCTCCGCGTCTGGCAGATCCTTCGACATTGCGCCCAGCACATGGATTCCCCAGAAAGAAAGCAGGACGCCCAGCACGCCGCCCAGCAGAGTCAACAAACCGCTCTCCACCAGCAACTGCTGCATGAGCCGCCGCCGGCCCGCGCCCAGCGACGCCCGCACCGAATATTCCTTTCGACGGCTCTCCGTCCGCGAAA
>DATEQG010000090.1:0-16213 GCA_035272765.1 Candidatus Acidiferrum sp.
GTTTTCGTCCATTTCTCCGCGATCGTGGCTGATGGCTACAAGTCGTTGAACGATGGCCAAGCGGTTGAATTCGAAGTGACCAAGGGCCCCAAGGGTCTGCAGGCCTCGAACGTCCAACCCCTCTAATTCCACTTCACAAAAATACAAGACGGGCGGTGCGCTTCGGCGTACCGTCCGTTTTTGTTTTTTGTGGCACAGACTTCCGTCTGTACCTCTATTCGGAGAAGGCAACCGTCATGCCACGCCGCCGCCCGCATGGACGATTCAGCGCTCTCAAAGAATGCACAGACTAAAGTCTGTGCCACTCTTGAGTTACGCCAAGGCTTGTTTCAAATCGGCGATCAGGTCTGCGGCATCCTCGAGCCCAACGGAAACTCGCACGGTACCAGGGCTTACGTTCGCGCGCTGCAGCTCTTCAGCACTCATGTTGTAGTGCGAGCTGTAGATGGGAAGAATGACGAGCGACTCAACACCCCCAAGGCTCGCGGCCAGTAGAAATAACTGCACGCGATCGCAGAAGCGCCGCGCGGCAGGCAATCCGCCCTTCAAATCAAACGCCAGCATCGTTCCAAATCCGCGCATCTGTTTCTTCGCCAGCTTGTGATCGGGGTGCGATGCCAGGCCAGGATAGTGCACGCGCGCGACCTTTGGATGTTTTTCCAGGAATTTCGCGACAGCCATCGCGTTCCTACACTGGCGTTCCATGCGCACTCCCAGTGTCTTCATTCCGCGGATTAACAGGTAAGCTGCCTCCGGATCCATGGAGCCGCCCAGGTAGATGACCATGTGACGGATGCGCTCCATCCAATGCTTACTGCCTACGGCGGCACCGGCGATCACATCAGAATGTCCCGCCAGTGCTTTTGTAGCGCTATGCACGACGATGTCGTAGCCCATCGCCAGAGGATTTTGCAGTACGGGCGTGGCGAACGTGTTATCGATGATCGCAATGAGTTTGTGTTTTTTCGCGAAGGTAATCGCCTTCTGCAAATCCACGAGCCGCAACGTAGGATTCGTCGGCGTCTCCACATAGAGGCATCGCGTGCGTGGCGACGCGAGTTCCTCGAGCCCAGCGAGGTCCGTGCCCACTTGATGCACTTTGATGCCCATGTCCGGAAATACGTCGCGCATCAGCCGGTAGCTGCCGCCATAAACCTGTGCCGTAGAGATCAATTCGTCGCCGCACTTCAGAACGCCCAGCAGCGCGGAGGATATCGCCGCCATGCCGGAAGCGGTCACTACAGCAGCTTCTCCGCCTTCGAGCTCTGCAATCTTTCCCTCCGCAACGCTCAGAGTCGGATTGCCGTAGCGGGAGTAGATGTACGCCTTGCTCTTGCCCTCGGCCCACAGCTTCATCTCCGCCGTCGAGGAAAAGGTAAACGTCGAGGTGCGGCAAATCGGTGTGCCAACGGGCGCTCCGACGCCGTGCCGCGGCGGTTCACCTCCGTGAATCGCCAGCGATTGAGGTCCGAGTTTTCGCGCGTTGTGTTTAGAGGCTGGCTTGTTCTTCATAAGACCACCATTTTGGCGGCGTGGCGCACACCAGCAAAGCACCAATTTGGCGCTGACAAGCCGTGAATAAACCCTGACTGCGCGAGTAATAAGAGACGTTAACGGAGTCGCGAGGAAGCTACCCCTCTTCTTCTGTAGCTTCGCCGTGAGCCGGTTTGTGTGCGTCGATCACTTTTTGCGCGAGTTCATTCGGCACATAGTCGTAGTGAGAAAACTCCATGGAATAGGTCGCGCGTCCTTGCGTCTTGGAAATGAGGTCATTGGCGTAGCTCAACATTTCCGAGAACGGGACCTGCGCTTTAATGATCACGTTATGTCCGCGCGCTTCGCTTCCCGCGATGCGGCCTCGTCGTGAACTGAGGTCGCCCATCAGGTCGCCCGAGTATTGATCCGGCGCATAAACCTCAACATGCATCACTGGTTCGAGTAGAGCAGGTTTGGCCATCTTCATCGCTTCCTTGAATGCCAGCGAGCCGGCGATCTTGAAAGCCATGTCCGAGGAATCCACGTCGTGGTATTTGCCGTCATAGAGCACGGCTCGGAAATCCACCACCGGAAAACCGGCGAGATAACCGCGCGCAGCGGCATCGCGAATCCCTTTCTCCACCGACGGAATCCAGTTCCTCGGAATCGCGCCACCAAAAACGTCATCGACAAACTCAACGCCTTTGCCGCGTTCAATCGGCTCCATCTTGATGCGGCATACACCGAACTGCCCGTGTCCTCCAGACTGTTTCTTGTGCTTCCCCTCGGCGTCGGCTCTGCCGCGGATGGTTTCTCGGTATGCCACTTTTGGGGGCTTCAGCGTGAGGTCCACGTGGTAGCGTTTGTGCAGCTTCGCAACGACCACCTCGATGTGCTGCTGCCCGGAACCGGCGAGGAGAAATTCCTTGGTCTGCGGGTCGCGCATGAAATGAAGTGCTGGATCTTCTTCGATAATCTTGTGGATGGAGACGCCGATCTTGTCCTCGTCCGCGCGCGTTTTGGGTTCGATTGCGAACGTGATCGAAGGTTCCGGCAACTGCGCAGGCTTGTAGTAAATCGGAGCGGATTTGTCACCCAGCGTCTCGCCAGTAGTGGTCTCTTTCAGCTTCGCGATCGCACCGATGTCACCAGCGTGGAGATCCGCGATTTCGCTGAACTGTTTACCCTGCACAAGCTGCGTGTGCTGGAAGCGCTCGAGAGTTCCCCGGTTGTAATTCGTCAAGGTGGCATCGTTTTTCAGGACGCCGCTCTTCACTTTGAAATAGTTGATACGCCCTGCGAAAGGATCCGCGAGCGTCTTGAACACGAAGAGCGAAAGCGGCTGGCCGTCATCGTACTTGCGCTCCACGCGTTCGCCTTTGCCGTTGGGTTCCGTGAAGCCGACTTGGGCATGCTCATCGGGGTGCGGGAACGCGTCGGCCACAAACGTCAGTAAGCTGGCGGTTCCCACGTTGCGAAGCCCGGAGACCATTAGCACTGGGAATATTTTCTCCGCCACGATGGCTTTCCGCACCCCTGGAATCAAATCCGCAATGGGGATTGTGCCTTCCCGGAAGAACTCTTCCATTAACTCGTCGTCGCCCTCCGCCACCATTTCGACGAGTTTCTCGTGGGCCTCTTTTGCTTCATCTGCCAGCGCAGCTGGAATTTCTTCTGTCGTCGGCTTCCCGTCTCCATCCGGCTTATAGATGTGCGCTTTCATCGCGACGAGGTCGATCACGCCGCGGAAACCCTTTTCCGAACCGATGGGAAGCTGTAGCGCGACAACATTGCGGCCAAACACCTGCTCCAGCGACGCCATCGAGCGTTCAAAGCTGGCCAGTTCGCGGTCCATCCAGGTGAGCACAAAGGCGCGGGGAATGTCGTACTCCGTGCAATAGTCCCAAACTTTTTCCGTGGTCACTTGCGCGCCAACGTGCGCATCCACCGCAATCAGGGCGCAGTCCGCAGCGATCAGCGAAGCCTTCGTTTCGGTAATAAAGGTGGAATAGCCGGGAAGATCGATGAAATTAATTTTGACTCTTTCGGAACCGCCCGGGTGCCCGCCGGAACTGGGCCATTCGGCGTAAGCCAGCCCGGTCTGAATGGAGATTTTCCTCGCGATTTCTTCTTCGTCCCAATCGGTGGTGGTGCTGCCTTCCGCAATTTTTCCCCACCGCGGCGTCATCCCCGCAGTGTAAAGCAACGACGACACCAGTTGCGTCTTCCCAGTGCCGCCGTGGCCGACAATGCCAACATTGCGTACGTCCTTGGTGAGATAGCTCTTCATATAGACCTCCCTTTGTGTGGTCCCGGCGATGCCGGTGCCAACAGGCGAGGTCCGTCCCGAAGAATTCAGGCGCGGGCCTGCGCCTGGGTGTGCAATTCAGAAGTTGTGATGGAGAGCGTGGCCCCGATGCCGGCGTTCCGCGGAGTGAAGCGCCGGACAAGCATCTACCCCTGGTCCGTTCCCCAACCCCGCGGATGCTAGCACACGCCCTTGCTCCGCGGCAATCTCGCTTCCCGGTTTGGGGCTGTGACACACCAGCCGGCTACCGGGTCGTCGGAGAAGGTTCGTGAAAGCAGTGTCGCGGCTTGCCTATCCTCTCCAGGTATCCCACGGATGAGCTACTCGACAAATCCTCCAAAAAATGCGGACTGGATAAATCCTTCGTTAGGCCGGGGAGATTCTTCTAGGACTAGTACCGCGACAAATTTCTACAAGCAAACACGTCGGTTCTTACTCCTTGAAGATAAACACTTTAGTTCCTCGGAGCTTGAGTCCGTCCGGCCATGCGCGTGCTCATCCAGTTGCGGGATAGTTTGTCTCTATACCTACGATATGGGATTTTCCGCCCCAGCGCACGGCGGCAGCATGGCGTGGGAGCGCTTTAGAGGCCTTCAGGTTGCTGCTTTCAAGGTGTACGTGATCGAGGAGGGTAATCATGGACGAATATCAAGAATCGAACGACCACAATGGAAATGGATGGTCAGCCGCATCGTCGGGTCCAAACCGCTGGCTCCTGATAGCAGTCGTAGCACTGCTCGGAGTCGCAGGGGTGGCTTTCGCTTACGGCCTTCATCAACAATCGATGGTTCGCCAATTGACCGCACAGACCGCAACGGCCAATGCGGCAATGAACCAGATGCAAGGTCAACTCAACGCGGTGACTGCCAAGCTAAACGATTTGACAGCGGCGCAGACCTCGCCCCAGCCTCCGGCAACATCACCAGAGCTTCCCGATGCGGCCACTCCCGGATCCAATGCCGATATTTCTGCGATAACTCCTGAGGCCGTCTCCACATCCGCGCCTGCGGCCGTCAAGTCAGCCCCCTCGAAGCCGCACGCTGCCAAACGTCGCGCTCCCGTTGTCGACAAAAAATACGTGCAACTCCAGGCTCAATTGGCCGAGCAGGAGAAAAAGCTGCAAGAGACGCAAGACGAAGTCGCTAAAAACCGTTCTGATCTCGAAGGAACGATCAATTCCACTCGCGACGACCTGAACGGCTCGATTGCCAAGACGCACGAGGAACTCGTGGTGCTCGAGAAGCGCGGAGAGCGCAGCTACTTTGAATTTGACCTCTCCAAGGAAAAACACTTCCAGCGCGTCGGGCCTCTCACGCTTTCGCTTCGCAAAACGGATACGAAGCACAAGAGCTATGACGTGGCCATGATCGTGGACGACAATGAGCTCCAGAAGAAGAAGGTAAACCTATACGAGCCTATCTGGATTCACACCGAAAACGATTCTCAGCCCGTGCAGATCATCGTGAACCGCATCGACAAAGATACTGTTCACGGATACATCAGCGCTCCAAAATACAAACCATCCGAATTGGCAGCCACGGGAGCGGAAAGTGTGACGCCCGTCTCGGCCAAGACGCCGGCCAATGCGCCAAATCCGCAGCAACCACAGCAGCCTCAGGAATAAAATCTGATCCACTCAGTGGCAGGGCGTTCAGTAGGACGCTCTACCACTTTTTTGCAGCCTTCTAGAATTTACGAATATCACGGCGCGTGCTCAAGGACTGGTTTCAATGTGACTTGGCTGTCCTTCAAGATCTCGAGAGTGCGCCTCCATTCGGCAAATCCGGCGGCCTTTAAGATCATGTTATGGCTTCCCGCCGCAAGTTTTAGTTTTGCTGGAGCATTGCCGACGAATTTCTCATCCACGTAGATTTCCGCATCCTCGGGGTCAGAAGTAATCGCAACGGTGCCAAATCCATGTGGGGTCTGGCTCGCGAATGGCTCGGAGGTTACAACTGCGGTCTGAGTGCCGGACGAGGAAGCACTTGAAACGGGTTGCGTCTCGGCGCCGGAAGAAATGGATGTCGATGCCTCCGCACCAGCTTTGCCAGTCGTCGAAACAGAACCCGGGGGAAGGGCAGCCGGAACAACCGCTGCTCCGGTGCTCTCGGAAGACTTGGCCGAGGAAATATTGGGATAAAAACGATGCAGTACTTCCAGAAGATCCGTCGCGCTAAGGGCGAATCCGATCCCCGTCACATTCTTCTTGACGAGTTTTTGCGTGTTGATGCCGATCACTTCGCCGCGGCTATTCAGTAGTGGACCGCCGCTGTTTCCCGGATTTATGGGCGTATCTGTCTGGATCCAAGTCCCGGGGCCGGCGTTTGACAATTTGCCCACCGCGCTGACGATTCCTTTCGTCACGCTGAACAGCATGGCGTCACCAGGATTACCGATCGCCAGCACATTTTCGCCTTGCCTCACCGTCGACGCCTCGGCGAGTGCAAGATGCGGAAAATCCTTGCCCTCGACCTTGGCGAGCGCAATATCGAGATCAGCGTCTATGTACACAACTTTTGCTTCGAGCTGTTCGCCCCCGGGTAGCAGCGTCAGAAGCGATTCTTCTCCGCGCGCCACGTGCGCGTTTGTCGCGATAACGCCCGTCTCCGTCACAAAAAATCCCGTGCCCGATTTGTCCAATCCTTTCAAATAAACAACTGCCGGCTTCGTCCGCCGCACCAACTCCTCCAGAGAAAGCTCAGGCTGTAGATCGACGTTTCCAGCCCCGGATAGTTTCGCCGCAACTCCGCCGGTAAATACTTCCGAGATGGGCCGCAGGTCCACATTGAAATGGTCGCTTTTGAACAGCCAGTATTCCCCGTGATTGCGGCCGTTGACGGAAATCCAGTTCATTGGGCCGTCCGTCATTTGAATTTCTTTCGTGGCGTATCCTGTCAGGCTGATGCGAGCGACCATCGGATGCTCCAGTCGCGAACCCATGGATGTCAGAGTCTTGTGGAAATAGCCGCCAGGGTAATCCTTCTCGAACGGGGTCGTACCCGCGAGCACGCCGTCAATTTCCACCGTGGCACCCGCGGGACTGCTGGTGATCTTGAGCGTATCTGCCCGCGAGTGGGACGGGCACACAAACAGGAAGACAAACACAGCGCGGCGAAGAGTGGTGCCGGATGCCATGACGCAACCTCGGCGAACAGATGAACCCACCAGTTAATTTATCATGCAGGTAAATAGAAAAGAAGGGCAAATCTAACGGCGATCGGCTTGTTCAACGTTCTTCTCATAGCCCGGGCAGGAATGCACCGGCAGGCGCGGGTATTTGGCGAATCGCGTATCAGTCCGCGACAAGTCGCAAAGCAAAAAGATGGACTTACGGCTGGATTCGACGCTCCGGGCGTGGACACAGTCTGCGCAAAGCCCCGCCCGCTCTTGCGTCACCCTGGCATCACCTGCTTTCGCCATGCAGCCAGAATAACGCAGAATCCCTTATGAAGAAGAGCGGCCAAATGGGCTCACTCTGGCTGGGTCATTGCCCCTCTTCGAATTCCGGCTCCGGGTCGGGGAGCTTATCGCGATCCCCCGCAAACCACACGTACAACGTCGGCAAAAGGAAAATGCTCATCACCAAATCGGAAATGAGGCCACCGACGATAACAATGGCGAAGGGCCGCTGGGAATCCGAACCGATGGCGTGCGAGAGTGCCGCAGGCAACAATCCAAGGGTCGCCACCAGCATGGTCATCATAATGGGCCGAAGACGCAGGACGGCCCCGTCGATAGCCGCGTCCTCAATCGTGTGGCCGCGGGCGCGCAACTGGTTGATATATTCCAGCATAATGACACCGGTTTGCACGGAAACGCCGAACAGCGCCAAAAAGCCAACGCCCGAGGAAACGCTGAAGTGCGTACCGGTAACCACCAGGGCCAGCAGCCCCCCGACACGCGCCAGCGCCACATTGGCGAGAATAAGCAAAGCCCATTTGAAGGAACGAAACATGCTGTAGAGAATGATAAAAATTAGAAGGATGGTTAGTGGCACAATGAGAAACAGCCTTGCCTCGGCGCGCTTCTCGCTCTCGTATTCGCCTTCCCAATCAATGTGGTACCCACGTGGCAATTGCACCTGTGCGTTGACTTTCTTAATAGACTCCTCAACAGCCCCGCCGAGGTCCCGCCCCCGCACGCTGTACTTGATCGCAATATATCGCGAGTTCCCCTCACGGTAGATTTCGGAAGCCCCGTCCCGTTCGTCGATTTTGCAAAGCTGCGCGAGAGATACTCGTTCGCCGGACGGAGACAGCAAGCGAATATTCTCAAGAGCATCCTTCGTGTCGCGGTACTTAGGCAGGTAACGCAGCACCAAGTCATAGCGCTCTTCGCCCCGCAACACCTGTGTAAGCGCGTTTCCTCCCACGGCCGTCTGGATCGCGTCTTGTACGTCTGCGACGTTGATTTGATAGCGTGCGGCTTGTTGTCGGTCCACCGTGAAGTTAATGTTTGGTTGACCCACTACTCGAAAAACTCCCAGATCTTCGATTCCCTTCACCTGCCGCATGACCGCGACAATCTGATCGCCTTTCTCCTCGAGCACTTTCAGGTCGTCGCCATAGACCTTGGTGGCTAGTTGTCCTTTTACACCGCTAACTGCTTCTTCCATGTTGTCCGCGATGGGTTGAGAAAAATTCCAGATAACGCCGGGGATTTTGTCCAATTCGCGCTGCATGGCGGCAATCAATCGTTCTTTATCTTCGTGAAATACGGGCCGCCACTGCTCCTTTGGCTTCAAATCAACGAAGTATTCCGTATTGAAGAAGCCAGTTGTGTCGGTGCCGTCATCTGGGCGTCCCACCTGGCTAGTGCATTGGGTGACCTCGGGAAAAGAACAGAGTAGAATCCGAGCTTGGTTTGACAGACGCGTGCCTTCGGTAGGTCCTGTGCTGGGAGCGAGCGTGCCGCGCACCCACAGTGCACCTTCATCCAAGTGCGGAAGGAACTCGGAACCGATCACGCCGCCCACGGTTAGATAGATAGCCACCAGCAAACCGAACACCGCAACTCCCACCGTTACCAGGCGATGCTCGATGGCCCACTTCGCCGCTTCACGATACTTTTTCTTCACGAATTCCATCACCGGGTTGTGCCACTCTCGCGCACCTTTCGCGAAGAACAGACTGGAAAGCACCGGCGCTATAACCATCGAGAAAAGCAAGGCACCCAGCAGCGCAAATGCCACTGTCCACGCCATTGGCTTGAACAGACGCCCCTCGACGCGTTGCAACGTGAAAATCGGAAGATACGCAGTGATAATAATTCCGATCGCATAGAACACCGGACGCTGCACTTCGTGCGCCGCATCACGGATTCGCTGCATCGGCGTCTTTTCTGCCGTTTCGCCGTGGCCCAAGTGGCGGATGATGTTTTCCACCATTACTACCGCGCCATCCACCACCATTCCAAAATCCAGCGCGCCGAGAGACAGCAGGTTTGCGGGAATGCCTTTAAGCTGCAGACATGTGGCGGCAAACAACAGAGCAAACGGAATAGTCAGCGCGACAATGATCGCCCCGCGCACATTGCCGAGGAACAAAAACAGGATGACGATGACCAGGATGATCCCTTCCGTGAGATTGTGCAGTACCGTATGTGTGGTGTAGTGCAGAAGATCGCTCCGGTCTATGAATGGAACAACCTTCACCCCTGGCGGCAAAATGCGCTCATTCAGTTCCTTAACTCTTGCGTGGATACCGGCTAGCGCCTCGTCTGCATTTGCACCCTTGCGTAAAAGCACGATGCCTGAAACTACATCGTCGTTGTCGATGATCTTCCCGTCTTCACGATGAATGGCCCTGGCGAATTGCCCGAGTCGAATCTTCGGACCTTGCGAGACGACGGCAATATCCTTAACGCGCAGCGGCGTGCCAGTCTTTGTCGTGATGACCGTATTTTCGATATCGCTTACGTTCCTGACCAAGCCCACTTCGCCAATATTGATTTGCTGCAAACCTGATTCGATGAAACTGCCACCAGCGTTCGCATTGTTATTGGTAAGCTGTTGCTCCACCTGAGCCATGCTAAGTCCATACGAGACCAATTTGCTGGGATCAATCCGCACTTGATACTCGCGGGTGGGGCCACCGAAACTAGCAACATCAACGACATCGGGGACAGCCTTGAAATTCTTTTCGATCACCCAATCTTCGATCGACTTTAAGTCCATCACGTCATAACTCGGATTCGTGCTCTTCAACGTGAAGAAGTAGATCTGCCCGACGGGGCTCCAGTCCGTGCCCATCTGCGGCACAACTCCTGGCGGCAATGTCACTTGCGAGAGCCGCTCGAGAGCTCTCTCCCGGTTCCATGCGTTATCCTCTTCATCGTCGAAGATCAGCTTTATGTCCGAGAGCCCAAAGAGCGAGAACGATCGCAAGTGCGTCACATGCGGGATGCCATTCATCACGATTTCGAGAGGAATAGTGACCTGCTGCTCGATTTGTTCCGCGGAAATTCCCGGCCATTGCGTGATGATCTCTACGTAGTTGTCCGCCACGTCCGGGTATGCTTCGACGGGGAGCTGATGGAACGAAATCGCGCCCCATACAAACAGCATCACAACAATCCCTACTACAAGTAGGCGGTTGTCCAGGGCGAAATCGACGACTTTGCGAATCATTTACTGCTCCACCGTGTTCTGGAGCACTAGCGCGTTCCGAACGACTTGCTGGCCAGCTTGCACTCCGGAAACGATCTCCTGCATTTTGTCCGGGAGTGCCTCGCCTGACTTCACCTCCACGCGCCGGAACGTCTTATCGCCAGCGGGGACGTACACCCAATCACGGTCGTGCAGATGCAAGATGGCATCCGCTGGAACGGCGGCGCGCATTTCCTTTTTCTCGCCATGAAACGTTGCCGTCACAAACATCCCTATCTTCATCAATCCGGGATTCTCCACTTCGATCCGCACTTTTGCCGTTCGAATGTTGGGATCAAGGATGGGCCCAATGTTGCCGATTCGCCCGTGGAAGACCCTGTCGGGATAAGCGTTCATGCGAATGTCCGCCGTTTCTCCTACGTGCACGTTGCCGAGATCATTCTCGTAAACGTCGCAGAGAATCCACACTTGGCTTAGGTCGGAGATCGTAAATGGATTCGGTGACCCCAGGCCCGCCACCCCCGCCGCGTTTGTAACCTGCTGATCGGTGATCACTCCGGACACCGGAGCGTAAACGTCCACGAGCCCGGACGGGTGGTCTAGTGGACTGCCAAGAACGCGAAGATGCTCGGCCGCTGTTTCAACGTCAACCTGCGCTTTATTCTCCACATCCTCCGCGGTCTGATAATCGTTCAAGGAGAAGGCGCCCTTTTCGTAAAGCAACTTGGCTCGCTCGAGTTGAGCGCTGGCCAGCTTTTCGTCTGCCTGCGCTTTTCGATAATCCGAAAACGCCGAGGCGATATCCGCGCTTTGCACGCGCATCAGCAATTGCCCTTTTTTCACCGTGTCGCCGAGCCGCGCTTTGATCTCCACGACCCGCCCCGTGGCAATCGAGATCACAGGGACCGTCCGCGACACATCGGGACTTACCACTCCCGTCGCTACCAACTGAGTGGTAGCCGCATACTCGGTCGCTGTGAACAGCGGAAATTGTTCCGGGTGCTCGACCTTCACCACGTTCACGTCTTGCTCTTGTTCGACCTTCGCTGCCGGCGGCGCTTCCGCCTTCGGATCACCTTTGCCTTCGCCGCAGCCACCCGCAAAACAAGCCCATGCGCACCATAGGGCCAAATATCCTGCGCCCCTGGGAATCCCCATGCGAATCATTGTCTGACCTCACGTCCTGCCGCGAGATTCGCTTATCTCGCCGCAGTCAAATAAAGAGAGAAATTATTCGAGAGTTGCTCAATCGTTACGATCCTGCCTTGGTTGTTCGAAGAAATACTCGAATAGGGATGCCGCGGATACTCGAAGCACTTTAGAAACGGCTCCGGGTGCGCGAGTTTACGCCCTCTTAAACAGATTGTTTAATTGGACTGTCAGGACTGGAAAACGTTGGCAGGAGGTGCCCGGCCGAGGAGCGAGAAAAGAGAAAGGCGGGTGGAACCAGCGGAAATCGATGTGTGCGCCCGCTCAAACTGGCCTTGCGGGCCGTCAAACTTGCCCTCGCGATCCAACTCACCGGCCGGATACTCAATCCGAAGAAGGGCGGCGCTATCGCAGACCGGTATTGTCCCGCAATTCCAGCGACTGCTATTTTCCCGAATGACCGCCGGAAACGCACCGGCATCCGCCAGAGTGAATTTTCCGTGGCCAT
Source organism: Candidatus Acidiferrum sp. (assembly GCA_035272765.1). Classification (GTDB taxonomy): domain Bacteria; phylum Acidobacteriota; class Terriglobia; order Acidiferrales; family UBA7541; genus Acidiferrum. Next base: position 12,049 of record DATEQG010000090.1, read on the forward strand.
CATTCAGCAGCACGGCGACTTGTTCGTGCTGCAATCCCGATGTGACGAGCACATCCATCGCGCTGTCGCCGTTTACATCCCGTGCTACAATCTGCAGCCCGCCGGCGGGCGCGGTCACCCCAAAGACTTGCGCGGCTCCAGTCGCCAGCTGCAATCTGATGGAGTACAGCGTGATTCTGGATGAACTGCTCGTTTGGAGTTCTACGGTCGCCAAATCTGGCTTTCGGTCCCCATCGAAATCCGCAATAGCAAAGGAGGAATAAAATCCCGGCGAAGAACTCGGCGGCTGTTGCGCCCCACTGCTGCCGGCATCTGCGCAGCAAGCCCCGCTAAGAAAGGAGCACAGAACCACCAGAGCCCGGAGAGGGGCTCGCGCTACGCCGAGACTTTTCTGAATCCGTGAAAGCATGAACTCCAGCCAGAAGTGCAGTTTCTTTGCGCGAACTGCACAAGGTTGTCCCGCCAGAATACCATTCCTGGTGGAAAATCAGTCCGTATTCCCTCCTAAATTTCTGGGAGAGACTAGCGCCTGCCTGGGGGAGCGGTCGCAGGTGAGGAAGGAGGAGCCGGCGGCTTACCAAAATGCGCCTCATCGATTTGTGGGTCAATTTCGATCTTTTCCACCACAATTCTTTGCGTAACATCTGCTCCAGGCGTGTTCGAAACGAGCTCAAACGCGAACTTCAGTCCGCCAACGTCCCGGTAATCGTGAAAGAGAGTTTCCCGCGTGACCGTTTCGCCGTTCACGGTATCGGCCCCGCTCCACTTTGCCAACAAAAAAGTCTTTGCGTCGAAGGAGTAGGACGAGACTTGGCCGTCTTTGTGCGTCACCTTCAGTACGTAGGTGTCCCGGCCATCCACTTTCTCCGTGCCGGCAAATTCAATCGTGTTTCCCTTAGTTTTGGCGTCTACCAGTGGGCCATCGAAGTCGGCTTGGTTCACCGCGTCCTTCATGTCCTCCGCCGACATTCGCTCCGCGACACCCGTGCCCGTAATCGGGTTGATCACCCAACCCGCATCTTTGCCATCGAAAGAGCGCGTCACCGTCTTGTTTTGAATGGTAACTTCGTTGTGCATCTTTCCCGGCCGTTTGAACTCGGCCAGGAATGGCCCGTACAATTCCGGATTGAAGTAAAGTGTGCCCGTAATCCGCTCAGACTGAACGGCCTTTACTTTCTCCAGCCCGCCGCGGGCAGCCAGCACTTTGGTCACGATCTCGTCGGCGGTCTGCCCCGCCGCCCTTGTCGGTCGCACCAGTTGAGCTCCCACCTGTAGCCCGAGTTGAAGGATTGCTACTACCAGGGTGTGCTTCAGAATCCTTGATGGCTTGCTGTTCATCGGTATCCCATTTGAGAAACGGGGCCTTTCATCGCCTCGTCTTTTACGTGGCCCTTCGTCTTCACGGCCTTTGTCATGTTATGTGCAGAAGCACTCTAGGTCAATTTCGTTGCCCAAGAGGATTCTTTCGCTTGGTCTTCCCCAAGGCACCCCTGCCTGACACGAAAGGAACAAGATGGTCTTGACGGAGTATAGAGGGACGAATACCCTGCGGCCCGCGGCCATTTTGAGGCCGGGAAGCGCTCAAGAGAAGCGCGCGCTGCACAAAGTACGGAAATGCAGGAATTTGGATAGGGGAGACAATGAAATTAGTGCGATGGACTGTAATCTTTCAGTGCATTTTCTTCGCTTCATGCCTGGCTCAGGCGCAGACCCTCCCCCCGGAGGTCGCCAGGCAAGTAGACAAGGTGTTTGAAAATTGGGACAAGCCAAACTCGCCGGGCTGCGCGTTGGGAGTTTACAAAGACGGTCAAATCGTCTACAAGCGTGGCTACGGCATCGCCGACCTCAACGATGACGTGCCCATCACGCCCTCAACAGTGTTCCATGTGGCGTCTATGTCCAAACAGTTCACGGCCGCTTCCATCGTCCTGCTTGCCCAGCAAGGGAAACTCTCCCTGGACGACGATGTCCACAAATACCTTCCGGAGCTGCCGGAATTCGGCGAGCGCATCACCATCCGGCACTTGGTTTATCACACAAGCGGGCTTCGCGATCAGTGGAACCTTCTCGAGTTGGCGGGATGGCGCTATTCGCTGGATTTGATAACGGATGATGACGTGATGTCCGTAATGACACGCCAGAAAAACCTGAATTTCAAGCCCGGCGACAAACATGTTTATTGCAATACGGGCTACACACTCATGGGACTAATCGTCAAACGCGTAAGCGGTATGTCGCTACGCGAGTTTACGACAAAGAATATTTTCGAGCCGCTCGGAATGACGCACACCCATTTCCGTGACGACCACGCGGAAATCATTAAGCACGACGCGCTAGGTTACGAACAGGAAGGCAAGGACAAGCCCTTCCGTATGAGCCTCACCAACTTCGACACCGTCGGAGCAACCAGCCTGCACACCACTGTCGAAGATCTCCAGCTCTGGGATGAGAATTTTTATCATCCGCGCGTCGGGGGACAGGTATTTCTCCAGCAAATGCTCGAGCGCGGCAAGCTCAATAGCGGCGAGCAGCTCGATTATGCGTTCGGGCTGGTGGTGGGCAAGTACAAAGGCCTGCCAACAGTTGATCACGGCGGAGCCGATGCCGGCTATCGCTCGGACCTGATCCGATTTCCGGAGCAGCATTTTTCCACCGCCGTGCTTTGCAACTCCGCGGAGACGAATCCGAGCAGGTTGGCCCGCCAGGTGGCCGACATCGTCCTCGCGAAAGACCTGAAAGCCCCCGAACCGGCCGGTGCGAAACAACCGTTGAAAGGTGGTGGAGCGCCGCTCACGGCCGAGCAGATGGCTGCGATCGCAGGGACCTATTGGAACCGCGAAAATGATGACTTCGAAAAAGTCCTCGTGAAGGACGGCAGGCTGGAAATCAACCTTGGTGGCGATGAATTACACCCCCTCAAGCTCGCCGGAGAAGCACACTTTCACGTCGCAGACGTTCCCTGGGGCGATGACGTGGACATCCATTTCGTGGCCGCCACTGCGGATAAGCCAAAGCGCCTGGAGCAGAGTTTCGGGGGCGGAAAGCCAGACATTCTTGAGTCCGCAGCGGCCTACGCACCCACTGCAGCCGAACTTGCGGAATATACCGGCGCTTACGTCAGCGAAGAAATTGACCCCGTTTACCGCATGGTTCTTCAAGACGGCAACTTGACCCTGACGCGGCTGAAGAACAAGCCTGATACGCTGCGCCCAGCGGTGCAGGACGTTTTTACCGGGGAAATCGGCACCGTGCGCTTCACACGCGACGCGAACCAGCACATTTCCGGATTTATTCTAAACGCCGGGCGTATCCAGAACTTCCGATTTTCAAGGAAAGCCAACTAAGCTTCAGGCCTCCTCAATGGAGGGAGCAAGGCACCGGGCGAGGGGCAATAATCCAACTCAGAGGTGCTACACGGCGGTAAAGAACGAGCCTCCCGGCGCGACGTAGCCATAGGCCATGCGTGGCGTATTGAATGCGAAGCCGGGGTTCCCTTCGCAATCGAGCAGGATGAGGCCGCCGGTCGAATGGGTGCGTTTGCCGAGAAGATGAACGGCTTCGCGCGCGACGTGCATCGCCGTGTCCGCGGCGCAGGAATGCGGTGCCTGACTCGAAGAATCGCGCGAAGAATCGGACACACAGAAGGCTGCATTGCACGCCCTCAGCAGGTCGGTGGCAGTCTTGGCCATAACGATCTTCATGATGGCTTCGCCGTATCCGGTGCAAGAAACACCGCCGGCCGTGGAATCGGCATAGCACCCGCAGCCGATGAGGGGCGAGTCGCCCACGCGGCCAGGGAGTTTGCAGCAAGTGCCGCCGGTGGATGTGGCGGCGAAGAGTTTGCCGCCAGCATCGATGGCCACGGCGCCGACCGTGCCTTGGTCGTGGCCGCGATGGTGCGCCGCAGCGTGTTTGTCTTGGCTGCAAAGCTGCCAAGCATCCCGCTCGGCGTCGCTGACGAGTTCTGCCGGGGCGCAAAGGGCGAAGCCGTTGTCTCTGGCGAAGCGTTCCGCGCCCTCGCCGACGAGCATCATGTGCGGGCAGTGCTCCAGCACGGCACGCGCAAGTCGGATTGGGTTGCGGATTCGTTGCAAAGCAGCGACGGCCCCAGCACGCAGCGTCGCGCCGTTCATCACGATCGCGTCGCACTCCACGCGGCCGTCGA
>DATEQG010000091.1:0-84226 GCA_035272765.1 Candidatus Acidiferrum sp.
CCTCACAATTCGTTATCCAAGGGGGTATTTCGCCGCCGACAATAGCCTTCCCACCAAAGACCAGAATTGGAGGACCGTCGTGACCGCAGTGCAAAGTCCGATTGAATCTTCCGTAATTCCTCTTCAAGCCAAAGTCGATCGGGTCAACCAGCCGCTGCCCAATTCCTTGAAGGTTTTATGTTCAATTGACATCCACAACCTTCGCCTCGCCCAAACCGGAGTTCTGCGCGAAGGGGCCGTCAGCGTATACGTCATTGAGCAGGATGGGACCGGGAAGGTGCTTAGCCAGTGGAGCAAGACTTTCGACCTTCGTCTCTCTGAGAAACAGTACGCGGCTCTCTTAAAATCGGGCATGCCCTTCAGTCAAGATATACAGCCCAAGGCAGGCGTCACTACGTTGCGGATATTGGTCGAAGATCCTGCCACCGCCGGGATCGGCAGCCTGATCATTCCGTTGTCCCAGATAAAGTAACAAACGACGAATCTGGCTGCGCCGGAGCCGAAGAGCAGTTTCGCATCGGTGGGATAGTCGGGAGGTCGGACCCAGACTCAAGTTCGGGGCGTGTGCCCCTCTTTCTTCGTTATGGGTGACACGGTACCTCGCGCGCGGTATCGTATTCTCCGTGGTTCGCATTCCAACTGCGCTTGCGTTTGCACTGGGGGCCGTTGCAGCCCTGGCACAGATCCCGCCCCAAGCTCCAAAGATTCACGTATCGACTCACTTGGTTCAGATCGGCATTATCGTCCGAGATGGCAAAGGCGCTGTCGAGGATCTGACGAAGGACGATTTTGCCATCCTTGACCGCGGAAAGCCCCAAACTATCAGTGTCTTCACCGCGGAATCGGCCCCATCTACGCCGCAACCAGCTTCATCTCAGCCTCTGCCCCAACCTCTGCCTGCCAACACATTCTCCGATCTTCCGCAGGTCAACGGCTCTGCTGTCCGCAGCATCACTATCGTTCTGCTCGATAACTTGAACACGCTCTCTGGCAACGGTCATCCGGGATACGAAAGCGGTCCTTTGTGGATGGAGGATCTGGCGCTCGCCAACGCTAAAGCCCATCTCATCGACTTCATCACAACATTGGACCCGCGAGACCGCGTCGCCATTTACGGCCTGAGCGATACTCTGCACGTCCTGTGTGATTTCACCAGCGAGCGAGAACGCTTGCTTGGCATCCTTAAAAAATACGACACCACTTCCGGGACGAACCGTAACCTGGTTGAACCGGGCAAATCGCACACTCCCGTGCCTGGTGAATTCAATCCCCTAGTGGACGTGCAAGTGCTAGAGCTGATGGCTATCACAAATGAGCGTCGCGCCGCGGCGACGATGTCCGCACTTCAGTCCATTGCCTCTCACGTCGCGAGCATTCCTGGCCGCAAAAATCTCGTCTGGCTCACCGCCAATCTTCCTTTTTCGAGCAATGCCCTCGCCCGCATCCTCGACCCTGCACAGATCGCTGCATATCCCGTGGACGGGCGCGCCTTGCTCACGCGAAAGGCTCCGGAAACGCAGTGGGACATGGACGATCAGCTCGGTGGCGTCTTGGGGCTGGGCATGCCTGCACAGTCTTCGGAGCCCATCGGCATTGACACCATGCAAGCCCTCGCCGAGGAAACCGGCGGTCGCGCCTTCGTCAACACCAACGACCTCACCGGCGCCATTCGCAATGCCGTTGAGGATTCCGCCGTCACCTATACGCTCGGCTTTTACATCGATTCTGACTCGCTGGACGGGAAATTCCATGAACTGAAAGTACAGGTTCACCGCTCCGGGCTAAACGTCCGTTATCCCAAAGGCTACTTTGCCCTGAAGGACACGCCGGCCACACAAAACGAGCGTCACAACAATTTGCTAATCGCCATCAAAAGTCCGCTGGACTCATCTGCCATTCCGTTAGAGGTCAAGGTTGATCGTGTAAATCAACCCACTCCGAATTCACTGATCCTTTTTGGCTCTATCGGCATTCACGACCTTCCACTCGCGCAGAGCGGCGAGACCCGCGTAGGGGCGCTCGATATAACCGTGATCGAACAAGACCAGACCGGCAAGGTGCTCCGCGAATCCTCCAATCGAATCAATCTCCGGTTCACCGAGAAACAATATCCAGCTGTTCAGAAATCAGGCATAACCTTTCGCAAGTCTATACAGCCTCAAGCCGGAGCTACCACGCTGCGTCTTCTGGTTCAGGACCCCAGCACCGCAGCGATCGGAAGCCTGATTGTTCCGTTGTCCCAGCTAAACTAGCCAAAACCTAAACGTTTTCACCATGTCGCGAACGACGGGGATGGGTGTAAACTGTTCCTGCTTTCGGGGGCAAGAAGGAAGTACCGCATGAAGCGAATTGCTATTCTCACACTTCTGGCCGCGTCTAGTGTCGTTTGGTCGATGCCAGCGAAAGCGCAAAGTCCCGGCGTCGCGGAATATGCGGCCAATTCCCGGGAATTCGATAAGAAGTCAGCCAAAGCAGAAAATAAAAGGCTGAAGAAAGCCTCCAAAAAACAGCAGAGAGCCATGAAGAAATACTCGAAGGCGCAGCGGAAGGCCGCCAAGAAGGTGAATCGGCGAGCCAAGTAGACCTTCGCGTATCGGTTGGATTCGGATTTTGCTTCGGTGCAGATCGTCCGGAAAATGCCGCGGGGGTGTCCTGGCCCCGTTCAATCCTATCCTTAGAATCCTTAGAAAAGCTCAGAAAAAACAGTCTCCGATTGTTAACGATCCGCAGCAAAACGTTCATCTGAGCGTAACAATTCTTCCATATAAAGCTGGCTGACACGCCAGCAGAAATACCCGCAGGCTGGCTCCCAAGTCGAGGATCTACAGGAGAATTATGTCCGCAAGCGCACCTGCAACTATCCCTGAAACCACACCCGCCGTGCCGCATGCACTGACGGAGAAGCTGAATCGAAAGCCTGGCAAGATCGGAATGATGGCGTTCGGCGTGGTGCTAATCGTCGGGGTGATTTTTATCGGGTACAGCCTTTCGCGCGACCTGGCAGGTCTGGAGCTGGGTTCGGCGCTGCCCTACATCCTCTTGGGCACGGCGCTTTTGGTGGCGCTGGGATTTGAGTTCGTAAACGGCTTCCACGACACGGCAAACGCCGTGGCCACAGTGATTTATACGCACTCGATGGAGCCGCATATTGCGGTGGTCTGGAGCGGATTCTGGAATTTCGCTGGGGTCGTGACTTCGTCTGGCGTCGTCGCGTTCACGATCATTTCCCTGCTGCCGGTGGAATTGATTTTGCAGGTGGGGAGCAGTGCAGGCTTTGCGATGGTGTTTGCGCTCCTTGTAGCCGCGATTCTCTGGAATTTGGGAACGTGGGCGTTGGGGCTGCCGGCTTCGAGCTCGCATACGTTGATTGGGTCGGTCATAGGCGTGGGCATCGCGAACCAGCTGATGCAAGGGCGCAGTGGAACGAGCGGCGTAGATTGGGCGCAGGCTGTGACAATCGGAAAGTCGCTGCTTCTTTCGCCAGTGTTTGGGTTCGTTCTGGCTTCCGGGCTGTTTCTGTTCATGAAGGCGATCATCAAGGATAAGCGGCTCTACGAAGCGCCAAAGGGAGCCGAGCCGCCGCCGTTTTGGATTCGCTCCTTGCTCGTTTTCACTTGTACGGGCGTGAGCTTTTTTCACGGGTCCAATGACGGACAAAAAGGCATGGGCTTGATCATGCTGATTCTTATCGGCACCGTGCCAACAACGTATGCGCTGAACCATGCCGTGACGGCGCAGCAATCGCAGGACTTCATTGCCGTATCGGCGCAGACCGCGGACACCTTGAATAAATATGTGCAGAACAGCGCGGCCATCGGAGATCCGCGCGAGGACGTCACGGACTACATTCGGACCAAAGAGTTCAAGCCGAACACCATGTTGGCGCTGCGCGAGCTCGTGAACGGCGTCGGGACGGAAATGGCGATCTTCAAGGAGCTTTCGAAGGTGCCGCACACGCAAGTGCGCAACTTCCGGAATGATATGTATCTGGTGAGCGAGGCAATACGGCTGATGCTCAAATCTGGGAAACCGGAAATTGCTACCGCGGATGCCGCAGTGCTGAAGAATTACAAAACTCACATCGACAAGGCCACGCGGTTCATCCCGCTGTGGGTGAAAGTAGCCGTCGCTCTGGCATTGGGCCTCGGCACGATGGTTGGATGGAAGCGAATCGTGGTTACGGTCGGCGAAAAGATCGGGAAGAACCATCTGACGTACGCGCAAGGCGCAGCGGCCGAAATTACCGCGATGGCCACTATCGGAGCGGCCGATGGCTTAGGCTTGCCGGTCAGTACGACGCACGTGTTGTCGTCGGGCGTGGCAGGAACAATGATGGCCAATCACTCTGGTTTGCAGTGGTCGACGGTACGAAACCTGCTCCTTGCCTGGGTGTTGACATTGCCCGCGGCTATGACGCTCTCGGGATTCTTGTTCGTAGCGTTCCGCAAATTGTTTAGTTAAGACGACGGAAGTCCGCCCAAGGCGTGACCTGCAATCAGGATAAAGATAAGACAGCCAGGATGGCTGTCTTATCAGCATCCAAACAACTATCCACGGTCTCGCTGTTGCGCTCTATCGTTCCGCGAGGCGGTTCAGATCCTCAAAAAAGGTTGGGTACGAAACTCCCGCGCAATCCGCGTCGCGAATGACGGTGGCGCCTTCGGCGGCCAGCCCCGCCACGGCAAACGCCATCGCAATCCGGTGATCGCCGTGCGGCTCAATTTCCGCGCCGTGTAGCTTCGCCGCGCGCCGCCCTTCCACTTTCAACCCATCGGGCCGCTCTTCGACCGTCGCGCCCATGCGCCGCAAATTCTCAACAAGCACTGCGATGCGGTCGCTCTCTTTCACGCGTAGCTCCCCTGCGTTGCGAATCTCGATGCCCTCTTCCGTGAACGGTCCCAACGCCGCTAGCATCGGCAATTCATCGATCACCAGCGGAATCGTCTCACCTTCAATCACTCCACCTTTTAGCGAAGCGCCTTTTACAGCCAAGTCTCCGATGATTTCACCGTGAGAGCTCGTCAACGAAAGCATCTGAATCGACGCCCCCATTCCCGCGAACAAATCCAAAATCGCCGTCCGCGTAGGGTTCAACCCCACGTTGTGAATCGCGATGTTGGAATCCCCGAGCAACGACGCCGCCGCTATAAAAAACACCGCCGAAGAAATATCTCCCGGCACATCCAAGGATTTCCCCACCAACTTCCCTGCCCCGTTCCCGCCAAACAGCCCGTGAATCTTCGTAGTTCTCCCCTGCCGCTCGATGTTCGCGCCGAACTCTTCGAGTGCCAACTCCGTATGATCCCGCGTCCGCGCCGGCTCCGTTACGCTAGTCATTCCCTCGGCAAAAAGGCCCGCCAGCAAAACCGCCGACTTCACCTGCGCGCTGGCCATCGGCATGTGGTAATCGATTGAGTGCAGCCGCGCGCCCTTTATTTCCAGCGGCGCAAAGTTATCCTCGCGCGCGCGAATCTCCGCGCCCATCTCCCGCAGCGGCCCCACCACTCTCTTCATGGGCCGCTTCTGCAACGATCCGTCGCCCGTAAGTTTTGTTGTGAATTCCTGCCCCGCCAAAATTCCAGTAAGCAGCCGCATCGTCGTTCCGGAATTTCCCGCATCCAGCGCTCGCCAGCTGCTTTTCAATCCGCGCGGGCCGCGCCCCGTAACTCGCACTAAATCTTTTTCGACCTTCACGTCCGCGCCCAGCGCGCCCATGCATCCCAGCGTGCTATGACAATCCGCCGCCGCCGAAAAATTCCGCAGCTCGCTCGTCCCCTCCGCCAGCCCCGCCAGCATGGCGTACCGATGCGAAATCGATTTGTCTCCCGGCGGCTGCACGCCACCCGCTAAATGTTTTGCCGGCAACACCGTCTGTTTTTTCATTGGTTTTTCACGCGACGATTTTAGCACGCCCCGCAGGCTGGCCTCGAAATCAGCCGCTGTCAAAATTTGGCGTCCCGATCAACAACGGCCGTTTTCTTTACATCGCTACTTCATTACTTCTTTACTTCATTCTTTTCCCTGTCCCTTAGAACAGTTTTTCCGCAAGCACCCACCAACCTCTTCCCTGATATTTCCGTCCAACTCCTTGCGTATTATTGATTGAGGAGAATCGTAATGTCAGCGCGTAGAACGTTGCTTCATCTCGCCGCCAAAACCGCCATGGTTTTCGCCGCGATCTTTGTCGTCACGGTATTGCTTGTCGCCACGCCTGGCCACCACGCGCCCGGCGCTCAGAGCTCCGCCAGCCAGGATTCCGCAACGCCGAAATCTCAATCGATGCCCGGAATGGACATGGGCGATGAAAAAGCCAGCGAAAAGGCCGCCGTGCAGGACATGACCCCCGGCCACAACGACGCACACAGCCACCACATGTATATGACCAGCATGCGCACCCAGACTCCCGAAGACGTGCAGCATGCCAACGAAATCGTCGCGCAACTTCGCGCCGGCATTGAGAAATACAAGGACTACCACGTCGCTCTCAACGACGGCTTCAAAATCTTCCTGCCCAATATTCCGCAACCCGAATATCACTTCACCAGCTATCGCAACGGCTTTCTCGAGTCTTTCACCTTTGATCCCGCACGCCCCACTTCTCTTCTCTACAAAAAAACCGCCACCGGCTATGAACTCGTCGGCGCCATGTACACCATGCCCAAGCGCGCCACCGAAGACGAGCTCAACGCTCGTGTTCCCCTGAGCGTCGCCATGTGGCACCTGCACACCAATCTTTGCCTGCCGCCTCTCGGCCAACTCCGCACCGCCGACTGGACCAAGTTCGGTCTCCGCGGTTCCATCATTACCCAGGATGCCTGTACGGAAGCCGGCGGCCGCTTCCACCCCGTCATCTTCGGCTGGATGGTCCACGTCTATCCCTACCAGGATGGTATGGACAACATTTTCGCCATGCACCACATGGACTAGCTCAATTCCTCCCGTAGGAGCACGACGCGTCGTGCCCTCTTTCTTCTTTGGAATTCACTGTGAGGGCGGGCTTCAGCCCGTGCGTTGGGGCGGAGAGTCGGGCCCCCTCCCCGTTTTTTTTTTGCAAGTGTGGAATCTAAAGGGGTTAGCTGAAAATGGCCTGCGCAAAGCGGCGGCAGTGGAGAGAATGGACCCCCCACCCGGGGGTGTCCGCAAGTTATGAAGTAAAGCCATGAAGGGAATGGGGTTGCGGGAGAAAGTGCGTGTCGGCGAGTTGCCCCTCGCCCACAGCGCTCGGGGTAAACGGGCGTTCCTGCAGGGGAACAGAAGAGGTGATGAGGCAATGAAGCAGGGACGTAATGACGCAGAGTTGCTAGGGGCGAGTGCGGGAGAAGACTGAGCGCGATTGACGACGACCATGCAGAAGGGTAGCACGATAGTTACTACTTGTCAATAGCGTTGTGTGTTACTGACTGATTCATTCGAACGGAGAAGGCGGATTCGAATCGAAATGGGGCAAGTCGAAGGGAGAGAGGAAGTTAGGCCGGGAGTAGTTAATTTGATACGGCTGTGGGAATGTGTGGAAAAGTCAAAGGCCCCAGGTGCAGAACCGGCACCCGGCGATGCCTTCGATATCGATTACCTGGACTATCATTGAGGCCCCGCCGCGGAAGTCTTGCCGGGAAAGTATCGCGTTGAAGGAGAACAAACCATGCCGATGAAGAATCCCCCACATCCTGGCGGCTTCGTCCTGCGCCAGTGCATCGAACCGCTCGGCTTGACCATCACCGAAGCCGCCGCGGCTCTCGGTGTCACTCGCACCACTCTCTCCGAACTCGTCAACGGCAAACGCGGCATCTCTCCCGAAATGGCCGTCCGCCTCTCTAAAGTCTTCGGTGGCAGCCCCGAATCCTGGCTCACCCAGCAAGCCCACTACGACCTCGCCGACCTCCGCACCACCCACATCAAACTCAAACGCCTCCAATTCGCCTAATCACCACCCGCCTGGCTCTGGATTGCACTGGGACGGTGTTTATGAAACACTCTCCATCCGCTAAGAACTGGAGCATCCCATGGCACGAATCACAGGTATCGGCGGCGTCTTCCTCCGCTCAAAGGATCCAAAGGCGCTGGCAAAGTGGTACTCCGAGCATCTCGGGATTACGCTGAACGACTGGGGCGGCGCCGTCTTTCCTTGGTCCGACGAAGGCCCCGCCGGCACCGGCATGACCACCTGGTCGGCCTTCCCCGCCGATACCAAGTACTTCGGCGACGGCCCACAGGGGACCATGATCAACTACCGCGTCGACGACCTCGACGCTCTGCTCGCGCAGCTTGCTGCCGCCGGGGTTTGGATCGATCCCAAGCGCGAGGACGCCAGCTACGGCCGCTTCGCCTGGATCAAGGACTGCGACGGCAACCGCCTCGAACTCTGGCAGCCTCTAGCTGAGTAGAGCGTGTTTGATATTCCCATTGCCACGCCGCGTCTCGATGTGCTGAATGTTAACTGCGGTGAGGTAGACAAGCGCCCCGCGTTCGTCAACGTGGCAGAGAACGTCCGATGTGTCCCCGATTTCCCCACCTCCCTCGCAGGGGCACGGTTCATCGTGCCCTCTTTCTTTTTGGTCCCTCTGTGTTCCTTGTAGTGGTGCAGCATGCTGCGCGGACTTTGCACCGCCCGCCGGTTCCGGAAAAGTGAGGAAAGAAAAAGTAAGAAAATGAAAGACCCACCCTTGCAAAAACCAAACCCGCAAGGATGGGGCACCCGACGGAAAGAGATAAAGTCAAAATCTTCTGGGCGAGTTAAGGATGCGCCACCCGCCGGGTTCGGTCTAAATCTCTAGGCCCTGACTTCTCTATTCACGGCGCACCGGCATTACTCCACGGTCTTCAACTTCAGCTTGCTCTTGTTCTCTTCCAGAAACGCGCGCAATTCCGCCGCGATATCCAGCAGACGGATCCACTGCTCATAGTAAAGCGTAACTGGAAAGCGTCCCAGTCCATACACGCTCACGCCGCCTTTTTCTCCCACTCGGAATTCGAGGCTTCCTTTCCGCTTCGACCCCGCCTGCTTTTTCAACTCTTCAATTTGCGCCAGCAATTCTTCTCTACTCGGTTCTGACATTATCTTCGCTCCCTTTTTGCGGCCCGGGGACACCAAGCCCCTGGACTTCTCGACGAATCCTACCAGTTTTATCTCTTCCAAGTCTTCGCGGGGATTTGCGCCGCGACCTTCTCTCTCCCAACTCCGGTGCCTCTCCTCTGGTTTCCGTTCCGACACACCACCGTTGCCTCTCCCTCCTACCCGGTGTACGATACGCCCTAAGCTGGTCTCTCGACTCTGTGCGACGTCCGGTCTTCGATTCCGAAAAGGTTTGGGCCACAAATGAAATGGTTCGCAACTTTCGCTCACCAATCCTAGGGTGTGAGGAGCATTCTCTTATGTCACGACTCGTACGTCTATTTTGCATTTCATTTTTAGCGATTGCGCCCTGCGCGGCACAGCAGGCAGCGGCCCCGGCAGCTACACCTGCCGCCGCACCAGCAGCAGCCGCGCCGCAAGGACCTAAAAGGCTTGTAGCCGTGATGAATTTCGATTACGGCACAGTCAAAACAGTCGTCGCTTCCATCTTTGGCACGGACCAGGACGTCGGCAAAGGCATCACCGACCTCATGGTGCAAAAGCTTGTTACGGACGGCAAATACCGCGTCATCGAACGCGCCGCTCTCGACAAAATCATTGCGGAACAAAACTTTAACAACAGCGATCGCGCTGATCCCTCGAGTGCCTCGAAGATCGGCCGCATCCTCGGCGTCGACACCATCATTCTCGGCTCCATCACCAAGTTCGGCCGCGACGACAAGCAAATCGGCGGCGTGGGCGGCGGCCACAGCGGCTGGACCGGCGCTATCGCCGGCATGGGCAAAAAAGAATCCAAAGCCGTGGTGGCCATCACGGCACGCCTTGTGAACACCACCACTGGCGAAATCCTCGCTTCGGTGACGGGCAACGGCGAATCCTCCCGCTCCGGTTTGATGCTCGGCGGAGGCGGTGGCACGGGCGCCAGCGGAGGAGGCGGCGCCTTTGACATGAGCAGCAGCAACTTCTCCCAGACCATTCTCGGCGAAGCCGTGAACAAAGCGGTCGCTGATTGCGCCACGCAACTCGATGCAGCAGCAGGAACCTTGCCCATCATTAAAGCAACGTATTCTGGCTTAGTTGCCGACGTCAGCGGAAACACACTGATCATCAACGTCGGCAACAAAGTCGGCGTGCGCGTCGGCGACACCATCGACATCAGCCGCGCCGTGCGCACCGTGAAAGATCCCACGACCGGCAAAGTTCTGAAGACCGTCACCAACAAACTCGGCAGCGCCACGGTAACTGACGTTGACGCGGATTCCGCCACGGTCACCTACACCGGGGCAACTCCTCCGAAGGTCGGAGACGTCGCGGCCAGCACTGGCGGCACTCCATAACCCGATCTACCGCCGCGTTTGCGGCACATACATGTTCTGTTTGGATATCCTCGGCGCTTGACTGGAATAGGCGCGGCAGCCTCTAACACTTCCTCGCCTATTTCCCCATTTGAAGGAGTCTCTCGATGAGCCAAGACTACACCGTCGGACAGAAGCTGGGCGATTATGAAATTCTAGGCATTCTCGGCGCCGGAGGCATGGGCAAAGTCTACAAGGTGCGGAACACGATCTCCGACCGTGTCGAGGCGATGAAAATTCTGCTTCCCAACCTCGCCGGCCAGAAAGACCTCGCCGATCGATTCCTGCGCGAAATCAAAGTCCTTGCCAGCCTCCATCATCCCAACATCGCGGGGCTGCGTACGGCTCTCACACTGGACAATCAACTCGTGATGATCATGGAATTCGTGGATGGAGTAACTCTCTCCTCCCGTTTGCATGAGGGCGCCATTCCGCCGGCCCTGGCCGTCAAGTATATTGATCAGGTTCTTGACGCTCTGAGTTACGCCCACAAACAAAACATCATCCATCGCGACATCAAGCCTGCCAACATGATGCTCACCGCCGACGGCACAGTAAAACTGATGGACTTCGGCATCGCGCGCTCCGCCAGCGATCGCAGCCTCACCATGACTGGCACAACTCTCGGCTCGCTCAACTACATGCCGCCCGAGCAAGTCAAAGGCGACCCTGCCGACAATCGCTCGGACCTCTATTCCCTCGGCGTTTCGCTTTATGAAATGGTCGCTGGCCAACTTCCCTTCCAGGCGGACAGCAACTACGCCATGATGGCCGCGCATCTGCAGGAAGTCCCCAAGCCTCCGATCATTCTGCAGCCCGGGATTCCCCAGGCGCTCAATCAAATTATCGTCATGGCGCTTGCGAAGGATCCCGGCCAGCGGTTTCAGTCCGCCGACGCATTCCGAGCTGCTTTGAAAAGTGTCCCAACGCAAGGCGCGGCCACTCAGATCGCGGCGGATCCGCGCGCGGTTGCTTCTTCTCCGGCGGCGAAGGCCGGCGGCGCTACGGCCCTTTTAGGGGAAACACCCGCATCCCAATCTCCGACCACCGTGATGGAAACTCCCGCTTTCCCACATGCTCCGCGCAGCGCGGCAGCAACCATAGCCGCATCGCCGGATGCTGCGCCGCCGCAAGCACCACCGCCTCCCGCCGTCAGCGGCGGTGGCCATCGTGGTCTGTACATAGCTCTTGGCGCGTTCATCGTTGTAGTCGTCCTGTTCGCCGCCGGACTCTATCTCCCGAGCCACATAAAGACTCTGGCTGGAGGCGGCAAGACTGCCGCGCCGTCGCAGCAAGCTTCCACGCCGGCTATCACGCCACAAGGGTCCACCGATGCTACGTCTCCGACTCCGCCCGCGCCTGCTTCGACCGATCCCGCTGCTCCGACGGCCTCCGAGGCGGCCACTGCGGCCGCCAGCGCGCAGGCGGTGCAATCCGGCCAATCTTCTTCGGACAACTCGAGCGCACCGGCTACTCCCGCGGCGGACGCCTCGACTTCGCCATCAGCACCAGCAGCTTCCGCCGGCAATCCGCCTCAGCCGCCAAAGAAGCCGTCCGCAGCCAAGCCCAAAAAAGACACGCAGGCGGACGATGCCGCCGCTCAAGCCAAAGCCGAAGAGGCCGCGCTCGTGGAGGAAAACGAACACCGCTACGATGGCATCGACAGCCGGTCCGCCGCCGTCTCGCAATCCTTGGACAATCTCCAGAGACAGCAAGCTGCCGCGGGCTACGGCCTTCGCGGCGACATCGTCTCCGCCCGGCAGCGCATGAAGACAGACATCTCGAAGGCGCAATCCGCCATGCAAAAACAAGACACGAAAAACGCCAAGAAGTATCTGGATATGGCCGAAGCGGAACTCTCAACCATCGAAAAATTCCTCGGCAAGTAATCTCCGATCGAGCGTCGCCTGATTGGGGCACGGCGCGTTCACTCTGAGCCTCAGAGATGGGTGTGTGCGCCACCCGGCAAGTACGGCGCTACCTAGAAAGCCTCGCCAATGCCCACGCCGAAGGTGTGGCCGTCTCTGCCCTGGGCGAGGTCGGCACGAAGATTGACGTGATACTTCTTGCTCAATTCGAACCGCAGACCTCCGCAACCGCTGGGGAGGAAGTGGCTATTCTGCACTTGTTGTGACAACTGGCTCCCACCAGGGATGACACCGCCGAGGCCGCCGAATATAACAGGCCGAACCTCTTCGGTAAGGTCAGGCGATACTGGTCCAACACTCTCTTATTCAGCCTCGGGAAATACCCTCACAAGGAATGCTCATCCATAGCGGCGGGCACTTGGTCCGGTTTAGCGGTGAGGAGTCTCCTGCGCTCGATAGCTACCGCGGCTTGTCTGCTCACATGGTCACTCAGGATTCAGTGCTTTTGACAGCGGTGGCCTAGCACTTTTGACAGTTACTTTGGTTGGCCACCTCTGACACCCTCGGTCACCAGAGAAATGCGGGGGAGGGTTCGGCTGGGAGTGCTACTGCTACGGTTACAGCCATTTATGAAAATTGAGAGGAGGATGTCCGTGAACCGCCCTAGGAAAATGAACCTGGCATTTACTGTTATTCTTATGTTTTCCGGTGTCGCCACAATACCTTCTGCCAAGGCCCAGCAGAGGCCAAATGTCGTCATGCTGATGACCGACGACACGGGCTGGAACGACTTCGGGGCTTATGGCGGTGGCGCGAACCTGGGCCATCCGACCCCGAATGTCGATAAGGTCGCCCAAGAAGGCGCCGTCTTCACCAGTTGGTACGGCCAAGCAAGTTGCACCGCGGGCCGGGCCTCGTTCATGACGGGACGAATTCCGATCCGCTCGGCCCTTTCGGTCGTGGTGGTACCGGGAGACGAGAATGGCCTCACGAAGAACACTCCGACAATCGCCGAGTTTTTCCAGAAGAACGGCTATTCGACCTACTTCTCGGGCAAGTGGCATCTCGGGGATCAACCTAAGTTTTACCCGATCGAACATGGCTTTGACGAAATGAAAGAGTTCGCCGCGTACTATCCGGGCGTCTATACGTATGACGACACGGACAGCATCGCGCATCCCTGGTTCCCAAAATACAACCCTGCTTATTGGGCAGAATATCAAAAGATCGTCAACCTATACGAATGGGAAGGCACCGCCGGCAAACCCGCGACCAAGGTTGCGCGCATCGACTACGATTATCTGCATGAATTCGACGTCCGTCAGGCTGATTCAGCGGTCGAATACATTAAAGCGCACGCCAAAGGGGGCAAGCCGTTCTTCATGGATGTTAATTTCATGAAGATGCACAACCCGAATATTCCCTCCAGGGCGTTCATTGGCAAATCGCACCTCGGCAATTATTCAGATGCCATGATGGAACTCGACTCCAACATCGGCCGCATCATGGACGAGATCCGCGCGGAAGCTCCCAACACCATCGTCATCATCACGGCGGACAACGGCGCGTGGCAGGACGCCTATCCGGATGCCGGCACTGTGCCGTTCCGTGGGGAAAAGGGCTCGCCGTTTGAGGGCGGATTCCGGGTGCCCGGTATTATGTGGTGGCCGAATCACATTCCGGCCGGTGCACGCTATGGCGAAATGATGTCGCACATTGACTGCTGGGCAACGCTGGCAACGATGACCGGCCTAACCCCGCCGCCTCACGGGGCATGGAAGGACAATAACGGTAAGCCCATCTATTTCGACAGTATCGACAACAGTGCTTACATTCTGGGCAAGGAACGGCATTCCGCCCGCAACGGATGGATCTATATCGACGGTGAATCCTTCGCCGGCGCTCGCGTCGACATCGGCGGCGATCCCACGAATCCCGATCTCAAAATCGCCTGGAAATACCTGTATACGTCCAAGGACACGTGGCTAGGGGCCAAGCAGGATCTCGGCTGCTGCGGCTCGACGTACAACCTGACGATGGATCCGTTCGAGAAGTACGACATGACGTTCAACGGTGCAGTGAGCTCGCGCCTCCCGACCACTTCGCCGGGGCGCTATGCCGGCTATGACAATGGCTGGGTTGTTTCGCTGATCGCGATACCGATAGGAGAGTTTGATAATTCTATCGTGGATTTCCCGAACATGAAGCGCTTTCCCGGAGGAGCGTCGAATGATACGAGTCCGGATCTGCAGCACCCGGAGAACCCGTTGCCTTTGATGGATATCAAGAAACTCGTGCAAGTCATAAGCTCAGCCGACTAGCTGTTTAGTTTGATTGTGAAACACCTGGCTTAGGTTGAGGCCAGAGGGAAGCGTCTTAAGGCCGGGGCGGCGTGCTAACCGGTCCAGTCACCGCCTATCTGTATGACTGGAACACTATTCCTCTCGGCCAGATCTTGTGGTTGGAGGAACTTGAATCCTACGGGCCGTATCCGCCGATGCAGGACCCGGAAACCTACAACCTGATCCAAGTCAGTCAGCAAATCAAGAACCAGAATTCGATCAGTCATGCCGGCGAATGGCTGACTGAATCAAGCGTGAAGCAGCGTGGTGGACGCTTCCACCGGAGCGTCCACTAAATTTTGACTACCAATTACTACCAAAAGGTGCACCGGGCATACGTTCTTGGGAGGGAATGGATTTCCGAGTGGGAATCGCAACTTTTTCGGCGGCAACGTTTCCAGATCAGATTGCCATTGCTGTCTAGTGGCTGTAACAAAATAAGGCCTGAATGAAAATGGAGGGATTTCAATGAGACTTACTATTAGAAAATTGCAAAGCCGAATGATTTGCTTCGCAATGTGCGGCACTCTTCTGGGAGGCTTGGCGTATTCAGCAACGCCAAATGCCCCGCAGATTGTGAGTGACCAGAAGAGCAAGATAAAGGGCACGATCGTTTCTCGCTCGGGCGACGTTGTCAGCGTCAAGGATAAGAAGTCGGGCACGGTCGTGGCCGTCTTGCTCACGGACGATACCAAAATCGTGCGTAACCACGGAAAGGTGGCATTCTTCCGCCACACCGATATGGATGTAACGGCCATGGTCCCCGGTCTAACGATTGAGGCGGAAGGCGTCGGCAATTCCAAGAACCAGCTCGCGGCGAGCAAGGTGACCTTTACCCCCGATGAGTTCGACATTGAAGTTGCTCAAGAGCAGCAAATCATGGCCAACCAGCGTGCCGCCAGCCAAGCTCAATCGACGGCAAATCAGGGAGTGGCTGACGCCAACGCCGCACAGGGCTCCGCCAATCAGGCGCAATCCTCTGCTAACCAGGCGGGAAGCGAAGCGCAGGCTGCCACTGCCGGCGTCGTTATGGATGCCGCCGCCATCTCGATGGTAAACAAGCGCGTGTCTGACCTGGATGATTACAAATTGGTCGCCGAAGCAGGCATCTATTTTGCCTCAAATGTCTCCACATTAGATGATGCCGCAAAGGCGGATCTTGACACCCTTGCTGCCGCCACCCAGGGCCTCGAGGGATATCTCGTTGAAATCGCGGGATATGCTTCCTCCACTGGCACCAAGGAGCAAAACCAGAAGCTCAGCGAAGCGCGCGCAGCCTCCGTAACAAAGTACCTCCACGAAAAAGCGAACGTGCCCATGCGCCGCTTTGTCATTCCAGCTGGCTATGGCGCGACTCATCCTTCCGCTACGAATGATGACGCGCAGGGACGCGCCCTCAACCGCCGCGTTGACGTCAAGGTCATCGTCAACAAGGGACTATCACAAAGTATGTAGATAGCTGCCGCACAAATCCGTTGGGATGCTGCTGCATCAAGGAGATTGCCGGAGTTGGACGCACAACTCCGGCGAAAGATATCGCTTTGGAGAAATCACATGTTCTCGAGGAACGCCAAGCCGTGTCTATCGGTGGTGATTAGCTTTATTTTCGTCTCCACTTCCTCTCAGTTGCTTTATGGATACCAGTCTACGGGCGCGCCCGCTCCGGACAACACCGGAAGTCCCACAGAAACTGTACCGAACAACGCGGGCGAACTCCAGTCCTTGGTGGCGCCGATCGCATTGTATCCGGATGCGTTGGTGGCCCAGATTCTTACTGCCGCGACGTTTCCGGATCAGGTCGCCATTGCCGACTACTGGCTACAGGTGAATAAGAGCCTGACTGGGAACGCCCTGATGCAAGCCGTTGACCAACAATCCTGGGATGCGAGCGTTAAGGCGCTCACTGAATTTCCCTCGGTGCTCGACAACATGGCAAAGAATCTCACCTGGACTTCATCGCTGGGAGAGGCCTTTCACAACCAGCAGGCGGAGGTAATGACAGCCATCCAGACTTTGCGAGCGCAGGCCAAAGCGGCGGGAAATCTCAAGTCCAGCCCGCAAGTCACCGTGGTTCAACAGTCGCCGCAGGTTATTGTCATTCAGCCCACTAATCCACAGGTTGTTTACGTTCCCGTGTACAACCCCACAGTGATTTACGGCACGCCGTATGTGGTGCCCGGATATACAGCCGGCGATGTGGCTGCGGCCGCCGTCATTGGATTCGGGGTTGGAATCGCCGTTGGAGCGATGATGAGCGGTGGATGCTGCGGCTGGGGATATAGCAGCTGGAACTGTGGGTGGCATGGAACGGCAGTGGTGTATCACGGGGGCGCGTACTACGGAAACACTGCCTGGCACGGCGGGTATTACAACGGCGGCTACCACAACAGCTATGGGTACAACAATTCCTACAACAACGCCTATAACCACTCCAATTACGACAACAGTTATAGAAACAACGGCAACAGCTACAACAGAAACGTCAGCGGAAACACGGTAAACGTCAACAACGACCGTTCCGCAGCGTCGAACTCGTGGGCGCAGCATAGCGGCGGTGACAGCGGACACTCAGACGCTTTTAGCGGCATGGGCGGGCACTCGGGAGGGTTCGGTGATTCTGGGGGTTGGTCTTCTAGGGCCGAAAGCAGCCGTGGCTGGGGAAGCATGAGCTCGAGCGGCTTTGGCGGCGGCCGATTTGGCGGCGGCCGATTTGGCGGCGGTGGATTTGGTGGCGGTGGATTTGGTGGCGGTGGATTTGGTGGTCGCCGGTAATTTCCGCGAACTTCCGTTCGAGTAGAACTATGAAATGTCACTTTGGAGGAAGCCCTATGTTGCAGTTTGCGCGACACCGAAACATTTTGGCAAGACATTTCGTGGTCTTCCCGGCTGTGTTCTTGACGATCTCGTTGCTCGTCTCATGCGGCAAGGCGGAAAGCCCCAAAGCCGAGCAAAAGACCTTCGCGTCTCCAAACGACGCCGGCGCGGCCCTTCTAGAAGCAGCCAAGTCCGGCGACCAAGGTGCTCTGCTCGCGATTTTCGGCCCCGACGCCCAAAGCGTGCTCTTTTCAGGAGACACAGTAAAGGACAAGGACGCATTGCAAGAATTTGTGGCTGCCTATAACCAAATGCATCGCTGGCGAGAGATCAAAGTCGGCGGGCAGATGCTCTACACGGGGGCGGACAATTACCCATTTCCGATACCTTTAGGGAAGAATCCCTCAGGCCAGTGGGTGTTTGACACCGCAGCAGGCAAGGACGAGATACTTGCGCGGCGGATTGGCAAGGATGAATTGACCGCAATTGCCGCTTGCGGCGCGATCGCCAGCGCAGAGCAACAATACTTCAAGCAGGTTCGCGCCGGGGACGCTGTAAAACAATACGCTCAGAAATTCATCAGCGATGAAGGCAAGCAAAACGGGTTGTACTGGCCAGTTGCAGCCGGTCAGCCTCCGAGCCCCCTCGAGGATGTTCGTGATTTCGCCAAAGCCGTCGGATATACCAGCGCGGGTGATAAACCGCAACCATTCGAGGGCTACTACTTCCGGTTCCTCACCAAACAGGGAGACAAGGCCAAGGGCGGCGCGAAGGACTACCTCGTGAACGGAACGATGAGCGGCGGGTTTGCGATTCTGGCGTATCCAGTGGAATACCGGAATTCAGGAATCATGACGTTCCTCGTCGGTCAAGACGGCATCGTCTATCAAAAAGACTTGGGCGAAAAGACCACCGATGTCGCCTCCGCGTTGACGGAATACAACCCTGGCGACGGCTGGAATCCAGCGATCTAGCCAGGTCCACGGGGAGCGTACCTCGTGATGAGGACTTACAGGGACTTAGCGCTCCGGATGTTCATTTTGCGATGACAATTGGGGGCAGGCGAAACGTCTGCCCTCTCTGAGAAAATAACCACCGCGACCCAGAGCTTATACTTCGGACTGGAGTGTCAGAAAGCGCCCCCTCTGTCCTCGGTTCCGCGAGTTGGGAAAAAGCAGATCCCTCACTTCGCTCCCTTCGGCTGCGCTCAGGGCAAGCGGGATGACAATAAGGGTGAGTGAGGTACGAATGAAGCTGGCGGCTGGCGTTATTTCGCCAGGAGGGCTTTCCAGCGTTCCCAGGCTTCCGTCCTCGCTTTCTTGTCGGCGTCCTTGGCGTCTGGGGCTTCGCCGGCACGCATGAAGCCGTGGCCTGCGCCGTCGTAGGTTACGGGATCGAAGGTTTTTCCGGCGGCTTTCATGTTGGTGATCGCGTCGGGAATCATTGCGCCGATGCGCGCGTCGTTGCCAGCGAAAAATCCGTAGACCGGAGCCTTGATGCGCACCATCGCGTCCTTATCCGGCGGCGGGCCATAGAAAACGAATGCGGCTGACAAGTCGCCGCGATTTGTGGCGAAGCGGAAGGTCTGTCCGCCGCCCCAGCAGAATCCGCCGACGAATAGTTTGCCGTTCGACGCCGGAATTTTGTTTCCATAGTCTGCCGCTGCGTTCAGGTCCGCAGTGACCTGGTCTGGATTCAGCTTGCTCACGGCTTCCATTACTTTGTCCGTCGGGATCGACGAAGTGCGCCCACCGTCGGGGCCCATTCCCGAAAGCAGATCCGGCGCAACGGCGATGTAGCCTGCTGCAGCGATTTGATCGGCTAGATCCTCCACCCAGTCCGTCATGCCGAAAATTTCGTGAATGATCAGGACCACGGGCCGCTTGTCTTTCGACTCCGGATACACAACGAACGTATCCACCGACCGACCGTCGTGCTTCACCGTTACCCATTCGCTGTGACGCGGAGACTTCGCCAGCGCCGCCTTCGCCCAATCCTGCGCGGAAGCTGTTTGCGCCGCTGCCAAAACCATCAAAACCAAAAATATGCGTTTCATTTATTCCCCCCTTGCGCCTCGACCCCGTTGACCGGCGCTACATCCAGTTTCTTGTCCATCCTTCCGACCCGAAGCGCCAGCATCATATCTGCTCTTACCAGGCCAGTTCAATCCCCGCTCGCTCGAGGCCCCGAGATCCCAGCCGAACCCTGGCGCATCACATCTGCCGAACACCCGATTCAGACACAACGAAATCCCACAAGCGAACAACCCAACGCAAATCCTATGAAACAAATTCCCTCTGAACCTCGTTCTTTCATGTTGTTGGGTAGCGCGGCCGCATGGCATAGTCGTTGCACATAAGGGCCTAACGCGAAACCTGTGGAGGAACGCCGATGGATTCGCTCTGGCAGGACTTTAAGTACGCTCTTCGAACACTCGCCAAGAAACCCGGCTTCACGTTGATCGCCCTGCTCACACTAGCGCTCGGCATCGGCGCATCCACGGCAATTTTCTCTGTTGTCGATGCCGTTCTACTCCGCGCGCTTCCTTATCCGAGTCCGGAAAAAATCGTGCGCGTGTGGGAACAGGCTCCCGACGGCCACCGAATGAACTTGTCGGACCCCAATTTCGACGATTTTCTTGCACAGAACAGCACATTTTCGAGTCTCGCGGCATACGGCTTTGGGCTGACGTCCATATCCGGCGGAAGCGAGCCCGTGCGTGTCGACATTGCTGTGGTCTCCCGCGATTTCTTTAAGGTTCTGGGCGTCGAGCCTTTTCGCGGTCGCGCTTTTGCCCCGGAGGAGCAACGCCTGCATGGTGCGCCGGCGATGATCGTCAGCTATAGCTATTGGCAGCGATATCTCGGAGGTGCAACGGATCTCTCCAAGTTCCACTTGGCGATGGAGGGAGGGGTCTATCCAGTTGTCGGAGTGATGCCGGCAGGATTTGATTTCCCGCCCAGGGTGGCCGCTTGGATTCCGCGCGAGTTGGATTCCGAAACTCCCAGCCGCACAGCGCATAATTGGCGAGGTATCGGCCGCGTCCGCGATGGGATCACCGTTGGGCAGGCACGTGCGAATCTCAGCGCGATTGCTCACCGCATAAAAGATCAGTACGGAAAAGAAGTTGATCTCACCGACGCCGCGGTCGTGCCTCTCGCCGACGCAATGGTTGGAGACGTGCGGACCGCTCTCCTGACGCTTCTGGGAGCGGTTGGGCTTTTACTCTTGGTGGCATGCGCGAATGTTGCCGGCTTACTTTTGGCGCGCATGTCCGCGCGCCGCAAGGAATTGGCTGTGCGTGCGGCGCTGGGGGCCGGCCGCGGCCGTCTCATTCAGCAGTTCCTTGCTGAATCATTTGTGCTTTCCTTCGCTGGAGGTCTACTGGGCATATTCATCGCGACTTGGGCAGTCAAGGTACTTCCCGCAATTCTTCCGACGAATCTGCCGCAGCAACAAGGTATTGCCATTAACACATCGGTTCTGCTGTTCGCATTGGCCGCAACTGTGACTGTCGCCGTTTCGCTCGGGCTCTTTGCCGCTTGGCGAGCCGGTGCAGGCGATCTGCAGGAAGCATTGAGCGCAGGCTCTCGCAGTTACAGCGGCGGGGGCGCGAGCCACCGGCTTCGGAGCTTTTTGGTGGTCGGCGAAATTGCTACGACGCTTGTTATTTTGGTCGGGGCAGGACTTCTCGGCCGCAGCTTCCTGCGGCTCATCTCCACGAACCCTGGATTTCGGCAGGAAAACCTAATCACCATGGAGTTTTCGCCGCCCATTCCGCAAGGACAATGGGGCACGGACCAGTCAGCCATGGCGCGGCAAATCCATCAACTGGACGATATAGTAGCCCGGCTTAGCACGATTCCCGGCGCCGAAACCGTCGGTTTGGCTGGAGCCATTCCGGTCGCGGCCGGCGACGACCTCGCTGACGGAAATTTTCTATTGCTCAACGGCCAAAAACCGCCCGCGAATTTCGATGAGTGGGGTCGCATTGCTCAGAACCCATCGCAAGTCGGGCACGCCTTGTATTATGTTGTGGGCGAAGGGTATTTTCGGACCATCGGCATTCCGCTTGTGCGTGGACGCATCTTCGGTGACCAGGATGACTTGAATTCGCCGAACGTTGCGGTGATCAGCGAATCCCTGGCACTCCAGCGCTGGCCGAATCAGGACCCCATCGGTCAGGTCATCGATTTCGGCAACATGGACGGCAACGTGAAGCCACTTACTATCGTTGGCATCGTTGCCGATGTTCGCGCGCAAGGCCTTGACCGTGCGCCGAGTCCGATTATTTACGTTGATTACCGCCAGCGCGGAATGAACGCCAATTCATCGCCCACCATCTTGATGCGTAGCGCCGCACCACCGGCAGAGATCGTTTCTGCCGCGCGCGGCATCTTCCACGATCTCGCACCCGAGGTACCCGTCAAATTCTCCACCTTCGCGGAGGAAATGGGCGGCTGGCTCGCGGATCGCCGTTTTCTCCTTCTCCTTGTCGGATTATTTGCTGCCGCTGCTCTGGTTCTTGCTGCGGTTGGCATCTACGGAGTTGTGGCCTTTTCCGTTGCGCGCCGCACCCAGGAAATCGGCATTCGCATGGCGCTTGGCGGCCAACGTAGTGATGTTTTGCGTTTGGTTTTAGGCGAAGGTGGGCGGATGGCTGCTCTCGGTGTGGGAATAGGCATTGCCGTGTCGATGGCGATTACCCGCCTCATGTCTACTCTCCTTTTTGGGATAAGCGCTACCGACCCGTTCACATTCGTCGGCGTCGCCGTGCTTCTTTCTCTGGTCGCACTGCTGGCTTCCTACATCCCGGCGCGCCGGGCCATGCGCGTCGATCCCATCGTCGCCTTGCGGTACGAGTAATTCGACTGCAAGCGGTCACTTTCGGCACGATCACTCTTCTGTTCCTCCGAACTCACAGATTTTTGTTGCCTGCGCTGCCCGTTTCCAAGACACTCTTTCCTTTGTTTCTTCTCTTTCGGAGGCGATATGACCCGGCTTCGCACTCTGTTCGCGCTTCTTGCGCTCTGCATTCTTCTGCCGGCGCTCGCGCTTCCGCCTCAAGTGCAGACGCCTCCGAATTCAGCCACCCCTCTCGCTACTGCTGAAGCAAAGCTCCCGGCCGTAACTTCGCTGCCCGTCGCGCACCCTCTCGAACAAGCCGACCTCGAAGCCTTCTTCGACGGGCTGGTGCCACTCCAAATGGAGCGAAGCGATGTAGCGGGCGCCACCGTGCTTGTAATGAAAGACGGAAATGAACTGCTGAAAAAAGGCTACGGCTACTCCGACCTCAAGAAAAAGACGTCCGTCGATCCAGACACCAGCATGTTTCGGCTGGCTTCGATTTCGAAACTTTTCACTTGGGTTTCCGTCATGCAGCTCGCCGAGCAAGGCAAGCTAGACATCGACGCCGACGTAAACAATTATCTCGATTTCAAAATTGCCCCAGCGTTTGGAAAGCCCATCACTCTTCGCAATTTGATGACGCACACCGGCGGCTTCGAAGAGGTCCTTCACGACATTATTTACGTTGACCCTAAAAAAACCACTTCGCTCCGGGATTTCCTGATCGCGAATCAACCGCGCCGCATGTATCCTCCCGGCGAAATTCCCGCCTATTCGAATTATGGCGTCGGGCTCGCCGGCTACATCGTTCAGCGCGTCAGCCTTGAACCGTTCGAGCAATACGTCTCGGAGCACATCTTCCTGCCCCTGGGTATGAAGCACTCCAGCTTCAACCAACCCATGACCGCGGAACTCGCTCCAGACGTCTCCGACGGCTACCGCGCCACCACGGAAAAGCCCGCCATCGGCTTCGAAATTTTCAACCCCGCTCCCGCAGGAGGCGTTTCTTCCCCTGCGGGCGACATGGAGAAATTTGCGCTGGCCCTCTTGAACGGTGGCGAACTCGACGGCCATCGCATCTTAAAGACTGAGACCCGCGACGCTATGTGGACGCGCCAGTTTGATACTTCCGATGCCCTGCCCCCGATGTGCATGGGCTTCTACCAAACCTGGCGGAATAATCTCCGCTTCATCGGCCATGACGGAGACCTGGTCGCCTTCCACAGCATGTTCTTAATCGAGCCGACGCAAAAACTCGTGATTTTCGTTTCGTACAATTCCGCGGGCTCCGCAAGCCGCAACCGCGCGGAACTCTTGAACGGCTTTGCGGATCGCTACTTCCCGGCTTACACGGCGCTGCCTTTTCAAACATTCCCCGTCAACCAACTCAAAGAGATCGCCGGCAACTATCAATCGACACGCCGCGCCGATAGCACCAAGCTGGCTATCTCGAATCCGGCTGGACAAGGTGTGGCCACTGTCGACAAAGACGGCGTGCTGACCGTTGATGTCTACAAAGATCTGCGTGGCCACACACGCAAATGGAGACCCATCGGCAAAGATCTATGGCAGATCGAAGATGACCAAGGACGCTTATTCGCCATTCGAGACTCTTCGGGAAAAATCGTGCGCCTCGCCGTCAGCTTCCCCGGCGTGCAATTCCAGCGCGTGCCGCGGTACGAGCACAAAACTTTTGTGGGAGTTTCCTTGGCCGTGAGCTTGCTTATACTGCTCTCGGTCGTGGTAGCCAGCCTAATCCGCGTCGGCCGAAAACTCTTCTTCCGCAATCGCCCCCCGCTCAAGCCTCAGCCGGGTACTCTCTGGATCTCCCTGGGCCCACGCCTCGCTGCTTTTCTCTGGATTATCGTCACTATCTGGATTGCGATTTTGTCGGCACATCTTCAAAACGAAGCGTTGCCATCGTTCCCCATACTTCAGCGCTATTTCTCGCTGATCACTTGGTTTTCCGGCCTGGCAGCCTTCTTCAGCATCTTCGCGCTGCTAGCCGGAGTCCGGATCTGGCGCCAAACCGATGTACGTGTGATTTCTCGAGTGAAGTTTTCGTTGGTGGCCGCGGCTTGCGTTTTTCTGACGTGGTATTCCATCCATTGGAACCTAATCGGACCTATCCATCGCTTTTAATACGCTCGGCGCGCCATTCTTCGCTGTTTGCGGGGATGGATATTCGGGCGGGCACGGCCCTTCGAAGCTCCCTTCGTTCCTCAGGGCAAGCAGGGTAAACGTGCCGTGCCCCTACGGGGCGTTAGAGTTCCCAGCCTTTGCGGCGGTCTGGCTTCACTAATTTTTGCGCCGCGGCTGAATTTGTCACCTTCAGAGCGGTGCGATCCCAGTGCAGTCTCTCTCCCGTTCTTGATGCCACATTCCCTAAGAGCAACGTCTCTGTTACCAATCCCGAAAACTCAAAATTCCCGCCAGGCTTTACTTTTCCGCCTTTGCAGGCGTCCAGCCATTCGCGCTCATTCCCCGGCGACCGCGGCAGCGTCTTCGCGGGCTGTTTGTAGGCATCCATCTTTGACTGGGGAATTAGTTTCGGGTCTCCGCCATTAAAATTGCACAGAATTTTTCCGCGATCTCCAACGAACAGCAGTCCTTCCTCCTCTTCTTCGCTCCCACCTTTAAGTGGGCGCCCCTCCTCCAACTCCTCCGGGCGCGCGGGCTTCAATCCCCCGTCATACCAATTAAAATTCACGGCAGGCATATTCCCGCGCGCCGCAAAGGTATACCGGCAAATGGAAGCTAAGGGATACGTCTCGTCATAGCGATCGCTTGAGCTAGCCTCTACACTTTCTGGCGCCTCCAATTTCAACACCCGAAAAATCGTGTCGTAGCTATACGAACCCATGTCCCCAAGAGCCCCGCATCCAAAATCGCCCCAACCGCGCCACACAAACGGCAAATATGCCTCGTTGAACGGCCGCTCCGGCGCGGGCCCCAGCCACAAATCCCAATCAAGCTCCTGCGGAACAGGCTGCGTCTCCTTGGGCCGCTCGATCCCCTGGGGCCAATAAGGGCGGCTCGACCAGTTGTACACCTCCCGCACCGGCCCAATTGCGCCATCCCAAATCCATTCGCACAAGAGCCGCGTAGCTTCCGACGCCTGATTCCCCACTGCAATCTGCGTGGCCACTCCAGTCTCGCGCGCCACTTCCGCCATTCTCCGCGCCTCATAAATCGTATGCGTAAGCGGCTTTTGGCAAAATACATGTTTCCCTTTCTTCATCGCCGCGATCGAAACCGCCGCGTGTAAATTGTCGGTCGTGCAGACAACTACCGCGTCTACATCCTTCTGTTTCTCGAACAACTCGCGAAAATCCACATAGGCGGCGCAGCCGTTGTAGGTTCCCGAGCGCTGCTGCGATCCGTAATATGCATTCACAATCTTTTGGCAAGGCTCGCGCCCTGCCACGCCGCTCGTCACGCGCAGCGTGTGCGAAAGCTGAATCGGCTGGTCGGGACTCAGCCAGTCCCATCCGCTCTCCACTCCCAGCAAAGCCTGGACCGATTTACAAAACTCATGCGTGTCCCACTGCGGGTAGTTCGCCGCGCTTTTGTTCGAATCGCACACCGCAACGCCCTGCACGTCTTTCTCCTTTAAGAAATGCAGCATCACGCGCAGTCCCTGCGCTCCCACTCCAATAAATGCGATGTTCACCTTGTCGCTCGGTGGAATAAACCCTACTCCGCCCAAGACATGCCGCGGCACAATCGAAAACGCGGCAGCCGCCGCGGCCGTCTTCCCCAAGAAATCCCGCCGCGAAACGCCGCCCTTTTCTCTGGCATTCAAACGATTCAAATCGCCCATTTCGCACCTCGCCGCCGCAATTCTACTGATTCTTCCGTGAAACGTCGATTATTTCCCGAGCACCGTGCCATGCAGCTCTCGTCGCGCCAGTAAGTCGTTCGTGTAAACTGGTGGCCGTACGAGAGCAAATGTTCGAGATCGCCAAAGCTTGCCGACTCTCAACACGAGGCCAAAGACATGACGCCAGTGCAGAAAGAACTTCTCCAGGATCTTCAAAACTTCGCCCAGTCCGCTCCCACAAGTGAGGCCCTCATGGAGCGCATCGCCGAGCGCCTTCACGAGAAGATGACACGCTACAACTGGGCAGGCTTCTATCTCGTCGACCCCGGTGACCCTGGCTACCTCATTGTCGGACCTTTCGCGGGCAGTTTTACGCCCAACACCCGCTTTTCTATTAGCACCGGGCTTTGCGGTGCGGCGGCCACGAGCGGTCAAGTAGTTGTCGTGCAGGATGTCTCTGCGGATCCGCGCTATCTGGCCGGATCGACTCTGGTAAAGTCCGAAATCGTGGTCCCCATTTACGTAAACAAGAAGCTTGCGGCCGAGCTCGATATCGAAAGCTATTTCGCCGATACGTTCACCAAGCCGGAGCAGGAATTTGTCGAAGCCTGCGCCAACGTGCTCGCGGAATACATGGCAAAAGGATAAGAATCCCCAGAATTTCTCGTTTTCTTGGGCAAAACCGGATTAGAGCCAGTTCTAGGACGCCTAGCCTCTGTGTCCTACCCTCCCAGCCTCCGACGGTCCAATTGCTTCCCCGTACCTCGCCGCGTATGATTGGCAATTCATGCTCCCGGCTCGGCCTAATCTGTCCATGACTCGCAAAATCTCCCGCTTTCTAATGCTGTCGGCTCTGGCATTTGTGCTCGCACCCTGCATCGCACCGTCGCAATTCACGGCGGATGCCCAGGCCCCCATTTCGAGCGAAATCATTCCCTTGAGCGAAGTCCACCCCGGCATGCAAGGCTACGCTTACACCATCTTCGCTGGCGACCAAGTCGAAAAATTCGACCTGGAAGTCATCGGCATCATGCCCAATTTCCTCGGCCCGCGCCAAACCATCATTCTCGTCCAACTCAAAGGGCCGAAAGTCGAGCATACCGGGGTAGTTGCCGGCATGAGCGGCAGCCCCGTCTATTTCGAAGGCAAGCTGGCAGGTGCGCTCTCTCTTAAGCTAGGCGTCTTCACGAAGGAACCGATCGGCGGCGTAACTCCCATCGAAGACATCATTCATCCCCAGCCGCAAATGTCCTCTGAGAATTTCCCATCCCCGTCCCAGTCCTCCAACCAACAACTCTCGCTGCCTCAAGAGGCGGCCTCTCGCACCGGCCTGCCCACTGGCTCCGCGCTAGAGCCTATCGAAACTCCTCTCGTTTTCTCCGGATACCAGCCAGAAGCCCTCCGGCAATTCGCGGGCCAGCTGCAAAGCTACGGTTTCGTAGCCGCGCAAGGCGGTACCGCCGCACCCAAGCCGGATGATGGGCACCTCCTCCCCGGCGACATGGCCGGCATGGTCCTCGTGCAAGGGGACATGTCGATTAGTTCCGCATGCACGGTCACCGCAATCCGCGCCAACCAGGTCTACCTCTGCGGTCATCCGTTTCTAAGCCTCGGAGATGTGCAATTCCCGATGGCACGCACCGAAGTCGTTACAACGCTCTCTTCCGAGTTGGCCTCGACAAAAATCATCAACGTCGGCGGCTCCATCGGCACGATCACGGGCGACCATCTCACCGCGGTGACCGGCAAACTCGGCGCTCCGCCTCCGATGATCCCGGTTGACTTGACGCTCTCTGTGGGCCGCGCGGAAAAGAAACTGCACTTCGAGATGGTCAATCACCCCAAGCTAACTCCCCTCCTGGTCGGACTCACGGTATTCAACGGCCTGACACAAAACTCTCTCTATGGGGAAGGCACCACGCTGCACCTTTCCGGTGAGGTTGTCGTCCACGGCCATGCTCCTGTTCTCATCGAAAACACTTTCGCGCCGGGCGATGCTTTCTCTCAAGATGGCTTGCCCATTGCACTCAACATTCAAACTGTCTTCAATCGGCTTTTCACCAATACAAGGGAGACTCCGATGTTCGACCGCATCGCGCTTCGCGTCGAGAGCGTCCCCGGCCGTCAATCCTTCAGCATTGAAAGTGCCTGGCTGGAAAAAGGCGAAGCGGCTCCCGGCGAAACTCTCCGCGTGCGCGTTTTGCTTCGCCCCTATCGCGGGCCCGCGCGCGTCGAAGAAGCCACGGTACGCGTCCCCGATCAAGCCACGCGCGGCACGACGCTCCGCGTATTAGTCACGGACGGCGATATGCTGAATCGCGCCTCACGTGGATTCTCGTTCTCTGGAGCCGGCGGCAGCAATGCCAGCCTCGATCAACTCATCGCGCTGCTAAACCGCGAACGCCGCAACGATCGCCTCTACGTAGGACTTTTCGCACCGACACCAACCATCCTCTGGGACGACAAAGAGCTTCCCAACGTGCCGCTTTCCCAAATCAATGTTATCGACGGGCGTCCCACTCCCGGCACGGTCCAGGTCCTGCGCGAATCGCTGGCCAGCGAGTCTTCCATCTCGCTAGGCGGACCCGTTACTGGCGTCATCTCCTTGAATCTCCAAATCCGGTGAACATGCAAATGCCAAGTCGCAATCGCACGAATCACATAACGCACAAGCATCTTTTCTCAAGCGTGGCGCGCGCGTTCGCACGGATCGCTTTCTTGTCGTTGGTTCTTTGCTTCCTTACGTTCTCAGTTTCTTCTCTCCACGCCGAACATACGCGCCGCTGGCTTCAAACGACCTATGAAGAATTTCTCAAAGGCACAGCTCACGGCGTAGCGGTCCGCAGCGACGGGCGGCTCGAACTCGCTCCAAAATTCACTCTGCTCGCCGATGCCGACGCGTCCTATCTCTGGTCGCTTCGCCTCGACCCTAAAGGCACTCTCTATGCTGCGGGGGGCTCGCCCGCAAAAGTGTTTCGCTTCGATAACGGCGGCAAATCCTCCACCGTTTTTGAATCCACGGATCTCGTTGCTCAAGCGATCGCTTTTGACGCCAAGGGCACTCTGTATGTCGCTACTTCCCCTGACGGCAAGGTCTATCGCGTCTCCTCCGCGGGCGAGAAATCCGTCTTTTTCGATCCCAAGACAAAATATATCTGGGATATCGCTTTTGGTTCCGACGGCAATCTTTACGTAGCCACCGGCGACAAAGGCCAAGTCTTCGCCGTCACGCCCGATGGCAAGGGCGAACTCTTCTACGCTAGCGACGAAGCCCACATTCGCGTGCTCGCTTTCGACGCAAACAAAAATCTTCTTGCCGGCACCGAACCCAATGGCCGCGTACTGCGCATGACACGTCTGGATGCAAAATCTCCGCGCAAAGATAAAGATTCCACGGCATCCGCCGCGGAAGGCTTCGTCCTCTATGAAACCTCCAAGCGGGAAGTCACTGCTCTCGCCGTCGCTCCCGATGGCTCTATCTATGTTGCTGCTATTGACGAAAAACAACGCGGCATTTCTACGCCTTCGAGCACGATAATCGCCTCACCGCAAGGAACCACCACCATCACGGGCGGCGGTTTGACTGGGACCATCTCGGGTCAAGTGCAACAGGGAACGCCATTCGTCGCTTTCCCGCCCACGCTTTCCAGCGGCATCTACCGCCTCTCTCCAGAGGGTGCGCCAGATGAACTCTGGACTTCCCGCGATGATGTCGTCTATTCGCTCGGGATTGGCTCTGATGGCCGCGTCCTTGCCGGCACGGGAAACAATGGCGCTCTTCTGGCTATCGATGGTCACGGCGTTTTCGCGCAACTCGCCAAAGCGGGCTCCGCGCAAATCACGGGAATTGCGCGCAACGCCGCGGGCAAGGTTTTCTTGTGTACCGCGAATCCCGGAAAAGTTTTCTCCGTCGGCCCGGAGTACGAACCCGAAGGGACGTATGAATCGCGCTCGTTTGACGCGCAGCTCTTTTCGCAATGGGGACGGCTCGATTGGTGGGGCCCGCCGCCGGCCGCAGTAACCACAACAAAATCCGCGGCCGCATCCGGCGGTGAACCGCGCCTGGAATTTTTTGTGCGCTCCGGCAACACGGAAGATCCCGGCAAAGAATGGTCCCGGTGGTTCGGCCCGTATTCGAAACCCGGCAGCGCGGTGGAAGCGCCGAGCGCGAGATTTTTCCAATGGAAAGCCGTCCTCCACGATGGCCGCCCTGGCGACGGCATCAACTGGGTCAGCCTCGCGTATCTGCCGCGCAACGTCGCTCCGGTCATTGATGCTATCGTCCTGGAGGATCCCGGCGTGCGCGCGCAAGGCAACACGATTATGTCGACCGGCCAATCGCCTACCGTCGCGCTAAAAATGCCGCCAACGCCAAATGCTCCCAACGTATTCATCGCGCAGACCGCGACGCCCGCAAAATTCGAACAACCACCGCAAGGGGTACGCGAGAAAGGCTATCAATCCGTTTTGTGGAGCGCCCATGACGACAACGACGATGACCTGCATTACAGCGTCTACTATCGGGGCGAAAACGAACACGAATGGAAATTGCTGAAGGACAAGCTTGACCAAAAATTCTATTCCTGGGATACCACGACTCTTCCCGATGGCGCCTATTATTTGAAAATTGTCGCGACCGATGCGCCTTCAAATCCCCCCGCCATCGCACTAAAAACCGAACGCGAAAGCGAACGCTTCGAAGTCGACAATACTCCGCCGACAATAGAAGGCCTGAAGGCCCTTCAAGGGAGCTTTCAAAGCAATCAAAACACTGGGGATTTTGTGGCCATCGAATTTGTCGCTAGAGACTCGGCCAGCAGCATCGATCGCGCCCAGTATAGCATCGACGGAGGAGATTGGATCCTCGCCTCACCCGTGAACAGTCTGAGCGACAGCCTCGAAGAACATTACAAGTTCAACGTCAGCTTGAACGTTCCCTCCCAGTTCCTGTCGAAGTTTACCGAGCACACCATCGCCGTGCGCGCCTATGATCGCTTCGAAAATGTTGGCAGCGCAAAAATCACGACAACCGTTTCGAATTCGAAACCCTAGAGACTGAAATCTTGGCTGTGTTCAAATTTAAAATCTGATATTGATTGAATTTTGGATGGTGCACTAAACTTGCAGCCTGTCCGAACCTCCGCGTCCTACCCTGGAGGGCAACATGATTTCGGGTGCTCACGTAGTCGTTTACACCAAGGACGCTGATGCCGACCGCGCTTTCTTCCGCGACGTTCTCGGCTTCCAGTCCGTCGACGCGGGCCGCGGCTGGTTAATTTTCGCGCTTCCGCCGGGAGAGGCCGCATTCCATCCCTCCGAAAAAAATGGCCCGCACGAACTCTATTTTCTGTGCGACGACCTGAAAACAGAAATGGCAGCGCTCGCGAAAAAGGGAGTGGCGTGCTCTGACATTCACGAAGAGCGATGGGGATCCATTACAAAGATTCGGCTTCCTGGTGGCGGCGAAATCGGTCTCTATCAACCGAAGCATCCAACAGCCCTGGGCCTCGGCACCTAAGCTGCGCGCCGCATATAGCAGTGGACCACCGAGGGAGCAGACGACGCTTCCAACAGAAGGCAAAATCCTTTGCGTGCTTGGCTTGTCAGGGAATAAATGACTTATGCGCGAAGGTCTGTCTAAGAGGTCCAGCGCTCTGGAGGGGGTGCCGAGCTGAACTTCACGATTTCAGCCCCGAAACCGATGCGGCCATCCGCGTAAGCCTCATTTTTCACGTGGACGACGCGCGCAGTGCAATGCATCTCTTCGGTTTGGCTACCCGTCACTTCGCCGGGAATCCGCAGGGTAACCTCGATAGGCATGCCGACTTGCAGGGGCGCGGAAGAGGCGAAATAAAACCCACCGCGTGAGATGTTTAGCGCTTCCGTAAAGTGATCGGTCTTGTCCGCGGCCACGCCTGTCGACCGAAATCGCAGGGGGGTGCGAAGAGAGTGGCGAGTAAGATGTCTGCGTTCTGTGGCTTGCATAGTGTCCTCCACCTGGCGAGGGAGGTGCTGATGTGGCCCTCGCGACATAGGAGAAGGGGTGTTTTAGGGTAGCAGACCCAGTTGCCGGGTCAAGCATCAATCCTTAGTACTAGAGGTACTCCAGTTCCCGATCGCGCTGGTGTTCCGAATTGGCGTACGCACTCTTCCGTTCGTAGACTCTGGGAAGCAGGGATGGATTGCCGTCACTCTCCCAGGCGCGCGTGGTCTCAAACCAGGCTTGCAGATCCACCGCAGATGCGGGATATTGCACCCCTTTCGTCGGGCCGGTCATCAAAGGGCATCTTTGCCCAAAAGGGGGGAATGCATGATCTTGGGTATGACGCCTTTCACATTCTTTCACGTTCTATTGAGTCTGATCGGCATCTTCTCGGGGTTCATTGCGGTGTTTGGAATGATCGCCGGGAAACGGCTAGACGGCTGGACCGCGCTGTTCTTGGTGACCACTGCATTGACAAGCATCACCGGCTTTTTCTTTCCGTTCCATGGCGTGACGCCCGGGATCATTGTGGGTATAGTTTCGCTCGTCGTCCTGGCCGTGGCCATTCCTGCTCGGTACGTCAAACACCTGGCGGGTGCTTGGCGCAAGATTTATGCGGTCACGGCTACGATTGCGCTCTATCTCAACGTGTTTGTATTGGTCGCGCAGTTGTTCATGAAGGTGCCCGCGCTGCACGCCATGGCTCCCAATGGAAATGAGCCGCCCTTCTTGATCAGTCAAATCGTCGTGATGGCCATCTTTATCGTGCTGACGATTGCGGCCGCCATCAAGTTCCACCCCGAGGCGGTGCACGCTTCTTGATAGATCGTAGCTACGAGGACAGTTCTGCCAAGGCGTGGCAGGGTTCGCGCTACGGCTTGGCAGCCGCCTTATCCAGCACCTCGTATTGCGCGCGCTGCTGATCTGCTGCCGCTTGCGGTTTGGCAACCAGGTGCATCACCTCGTAGCCGTCTTTTGCGGAATACGCGGGCCAGTTAGGCAGACCCTCACCGTTCGGATTGCCGGTCTTGGCAAAATTCGTCCAGTAGGAACCCATTTGCTCGGATAGTTGGAAATCCTCGGGGCGCCAGGGAAGTGCTTTCGAGTCGAGCATTCCAAAGACAAATTCGATTTCCGCCGAATGGTAGGCTCCCCGGCTTCCCTGCGGCGGTGCACCAGCAGCGGGCGGGGGTTGTGGGGGCGCCTGGTCGAATTCATAGCGGTAAACTACGGACCCGCCCGTTTTCTCCTGCATCTCGATCCACTTCCACGTGCTGTAGCCGATGAAGTTGGCAGTGGCCAGCAGACCCGCCGAACTCTTGGCCTGCTCGTCCGTTTCTGCTGGAAAGGCTTTCAGGATGTCCGGCGCTTTTTCGCCATAGGTCTGGGTGATTTTCTTTGCAAAGTTTTCCTTGGTCGGCGCGTCGGTTCCGAAAAACACATGGTAGTTGCCCTCGTCATGGTTCCATCCCGCCAGCAGGGGGACGTGCGCCTGATTTCCTTTCGCAAAGATCTCGGATGGACTTTCCGGGAAGAAGTATCCGTCGATATTCGGACCGAAGTGGAACGCGTTTTTATCCTTTGATGCGGCGTCGAGCGTCTGCTGCGAACTCATCGCTCGCAATTTGTCCAGAGTATCTGCTCCGATCGATGCGTCGAATTTCACGCCATCCTGTTCGCTTTCCGCCAGCGGCTTGGCGTTCAGCGTTCTGCCGAAAAACGCGCCACTCTCTCCAATCGCGCGATGGATTAGGCTCTTGGAAAGAGGGGAAGCCATCAGCGCGCTCACAGAAAACGAGCCCGCGGATTCTCCGAAGATCGTTACATTCCCAGGATCGCCACCAAACGCCGCAATATTCTTGCGAACCCATTGCAAGGCCGCCGCCTGATCCTGCAGCCCGTAATTTCCCGATGCATGATTTGGCGATTCCTTGGTCAGCTCCGGGTGCGAGAAAAATCCAAAAATCCCCAGCCGGTAGTTCATGCTCACAACGACGACGCCTTTGTGCGCGAGGCGCTCGCCATCTTGACGCGGTTCGGATGTGGCGCCGGCTTGAAAACCGCCGCCATAAATCCACACCATCACGGGAAGCTTTGTACCCAGCGAGGCTTTAGGCGTCCACACATTCAGGTAGAGACAATCTTCGCTCGGCCCCGCGTCACGAAACACCATGTCGTCAAATACGCGCCCTTGCATGCACTGCGCTCCGAATTCTGTCGCCTTGCGAACTCCTTGCCAGCTCGGCACAGGCTGAGGCTCTTTCCAGCGAAGCGCGCCAACGGGCGGCGCGGCATAGGGAATCCCTTTGAAAATTTGCACCTTTCCGTCCGCGCTCGTGGAACCTTCGACGTTGCCCGCTTCCGTGCGCACCTGCCCCTCTGCTGCAACGCTCATTCCCGCGAGCGTCATGACAGCAACGAACGCCTGCGTTACGCGCACGATGCTCTTCGCATGAATTCTCATATGTCTCCTGGCTGCCTGTATTTCCCCTGATGGAAAACCGCGAAGATAGTACCTCCCAACTGGCATGCGGAACAATTATCATTCTTCGTAAGTTCTCGACTAGCGGTAATCGCACGGACGGTCGCTGCCCTCGTTCCGCGCACCGTTGCGCGCAGTGGCACGCGAACTTGCCGTTTTGTTTTGCGGCCACATTGGCTTCCTCGTGGATGCCCAAATCTTAGCGCGTCAAATCCGGAACAACCTTTCTGTGTGCAATAATCGTGACGGCACCGTTGCAGCTGCGGCGGGAAAATTTCTCAACGACGCGCAGGCAAGCCCATGAGCACAGCGCCACAAGTCGAGTCCACAAGTTTTCAGCCCCCCACTTGGGACGCTATCCGGGAAGCGCATGCGCGCATCGCTCCACGCATCCACCGGACTCCCGTTCTGACTTCGCATTCCCTGGACGCGATGGCTGGCGCGCAATTTTTCTTCAAGTGCGACAACTTTCAGAAGACAGGCTCCTTTAAAATTCGCGGCGCCGCGAACGCGATTCTCTCGCTTACTGATGCCGAGGCGGCCCACGGCATCGTAACGCCATCGAGCGGCAACCATGGCGCCGCTGTGGCGTGCGCCGCGGCCTGGCGCGGGGTGCCCGCTTATATCGTCATGCCGAAAAATGCGCCGTCCGTGAAGTGCCGGGCCGTTGAAAGCTACGGTGGACGAATTACGTTTTCCGAGCCGACGATCACATCACGGCAGGAGACTTCGGCGCGCGTGCAGGCGGAAACGGGCGCGATCCTGATTCATCCTTACGACAACGACCGCATCATCGCCGGCCAGGCTACTGCGGCGAAGGAGCTTCTCGAAGAAGTCCCGGACATCGACGCCGTTTTTGCGCCCGTGAGCGGCGGCGGGCTACTGAGCGGTACCTGCCTCTCTGCAAAAGCAATTCGCACGGACATCCGCATTTTTGGTGGCGAACCGTCTCGCGCCGATGACGCCTACCGTTCTCTGACAAGCGGCACTCTGCAATCTCTCGATTCCAGCGACACTATTGCCGACGGCCTCCGTGCCTCGCTGGCCCCGAGGACTTTCGCTATTTTGAGGCGTCATCTCGACCGCGTCCTGTTGGTCAGCGAGGAAGAAATCATTGCCGCCATGCGGCTGGTCTGGGAACGCATGAAAATCATCATCGAGCCGAGCAGCGCGGTGGCAATCGCTCCTCTGCTCCGGCCCGGAACCGTCGCAGAGCTCGGCTTGGCGCCCCGCGCCGACGGCGCTCCTCCGAAGCTGGGGGTCATCTTTTCCGGCGGAAATGTCGACCTTTCTACCCTTCCTTTCTGAAGAGGCGGTCGATGAGCCGGAAACGGCGTTTGGTAGCCATTTTCTTGACCCTGTAATCCACTGATCAGAGATGGGCGTGGTGCGACCCGGGAAGTACCGCGTGGTGACTCAAAATGAGATACGGAGTGTGGCCACCTCAATCGGCAACTTAAAGCACGTCCCCTTGGCATACCGGGCCCCTCCCACGTCAAAATCTTTCGGCTGGCATGGCACAAATCAAGGGTCGGGGAGGCAAACTCGGATATCGCGGGGCATCAGCTAGTAGCAACGATGGCCTTGCGTGGGGTGAAGCTATGTCATGTAAATCATGCAGTTCGGAGAACCAGCGAAAGTTCAGCTCGGAGATCAACGTCCATTTTCCCGGGCTGAAGAATCTTGATAAGCCGCCGGTCCTTCTATTCCCGAAGCTTCTGGTCTGCATGGACTGCGGTTTTACGGAATTTGCAGTTCCAGAAAACGAGTTGCATCTACTTGGCAGAGATGCGACGACACGAGGGACCAAACGATTCCCGACACATGAGTGGAGTTTTGACCTATCGGAATTCAGCGCGAGATTGCCCTTCGGCAGTGGCGAAATCGACGCCCGCGAATGTGTTGCTGACAAACCGCTTGCCCAGAAGAACGGCTTCTACCGCCAGTAGCAATTCGTCTGCGCCGTCCGATTTGACCGCGTAGCCGTGTCCGCCCGCGCTTA
This sequence comes from Candidatus Acidiferrum sp., assembly GCA_035272765.1. Lineage (GTDB taxonomy): Bacteria > Acidobacteriota > Terriglobia > Acidiferrales > UBA7541 > Acidiferrum. Next base: position 36,588 of record DATEQG010000091.1, read on the forward strand.
AGGCTGCTGCTGCGACCTCCGAAGAGCGGTTTTCGCTCAGGAACAGGATTTTCGACCTGGGAGAAAGCTCGCGGATGGACAGAGCGGCTTCAATCCCATTCAATCTGGGAAGGCCGATGTCCAGCAGGATCAAATCCGGCTGAAATTTCTCCGCTTTTTGGAGGGCTTCCATGCCGTCAGACGCTTCGCAGACGATCTGCCAGTCGGGGTTCTTTTGTAGCAGGGAAGACACAAAAAAACGCCACGGCTTGAAGTCATCTACGAGGAGAATCCTGACGGCCAGTGGCATCTATCTCCTCTCTCGACAGTTAAATCAAAGGCGCTCAAAATCCGCGGGATTATGCCCGCTCAGATTTTGGGGCACGAGAGCTTTCTGATTTGTGCCCTACCAAATCTCGTCCTTGGCCACGCGCCTGTAAAGCAGCAATTCTACCAGTTGCCTTTTGAGACATTTCCTACTATAAAGGGCGTCTCTGGTGAGTCCCGCCAATCCCGGGATGGCGCCACAGGCACGGTTCGTTGATAAAGCCCGAATTCCCGCCCGCCGGTTCCCCATTCACGCGTTCTATTCAGCCTCCGGGTTTCTCTAAATTGAAGGGTCTGGATGACGGCGAGCTTATGGCGCAGCTACAGGCTGGCTGCAACGACGCACTTGCCGTTTTGTTCGACCGCTACCACCGCCTTGTCCTTAGCATTGCACTGAAAATTGTTCGCGATCCGGGCGAAGCAGAGGACGTTATGCAGAGCGTCTTTCTGGAAATCTTCCGGTCGATGGCACAATTTGACCCCGCCAAAGGCACTACTAAAGTGTGGATTCTCCAGTACGCATATCACCGCGCTATCAACCGCCGGCAACATCTGAATGCGAGGAAATTCTACGACCAGGCGAATCTGGACGAGATCGAGACTCACTTGCCTGAAACAGCCTCCCCATTCGGCGGGTTCACGCAGCATGAGTTGAAGCATCTGCTCCGGCAGGGGCTGGCGACACTGAACGGCCCCCAAAAGCAGGTCGTGGAGCTGGCGAGCTTTAGCGGGCTCTCGATGAGGGAGATCGCCGACAAAATGGGCGATTCCCTGTCGAATGTACGGCACCACTACTATCGTGGACTTCAGAAACTGCGTTCCTTCGTGGGCCGGACACCGGAGAAGGCAAAGGCAGCGAGCAGTAATGAGTGATCACTCCCATTTCGAAGAGCTAACCGCTCTGGGAGCTGGCGGATTCCTTTCGGGCGAGGAACTCGTGGAGCTTCGCGAACACGCCAAGGATTGCCTGGAATGCAGGAAAGCTCATGCGGAGTTTAGTCAACTCGTTCGCTCCGGACTGCCGCTAACGGTCAGCCCGGTTCGTGAATTCGTGGATAGGGTAAAGACCCGGCCCGATAACGGCCTCCGGGGACGATTCCTTCAACGTGCCAGGCTCGAAGGAATCGCGTTCTCGCCGGACGTCGAAGGATCCATCCGGCGTCCCCGCAGGCGAGTTGGGTTCTTCGTTGGTGCTGCGGGTGCATTAGCCACCGCGATTATCGCTGTAGCCTTCTACGCAACCTACTGGAATCCCGCCTCCCAGGATTCCATGCGGGCAGAACAGCAGGTCGAGAGGCTGAAGCGGGAGAACACCGCGCTTACGGCAAGCCTCTCCAAGCTAAGCGAGTCGCTCACGGCGAGCCAGCGTGAGATCCAGAATCTGCGTACCGAATTGGGAAACGCTGCCAGCAGCGCCGAGAACCTGCGGCGCAACGGTGAACAGGCGCGAGGAGACGCCGAACGGTCCTCAAGCCAGAACGCGCAGTTGCTGGAGGAGTCCCGCAACCAGGAAAAGCTGCTGGCGGAAGCAAAAGACGAGGCAACTCGTGTGAATCAACTGCGACTCAACGACGAAGCCTCCCTGGTGGAGGAAGAAGTCCGCATTACGGAACTCTCTGATAAGTTGCGGGTTGCGAGCGCCACGCTCGATATGGAGCGGCAATTTGCAGCGGCGGGTAAGGATGTCCGCGAACTCTTGGCAGCCCGCCAGTTGCACGTCATCGACGTCCGCGACACGGACCCGAATGGAAACACCAGCAAGGCCTTTGGCCGCGTTTTCCTGACCGAAAGCAAGTCCCTCACCTTTTACGCCTTCGATTTGAATGGAGACCGGGTATTAGACGCGAAGCACACTTTCCAGGTCTGGGCCGTGCCGGAAACAGGGAAGAACACGTCACGCAGCTTAGGCCTCCTGCGCGTGGACGCCAAAGCCCAGGGTCGCTGGGTGCTAAAAGTGGAGAACCCGGAGCTTGTGAAGCAAATCAATTCGGTATTTGTCACGCTCGAGCCTGCGGCCGGAGGGAAGCAGCCTAGCGGGCAGAAGATGCTCTACGCCTACTTGGGAGAGGTCAATCACCCGTAACAGCCCTTAATATCTGCTAACGGAAGGCCACCCCGCGGTATCTCCCATCCCGCGCTGCCACCTGTTGATTTGTCTGCTTGCATGCTCCCCCTGCTAACAATACACTGCCCAACAATTTGAGCTCGAGACGGAACTAGCTACAGGGTGCGAGCACTAGGGACAATGCTAGATGAAGTCTCCTGCACTCGTTATGATTCTGCTTTTTTGTGCTGGGGTGGCTTGCGCGCAAACAGAAAACGCCCGGATTTCGGGCAGGGTGACGGATCTGAAGGACGCGGTGATTGTCGGCGCCCAATGCACAATCACAAATCTCGAGACCAACGTCTCGACTACCACCAGCACCAACGAGGATGGAATCTACGTTCTGACTGACCTGCGTCCGGCCACCTACCGGCTAACCATTCAGAAGGAAGGATTTCGCACCGTCATCCAGCCCAGCCTGCAGCTATATGTACAGGATGCGGTCAATGAGAATTTCACGCTGGCGGTCGGTTCTGCGTCAGAAAGCATTACCGTCAAAGGCGACACTTTCGGATTGGAAACTGACTCGGCGGCTGTGAGTACCCTGGTGAATCAGCAGTTTGTGCAGAACATGCCGCTCAACGGCCGCACCTTTCAATCGCTGCTGGGCCTAACCCCCGGCTATGCGGTGGTTTCGCCCCCTGGCCAGGTCCAATCAGGAGACGCGTTCGGACAGTTCAGTATCAATGGGCAACGCGCGAACGCCGTATTTCCGCGTCGAATATTTCAACATCTTCAATCACCCGATGTTCGCGCCTCCTTCGGCGAATTTTAATAACCTTTTTCCCGGCAGTGGCTTTGGGACCATCACCTCGACGCTGAACGACTTCTTGTCCGGAGGTCCGGGGACTCTCAGCCCTCTCTATCAGATCGGTGGCCCGCGCTCTGGTCAACTTACGCTGAAGCTGGTGTTCTGACGAGGACGCGTCGTTGCCGGTGTTGCCCTTCTGCCTGTTTCGCTTTCGGAGTATTACCGCCTGTGCAAGAAAAAGTTGCTTGCCAAGATGCACACGCTAGGCCGCGATCGCCATTTTGCCGGCCTGGCTATTGCTTGAAAATCACCGGAGGCCCGCTGACTCGCTTCGCTTGGAGGGCGATATTTACTTCGACGCGGTCGGCGATCCTGATGAAAGGAATGCCGCTGTTCATCCCGTAGTCCTTACGGTCGAAGGCCATGGTCCCCTTGATATCGCCGGATGCTTTCCCTTCAGGGTCAACCGTTAGCGTCAACGTGTCGGCTTTAGTCACTCCGCGTATCGTAAAGTTGCCCTGAACCGCGTAGGTGTTGGGACCCGTCCGCACAATCTTCGTTGATTTAAACGTGATCAACGGATCCTGTTTGACGTCGAAGAAATCTTTACTCTTCAGCTTGTCGTCCTTGAAGCCGCTTCCAGTATCCACAGTCGCGGCCTGAATCTTGATGTCCAGGACCCCTGTTGAAACGTCAGGTGAGGTGAACGTTAGAGTAGCGTCCCACTTATCGAATTTGCCTTCGATAGCTATGGAAGACTTCACAAAGAACCGAACCGAACTTTGTTCCGGCGTAATTGCGAAAACAGGGGCTTGAGCTTGCGCTAACGACGGCAGCAGGGCTGATGCTAAGAGACCCACGGCAGACAATCGCATAGAATTCCTTTCACAAACGCAAAGGGCGACAACGTCCCTTCACCGGAGATTTTCACTTGCTACTGCAAGTAGCCAGTGTCAAAAGTACCAGCCTTGCGTCTAAGTGCGATATAGGTCGACGCGATCAGCTTCGGGCGAGTCGCAACAACCGGCAGTAACTCGAGACTTCACGAGCCGCTAATTGAACCCGGTGCCCGACTAACACTAGCGGAAAGACACCCTTGGCGTTCTCTCCTCCTGTGCTACGCTTTTTTCAGTTTGCCTACTTGCATCATCCCACCTCCAAGAATATCCTACTCAATAATTTGAGCTCGAGGCGGAACTAGCCACAGGGTGCGAGCACCAGGGAGAATGTTCGATGAAGTCTCCTGTACTCGTTGTGTTTCTTCTGCTCTCCGGTGTGGTGGCCTGCGCGCAAACAGAAACTGCCCGGATTTCCGGCAGAGTGATGGTCTGCCTGAGGAGCATGATTGCTGGGGCGGCATTGCTGCTGGTAACGGCGTTTGGCGTGTATGGCCAGAGCGCGGCTTTCGCGACGATTACGGGCCACGCGCAAGATCTGAACGGCGCGTCAGTGCCTTCGGCGACGGTTACGGCCACAAACGTCGAAACCGGGATGACACGGACGACGCAAACCACCTCGGACGGCCTCTACCGATTTGACAACCTTCCATCGGGAATCTATGACCTCTCCATTGAAGCCCACTCGTTTGTCACGACGCAAGCGAAGAGCGTGAAATTGCAAGTTGGAGAAGACCTCGATATCAATTTTAACCTGAGGCTTGCGGGGCAAACGGACTCGATTATCGTCACGACGGAGGTGCCGCTCGTCGAGACAACGAAGACGGATGTGTCGACGGTAATCGACGACAAAGACGTGGCCAACTTGCCGACGACAACCTCGTATCAAGACTTCGGCGGCGTGGCGAACGACTACCTGGGTTTGGCGGCGTCGGCTCCGGGGCTGAAGTATGACTACACAGGAACCTCGTTTGACATTGTGGGCGCCGGCAATGTCACCGATCACGGTATAAACATCAACGTGGATGGCGGAAACATTTCCGATCAGGTGATCTCGGCGCGCGACGCCTTGGGCGCATCGGTCGAGGAAGTGAAAGAATTTCAGGTTCTGACAAACAATTATGACGCCGAATACGGGCAAGCGGGCAACGTCATCCTGAACGTCATCACCAAGTCTGGGACGAATGACTTTCATGGAGACTTTCACGCTTACTTCCGTGGCCGGAACCTAAGTGCTTCCAGTTTTTTCTATAACCTCACGGATCCGATGGATCGCGCACCTTTCTTCAAGCATGAATACGGATTCACAGCCGGTGGGCCCTTTGTGAAGAACCGCTTCTTTTGGTTTGCCAGCCTGGAGAAGGTGGCACAGGGTTCGCCGGCAACGCTGCTGCCGTTTGGCTCGCCCATCACGGTCAATCAACCGGTGAACGAGTTGTTGTGGTCCGGCAAGATCGACCTGATGCTGACGAAGAAGGAAGTCTTGAGCGTGCGCTACAACGTGCAGCGCGACGATTCCCCCAACGCGTTATTTCAGACGGGACCAAACACGGACCCAAGCGGGCTGGTGGTAACGATAGGGCATGACAACGAATTGAATATTGGGCTGGTATCGACGCTGGCTTCGCACACCGTCAACGAAGCAAGGTTCTACTGGCATAGGTTCCTGTCGATTATGACCACCGACAGCTCACAGCCCGGCCAGGTCCTTCCGAACGCGTATGTAGGGGCGAACTTCTGCTGCCCAATGGGGACAACTCAGAACCGCTACCAGTACATAGACAATCTGTCGTGGACCCACGGGGCTCATACGTTCAAGTTCGGATTCAACATCAGCCACTTTCCGTATGACTATCTTTATCAACAGTTCCACTATGGACGGTATGAATCCTTTACCGCGCAAGCTTCTTGCGCACCCTATGGATTGTGCCCAACACAATTCACGATCGGTTCGGGGCCGGGCGAGTCGCTCGGTTCGGATAACATCTTTGGAGCGTATGCTCAGGATTCCTGGCACCTCAGCCGCGGCGTCACAATAAATTATGGCTTGCGGTACGACGTTGAGGCTGGAGCATTCAATGGCGGAACGATCCCTGCTCCCAACGTGCCGGGCGGTTGCTTGCAGGGCAATGGACTGATCCCTGCGTGTGGATCCGACCACAACAACTGGCAGCCGCGGCTCGGTATCGCGTGGAGCCCCAATTTTACGCACGGGTTTCTGCATACCCTGTTTGGCAACCAAGGGAAGTCCGTAATTCGTGCGGCGGGTGCCGTCGTCACAGAGATGGCTTTTCTCAATATCGTAATCGACTCTCGAATCTTCGACGGAAAGAATTTCCTAACCACCAGCATTTCGGCAACCGACTGCTTCACACGGTCAGGCGCAATCAACCCAATGCCGTCCAACCCAGCGGCTTGTGCGGTCCTGACGGCATACCCAAACGAACCGAGCGCAACAAGCTTGCAGCCGTACCTCTCGGGCGATATCAGCAACTTTGGCCGTGTGCGTCCGTTATCGCCCACAATAAAGAACCCAAATATCTACATGGCGTCGCTGGTGATCCAACGGCAACTCGGATCCACGTTCACCTATAGCATGGGCTACCAGGGCGTGTTCGGACATGGATTGTTTGGAGAGACGGACACGAACTTCCCGACTCCTATTCCCGACCCGGCGCATCCCGGTTATGACTACATGCCAGATCGGCCGGACTCGTCGTTCGGCGCGATACGGACAATTTCCAGTGACCGCTCGTCCGGGTACAACGCGTTTGTGCTCACCGCGCAAAAGCGGATGTCAAATCATTTTCAGTTCAACGCCAGTTACACGTATTCGAAGACGATGGACGACGGCGAAGACTTTTACGGCGTGTCCGAGCCGGCGAATCCATTAGCACCATTGAGCTTGGAGAACGCACTGGCCCAAATCGATATCCGTCATTTGGCCAATTTCAGCTTCGTGGCCGATACGAATAACCTGCTTGATACCCGGATAGGGGGAACGATTTTAAACAACTGGACGTTTGGCGTGCTCGGCACCCTGCAATCCGGCCGTCCGTTCCCGATTTCGACAGGAGATGGTGCTTTTGCCGGATCGAACTTCCCGGCGATAGGCGCGGAAACGAACCAGCGTCCCAATGTTTGCCATGCGGGCTCGACAGTCACGGGTTGCGCGAACGCGCCTAACGGGGCACTCGTGGCGACCAACATCGCGTCGATCTCTGGTACGAACCTGGAAATAAGCCAGTCGGGCGTGACGGCTTGCGTTGCGGCGGGACTCGCCAATTGCTCGGCCATGCAGACGACCTTTGTTGCTCCTCCGGGGGCAAGCTCATCGGGTCCGGTAGACAGCCTCACGGGAGTGCCTGTGGACTTCCAATATATCAGCGGAAATCTCGCCCGGAACGCTGGGCAGACCTTGCCGCTCTACCGGTTCGACGTGTCACTGACGAGGGCGTTCAAAATTCCCAAATGGGAATCCGCGAGCCTGGAGTTGAAGATAGATGTTTTCAACGTGTTCAACCATCCGCTGTTTATCTTGAATAATGCGAATGATGTGCTGAACTTCCTGTCTGTGCCGAAGCCGACAGTAAACGGTGCGCCAAATCCTAACTTCAACTGCACAGCGAGCTGCATCAATCCGTTTACGGGCTTGTACCTCGGTGCTAATGGACAGGTTCTGACGCTGGCTAACTTCCAGAGAGCCACGTATGACGCAGCGAAAAACTTCAATGGGCTTGGAGGCCCCTCTGGAGTTGTCACGCCGCGCGTCATCCAGCTCGCGATTCGCTTCCGCTGGTAATAGAAGCGGAAAATCGAATATCCGCGTGCTTTTCTGAGCAGGACGCAGGGCGGGTGAGAAGAGTGTCGCCGTTTGTGGCGAGATGTCCGACTTTGACGCTTTACCCGACGGCAAAGAAATGGGAGGATGCGAGCAATTATCCACAGCGGAGGCATGACATGTACGTCTATTTGCTGATGGCTTCATTGCTCTTCGGTCCCGACAGAAGCGCTGGTCCGCAAACGGTGCCTGTAAACGTACGAGTGCGCGTCTTGCTGGTCGACAAAGATTTGAATCAGAAGCCCGTTCCTTTTTACATCATCCACTTTCGGAAGGAGGGGAGTGCGGACGCTCCGACGGAGCTGAAAACCGATCTGGATGGCAAAGCGGTAGGACAACTTACGCCCGGGCACTATTCGATCTCTACACCCAAGCCGGTGGAACTGGGCGGCAAGCGCTATTCATGGAATGTGGAAATCCAAATCGAAGGTACAGAGCAGCGTATAGACCTCACCAACGACAACGCCAAAACAGAAGACTCGGCACCCGGTGTCTCCTCTCCCGGGGAGAATAAGTCTTCCGCCGGCGCCAGCGATGGAGGGTTGACGGCGCTCTTCGACAAACTAAAAAACTCAGTGGTCGCCATTCATTCGGAATCGCGCAGTGGTTCGGGCTTTCTCGTGGATTCCTCCGGGCTGGTAGTGACCAACAACCACGTGGTGAATTCCTCCAGCTACCTGGCCGTGCAATTTGACGATAAGCGCAAGGTTGCCGCGAGGTTGATCGCCTCGAACGCAGACAAGGACGTCGCGGTGATCTGGTTTGATCCTGCTGCGTTTCGAGAAGGCGTCGTGGCGCCGCTGCTGGGGAACGAAGCTGCGTCGCGTCTTGCTGTTGGCCAGCGCGTTTTTACGATTGGGAATCCTCTGGGCCGCGAAAAAGCACTGACAACCGGTGTCGTGAGCAAAATTGAAAAGGATTCCATCAATAGCGATATAAACGTGAATCCCGGAAATTCCGGCGGCCCGTTGTTCACCTTGGACGGTCAAGTCGCAGGAATCACGACGGCTGAACTGCGGAATCTGGCCTCCATTGTGCCGGTGGAAATCGTGCGGCCTGTGGTCGAGCAGGCCAGGAAGGATATCGTAGGAGGAACGCCACCGGCGCCGGCGCTGCTTCCCGTGGAACCCACAGACTTTTATCCCGCCGATGCGCTCCGTGAACTTCTTATGCAAGAAAAGTTGGACACCAAACCCTACTTTTTTGACGCCGGTGAGTTTCAAGTAGGGTTCATCACGCCTCCCATTAACTATTTCCTCCGCCATGAACAGGAGATGGCAGCGGCGCGCAAGGCGGCAAAACGTTCTGGAGGCGACGCTGCAACGGCGAAGCCGCCGTCGGACGCGCTGGAGGACGCGCAGGACTACCGTCCCGTGCTGGTTGTGCGAGTTCGGCCGAAGTACGGAGTGCTTTTTAAGGTTCGTTTCAAGAATGGGTTCGTGCGCATGCGGCTCCTCTGCGGAGGCCAGGAGCTGGCTCCGATCGTGCCTGGACGAGCGGAATTCGATTTGGTAGACCAGCGCGGGCGAAAGGTGGACACAACGTATCAAGGAGTGTATGAGTACGCTGCTGATGCCGTAACACCAGCCTGCGGAAACGTGGTCCTAGAAATTTACTCCGAGAAGGACCCGAACACGCCCGTGAGCAGGCCGATTGATGCCGCCACGGTCGGACGCGTGTGGGGAGATTTTGATGCGTTCCGGCGAGCACACCCCGCGGCGGCGCCCGCTGCAAAACCTTAAGTCGCGCTAGCTGGCAAATTATCTAAATATTCAAGCCCTAGTCGGACGGAAAGCGGCTCTACCGATTGAGGCATTCTGATGCGTGGACAGTTTTCCGATGAGGGTGTTGATCAGGCGCCATGCCCATTTGCGTCAGGGTGCGCGCTGCTATCTTCTTTTGGAGCCATTGCGATTTCTGGGATTCGAACACGGATTCGCGTTCCGCGAGATGGTTCCGATTCAATGGAAAGATGACCTCGAACTAGCCGCAGCCGCTCTCGCATGCTGATTAACCCCAGTCCAGCTACTCCTTTCACCGACTCCACGTCGAACCCACGGCCCGAATCGGAAATACACAGTACGATTTCGTCGGAGTGGCGCGACAGTTCCACTTCGGCCTCCGCCGCGCCACTATGCTTCACGACGTTTTGTAAGGCTTCCTGGGTGATCCGATAAAGGCAGAGAGTCACATCTTTGGGAAACCGTCCCTCAATGCGGCCGGGGACGAATTGGACTGCCAGCTTATGTTGCTCGGAGAATTCACGGCAAAACCCTTTCAAAGAGGCGACCAGGCCGAGAAGCTCCAGCCTGGCTGGATGAAGCTGATAAGACAAATCATGGATGTCGGACGACACTTCTCTCGCCGTTTCTGCAATGGTGAGCAGTTGTTGCTGGGCAGTGGAGGAAATACCCTGCGCGCCTTGTTTGAATTGCTCGAGGCCGATCTGGAGGACCGCCATGCGCTGACTCAAATCGTCGTGCAACTCCCGGGCAATACGGGTTCTCTCGTCTTCATGCGCGGTAATCAGGCGACCGCTCATGGAAACGAGCGCTTCTTCTGACCGCTTCCGATCCGTAATGTTTTGCGTCGTGCCCCGAAGGTAGATGGGATGACCACTGGAATCCACGACGGCTTCGCCTCGGCTCGTAAGCCAAAGTTTGGTGCCGTCCACGCGAATAGCCTCCAAGTCCAACTCGTACGGCGCTCCCGTTCGCAGTGCTTTCTCGACGCCTTGCTTCAATCGATGCCAGCTTTCCGGAGTGAAGAACTGTTCGTGGTCCGCAAAGGAAGGCGGCGGTAGCTCGGGATTGTATCCGGACATGCGGTAAAGTTCTGCGGACCAAGTCATAGTGTCAGAGCGGGGATCCCACCGCCAGCTGCCGGTCTGAGCTAAGCGCTGGGCTTCATTCAATTCCGTGTCTCTCTGTCGCAAGGCCAGCTCCGCATCCTTTGTCTCCTCGACAAGAGCTGCCAGAGCCATGAAAGGCGCCGCCGTGAAGAACAAGAAGAGTTGCAGCGACAAGATATTGATAAGAGGCCCCGGTCCGGTGAACGGACCACGGCCATGGATTGCGCCCCAAATTGCAACAAACGCGATGGCAATCATCGAGGTACTTACACCTGTCGATCCGAAACGCAAAGTGCACCACAGGAGTAGTGGCACGAGAGAATAAAGCAGTGCGGGAAGACTGCTCCCTCTAGGAGAGGCGAAGACGAGCCATCCGAGGATGATCAGGCCCACGATCAGGGCAGCTGCCTCAAGGTAATAAGCGCGGGGGGTTTTTGTCCGTGCCGAAATTTCTCTGGCCCAGCCTAAAGTGGCGGGCATCAGAGTAAGGAATCCCAGTGCTTCCGAAAAGAAAGCCACCTTCCACGTTGACCAATAATTGCTGCCATTGGAAAACGCACCAAAGAACGCTCCGACAAAGGGAGCCAGGAACACCGCGTAGAAAGAGTACTTCGCAAGAGCTTTGACACTATTCAGCCAGGGCGCGCCGCCAAATGCTATTTGAAGACACCAAGCGGCGGTAAGAACTTCTATTGCATTGGAAAGAAAGAGCCAGATTATGGCATGCGTCGGCGCGCCTCCCTGCAGGTCATAGAGGACAAATCCACCCAAGCCAGCTGCCAGAAGTAACGGCCATAAGCTTCGCCTAACTAATACCAACACCGACGCCAGAAGTACGTTTCCCAGCCAAAGGGGCGATATCATTTGCGGCCGAACGATCAGAGCGCCGCCTAGTCTGCCCGCGAAGTAACACAGGGCAAATACCAGGGATACATTGAGAGCCAGACGGAGCGGCGGATACAGATTCGCAATTCTCCGAGACAGGCGATTACGTTCGGTTTCGATGAACTACCTCCGATCCAGCGGGACCCGTTGGCTGAGTGCATGGGTCACGTACCAACGGCCCTTCTCCGAAAGGCATATTATACGTCGCCGAGTGCTTCTGTTGACGGATTCGACGTGTCAGCCACAGCCAGAAGAGTCCGGTCACGGAATGATGGCAGTTAGCTTCGGGTCACCACCGGAAGTTGCGTCATCATCGTGCGGGGAGGGCACCATTACTCGGCGTGTTGATGAAGGGCAGTCGATAGAGAGAGAAAGTATGCTGTACTCATTCTGTCCCAAAGGCCATGTAGTTTAGTCGTCTCTCCTCTGTTATTGTCCTCGCGATTTTGAAACAGGCAAGAACGGGCCCCTCCCTCCCCGGAAGTCACTGTAGACGCACCGAATCGCCGAGAAACCAAATCTGTTTTAGGGAGCCAGTTTGAAAAACTATCTGATTGCAGCATTGCTTTGCATAACTGCGTTGTTTGCGTCTCCCGCGAGGCCACAAACCCCAACAACAAACCTAGTGATGATTGCACACTGGGATGACGGGACGAATATCCAAGGAACAGTCACCCTTGGCCAGCAGAACGCGTCAGGCCCTGACACCGTGATCGTCTCCCAGACCCTGTCGAATGGCGCGGCCAACGTTTCTGAGACGTTGGGCGCGGCGACCATGTATGACGTTACTCTCGTTACCACGGCTGGCACGCAATTACTGAAGTTTCCGATTACCACCGCAATGATCAATCCCGGGAACCTCCAGCAGGCCGAGATTAAATTGATTTTTAGCAAAGCCAACAGCTCATTGAAATCAGTCAAGATTACCGTGGCGATGGGGTTTTAGCTCTGCCTCAAGCATTGTCCCTGAGAGGTCAAGGGTCGCCTAATTGCCGATGAGCACGCTTGTCCTTTGCAATCGCCTCCGGCAGCGGCGGGCTGACTCCTGTGTAATCGCGTTATTGGACATTGAGTCCCCGTTTCCAGCTGCCGCACTTACCAGGCGATGCGTCGGGCTGTAGCTGAAAATTATTGACTCGAGCCGCGATGCGGCATATGGTTGCGCAAGTTGTTTTCCAGACTCGTAATCCAGTTAAATTTCCAGCAAGAAATAAAGTCCCGCAGCAGAGCTGTGAAAGATCGGACCCAAGGAGGGTCACTCATGAAGCGTGTCTTACGGTTTGCCGCGATCGCTCTCTTAGTTGTCGTTGGTACCTGCACGGTGCAAGCGCAAAGCAATCCGCTTGTCGGAACTTGGAAACTGAATGTCACAAAATCGAAATACGACCCCGGACCAGCCCCTAAGAGCCTGACGCGCACTGTCGTAGCACAAGGCGATGGCGTGAAATATACGTTTGAGGGAGTCGGCGGCGACGGAAAGCCCATCGCTTACGGTTTCTCCGTCCAATTTGACGGTAAAGACAATCCCATCGCGGGTTCCATTCCAAGCGGAGCTGACACCATCGCGGCCACGCGCACTGACTCCAACCACTTTGTAGCGACGCTAAAAAAGGGCGATAAAGTAATTGGCACGTCCAAAGTGACAGTTTCGAGGGATGGAAAGGTCACCATCGTCGACTCGACCGGTACCACGTCAACCGGCGCAAAAACGCATGACGTTCAGGTCTACGACAAGCAATAGGCGACAGCATCCAGGCACTTTAGATACAAGAGCAATTCTGGGGCGGCTCTTCGGAGAGCCGCCTTTTCCTTTTCGCAGAGACCAGAACCAAATTGTAACTACTGGGTATCGCTTCGGGGAACAATCACTCTTATTCTCCATTTCTCACATAAGTGCGTTCTATAAGCGGCTGTGGCTGCGATGATGAATCCTCATCCAAAAACCAGCCACCGAAGGCTAAAACTAGAAATATGTTTTGCACAGAGGAGAATGGGCATTGCATTTTTGTTGCGTGCATTCTCATTCTTACAAGAAGTACAATGCGCCACATAATTGTGGGACTAATTGTGTGCGCGTGATGTTCTCAAGCCATGATTAGCCCGCGTGCCATTTTCAGCTCTCGAGAGGAAATCCATGACGCCCCGCAAATCCTTCCTGTCGATTCTCTGCCTGCTTCTCTCGCTCGTTATCAGCACGGCAGCACACGCCCAGACCAAACTGCTACGCTTTCCTGACGTCCACGAGGACAAAGTCGTGTTTACGTACGCCGGCGACCTTTGGCTAGCCTCGACCTCCGGCGGCTTGGCTTCGCGTCTGACCTCACATCCTGGCCTGGAAGTTTTCGGCAAGTTTTCTCCCGATGGGAAATGGATCGCTTTCACTGGCCAGTATGATGGTGACGAACAGGTCTACGTCATTCCTGTAACCGGTGGTGTGCCGAAGCAACTCACCTTCTATCCGGCGCGCGGGCCGCTAAACCCGCGATGGGGTTACGACAATCAAGTTTATGGCTGGACGCCGGACGGCAAGTCCATTGTGTTTCGATCCCTGCGCGAGCATTTCGACCTTGGCGACAGCCGCCTATACACCGTCTCCCTCGATGGCGGCTTGCCCCGGGCCCTACCCATGCCAAAATCGGGGGCCGGTGATTACTCTCCGAATGGCTCCAAAGTTGTCTACTCGCCTTTGTTCCGCGATTTTCGCACCTGGAAGCGTTACTCCGGCGGATGGGCGCAGCAGCTCTACATCTTCGATCTGAGTTCGCACGCCGCGGAAAAAATTACCGAGGATCCCCGCTGCCACCGTGATCCTATGTGGGTCGGCGATAAAATTTACTATTCCTCCGACAAAGACGACACGCTAAATCTGTACGCCTACGACACGAAGTCAAAGAAGACGGAGCAGCTTACGCACAGCACCAAGTGGGATCTCCGCTGGCCGAGCACCGATCACAAAAACCAGATCGTCTATGAACTGGGCGGCGAACTGAACATCTTCGATATTTCCACCAGCCAAGCCAAGCAGATCTCCATCACCGTCCCCACCGATGCCCTGGCGATGCGCCCTTCACGTGTGTCCGCCGCCGGTCAGATCGAAGGGTTTGACTTGAGCCCCAAAGGCGAGCGTGCCCTCATCTGGGCGCGCGGCGATGTGTTCACCGCTCCCATCGAAAAGGGACCGACGCGCAACCTCACAAATTCTTCCAACGCACACGACAAAGCGGCGCAGTGGTCGCCCGATGGCTCGAAAATTGTCTATATCTCTGATCTGGATGGAGAAGAAGAACTGTATCTCATCAACCAGGACGGTTCCGGCAAGGCTGAAGAGTTGACACACGGCCTCCACGCGATGTTGTACCAACCGGCCTGGGCACCAGACGGCAAGCGCATTGCCTTTACCGACAAAGATGGCAAGCTTTTCGTTCTGACGCTGGACGACAAGAAAGTCGCGCAGATCGCTCAGAATCCTCGCGACCGCACCCACGATTACGCCTGGTCCTCCGATGGAGGGCACTTGGCCTTCTGCCTCGACAATCCGAGCGGGTTCTCCTCCATTTACATCTGGAGCGTAAACGATGGACAGACTCACCTGGTGACGAGTGAACTCTTTGACTCCGGCTCTCCCGCTTGGGATCCCGATGGCAATTACCTCTATTACCTCAGTACGCGCGGATTCCAGCCTCAACTGAGCATGATCGAATTTAACTACGCTATGAACCGCGGCAATCAGCTATATGCCTTGGCCCTCTGCAAGGACACCAAGAATCCTTTCCCGCCGGAAAGCGACGAAGTAACTTTCACCAAGGAAGGCGAGGAATCTGCGGCCGACAAGGCCAAGACGACTGACAAGAAGGAAGAGAAAAAAGAGTCAAAAAAGAAGGAGTACATCCGGATTGATTTCGACGGTCTAGCGGATCGCGTCACGCGTGTCCCGGTTGACGCGGACAACTATTCGCGGCTGGTGGCGACAAAAGAGTATCTCGTTTACGCTCGCGACGGCGCTCCGTTTTATGGACGAGACTCTTTTCCAGATTCGAATCTGGTCCTGTTCTCCTTGAAAGACCGCAAAGAGAGCGTGCTTGCTGAGAAGATCGAGAATTTTGCGGCCTCCCGGGACGGCAAGAAAGTGCTGGTGCGCCAGGAACACAGCTTCAAATTCTATGACGTAAAGCCGGAGGGAAAGAGCACCGCCAAGAACGTCTCCACGGATGGCTTGATGGTGGATCGCGTCCCCCACGAGGAGTGGGTTGAGATTTACAACGAAGTGGGCCGCCGCTACCGTGATTTCTTCTACGTGGAGAACATGCACGGTTACGACTGGAACGCTTTACTCGCGCAGTACCGCCCGCTGGTGGACTACGTCGCACACCGTTCCGATTTGAATTACGTTTTGGGTGAATTGGTTGCGGAACTCAGCGTCTCCCATGCCTATCTTCAGGGCGGCGATTTCGAGATTCCCAAGCGGCCGCAAGTTGCCCTGCCGGGTGCGCGGATCGAACTCGATGCTGCTGCCGGCCGTTACCACATCACGAAAATCTACCAAGGCCAAAATCAAGAAGAGCTGTATCGATCTCCGCTCACGGAAGTCGGAGTGGATGTGAAGGAAGGCGATTACATCCTCGCCATTGATGGCCAGGATCTGGCGCCCAGGGACAATCCCTATGCATTCTTGCGCAACAAAGCAAACCGGCCTGTGCAGTGGACGGTCAACTCCAAGCCCACGCTGGAAGGCTCGCATACAATCACCTACCGCCCGATCACGAGCGAAACAAACTTATTTTATCTGGCTTGGGTTAAGCGCAACCGGGAAGCCGTTTCCAAAGCTACTAATGGCAGGGTTGGTTACATTCATATCCCAGACATGGGCGATGACGGCATCCGCGAGTTCATCAAATATTTCTACCCGCAGATTCGCAAGGAAGCGTTGATCGTAGACGTTCGCGCAAACGGAGGAGGAAACATCTCGCAGATGCTCATCGAGCGATTGCGCAGAGAGTTGCTCGGCGTGGATTACAACCGCACCGACAAGCAAACTGAAACCTACCCCGATACCGTGTTTTACGGACCCAAAGTCTGCCTGATCAACGAGACCTCCGCTTCCGACGGAGACATCTTCCCCTACATGTTCCGCCAGGCGGGCCTCGGACCTCTAATCGGCAAGCGTACTTGGGGAGGCGTTGTGGGAATCACCGGACACGGGCCGCTGATCGATGGAGGCATGGTGTTTGTGCCGCAATTTGCTACTGGGTCGGTAGCCGGGCAATATGTCATCGAAGGCCACGGCGTGGATCCCGATATCGTTGTCGAAAACGATGCGGCTGCGGAGATCGAGGGCAAGGATCAGCAACTCGATCGCGCCGTTGCCGAGATCCTGAAAGCGCTGCAGGCCAATCCGAAAAAGTTGCCTCCCCGTCCGCCGGATCCGGTGAAAGCGCCGAAGCACTAAACTACGCAAAACACTCAACTTTAAACATCGACACCAGGAAAAGGAAACCGGTGGTGCGAAGCGTGAGCGGCCCGAGGAAGTTGTTCTTCAGCGGCTTGCTTGTGGAGCTTCGCATGTAAGCGATAGGCCGAGCGTCTCCCATTGAGGCGGTGAATGGCGCAGACCTGAGGAGAAAGTTCTGCGCCATTCTGCCATAAGACGGAGGCATCTTCCGCGCCGCAGATGGGCTATGGATGCGGTTGCTCAACAGGGTGCGACAAGACGAGAGGTGTAACCTTCGGAGTCGGCGCCACCACCGTCTGCGTTGCTGGTCGCATGCTGGCGACCCTGGCCTGCATATCCTTTGGACCCGGCGGCAGATGCACGTCCTGGAGCCGGACGCTTTCAAAGCCACGCCGGTGGGCCACGATTCGGTAATCGAAGGCGACGCTCGCTGTTCCACCTCCCATCTCGCGCACCTCAAAACCGCCAGATGTTGTGCTCGCGACGTAAAGGCCGTTGCAGTCGCCCTTCGGAGTTAGAAAAACGTGGTAGTCGGTGGCGGTGTCAACCGTTTGGAGAAATCCGGGCTCGAGCGCGACCTGGGCCGCGCCACCTTGCAACTGGGCTGTGCCGAAATCTTCGAACCAGTTCTCCGGGCTCTCGACCGCGTAGAGCGCCACCTCGCGCCCGTTTTGTAGTTTCACTCTCGCCGACTTGCTTCCCGCTACCGTCAAATTGCCGCTGATATCCAAGTTGCCGCTGGAATCGACAGTGAAGACTTGATTGAAGCTGCTGCCCGAGACCCCTGACAGAATCAGCCCTTGTCCAGATGCGTTTATGAATAAGCCAGCTGTGCCGCTGGCGTTGGACTCTATATCGCCCCTCACGCCGACTCCGCTGCCAGAGGTGGCTTGGTAGGAGCCCCATACCCCGATCCCGCCCTGTGCGCCGACAGACGACCCGAGCACACCGGTGGCCCCGCCGGAAGGTGCGCTCGCGTTGCCGCTGACTCCAGTTCCCTGCGTACTTGCATTGTTCGCCCATACACCGTTGGTATAGCCGGAAGTAGCGGTGGCAACGGCGAGGACTGCGGCACCGCTGGTGGCGGAAATCAGGCCATAGACACCAGCCGGACTACCCGTGGTGGCATTCGCCACTCCCATAACCCCAGTTCCCCCGGAAGTTGAGGTGGATGAGCCAGCGACGCCGATACCATTGCCGCTTGCGCTCTGGCCGTACACGCCGTTCCCGTATCCAGAAGTGGCGTCCGAATAGCCCGCCACACCGCCCCCGCCGGCGGTGGCGCTGTCCCCCCACACGCCGAGCGTGGCGCCCATGCCACCTACTCCGACCCAGTTCGCGCTGCTCCCGTAAACTCCTGTGCCGTTGACGCTGCTACTCTGCCCATACACGCCGCTCGTGTAGCCGGAAGTGGCGGTGGCGTTACCGCTCACTCCGCTACCACTGGTACTGGCGCTCTGACCGTAGACCCCGTTGGCGTAGCCCGTGGCGGCGTTGTTCACTCCAACCACGCCGGTGCCGCTCGAGCTGGCACTCTGCCCAAATACGCCAGTAGCATTTCCCGAAGTGCCTGCTGCGTTTCCGAGCACACCGGCTCCGCTCGTGCCAGAAGATGTCCCACGGACAGCGATGCTTAAACTAGTGGCATCGAGCCTCGCTCCCGGAGTCAGTGTGCCCACACCTACCTTGTCCTGAACCTGAAACAAGATCGAATTTCCCAAAGTCTGGCTGCCGTTCCAGATGGGCAAAAAGTCGAAGGTGCCGCTACCCCCTACCGGCGAATTCGGACCAGTGTTCTGGCTGGAGTTGGAGGTTTCAGCCTGCTGGCCGGGACGAAGCGTTAGAGGGCTCTGCGGAGCGGCGGCGAGATTGCCATTCGTCGCCTGACCGGATGACGCCGTTACCTCCCCTTGTGCCAGCAAGTAAGCTGAGGCTGGTTTGCCCCCCAGCGTATCCGCGTCAGCGGCCTTCAACGCGTAGGGTACCGCCACCAGCAGCACACGCGGCAGTTCGCTCTCTCCCGGCAGCTCCGGCTGCACGCCCAGCCAAAGAGCGTTACCGGAAGCGAACAGATCGAGCGGCAAGCCAGCGGTCGAGCCGCTGCCAAGCAGCACGGTGTAGTGCCCCTGCGCGTCCAACTGCTCGCTCTGTGTTTCCGCCCAAAGGGCTGATCCCTCTTCCTGGGTCTTATATAAAGTAAAGGTCAGTGAAACGGTGCCCGTTGCGGGCTTGCCATCCGGGTCCGTCGCCACGCCGCTAAACTTAATCAGTCGTGGCACGTTACCCGTGGCCGCTTGTGGTTCGGCGGCCGCACCGGTCATGTCGACCGATGTCGCCGGCGCGATGTCCTGAGCTCCTACCGATTCCTGAAAAGCAAAAGCTAACACTAGCATCGTGGCGTACTTTAGCGCCTTCCATTTGATGTTGATCATGATATCCGCTCCTTCTACGTTGGCCTTGCGAGGCCGCTCCTTTGGCAAAATAGCAGGCGGGAAATGCGCGGCAAGCGACAAGGTCGGACAATTCTCCGCTGTCGTGCCTTGTCGCCATGATTCTTGCGCGTGCGAGCTGTGGCGTGACCTTTCCAAGCGAATTATTTCGGGGGTGGGGATAGCGGGGCGGCTTCAGCGCCGAAAGAGAACGGCCAGCCTGCGCGTTTGGTCGGCGGGGCCCGGGATTCTATGGTCGCGGCTGGTGGGGGCCGCAGTCGTATCGTCCTTTTTAATTAGGCTGGCAAGGAGCACAAAAAGCAGGGGATGCGGGCGTACTTGGGGGAACCGGGCGCCCGATTTTTTTGGTGAGGGTGGCCACAGCCCGCAACTGGGCGCAGGAGGAAAAACTTGGAAAGGGACTAATAAAGTGGTCACGGAGAGCGCCATGATCCGTTTGGGTTAAGCGCCGGTCGCAGCGAAAAGAAAGCACGGCGTGCGAGAAGGTTGGGGTTTGGGATCGGAACGGGCATCTGGCGGGAAAATTAATCTTTGGGAGCCAGCGAAACAAATTGCTGACGGCTGGGTTGTTAGTTGATTACGGGCGGGGTGGCAAACAGTTACACGGGAAGCACGGGAACTTCGCGAGAGTCTTTGCGGAAGTAATAGTGGCGGAGTAGCTGAATAAATAAGCTGGAATTCGGGTTCAGTTTTTGGGGAGTTGTATTCGTTGTGCAGCTCGAGGATGGACTGGGGTTGTGGCGAGAAAATCCTGTGGGAAGTGCCACGAACGTGGAACCGGCAGCAAGTTAGTCGAGAGGCTGCGAATGGTTTGTGGTAACCTCTTTTCGAGTTTCTTGGGAGAATGCGCTTTCGTTCCGGGCCCTGCTAAGGCGACTGCTTTGTGAAGGAGTTAATCCTTTACGGAAGAAGTTGCACCCTCTGGACCGTCGGCGAATCCCTGAAATACACACCAAATCTGTGCGTGGGCGGGTTATGAAAAACAATTGCACTCTCATTCTTCGGAATTTCCTTCTGCTTTTGGCGGCCCTGTTTACAATTTCCAACTTACCGGCGGCAGCGCAGACCAAATTGTCAACGCCGCGGATTACGCAAGCCATCGATGAGACGAACCTCGTCAAAATGAACACGAGAGTGCATCCGCTGGCGCGGCCAGAGTTCGACCAAGGAGTGGTTGCGGACTCGCAGCCGATGAACCGGATGATGCTGGTTTTGCAGCGATCGCCCCAGCAGGAAGCCGCGCTACGCAACTTGCTGGACGAGCAGCAGACGAAGAATTCGCCGAATTACCACGCGTGGCTGACCCCGGCACAATTCGGGCAACAATTTGGTGTCGCCGACGCGGATCTGCAGGCGATTACAGGCTGGCTCACTCAGAAAGGATTCACGGGGATCAAGGCAGGGCCGGACAACATGTTCATCGAGTTCAGCGGAACGGCGGGCACCGTGCGAAACGCCTTCCACACCGAAATTCACAATTTTCTGGTGAAAGGCGAGAAGCACATGGCGAACGTGTCCGTGCCGCAGATACCCGCGGCACTGTCGCCTGTGATTTCGGCAGTTCACTCCCTGCACAATTTCCGCAAGAAGTCGTTCATGCACTATTCGCAAGCGGTGGTCAAAGCCAAAGCGGAGGGAAGGCTAAAGCCGGGTTTCGGAGACGGGAACGGCCTGTATGCGGTAGCTCCAGGGGACTTCGCCAAGATCTACAACTTGCCTTCCACCCTGAATGGCTCGGGGCAAACGATCGCCATTGTCGCGCGTTCCAATATCCAGCAGACGGACATCAACCAATTCGGGCAGGGCTTTAATATCGCAAATCTGACCAATTTTACGTATGCCAACAACATCATCGTGAGCGGAGCGGATCCGGGCATCCAGCCGCCAGATGACGGCGAGACAACGCTGGATGTGGAGATGTCAGGTTCAGTGGCGCCAGGAGCAACCATCAAGGTGGTCGTTTCGGACAGTACCGCCACCACATTTGCAGACGGTGTCGATCTATCTGCGTTCTACATCGTAGAAAATAACGTCGGCAAGATCATGAGCGAGAGCTACGGAATGTGCGAATTGGAGAACGGAGGGGACACTTTTGAATACGATTTGTGGGAGTTCGCGGCATCGGAAGGAATCTCCGTGTTTGTGTCCACAGGAGACACGGGCTCCGCGAGCTGCGATCCAGACTTGTACAACAATGTGTCGGATCTGGGGTTGGGGGTCAATGCTAATGCCTCGACACCGTTCAATGTGGCTGTGGGCGGCACCGATTTTAACGACGCATCAAATCCAACGATGTATTGGAGCAACACGGCAGCTCTGAGCACCGCAAAGTCTTATATTCCTGAGATCCCGTGGAACGACGGCTGCGCGAGTACCGCAACTGCGGCAACTCTGAACACCGTGTGCTCGAACACTATCCCGATCGCGTTTGACCCGAATATCCCAACCGGATTGGATCTCTCAGGCGGCGGTGGTGGTGCCAGCAATTGCGGTACGGTGAATGGCAGCGGCGATTGCGTGCCCTATCCGAAACCACCATTTCAACTATTCACAGGTTTGACTGGGATGCCGGCAGACGGCGCACGGGACATCCCCGACGTGTCTTTATATGCGGCAGTAAACAGCGCGAGCAACCATTCCTACATTATTTGCCTGGCTGATTCGACAGCTCAGAATGGCCAAGCCTGCAATCTGACAGGACCTAACTATAACTTTACTGGCGTGGGAGGCACATCCGCGTCTTCCCCCTCGTTCGCTGGAATCCTGGCGCTGGTGAACCAAAATGAGGTCAATAACAGCAGGCTGGCGGCGGGAGCCGGCCAGGGCAACATCAACTATGTACTGTACAAGTTGGCGGTGGCGCAAAACACCACTCCAGGCACGGCTATGTGCGCTGCCTCGACCGCTGCTCCGAATGGCGCGTGCACTTTCAACGACATCACGCAAGGCAATAATTCCGTGGCCTGTATTGGGGCCAGCGATGACGGCAATCCTCCGAATGGCGCTACTCCGAATTGCTCCACTGCCCCCACAACCTCAATTGGCGTCCTGGTGGAGCCGTCGGCGACGACCACGCCAGGATGGACGGCGACGGCCGGATATGACCTCGCGACCGGGCTGGGATCCGTGAACGCAACTAACCTGGTAAATAACTGGCATACGGTAACGACGAACTTCACGCCGTCCACAATCACTATCACTTCAACTAGCCCCACTCCCGTGAACATCGGCCACGGAGCAAATGTGAACTTCAATATAAAAGTCGCTCCAACTTCTGGTGCGGGAACCCCGACGGGCGATGTTTCGTTGATTGCTGAGCCTACGGGTGGACCGAATTTCGGCTTAAACGGGGGGACACTTGCAGGTGGAACGGTATCCATCCCAACCCTGCAACTGCCCGGAGGGACGTATTCGGTTGTCGCGCATTATGGGGGCGACGGCACGTATGCGCCCAGCGATTCGGCTCCCGTTAGCGTTACTGTTTCGCAGGAGAGCAGCAGCGTAACGACCACGATGTACGAATACTGGAACTCTAATACCAGCACCATTACCAGTGCTCCGTATGGAAGTTACTATCTTTTCCGTGTGGATGTGATTGGTTCGCAAAATGGGGACAATCAGCCGTGCAGCACAGCAGTGGCGGCGATTCCCTGTCCCACAGGCACAGTAAGCCTGTCGGCTGACGGAGCACCGCTCAAGGATTTTCTGAACACGGCTACGGGCGTCTCCACCAATACGGCCACACTGAATGTGCAGGGCTTCACAGAGGACAGAGTGCTTGGCAGCACCGGCCTTCCCGGCGGCGCGCATAGCATCTCGGCGACCTATAGCGGCGACGCCAGCTATAAAGCGAGCACTCAAGCAGCGGCAACGGCGATCACGATCGCTCCTACTGCCACGCAGACCGCGGTGACCGTAAATGGCCTTGCCACAGCGACGGTGAACACGAGCCAGTCGGTGACGTTGACGGCCTTGGTTCTAACATTGAGTCCGATAACGGGCACCATCAGCAATGGACTTGGTCCGACGGGTTCGGTTACCTTTTCGGCGTGCGGTACCGCAGCTTCCTGCACGGTTCCGGTGGTCCCGACGGCATTCACGAACGCGAATGGCAGCGCCTTCGGCACAGCAACGCTGACGACTTCGTTCAGCGCCCCGGGCATGCAGACGATCACGGCCACCTATACGGGCGACACAAACTACAGCAGCTGCACGACGCCCGTTAGCACTCCCACTGCCTATTGCACCCTCAGCAGCCTGGCACTGACGGTGAATGCCGCAGCCACCGGGACCTTCGCTGTGAGTTATAGCCCGCAGCCGTTGGTGCTCAGCTCGGTGACGGGCGCGGCTACGCCGCTGCTGGTTACGGTTACGCCTACCGGCGGGTTCACCGGCACGGTAGGGATTACGCCCACGGCTGCTACTTTGCCGCCGGGTGTCACCTGCACGCCGTCCCCGCTAAATATTAGTGTGACCGGACCGGCAGCTGTCCAAGGAACCTTGAATTGTCAGGTGGTAGCGACATCCACGGTGTTGACGGCTTCTGATGTTCGGGAGAATCGGATGCTGGAAGCAAAGACTGTTCCTCCAGGGATGGGCGGCAAGGGATGGTGGACGCTGAGCGCGGGAACGGGCTTCGCGGCGCTGTTCTTGTTGTTCTTGCCAGGCGGACGTAAGAAGTATCGCGCAGCTCTTGGGTTAGGGCTGGTTTGCATACTGAGCCTTACATTCGGATGCAACGGCACCAGCGGCGGAGTGATTCCGCCGCCGAAGACGCAGACGACGACAAAACTCACCGCGAACGTCGATAAGGTCCCGAACTTGACGGCCTTCATGTTCAGCGTGGCGGTGACTGGCGGTACGCCTACTGGGCAAGTCCAGCTGTTTGACGGCACGGCCATGATCGGCACGCCGGCGACTGTGGCTGGCGGAAGCGCGGCACCCACGGCGCCAGCACTGGCCGTAGGGACGCACGCGATCAGCGCACACTACCTGGGCGACGCGACTACCGCGGCGTCAGCTAGCGGCACGCTCAACTTGACCGTGACAGGACCGACGACCATCGCTATCACGAGTAGCCCCGCGGCTACGCCGCCAGCGGCGGCGGCCACCGTCACCATTCAGTAGCAGCGACGTTAGTCCAAACAAACCATGAAGCGGCCCCGATTCAATCGGGGCTGCTTTTTTTTGGTAGGAGTGACGCGGGACGGAAAAAACGAACCGCGGAATTTTACAGCCTAACCGGCAGGGTGCGCTCTTCATGGAGGACAAAGAGCACGGAGACATGAGAGATTCTTCGACTCCCTTTGCTCGCTCAGGATGACGATCCTCGCTAGATCGTCAGTTGATTTCGGGTGGAAAGAAGATGCCCCAAAAATTGGGCGAGGGCGAAGTGAACTCGACAGGAACTTGCGAGCCTTCGTGGCTCATTTGCGGCGGACGCACTACACGCGCTTCGACCTTGCTTTGCGCTTTGGGATTCTCGATGGTGACCATGGTTCCTTCAGGCAGTGGCTCCGGAATAATCAACATGGCGCCGCTGGCACTCACGGTATGAGTGTGGCCTTCGAGAGTGTTGGATTTTCCTGTGACCTGTACCACAACCCGGATCCTGAGTAGGACACGCTGGGCGCGGCGGCGCTCTTCCGCGGTCGGCGGTCGCGTAGAAACCACTCTAGGGGCGGCAGCGACCGGTTTGACGTTCGGTTGAGGTTTCACAGCTCAAGCCCCCAAAAATCCATCTCCGGCGCGACGAGTTCCACGCCATATTCCCAGCCATCCGGGCGCGGAACCCCACGCCAAACTACGATAGCCGCGTTACTGGTATCCGTGGCCAGGTTCGTTAGCGCGAGGCGGTGTTCCAGCTGAAGTTCCTGCTGCAGGACCACCATACATCCGTAGGGGTTGACAACGCGCGTGTGGGCTTCCACCGAGAAGCGCTTTCCGGCGTCACCATCCCACTCGAGACGGACGGGGACACGAGAGTTCATGCGACGGCCGCGGCGCTTGTCACTGTAGCGCCCGTCTAATACCTTAGGCTCACGCGTCGTAACTGACATTTTTGCCTCTAGAAGGCATGCTAAAGTTGAGGGGAAAAAGGGTCAATGGTACGGTCGAGTGAGGGCACACGAAAGGATAGCTGTACCGAAGTACAGGCGGGAACGCAGGGACAGGCGGAGACTTGAGAAACCTGATTGTGAACGCGGATGACCTGGGGTGGACGGAAGGCGTCAACCGGGGGATTGCAGAGGCGCACCGCAACGGGATTGTGACCAGCGCCTCCCTGCTGGCCAATGGGGCGGCGTTTGCGTCTGGCGCGGAGCTGGCGCGCGCCACGCCGGGGTTGGGGGTGGGAGTCCATCTGAACTTGAGCGATGGCGAACCGGTGGCGGAACGGGAGTTGGTGACTACCCTGCTCAACGAGCGGGGCGAGCTTGAGGGTAAACCTGAGGGTTTGCTGCTGAAGCTGGCGCGCCGGAGCATACTGCTGGACGAAGTCGAGCGCGAATGGGAAGCGCAGGTCCAGAAGGTGCGTGATGCTGGAATTGAGCCGACGCACCTGGATGGGCACAGGCATGTGCAGATGCTGCCGGGGTTGTTTGAGATTGTGCTGCGGCTGGCGAAAAGGCATGGGATTGCGGCGGTACGGATCTCGCATGAAGAGTCGAGTTTGCGCGCGGCGCTTTCTTCGGGGGCGAAACAAAAAGGCACGGTGGTGATGAGGCAGGGAGTGCAGGCGCGGGGACTGAAAATGCTGGCACGGGATGCGCGGGAACAGGCGGAACGCGCTGGAATTGCGGCGGCCGATTATTTTTGCGGGATCGCACAGACGGGTGAGCTGACACGAGATGGAGTTTTGCGGCTACTGGAAATTCTGCCGGAGGGAACGACAGAGTTGATGTGCCACCCTGGATATGCGGACGCGGAACTGGCAAAATCAGCGACGCGGCTTCAGGGTTCGCGGCAGATGGAAGTAGAGATATTTACGAACACGGAAATACGGAATCTTGTCGCATCGCAGGGGATTCGGCTGATAGACTATGCATTCGTGGCCCAAGAAGCCTGAGGAAAGACCAGAACTGAAAGCATGAAGAACGATCCGCCCATCCGCTACTCGATCGTCGTTCCGTTTTACAACGAACAAGAGAATATTCCACCACTTTACGTGAAGCTGACGGAAGTGATGGATGCGATTGGCGAGCGGTATGAACTGGTGTTTGTGGACGACGGAAGCAAGGACAAGACATTCAAAGTCCTGTCGGATATTTATGAACACGATCCGCGGGTCAACGTAGTGCAGCTGCGGAGAAATTTCGGGCAGGCGCCGGCTTTGAAGGCGGGATTTGATTTTGCTCGCGGCGAAATCATTATCTCGATGGATGGAGATTTGCAGCACGACCCCGACGAGATTCCGCGGTTCCTGGAAAAGATTGAAGAAGGCTACGATCTGGTGAGCGGTTGGCGCGTGGCGCGCACGGATCATTGGTTGACGAGACAGCTGCCCAGCCGGATCGCCAACAGAATGATGGCGAGGCTGTCCGGCGTAGATTTGCACGATTTTGGGACCACTTTCAAAGCGTACCGGCGGGAAGTTTTGTCGGAGATTCATTTGTATGGAGAGCTGCACCGGTTTATTCCGGCTCTGGCGAGCTGGGCAGGGGCTTCCGTGGCGGAAGTCCCGATTTCCAATATTGCGCGGAAGAACGGGGAGTCGAACTACGGGATATCGCGGACCGTGCGCGTGTTGCTGGATTTGCTGAGCGTGAAATTTCTGTTGGATTATTCGACGAAACCGCTGCAGTTTTTTGGACTGATGGGATTGGCTTGCTTGACCGGCGGAGCAGGAATCGGGTTGTGGGTATTTCTCCGCAAAGCGCTATTGGATGAAGGGTTGCTGGCCAATCACGGGCCGCTGATGCTGCTCGGGATGGCTTTGGTGATGGGCGGGATTCAATTTATTGCCACGGGTTTGATCGGCGAAATGCTGGCCCGCACGTATTACGAATCGCAGAATAAGCCGGTGTATAGCGTGCGCGAGTTTCGCAGCCGCCGGGAAGCGCTGGCGGGCCGAGATGAGCCTCCGCGAACGGCCGGGGCAGGAGGCTGGTAGTTCGGCAGGAATTGCGTGCCCGTGTGGCATATTTCGCGGCGTTTCGCGACGCGGTTTCCAGAGAAGCGGATCGGAATCACTTCCCTTCTAAATTTTACAAGAGTTTCTACTCTCCCCAGTATTTCCAGGTGACATGCGACTAGAAGCGCTGAATTATCTTGCTTGCCCGAGTTGCGGCGGTGAACTGACGCTTCGCGCAGAAGGAGTGCGCGAAGAAAAAGAGCACGTCATGGAGGGCACGCTGGAGTGCGCGCGATGTAAAGCCGAGTTTTCGATTCGCAATGGCGTGCCGATTCTACTGCCAGCGAATTTGGAGAATGTGAAGATCGAGACGGCTTCGCGGTTTGCGGAGGAGTGGACGCGCTGGAGCGATCTGCGCGCGTACTACGAACAGGAATTTTTCGATTGGATCGCGCCTGTAACGGGCGATGATTTCGAAAAACAGACGGTGTTCGAGGGAGGATGCGGCAAAGGGCGGCACACGGCGATCGTGGCGTCACATGGAGCTAAGGCGATTGTTTCGCTGGATTTGGGGGAGAGCGCATTCGTGGCGTTTGCGAACACGCGCGAATTGCCGAATGCGCACGTGGTGATTGGCGATTTGTTGCATCCCCCCGTGCGGCCTATCTTTGATATGGCGTTTTCAGTAGGAGTTTTGCATCACTTGCCAAATCCGGCGGCAGGATTTGCAAGTTTGGCTTCGCGCGTGCGCAACGGCGGACGTGTGTTTTTCTGGGTATACGGGTATGAAGGCAATGAGTGGATTCCGCGGTTCATAAACCCGATTCGAACGGCGGTGACTTCGAAGTTGCCTGCAGGTTTTTTGCGCGTGTTGTGCCTGGTGCCGTCGGTGTTTCTGTGGGCGGTGATCAAGCTGTTCTACCGGCCTGGGCCGGATGGAAAAGGACCGAAACATTTGCCGTATGGAGACTATTTCGCAGCAATGCACGACTATCCGTTTGACGAAGTTCACGCCAATGTTTTCGATCAGATGGTGACGCCGGTGGCGTACTACTTGAAGGAAGAAGAAGTGCGCCCGTGGCTGGCTACCGGCTTCAAGGATGAGTTGTTGCGCTCGCAACGGGGATATAGCTGGACCGGATTGGCCATCGTCGACAGACGCTGAAGATTTCAAGTATTCAACATTGCAACGCGTTGCACGGAGCGCGGGCGCAGCTGCGATGGAACGAGTGACCGCGGTCGGGGAGGCGTGCGTGAATCGAGAACAGTATTACGCGATTATGGGCGGCGATGGCACGCTGGATTACGAGGTCTATCTCAGCACGAAGACGCTGCTCTCCTGTCAATTGGATTACGACAAGCTCTGCAACCCGGACGAGATGCAATTCCAAATCGTCCACCAGATCGAAGAGCTGTGGATGAAATTGATGGCGTATACGTTGCTGGACATCGATGAGTATTTGCAGCAAGAGAATACGAATCGCGTGATCACGCTGTTTCGGCGCGTGCATACCGCGCAGAAATTGATGATTCAGCAATTGGCGCTGCTCGAGACGATGTCGCCCAAGGAGTATCAGGAAATTCGAAAGAAATTGGGAAATGGGAGCGGGCAGGAATCACCGGGCTTTCGAGTGCTTCTGAAGATGTACCAGCCTATCTGGAATTCGTTTAAGGCGAATTATCTGGATAAGCATGGGCTGACGATCGAAAAGATCTACGATTCTGAGTATAGCCATGGGGATGCGTACATGGTGGCCGAAGAACTGGCGGAGTTTGACGAGTTGTTTCAGAAGTTCCGGTACGAACACATGCAGCTGATTTATCGGACAATTGGTTTTGGCTCGAAGTCGCTTAAGGGACGGCCGGTCGAGATTCTTGAAGATGGAATGCGGCATAAGTTTTTCCCGGAGCTTTGGGAAATTCGCGGGCAGATGACGGATCGTTGGGGCGCGGAATATGGAGTGAAAAGAGATTCGCTGGGTGGTCAGTGAGATGGAGTTGGGCTACCTGGGCGGGGCTATTTGACGGTAGTGGCTGCGGAAGAAGAGTAACGGCTCACCTGGAAATAAATCGGCGCTTTGGACTTCCCCCAGAAAAATAGTGTGGTCACCTGCGATGTAGGAGGCAACGACCCTGCAGATGATTTGGGCGATCGTGTCTTCCAGGAGCGGGATCCCCGCTTGCGTCCAGCGATAGCGGACGCCGAGCTTGGCTTCCGCATCCGGAGTCTGTTCCGACTGCGCAAAATATACGGACACTGCTTGCTGGTGTTCCTTCAAAACGTTGACGCCGAAGAGGCGGCCCTGTTTGAGCAAGGGCAGGAGATGGCTGCGCTGATCCACGCAAACGAGGACCAAGAACGGATCGAGAGAGACGGACGTGAAGGCGTTGGCGGTCATGCCGTAGGGTTGAGGGACAGCTTCTCCGGGGGCACGGACGGCGGTGATGACCGTGACGCCGGTGGCAAATTGGCCGAGCGCGTGGCGAAAGTCAGTTGCAGTGAGTGGAGTGGCTGTCATATCCGAAGTTTTTGAAGATACCACACTGCGACCTTCGTTGCGAAAAGTGTGCGTGGCCGGCGCTACTGTTTACGGAACGCGCGGTTGCGCTCGGCTTTCAATGGTTTGCAGCAGGCGGACCATTTCTGGCGCGGCGATGTGCTGATAATCGGGAGTGAGCAGGCCAAACGTTTCCACCTCGTCATATTTGCGCCCAATCCCGCTTGATTGTGTGCCGTTGAGCGGCCAGTAGCTCCAGCTCAAATCGTTCTCGCGAAGATATTGCACAAACCAGCGGAACCATTGGGCTTGATCCCCGCATGCCAGTGTCTGGCAGGCGCCAAACTCGCCGACCCAGAGCGGCACGCCAGGCTCGGTTCGCAGCAAATAGCCTGCGCGCGAATCGTATGTTTGCTTGAGCTCGTCATAGCTCTGGAAGGTGTGGCCAGCAGGCGCGTAGGCATGTGGCGAATAGACAACTCGATTCGGAATTTTTAGCGTGACGGGTAACTTCGCGAACGCCGTGAAGTCCGTCGAATAGGCCGGGCCTTCCACCATGATCAGCAAGTTTGGGTTCGCATTAAGGACGGCATTACCGCCCCGCTCTGCGGCTGCGTGCCAGTCCTGGTGCGGGTCTTCCCCGCCCCACTGCGCTCCGCTGCGCAGCTCGTTGCGCAGGTCGGCGCCGACAACCCATGCTTGATTTTTGTAGCGGCGAACGATTGTCTGCCAATCCGCCAGCCATTTTTCCTCGGGATATTCCGCGTTGTACCAGAGGCCGTTCCCATCGTCGTCCTTGCAACACCAGTCCGCCTGGCTCATGTGATTATCGAGAATGATCAGGATGTGGGCGCGCGCCAGAGCGGCGATCACAGCATCCATGACTTCCATCGCGTGCTTGCCGCGAAATTGTGGATTCGCCTTTACGGCATAGTCCGGGACCACGGGATTGCGCTCCAGCGTTTCGTTGGCCCACGGGAGCCTCACCGAATTGACGCCGATTTCTCGGATCAGTCCGATGATCGTGGAAAGCGGCGCGTGGTCCAGCCCGCCGACTACAAACTCTATCTGGTCGAAGCCATACCAGTTGACCGAAGTGAGGCGTACTGCGTGTCCGGCGGAATCCAGGATGGCATGGCCACTGGTATGAAGCGGCGGACGAATTTTCTGCTGCGCTGACATCGCCGAGGGTAGCAGCAACAACGCAGCCAGGAAACAACGATGGGCTCGAAGGGATGTGGTCATCTTTCGCTCCTGCTTTCCCGGTTGGCCGGGCTCGTGAAATCCCCGAAGGGCTATATGACCCCAAACAAAGCTTCTTGGCAATCCCAGTGGAGTCATTGCGACGCACTGCTCTTGAAAGCTGATGCGAGGTAAACTACGCTCCCATCGTTTGCGACGGCGTGTCACAAGCGGGTGTGAACTGCTCTGCGAGATGGAAGCGTTCAGGAGGAATTCATGCAACGGGACCAAGCAAAAATCATTCGCGCGTCGCGCGCAGTACTGATTGCGGCAGCGATGTCAGTGACGTTTTCATTCGCGTCTGCGCAGACACCTTCGGCACTGCCTGGAGCTTCGCAGCCTACAATCCTTTACGGCGCTGCTTACTATAACGAGTACATGCCAGCCGGCCTTCAACCTGGGCGCCTGGAAAAGGATGTCGCGCTGATGAAGGCGGCAGGCATCAGCGTGGTTCGCATGGGCGAATCTACCTGGAGTTTGTGGGAGCCGACCGACGGGCATTTTGAGTATGCCTGGATGGATCGCGTCGTGGATGCCATGGGGAAGGCTGGCATCAAGGTGATCATGGGCACGCCGACGTACTCGATACCAACTTGGATGGCGCATGCGCACCCGGAGATTCTGGCGCGCCCTCTCGGCGACGGCTACGTCGGCTATGGCATGCGCCAGAATATGGATTTCGATAATCCCAAGTACCGCTTCTACACCGAGCGTGTCATCACAAATCTCGTGAGCCATTATAAAGACAATCCCGCGGTAATCGGCTGGCAGATCGACAATGAAACCAGCGGCTACGGTGCCTCGAATCCCGACGTTTTCGCCGGATTCGTCGAGCATCTTAAGCAAAAGTTTGGAACCACCGATGCGCTCAACAAGGCCTGGTTCCTGAACTATTGGGGCCAGGATGTGAACGACTGGGCCGACATGCCCACGCGCGACAATGCCACCAGCACCAGTTACAAACTCGAGTGGAGCCGCTGGCAAGAGATGCGAGTGGCAAATTTTCTTGGTTGGCAGGCTGCGCTGGTCCGCAAATATCGCCGGCCCGACCAGTTTGTCACCCACGATTTCGGCGGAATGATGGGCGGCGGAACGGATGAGCCCACGGTCGCCGCCGCTCTCGACACTGTCGCTAACAATCCCTATCACGCGACGCAGGATCATATGGACGGCGCGTGGCAGGCGCTGCAGGGAGATTTCTCGCGCTCGCTAAAGCACACCAACTTCCTCGTGACCGAAACGAACGCGCAAACGCTCGGCTGGGACTCGGCCAGCCAGTTTCCTCCTTACGACGGGCAATTGCGCCTCGACGTTTATACGCATGTATCGAGCGGGGCCAACATGGTCGAGTATTGGCATTGGCACTCGATTCACGCCGGCCAGGAGACCTATTGGAAGGGCGTGCTGAGCCATGACCTCGAGCCGAATCGCGCTTATGCCGAGGTCAGCCGCGTCGCTCACGAACTCCAGAAGATTGGCCCCGAACTCGCCAACATGAAAATCCACAACGACGTCGCGATTCTTTACAGCGTCGATTCCTCGCACGCTATCAGCTTCATGCCCTACGAAAGAATGCCGGAAACCGGCTGGATACCAGGCAGAGCAACGCACGGCTACGCCTCTATTCTCGCGCAGCTGCACAAGTCGCTCTATTTCAGCAATGTAGGCACTGACATTGTTTTTCCCGGCGTGACCGCAGCAGAGCTCTCACGATACAAACTGCTCATTGTTCCTTGCCTGTACGTCGCTGATGACGCTCTGCTGAACAAAATCTCCGACTACGTTCGCAGCGGCGGCCACGTCTTGATGACCTTCAAGAGCGGATTCACCAATGAAAATTCCGCCGTCCGCTGGGAGCTCGCTCCTGGGCCGCTGCGAAAGGCGGCGGGTTTTACGTATCAAGAGTTCTCGAATCTGGAGCAGCCTTTGGCACTGAAAGGCGACCCGTTTCGCGCCGGCGACGAAAACAAAGTCAGCACGTGGGCTGAGTTTCTTCAGTTGGAGGCCGCGAAGCCGCTTGCGTATTACGAGCATCCATTCTTCGGACGCTGGCCCGCAGTAACAACGAATAATTTCGGCTCAGGAACACTCACGTATGAAGGCACGGTTTTGTCCGATAAACTCCAGCAGGCGATCGTGTTGAGTGCACTACGCGATGCAGGTCTTGCTGGTCCCGACCAGCAACTGCCTTCCAGCATCCGCGTCAAACACGGCGTCGGTCAGGACGGTCGGAAGCTCCACTACTATCTCAACTATTCCAGCTCGTCCGCCGAGGTGGCCTATTCCTACGCCGCAGGCTCTGATCTGTTGACAGGCCAATCGTTTGCGCAGGGCCAGCAGGCAACGATCGCACCGTGGGATCTGATCATTGTGAAAGAAAAATCGCAAAATCACTGAAAGACCTCTGCAGAACGGTTACGCCCGCGGCAGGCGTGCCGAGTACATGGCGAAGGTAGGTTGCTGCGAGCGGAGTTGCTGCCGCATTCAAAGCCCTTGAAGATGCCATACTGGTACACGTGTGGCAAAACGGGCGCGGCTACAAGGTATTGCCTGGCTCCGGCATTCTGCCAAAGAGCGCTTGGATCAATCTTTTCTTGGAGATAGACGAAGTTAGCTCCCAGGTCGCCACTCAGCCCCCATTGGCATCTCAGCTGCAAGTGACAGATTCCAGGAGGTGTATATGGGAGCTAAAAGATTGGTCAGGCGCGAGTCTCGGAGTTCCAGTGATGTCCCGAGAAGACGAGGGATGGTACATTTCGCGTGCGTATGCCTCACCGTATCGCTAGCGATGCTGACAATTGGGCGGCAAGCGGAGGCTCAAAAAATCCTTACGACTGTGCCCGTCGCGCTCTATGGCCAGGCCATCGGCGTTAATCCTAAGACACATAAGATTTATGTGGTGAGCGAACCAGGCAACGAAGTTACCGAAATCGACCAACAAACCTCCGTCGAAACGGTTATTTCCCTTGGACCGACGTCCGAGAAATCACTGGATGGGGCCATTCGGATTGATCCGGTTAGAAACAAAATCTATGCGACCAATGTTGTGAACAGCACTTTAGCGGTGATCGATGGCACTACGCATGCCGTTACGTTTGTGCCGACAGGCAAGTATCCGACATCGTTGGAAATCAATCCGCGAACTCACAAGATCTACGTGGTCAACTCCGGCAGCGACAATATTACCGTTATCGACGGCTCCTCACTGAAAACCAATACGATTGCGGTCGGGAGCTTTCCTTCGGACGTCGCTATCAACTGGAAGACCAACGCGGTCTACGTGACCAACGCGCACAGCAATAACGTCTCCGTCATTCATGGAAGAAAAAACAAAGTGCAGACAGTCGAGGCTGGTAATTATCCTGCCCCAGTGGCGGTAAACCAGGCAACAAATGAGGCATACGTGGGGAATCTGGCAGGCGATACGGTGACAGTCATACATGGGTGGTCAAAGCATACCCAGACGGTCAAAGTTAGCCCCTACCCGTTTTGCATCGTGGCGAACGAACGGACAAACAAAGTCTACATGAATCACCAGGCTGCCGGGTCCATTACGGTGATTGATGGGCAGACCAAAAAGGCCGCAACGATTGGATCCGGAATTATTGGCGCAAGCGGGCCGAATGGACTGGCGTTGGACGAACTGCGAAATAAAATCTACGTTGCCGAATGGACCACCAGGGTAACCATCATCGATGGTGCGACCGGCTCCACTTCTACGGCCGTTAATCCCGGCTATAACACACACAAAATTGTCGCAAACCCGCTCGCCAACGAGTTTTATACACTCAACATAACAACAAATACGAATAACCCTTATCCACCCAGCAGCGTGACAGTATTCGCCGGCCCGAAGTAACCCCCGGAGGAGCGCAGGAGGAAAATTATCCTCTCGCGACCAAACCTCGTGAGCATCACCGAGAACTCCGCCCAACAGGCAGCCCATCACCCGATCTCCCGTTGTTGTATTCGCAGACAGCATCTTCTATCTTGAATATTTCAACACAAAGTGCTGCGCTAAAGGGCGAGAGGGGCGGGCGCTAGTTTGCGTTTGTCGGAGCGGGTGCGCATGACTGTTGGAAGCACCTCGACATTCATGCCGAGCGTGCGGATAGCGGCTTCCTGCGCCGCAGGCGCTGATGTGCCGGCCGGCCAATCGTTCGCGCAAGGCCAACAAGCATCAATCAGGCCTTGGGATCTCATCATCATGAAGGAAAACCTCCAAAATCACTGAAGGGTGCCCGATTGGCGGTCACTGGCAAATGATTATGCGGTGGTCGTTTTTTCGGAATACGTAGACGGGTGTGAGCTTGGTGAGGTTTTCACGAGTGACCCAAAACTCCGTTACCGACCGTTCGTAGTAGCCCTCATGTGCCACCTTCAGATAGTACCTACCGGGCGTGACGTCGCTGAACTGAAACTCGCCATTTTCATTCGTGTTAACGGATTGCCCTTGACTCGACCCCACAAGAGTGAGCGTAAGCGCGGCATCCTTCACGAACCCGGCCGAATAGTCTTTCACAGTTCCGGTCAGATTCACTTTTCCTGAGCGCTTCGGGTAAGAGGCGGTTGGCTGGAAATCGCCGCAGCCCGGCGATTGTAACTGCAGCGTAGTTGAGATTTGCGGAAGCGGCAAGTCGGAAACCTTGACGGTTCCGAGTAAGACCGTTTTGAAGCCGGGATGTCTCACCTCTAGCTCGTAGATGTCCTGCGGTAAGTCGTCAAACACGAATTGCCCGAGGCGGTCCGTTCTGGCTTCACGCACTTTTTCGAGGGAGAAGAGTGTTACAGACGCATCGGAAACGATCGCTCCCGCTGCGTCCAAAACCACTCCGCTAATCTGTGCCGGGGACTGAGGGAATAGACTTGGAAGAAAAACCACCAAGAGAAGAGTCGTGAAGCCCAGATATGTCCGTGAGTTTCTCACGTCGCCGAGTATATCAGTGCGGGCTGAAGGAAAGCGGGCGGGTCCGATTACGGTTGAATCGCGGGGCCCATCCACGTCTATCTTGGCACGACCTGAAAACTATACGAGTATTCGGCTCCAGCCCTATCCCACTTAACACGGATGGGTCGAGACTGCTCAGAGAAAAACTTCTTGTTGTTCGCACTTCGATAGACGTTCAGAAGCTGATCCATTGAGCTCCATCTGTCGCGCTCTCCAGCGAGAAGATTCTTCCAAATCTTCCTGGCCTTAACGGCACGTTCTATGTCCTCTACAGAAAGCAATTGGATTTCGACGGAAGGAAAACAACTACTGACATGGGCAAAGTCCATCGCCCCAGAGTCGTAGCTGGCCTGTACTTCTGCTTCTAATTCCTTCTTCAGGATAGTGGCAATTCCCTCTCCGTCGCTCGCAAAAGGTTGAAGGGTAAAATCACTTTTGGTCCTCGCGAAAAGATGAACCCTAAATAGTACGCCAGCAATCTTCAGGCGGAGCTTATTGCTGTCCACCAACTGAATCGCGACACGGTCAGGCAGAAGAAGGTTGTTCATTGGGCGAGAAGGGCGCGGGCCAACTTGCGCTTATCTGCGCGCGTTTTCATTACTGTGGGAAGGATAGCGACCTTCATGCCCAGAGCACGAATGGCGGGTTCCTGCGACGCGTCGCGCCGGTCAATCACAAATGTGCCGGTGAAATCGGCGTAGAGTTTTGCGACCGCTGAAGCGGAGGAGCCGCAGCCAAGCTGGATGAGCATTTTATCGCTGGGGCCTTTTAGGGATTTGCCGCCCACGATGGGGCAAACCGCGATGACGCTCTCCTTGCGGGCTCGCAATTGTTCGCGAACGCGTGGCACCGCAAGAATCGGGCCGATGCTGATCAGCGGATTGCTGGGGCAAATGATGACGCGGTCGGCATCGCAGATGGATTCGAGGACGCCAGGAGCGGCGTGCGCGTGTTTTATTCCGGCGAAATGGATGCCGCGGACTCCCGGCTCGGTGCGATGCTTGATGAGATATTCCTGGAAGTGCATGTTGCCGTCGCGCGTTTCGATAATCGTGGGGATGGGCTGGTCGGACATGGGCAGGATGCGCGATTTGACGCCCAGTGCGGTGCGGATAGATTCCGCGGCCTGCGAGAGCGTTTTGCCGTGGGCGAGCATATCCGTGCGGTGAATATGAGTGGCAAGGTCGCGATCGCCGAGATTAAACCAGATTTCACGCCCGTAGCTGCCGAGTCTTTTCAGGAAATGAAAAGTCTCGCCGCGCATACCCCAGCCTTTGGTGGGGTCGACAACACCCGCGAGAGTGTACGTGACGATGTCGAGGTCTGGAGAAATTTTCAGGCCGTGCAGAACAATGTCGTCGCCAGTGTTCACGATGACGGTTAGGGCGTGCGGATCCATGGCTCCATAGAGGCCCAGGAGAAGCTTTGATGCGCCGATGCCACCTGCTAGAGCGGTGACCGTGAGTCTTTTTGCGGCAGACATGGAGGAGTTAAGGATGCCCGGCGGGAGTGGATTCTCGCAAGTGGAAATCGTTGCGCTTGAGCAAGAAACTAAACTGGACGCAAGGCCGGTACGTTAACGAAAGAGGTCTTCGCCAGCCGAACGGATGATGCGCGCGGCGGGATCTTGGACGAAGTTGTGGCGACACCCACGAATGACGACTACGGGCGTGCCCGCGGATTTGTCCATGAGGAGTCCGCCGGCGGCGGCGAGTTCATCGGCGGCGGCGAGGATTGTGGCGCGGAGAAGTTTATGATGGCGATCGCGCGTCCCGCGGAGATCAACCAGAGCGGGGACTCCCCATGCCCCTATGGCTACGTTGATAAGACCCAAGCGCCAGGGACGGCCGAACGTGTCGCTGATAATGACGGCCACGCGCTCGCCAGCTCGCTTGCGCAAAGCCTCGGCAAGTCGGCGAGCGGAACGGTCAGGATTCTTAGGGAGGAGCGTTACAAAATCACGGCCCGGGACGTTGGAATGGTCGACGCCTGCATTGGCGCAAACGAAACCGTGATGCGTTTCGACAATGAGGACACGATCCGCGCGGACGATGCGGCGCGTTTCGCGGAGGACTACTTCGATGAAGCGCGGATCGCCCGAGAGTTTCTTTGCCAGGGCCGTGGCTTGGGGCGAAGGGCGGACCGTGGACAGCCGGACGATCCGGCCTTCCGCCTT
Source organism: Candidatus Acidiferrum sp. (assembly GCA_035272765.1). Lineage (GTDB taxonomy): Bacteria > Acidobacteriota > Terriglobia > Acidiferrales > UBA7541 > Acidiferrum. The sequence goes on from DATEQG010000091.1 coordinate 75,056, forward strand.
TGACACAATTTTTTGGGCGACAACCAGGATGTCCCCGTCCTTGAGAGCGGTACCAGAGCGGCGAGCTGCAAGATCAATTAATTTCGCCAGGTTCTGGCCCTTGCGAATTTCCGGGAGACTTGGGATGACAAACAGCGAAATAGCCGATGAAGAGGGGGAAGCTCGCTTCGGCTTGGGCGGACGTGAAGATTGGTTTGCCATGCTCGGGAGGAAGAATCTTACGCGAGATGGCCTGATGATTTCACACCGAAGCTAAAATTAAGCAGCGAAAATTAAGTCCCGCAAATAAAACGGACGGGGCGGCTGCCGTTAGGCAGGCGCCCCGTCCGGAAGCGTAAATCGAGAAGGACGACTACTTGTCCTTCTTCGGAGGCTTATCTTCCTTTGCAGGTTTAGCGGCGGGTTTCGGTGCAGCCTTTTTCTCCGCCTGTTGTTGCTGCTTGAGTTTCGCCTCTTCGGCATCATGCTTTTTCTCGAGATCCTCAAGTTGCTGCTGGTGCTGTTGATTAAGCTTTTGCTGGGCTTGATCGTCAGCGGCCTTCTTGGCGAGCTCGGCGCGATCGGCTTGTTGTTGCTGCTCGACCTTTTGGCGTTCTTGATCCTGCTGACTACGCAGATCCTGGATTTGCTGTTGATGCTTCTGGTCCAGCTGCGGATTTACGTTGTCGTTGGTGACGACAGTAGGCCGAGAGGCCGGCGGACGGTTGGGATTCGCCGCAGGCGGAGTCACAGTCTTGCTGGCTGCGTTCACCGGAGTAGCCGGATGATTGGGGTTGGGCTGAACACCTTTGACTTGAACGGCTTGTGGCTTGGCCGGCGGAGCAATTTTAACATTGGCGTGAACTTGAGCCGTCGCGGGCTGAATCTGACGGGCTTGTGACATCGCCAGCGGCCTGCCGCCATTGGCCTGAATCGCCTGCTGTTGTTTGGCAAACGACGGAGGTGGCGGCGGCGGAGTCGTCTTCGCAACTACGGCTCGTGTTTGCAAAGCCGCGGGAGGCCGTACCGTCGCGGTCGCGCCAGAGCCGAGAACAGCCTGCCGCGAAGGTGCAACAGCCGGCGTAGTGGCGACAACGGGAGCGGAGGCTACTGCCCGCGCATCGAAAGTAACCGAGTTCCGGGAGACCGATTGAGCGGAGGTGAACGCTTGAGGCGTCGTGACGGACACGGCTCCGGCGACGCGCTGATTGACGTACGTGACGTTAGTCACGGTCGTTTTGTTGATGATCGTAGTGTTGTAGTAGTTGTTCACCACGGTCGTTTCCACTCGCGTGTTTGTCACATTGATGTTTGTGACATAAGCGCGGCTGACAGGATAGGACGGCACGTAGACTTCCCGCGGACCGAGCGGGAACCAGCCAACGTTTACGCCAGCCGCAAAACCTCCGCCGCCGATTCCGATGCCGATACCGAAGTGCGGACCGCCAACCCACGCGACTAGCGCGGGCGCGTACACGGGCCGAACGTAAGCTACGCCGACGACGGCCACCACAGGAGGCGCAGGTACCCAGCCCCAAACGCCGCCCACGGTTACCCAGCGTCCGTAGTGAAAGGGAGCGAAGCCCCAAGGTGCATCATCAACCCACGTGTAACCCCAAGGGGCGATATAGGCCCAGTGGCCGTAGTGATAGGGAGCCCAGCCCACGACGGCAACATGCGGGAACCAGATCGTGCCGTAGTCCGGCGTAGGACGCCAACCGCCGTATTCGTCGAGGTCTTCGTAGCCGATGACATCACTCGAAACGTAGCGAGTGGAAATGGAGTTATCGATGCGGGCGTCGCGCTCCGCGCACCAGGTGTCAAAATCGTCGCTAGAGCTGTCCCAACTTTCAACGTCGGCATCAATTTGGTCGGTGCCATTGAAGGTGCCGACTTCCTGAGGATGGATAGTGTAAGCGGAGCCTCCGCCGGTGACTTCGCCTTGACCGTCGCGGACAATGACGACGGTGGCGTCGCCAGCTTCGTTGACATTGACTTTGTAGTTGCCCGGACGGAGTAGCGTAAAAGCTAGATTGGGAGTATCGACTTCAAAGGTTTCGTCATCCGCAAGGCGGCGCACGCGAATGTTTAACGTGCCTTCGGTCAATTGAACCTGCGTCGTACTATCAGTCAGATTCAAGAAAGAAAACCCGGTGTTGCTGCCAAGGCGAATGGATGCGGAGCCGAGATGCAGCTCCGAGAACGAATCGTTGTCGTTCCAGAGTTTATCCCCGGTGGTTAGAGGGCGATTTACGACCGCCGAAACCCAATCTTCGGTTCCAGCAGGTTCGAAGGAAACATTCCCCCGTACAAAACCAAGTCGCGCTACGCGGCCCGGCGGATCGTCATCGTCGGCAGCGGCGCGTTGCGGCATAAGGCAAGCCATGGCCAGCGCGAGACTGAGCAGGCTCACCAATTGAAGCGTGTATCTTTTCATTTGCGATTTCCTCTCTCCTGAATTGCCAGGGTCGATGTTGGCCCCTTACTGCGTGGAATTGCGTTTTTCAACACCGGATCCTTTGAGTGCTGGTCTCAAGGACGCGGCCCCATTGCGTAACTCAAACAGTAGCACTGTCCTGCGGCACTCGCGAAATTTGGCCTGGCTGCAATGTCGAACTTAGAAATGCCCGGACCGGAACTATTCATTGAACACGCGGGCGCAGAGAGAGTTGTGGGACCGCTTGTTGAACCGGCAGGCGCAAGGGCTAAGAATACAAAAGGCCCGCCTCCATCGAGAGAGGCGGGCCTTTGTGAAATTGACTGATTTTAGCGATGGCCGTGGGAACCGCCGCCACCACCGCCATGAGGAGCTCCGCCACCGCCACCGTGGGGAGCTGCCCCCCCACCGCTAGCATGAGAGGCGCCGCCGCCATAGCTGCGGTTAGGAGCAGAGTAAGTGCGTGTAGGCGCCGGGTTCGTGCGCGCTTGCGGCGTATTGCTGCGATTGTTGGTGGACACGTTGCCTGGAGGCGTGTAAGAGCGGCTGCCGGCGGCATTGGCGCCACCATTGGCGGATGCGCCTGAACCAGCCCACGGTGGCCGATTATTTGCGCGCGCAGACGCATTAGCGGTGTTGGAAGCGCGGTCCGCACTGCCAAAACCCTGCGGGGCCTGGCCACGATCGGTCGCGTTGCCTTGGGCGCTCCAGCTGCGCGAGTTATTTCCGCCTACGGATGGCGGACGGCTCTGCGCTAGTTGGTTCTGCCGCGCGGTCGTTCCCGCGTTCCCCGGGCGGCCTGCAGTCAGGCCGCTCGTGTTCATAGTGTGGACCGGAATGTGCGATGCGCCCGCAGCAGGCGTGGTACGCGCCATGACAGAGCGGTTTTCGACGGAACTTGGCGGACGGCTGACGTTGCCTCTTGCGTTGGCAGCGCCGAGCGCGCTTTGCCTCGTGGGAGAAACACCCGCGTTATTCGTTACCTGCGCCCCGCGCAGCGAAGCTTCGTTGATGTGAGCAGCGCTGCGATCGATGGCTTGGCCGCCGGTGAACGCGCTGCGCGAAGCAGCGGTTACGGCGTGAGTGTTGTGCGCGTAAGCGTAATTAAAATTACCAGTGGAATGGATGACGTTGACGTTCCGGATGTATGTGCTGCTCACGTTGATCCGGTTAACATACCCATAGCCCCCGTGGTACCAGGGGTGGAACGGTTCGCCAAAACCCAGCGGGAACCAGCCGACGCCGAACCCGACACCAAATCCAAAGCCTCCGCCGAGGAAACCGACGAACGCCGGACCGTAGACGGCGAAGCCAATTCTCGGACCGGGGTACCAGCCCCACCTGCCGCCGATATAACCCCAACGGCCATAATGGAACGGAGCAAAACCCCAGGGAGCATAGTCTACCCACGTCCAGCCCCAAGGACCAACATAGCTCCAATAGCCATTGCTGTAAGGCGCCCAGTCAGGTGAAACTTCCGACGGGTACCAGACAGGACCATTCTCTCCGTCTTGGCTCCAGGTGCCATTGTTATCGAGGTCTTGTGTACCGGGCATGTCCTGAGGACCGTAGCGCTGCGAAACAGAATTCTGTTCGCCCAGGTCGCGCTGGCTCGCCCATTGATCGAGGCCATCCGCAGGAGGTGCCTGCGGCGCAATCGTGGATTGGACATCGTCCGTGCCGGTGAAAATCCCGCGTTGGCCGGGCTGGAGATCATAGGTCTTTCCGCTGGCTGTAACTTGTCCTGCGCCGCGAATGATGGTGATGCCCGTGTTGTCGCCGTTTTCATTCACGTCAATTCGGAACGCGCCAGCTTGTTTGATGGTGAAGGCAAGATTAGGCGTATCCACCTCGTAGGTGTCGCCTTCCCGGATTTCCTTCACGCGAAAATTGATCGAGCCCTCTGCCAGACGCATCTGGGTGATAGTTTGATCGAGATTCAGGAAAGAGAGCGCCGTCATGCTTCCCAGATGGATGGAAACTACACCCGTCTGCAATTCTGCACGCGAATCCTTGTCGGTCCAAATTTTGTCGCCGACGGTCATGGGACGATTGCGAGCCGCGCTGCCCCAGTCGCCCGTGCCTCCGGGCTGAAGCGACACTGAGCCATCCAGATAGCTGATCCGAGCAACACGTGTGGGCGGATCGTTTGCGTCAGTTTGGGCCGCTGCATCTGATGGATCAGCTTGATTGGGCTGATTAGCCTGATTTGCTAGCGTGGCTGGGTCAGGTTGCTGTGCGCGAACCTCTTGAGCCGAAAACGAAAGAAGACCGATCAGACAGAGAAGCAGGCTAAGCTTTGGCTTGCCAGAAAATGTGGTCTTCAGCATGTTTAGTCACCTTGTCCCTGGTCCGGACCTTGGGTTCCGGCCGATGAGAGCCTACCTATATTATATAACTCCCATAGCGTTTAACCCCAAACTGGAAAAGAAGTTGCTTGTGGCGGAGAAGCGACGGTGGGTGGGGGAAGGCTTGTTCTGGTTTGATGCCCAAACGGACAGCAAGCGATTTGTTATCTGTACTTTATGCCAGGGACCACGGCAAAGAGGGACGTCAGGCAAGTAAGCGATTCCCTTTCCGTTTCGTTGGGTGGCGAGGAAAGGGCGTGGGGTCTGCCTTACCTTTGCAGTTGCTAATTGGGAGTGCCGCTGCCGCCTATCTGGTAGCCGACACCCCGGATTGTACGGATCAGCGGGCGCTCATGGCCTGAGTCCACCTTCCGGCGGAGGTAATTAATGTAGACGTCGACCACATTGGTCATGGTATCGAAGTTTAGCTTCCAGACCTGCTCGACAATCGCCGTACGTGTAACCGCCTGACCCTCATGGCGCATGAGGAATTCGAGAAGTGCAAATTCCTTCGGGCTAAGTTCGATGGGCTGCCCTCCACGCTGAACCGCGTGGGCGACGCGGTCGATTTCCAGATCGCCGACCTTGAGCACTGCGCGACCCGGCCTGCTACCGCGCCGCAGAACGGCACGGATGCGCGCGGCGAGCTCCGCAAAGGCGAACGGCTTGGCCAAAGAATCGTCGGCGCCGGCATCGAGAACGCGCACTCGATCTTCCGCAAGGTTCGCTGCAGTGACCATGAGGACGGGCAGATCCGGTTTTTTCGCGCGAATGTTGCGAAGAACGTCGAGGCCGCTCGCAGCAGGCAAATTGAGATCCAGGATCACAAAATCGTACTGCTGGTCGGAAGCCAGACGCTGGGCTTCCCCTCCGTCCGAGACCATGTGGACGGAGAATTGTTCCTGCTGCAACCGTTGATGGAGAAACTCCGCCAGCGGCGCGTCATCTTCAGCGACAAGAATGCGCATCGGCACACACCGGACAATAAATTTGGAAGGGGTAAAACGATAATGAGGGTGATGCGGAGTTGTGTCAACGAAGTATCGAGGCGTGATAGCGCAAAGGGCATCCCCTCGCAACAACTTGTAGCATCGAGTCGAGCATGGAAGAAGTCAGGCCTTTTCGGAAGAGCGCAGGAGCTCCGTTTCCTGCCATCAAGCTAAACAGCCGGGCGGACATCAGGAGTCTTCACGTGCTCTGGACGGAAGCCAAGTCCGACGAGGCGGGCGGGAATTCGCCGCAGAATCGGCCAGCGACGCAAAAGCTTCAAAGGCCAAGGAAGCACAAGGGGTTGGGAGCTGCCCAGAACTTTCCGGATTACATTGTTTTGTATGGCGACTTGCAGCCGCTGCGTGGCCCACGTTGGAAAACTCCTTCGCTGCTGGACTGCACGAAGATCGCTTTCGGAAGGAACTTTCCGTAGCAGTATTGGGCCAAGCAAATTTGCCGTTGCCACCGCGTCCTGAATTGCCAGATTGATTCCGACGCCTCCAATCGGCGACATGGCATGACCCGCATCCCCGATACACAGAAGTCCAGGCCGCGACCATTGCGAAAGACGGTCGATGGTCACCGTAAGAAGACTGACATTCTTCCAGTCGGCCAATTCTTCCATTCGATCGCCTAAGAAAGGCGCGAGGTCGGCGATGTTTTCGCAAAAAGATGGCAACCCTCTCTGTCTGATTCGGTCAGCCTCGCCTTTGGGGATGACGAAAGCACATTGCCAATAGCTCTCGCGATTGATCATCACGAGAATCTTTCCTTTGTCGAAGTGGCCCAGGGTTTGACCCGGATCATTGGGGCGCCTGCTTATCCGCATCCACATCACGTCCATGGGAGCACCGAGATCGATAACCTCAAGGTTCGCGCGTTGACGGACCACAGAGTGGCGTCCGTCAGCCCCAACACTTAGCGGGGCGCGAATTTCCAGGGATCCGTCAGGAGTTTTTGCGCGCAGCCCCACAACAGCGCCTTTCTCTTCCAAGAGATCTGTAACTTCCGCATTCATTTTCAAATGAAAGGTGGGATAGCGGCTGGCCTGCTCTTTAATAAAGTCGAGGAAATCCCATTGCGGCATCAAGGCGAGGAACTTGCAGTGAGTAGGCAAATGGGAAAAATCTGCAATCGTGACGGTGTCCTTGCCTAACTGACCGGCAAGCTCGCGCACTTCCTCATGTGGGCGCTTAAGAAACTCGTCCAGAATGCCGAGTTCATGCATAAGCTCGAGCGTCGAAGGATGAATCGTGTCACCTCGAAAATCTCGCAGGAAATCGGCATGCTTTTCGAGTACGAAAACATCTACGCCCATTCGGGCAAGAAGCAACGCCAACATCATGCCGGCAGGCCCGCCTCCGGCGATGCAGCAGCGAGTAGAAATTGTCTCGTTCACGATTGCGCTTTGTTGGGTTCGCCGATCTTCGTCGCCTGCCACGCAACAGCCTGCCAGCGGCCATTGCGTCGAAGGAATGTTCCCGTGTTTCGGTAATGAGCTTGCTCCACTTTTCCGTCAGCGTGTTCTGTGCGCCCTTCTAGCCGGAACGCCACAACCACGGTATCGCCGTACTCGTGAACCGTAATATCTTCCGCCGAATAGGTGCTCTTTCCTTCTGACGCCGGCGACGATTTCCCAAGGCTCTGCATAATGTCGGCCTTCGTGATGACTACTCCCGTCGCCCTCGTATAAATCACATCATCGGCAAAAAACTTTTCGAATAGGGCGCGGTCGCCGCTGCCTGCGCCTGCGATGAACTCGCGCAGTAGCGCTGTGACTTCTTCGGCCGCAGTCGCCTTGGTCTGCGCCTCGGTTCCCGTCGCAGCCATCGAACAAAGCACCACCGCGATCATCACGATTCTTGCGAAATTCATTCTCTCCCCCTTCCGTCCGCGCTCTCTTCCTGATTTTTGCCAGGCGGATTGTTCCTGTTAGGATAGAACGATTCGGGAACTTTGAAGAACCTTAATGGAAACTGCCTACATTTGCGACGCCATTCGAACGCCCATCGGCCGTTACGCCGGGGCGCTCTCTTCGATTCGAACGGACGATCTGGCGGCGATCCCCATTAAGGCCCTCATCGAACGCAACGACAAAGTAGATTGGAATGCCCTTGACGACGTCATCTTCGGCTGCGCCAACCAAGCTGGAGAGGACAACCGCAATATCGGCCGCATGGCGTTGCTGCTCGCGGGGCTTCCGAAAGAAGTTCCCGGCGTAACCGTGAATCGCCTCTGCGGCTCCAGTATGGACGCCGTAGCTACTGCCGCACGCGCAATCAAGAGCGGCGAGGCCGAACTCATCATCGCCGGTGGTGTGGAGAGCATGTCCCGCGCGCCGTTCGTGCTGGGCAAGGCAGACGCCGCTTTTTCCCGAGCGGCGAAAATGGAAGACACCACGATTGGCTGGCGTTTCATCAATCCCCTCATGAAAGCCAAATACGGTGTCGATTCGATGCCCGAGACCGGGGAGATTGTCGCCGAGGAGTTCCACATTTCGCGCGAAGATCAGGATGCCTTCGCCCTCAGAAGCCAGCAGCGCGCCGCGGCCGCGATGCGCGGTGGCGTTCTCGCGCAGGAAATCGTGCCGGTCCCCATCCCGCAAAAAAAAGGGGACGCTATTTTACTCAGCGCAGATGAACATCCTCGCGCCGACACATCTCTGGCCGCGCTGGCGAAGCTTCCGGGCATCGTGAAACCAGGCGGCACCGTAACCGCCGGAAACGCTTCCGGTGTAAACGACGGCTCCTGCGCGGTGCTCCTGGCTTCAGAATCTGCCGCCAAGCGCCACGGCTTAACTCCCAAAGCCCGCGTCGTCGCCGCGGCTGCAGCCGGCGTTGCGCCGCGCATCATGGGCATGGGACCCGCTCCCGCCTCGCGCAAACTTTTTGCCAAAACGAATCTGACCATCGGCCAAATGCAAGTCATCGAGCTAAACGAAGCCTTCGCTTCGCAAGCCCTCGCCGTTCTCCGCGAACTCGGCGTGCCCGACGACGCGCCCCAGGTAAATCCCAACGGCGGCGCGATTGCCCTCGGCCATCCCCTTGGCGCCAGCGGCGCGCGCCTCGTCACCACCGCGATGTACCAACTCCTTCGCACCCGCGGAAAATACGCCCTCTGCACCATGTGCATCGGCGTTGGCCAAGGCATCGCCATCCTCCTCGAACGTGTTTAACCCCGCCTTTCCACCCACTCCCCCGCCCCCAATGCGCACATTTGTCCAGAAATCTTGACCACAGGGTTTGCGTGAACTATGATTCGTGCCCTTAATCGCAACGAATCCCAAACATCCAAACAGGTCTACGGAGGAACGAGCCATGAAGACAACTCTATCCGGGGTGGCGGCGATGGTCGCGCTGGTGCTCGCCGTCCTGGGCGGCGGGTCCAGCCCTGCGCAGGACAAGCAGGACAAGTACA